>NZ_JACHIG010000001.1:0-686519 GCF_014203095.1 Prosthecobacter vanneervenii | reverse complement strand
CCTGGCCGGGCAGGGGGCCGATGACCTGCTGAAATCCCGCCAGCGCTTCTTTCCTCCTGGATTCCCATTCGGCTGTCGTCTGCGCGGTTCTAAGCGTGCCGTCTTTGGCGCGGTATTCGAGCAGGTTGGTGCGGCTTAGCCCGCGAATGGGTGGAATATCCTGAGCTGCTAAGCCCAGCCAGGGCAGTAGGAGAAGAAGAGACGAAACACGGCGCATGGGAGCCATACGCCGCGTGGTGGCAATTCTTTGGTACACTTTGCCATGGCACTACTCGTCCCTGCGGTTGTTGCCCAGCAGGAGCATTACGTAGTAGAGGAAGGTGCCCAGCGCGCTGATAAAGGCTGCCACGTAGGTCAGGGCTGCGGCATCCAGTACACGGCTCATGGCGGCGGTTTCCTCTCCAGGAGCCACGGCTCCGGTGCTGGCCAGGATGCGTTTGGCGCGCGCTGTAGCATCAAATTCCACCGGCAGCGTGACCAGCTGAAAAAGCATCACAATGCCAAAGCAGACAGCCAGGATCGGCAGGGCGATCTTTGGCATCAGCCACAGCAGCCCCATGCCTACAAAAGGGATGATCTGCCCCGCGATGGTCGTGATGCCCACCGCAGCCATGCGCCATTGCAGGGGCGCATAGAGCTGCTGATGCTGAATAGCGTGGCCGCACTCATGAGCCGCCACTCCCAGTGCCGCCACATTCGTGCCGTAGTAGTTTTCTTCGCTCAGCATCAGCCGCTTGTTGGCGGGGTCGTAGTGGTCGCTGAGCTGGCCTGCGATGGGGTGGATGGACACATCCTGGATGCCGTTCAGGTCCAGAATGCGCTGGGCGATCTGCGCACCCGACAGTCCGGAGCGGGCTGGTACCTGAGAATACCTGCCGTAAGCGCTCTTGACACGCCAGGAGGCGTAAACTGACAGGGCGATCGTGCCAAACGTGAGCAGAAGATAAAATGGATCAAAATAGAAGCCTGGGGAGTACATGACGAAATGTAATGTGGGTTTGACAATAAATACGCAGCTACAGCGGTCTTGGGAAGCACCGGCGCATTCCAAAATTTCGCATAGTTTGTCACACAAAATCCCGTGTTGCGTCCACGCCAGCCTGCGATTGAGTCCGCAGTTATCATTCATGGAAAATCTTCCCCCCACATCCAGTCCCGCATCCTCGGAGACCATTCTCTGCCATATTACCAACTGGTACTACCGCCGCATGGGCATGTTGGCGGGGCTTTGCTTCGTCTTCGGCCTCGTGTTCCTTTATGATGGTGTCTGGGGGTATCCGAAGGTGGTGGCCATCGCCAAGGAGAAGGAACGGTTTCTGAAGGAGTTCATTCCTTCGTTTGACGCCGCCAAGCGTGAGGGGCGCATGGAGCAGTGGCTGGCGGACGCCAAGGCCAAGGGGATGCCCACAGGCGTGGATGGAGATTCCCCACGCTGGAAAAGCTACGCAGCCAAGAACGGCTGGGATGAGGAGCCAAAACACTACACTGACAACGAAATCGCTGAGCAGTTTTACTGGGCCTATGGCTGCTTTGCGGCTGCGGGCATTGCTGGCATTCTTGTCCTGCTCAATCGTGGCAAAACCCTTCGTGGGGAGGCTGACCACTGGGTGACGCCAGAAGGCGTGCAGGTTCACTACAAGGACGTCTTCCGCGTGGACAAGCGGAAGTGGGAGCACAAAGGCCTGGCCTATGCCTGGTACCGCACGCCATCAGGCGCTGAGAAGCGTGCCGTGATAGACGATCTGAAATTTGGCGGGGCCGACAAGGTTTTGACCCGCCTGCTTGGCCGTTTCAGTGGTGAACTGATCGAAAAAGTCAGCGATCCCGATAGCGGTGAAACACAACCTACGGCCACGGAAAAATAGCGGTATTAAGCCAAGGTGAAAAAAGGTGGGAATTTCCTCTTGCTAAACCAAACTCAGCCGCTAAAGCTCCGCCCCATCCCAACAACCCCCATCTATGGCAGAAAACATCACAGAAAAAGTCAGAGACATCATCGTTGAACAGCTTGGCGTGAATCCCGAGCAGGTCACATCCGAAGCCAAGTTCATCGAAGATCTCGGTGCCGACTCCCTCGACACCGTCGAACTCGTGATGGCCTTTGAAGAAGAATTCGGCATCGACGTTCCAGACGAAGAAGCTGAAAAGCTTCAGTCCGTGGGCGACGTCGTTCGTTACGTTGAAGAAAACGCCGAATAATATCGGTCGAACATCAATCTCTTCTAAAGCCAGGTGGTTCATCCACCTGGCTTTTTCTTTGGACTGACTCCGGTCTCACGTGATTTTCCAGTCGGTTGAACTGCGGCTTAAGGGCTGGTAGCGGAAAGGATGGGACAGAGCCTACTTTGAGAGCCCTGCGGTGGCTCAATCAGCCTGCAGTAACGGTGTGCGATCACGATTCATGATCGCGGGAACTGATCCGGAAAGCCGCTTCCAGGGAGATTCAGCCCATTAAAACCTCAGCACATACTCGCCTTCCTTCTGCAGGTGCAGGCGGTCACGGGCGGCCATTTCGAGGTAGGCGTTGTCGCTTTTGATCCACTCCATTCGGCGCAGGAGTTTGTCGCGCTGGGCTTGCAGTTCATTGCGTTGCCCTTTGAGCTGTTCCAGCTTGGCCCTCATGGCGGTCTGGGTGTCGATCGGGTTGTCGCACAGGACATACACGACAGGAACAACCAGCAGCAGAAGGATAAAGCGTCCGATCTTGAGAAATGCGCGCACCCAATGTTCCCAGCCTCGCTGGGGTTCTGATGCGCGCACTTCTCGGTAGTTCATGGATCGGGTCTGGGATTAGACTTTCATGCGGCCGCCAAAGATGGCGTTTTCGCCCAGTTCCTGCTCGATGCGCAGGAGCTGGTTGTACTTGGCGATACGGTCGCTGCGGCTCATGGAGCCGGTCTTGATCTGACCGCAGTTTGTAGCTACGGCAAGGTCGGCAATGGTGTAGTCTTCGGTTTCACCGGAGCGATGGCTCATGACGGCGGTGTAGCCGTGGCGGTGGGCCAGGTCCACAGCGTCGAGTGTCTCGGTCAGGGAACCGATCTGGTTCACCTTCACAAGAATGGAGTTGGCGACTTTCTGGTCGATGCCCTTCTGGAGGAATTCCACGTTGGTGACGAAGAGGTCATCACCCACCAGCTGGGTGGTGGCGCCGAGCTCCTTGGTGATCGTGCTCCAGCCTGCCCAGTCGTTTTCGGCGCAGCCGTCTTCGATGGAGATGATGGGGAACTTCTTCTTCAGCTCGGCGTAGTAGGCCACGAGTTCGGCGGCAGAGCGCTCGGACTTGTCGGACTTCTTGAAGACATACTTGTTCTTTTCCTTGTCGTAGAACTCGGAGGAGGCGACGTCCAGTGCGATGAAGATGTCTTCACCGAGCTTGTAGCCAGCCTTGTCCACGGCCTGGGCGATGACTTCCAGCGCGTGGTCAGCGCTCTTCAGAGTGGGGGCAAAGCCGCCTTCGTCACCCACAGCGGTGCTGAGGCCCAGGTCGTGCAGGATCTTCTTCAGGGAGTGAAACACCTCGGCACCGTAGCGGAGGGACTCGGAGAAGGTGGGGGCGCCTTTCGGCATGATCATGAACTCCTGGAAGTCGATCGGGGCATCAGAGTGTGCGCCACCGTTGATGATGTTCATCATCGGTACGGGAAGCACCTTGGCGTTCGGGCCGCCGATGTACTTGTAGAAAGGCACTCCCAGGGTGGCTGCGGCGGCCTTGGCTACGGCGAGGGAGACGCCCAGGATGGCGTTTGCACCGCACTTGGCCTTGGTCTTGGTGCCGTCGACTTCCAGCATGGCTTTGTCGATGCCCACCTGATCCTGTGCGTCGGCGCCGATGAGGGCGTCTGCCAGCTCGTTGTTCACGGCATCAACAGCCTTCAGCACGCCTTTGCCGAGGAAACGCTTCTTGTCGCCGTCGCGCAGTTCGAGCGCTTCGTGCTCGCCTGTGCTGGCACCGCTGGGGACTGCCGCACGGCCCATGGCACCGCCTTCGATGTAAACATCCACTTCAACAGTGGGGTTGCCGCGAGAGTCGATGATTTCGCGTCCGATGACGCGCGAGATGGTGAGTTCGTCCATGTGGATAGGATTATTTAAGTTTTGCTAATTAATGGGGATTTTTCAAGAAGGTTTCCAGAAATCTCCAGAAAGGCTTCATACACGGATGCGGCTAGCGCTCAAATGGTAGTTTTGTGCAGCGCAGCAAGACGCGAGCCACCAGCACCGGCGCAAGAAGGGGAAAAGCCTGCGAGAAGGGATTTTCGACACACATTTGTCACCCGCAGCCTGCCCGCAGGGGCTTCAGCGAAGGCCGGTCTGGCCGCTGGGCAGGGCAGGGGCCTGTACATTGATCTGCCCGTTGGGTATCTGCGCAGCAGGCTGCCCGTTGGGCAGTGTGTTGCCAACCGGAGCAGGCTGGATCAGTGTCAGAGGCTGGGACGGGGCTATCCAGAAGACCTGTCGGAGGCTTTCTTCCCCTGGCTGCTCCAGCACCAACTCCACGAGAGGCGGATGTTGAAAAACCATCGGTGCAGCGGTGGGGTTCTCCTCCGCCCAGACCGTGACCCACTGCTGTGTGGCGGGTACGTAGAGGCGCCAGTCGCATTGAAGCAATTCCTCAAACAGCACGACGGTGGTGACGTTGGCTGGCTTGTTTTTGAGCACATCGTTCGGGTTGGGCATCGGTTGGCATGAGAGCAACAGCCGCATGCCGCCTCCGGCCAATCCCTGGGTGTAGAGCTTGACGATGAAGTTGGGCGTTCCGTCAAAAGGAGAGGGGACATTCTGCAGTTCCAGCTCGTGCAGGTACTGCCCGCCAGACTGGGTGGTCTTCAGGTTCAGCGTCGAGGTGGCTGGAAGAGCGGTGAACAAAGATTCGCAAAAGGTCGCAAAAGCATGCTTGCGCGTGTCTCGTGCTTCGGCGCGGTGCACATCATCCGCCAGGGTCAGGGTGCCCTGCGTGATCGTGTAGATGGCGGTGATCACCAGGGCGGTGATGCCCAGGACGATGATCATCTCCAGCAGAGTGAATGCCTTGCTGCGGCTGCTCCGCAGTGCTTTTAGCCGGGGGGCTTTCATGGCTGGAAGAGCGGGGGGTAGAGCCAGGTTTCAGTGCTGGCTTGCTGCGGGGTGCGGCCTTCCATCCAGTCTGCCGTGACGCTGACCTCGAAGATGCCCTGAATCGCCTGCCCGTTACGGTCTGAAAGCTCCAGCGGGGTGCGTCGCACGGTGTAGGTGATCAGACCTTCCTTGATCTTCATCTCCTCAGGGGGATTTTGAACGAAAATGCGTGTCTGCTCGAGCAGGATGGAGCGCATGCGCTCTTGGATGGCAGCCTCATGCTGTCGCTGCAGAGTGTTTTCTCCGAGTTGGTGCACCGCCTCCACCAGCGCCACCACGGCCATGCTGAAAACAATGATGGCCAGCAGCGTCTCCAGCAGGGTGAAGCCCTCTCTCTTCATGGGGTTTCCTCCATGTCTTGAAAGGTGGCGGTCAGCGGGTCCAGGACGGCTGTCACGGCAGCATCTCCTTGCTGCCAGCGCAGCGTCAGGGGTTCGCACAGGCGTCCTGGGCGCAGAAAAAGACGTTGATTGCGGGAGGTGACAAAGATGCTGGCTCCAGCACGCTTCACCGTCAGCTTCATGCCTTTGGCCAGTTCGTCCAGCTCCACCTGCTGGCCTTGGGCAGTGGCCACTGTGCGGGTCATTGCCTGCATCAGCACGCTCTCCGCTTCATGCGCTACTTTTAACAACTGGTGGTCCTCGTTGATGCGTTGGATCGCTCCCACACCGATGCCGATGACGAGGGACGCGATGGCAAGCACCACGATCATCTCCAGCAGCGTGAAAGCAGCGGCGCGAGAGGGCATGCCCAAGGGGGATGAGGTTGGCTGAGCTTACCAGTTGCCGATGTCATCCTCGGTGTTTTCGACACCGTCAGCGCCGAGGGAGAAGACATCGTATCCTGCGGGGTTGTGTTTGCCTGGATTGCGATAGACCAGCTTGTGTCCCCAGGGGTCGAGGAGGCCTTCAGGCTTGGCCAGTTGCTTCCAGCGCTTGGGTTTGGGCTCGGCGGTTGGACGTGTCACCAGTGCATCCAAACCCTGGGCCTGGGTGGGATACATCATGGCGCCGAGCTTGTAAGAGGTCAGCGCGGATTCGATGCCTTTGATCTTGGACTGGGTCGTGACGTCCTGGGCGTTGCCTTCAATGCCCTGCACCATCACCGCTACGGCACCCAGAATGAGGGCGATGATGAGCAGCACGACCATCATCTCGAGCAGGGTAAAGGCTTTGGTGCTGAAGCGTGGGCTGGATGCGTGGATGTGTTTCATGGGTTGGAAAAGTGTCAGTGCTTGAGCTGGTTGAGGGTGGAAAAGACTATGTTGATCATCGTCCAAACGAGCCCACCTACAAGTACCGCCATGATCATGAGCAGGCAGGGCTGGATGAGGGCTGTGGCCCGCTCGATCACGCGGGAAAGCTGGGTGTCCATGCGCGCGGCGGCCTTTCCCAGAACCTCGGACAGGTGCCCGGTGTCTTCGCCGATGCGGATGACATCGATGGCCTGGGAGTCGAGGGCCTTGGTCTTTTTCATGGCGTGACTCAGAGATGCCCCCTCCTGGACCAGCACCTCAGCCTGAGAAAGAGCATGTTTCAGGTGCAGGTTGGTAATGGCGCGCCGCACCAGCTCCAGTGCAGGCAGCAGAGGCACGCCACCACGCAGAAGGCTGCCCAGGGTTTCAAAGAACTGAAGCTCAAAGTGCGCCCGTGTGATGTCGCGGATGGCGGGCAGGCTGATCATGAGCTTGTGCCACCAGGACTTGAAGGCGGGCGTCTTGTGCACAGCCACCAGGGACATGACCACCAGTGCCAGCAGGATGGCCAGTGCCCACCAGTAGCCTCGCAGGATTTCGGACAGGGCCAGGCTCAGCCTGATCATCAGTGGTGGCTCCTTGCCAGTACCTGTCAGCAGGCCTGCCATCTTGGGCAGCAGGTAGGTCACCATGATGACCGCCAGCGCCGCTCCTGTGGCAAACAAAAAGGCCGGGTAGATCAGTGCCCCAACCACCTTGGCGTGCACGGACTCCATCAGCCGCAGATGCCTTGCCTGCCGGTCCATGATCTCGTCCAAAGCGCCGCTGTTTTCCCCGGCGGCGATCATGTTGCAGTAAAGCTCGTCAAAGGCTGAGGAGGCCTGACGCAGTGCGGAGGAAAGAGGCACGCCATTGCGCACCAGTTCGCGTGCTTGTCCGGCCAGTGTGCCGAGCTTGGAGGCGCTGCGGTTTTCCATCGCGTGCAGGGCCTGCTCCACCTGGAGTCCGGAAGACAGCAGGTCTCCCATGTCTTCCGTGAAGCGGATGACATCTGCCTTGTTGAGTGCGAGCGAGTTTGGTTCGGCTGGCTGGGCTTTTTTCTCTGCGGTGGCCGCTGCGGCCTGGCCATGCGATTGGGACTGAATGGAACGTGCCTGCAGCCCACGCCGCGCCAGCTGGCGCAGGGCATCGCTGCGGTCGGCAGCTTCAATGGTTCCGGCTTTGACCGATCCGTCAGCGGACAGGGCTTGGTAGGCAAAGGCTGGCATCACTCAAACTCCTCGCTGGTCACACGTGCCACTTCTTCCAGCGTCGTCACGCCGGCAGCAGCCTTCTTCAGTCCGTACTCTCGCATGGGGACAAATCCGTCTTTGCGTGCCTGCGTCTGCAGATCCGCCTCGGACGCACGTTCAGAGACGAGCGTCTGCATCGTCGGCGTCATGAGTGCGATCTCGTAGAGTGCCACACGGCCCGAGTAGCCTGTGCCACGGCATTGCTGGCAGCCGCCGCGCGCCGCACGGTACAGCTTGAGGTTCTTTGCTTCAGGAAAGCCGAGCTTCAAAAAGTCTTCCCGCTTGTAGTTCGCAGGCTCTTTGCACGCAGAGCACAGACAGCGCACCAGTCGCTGGGCGATGAAAGCGCGCACTGCCGAGCTGACCAGGAAGGGTTTGACCCCCATTTCGATCAAACGTGTGATTCCCGCCACCGCGTCATTGGTATGCAGCGTGGAGAAGACCAGATGGCCCGTGAGCGATGCACGCACCGCGATCTCCGCTGTCTCCAGGTCACGAATTTCCCCCACCATCACAACGTTGGGGTCGCCGCGCAGAATGCTGCGCAGGCCGCTGGCAAAGGTGAGGCCGATCTCGCTTTTCACCGGGATCTGCACGATGCCTGGCAGCTTGTTTTCCACCGGGTCCTCAATGGTGACGATGCGGCGGTGCACACTATTGAGCTGGGAGAGGAAGGTGTAAAGAGTGGTCGATTTGCCGGAACCTGTAGGACCTGTCACAAGCACAATACCGTTGGGCTTGGCCAGCAGGACTTCGATGCGCTCCCGTAGTTCATCGCTCAGGCCCAGGCGATCGAGAGTAAAGCGCTCCTGGCCCAGCAGACGCAGGCTGATGGACTCGCCCTCCACACTGGGGATGCAGGCCACACGGACGTCGATGGACTGGTTGTCCGCCTTCAGATTGATACGGCCGTCCTGTGGCAGACGCTTCTCGGCAATGTCCAGTTTGCTCATCACCTTGATGCGCGCGATCACCGATGACTGCAGGGATTTGATATTTTCCGGCACCGGCACCTCATGCAGGAAGCCGTCGATGCGGTAGCGGATGCGCAGGCTGTCCGGCTGCGGCTCCACATGAATATCAGTGGCCTTCTGCGCCAGCGCTTCACGGATGATCTGATTCACAAACTTCACCACCGAGGCGTCTTCATCCTCGTCATCAATGACATTGGCCTCGTCCCGCAGGTGCTGGTCATCCGTGCCTCCTCCGCCAGCGGCGATCAGCGCGTCAAAGGTGTCCGCACCCACCCCGTAGAGCTGCTGAACGGCATTGAGCAGTTCTGTCCGAGGGGTGAGGCACCACTTTACCGGCAGTTGGGAAACACGTGCCACCGCCTGCTTGGTGATGAGGTCAAACGGGTCGTGACAGGCCAGCAGCAGCCGACGCTGGCTCTGCGGCTCGTCGTTGGTGAAGCCGACAGGGTAGATCTGGTGCCGTACCGCGAAGCGTGCAGGGATGAGGCGCTTGAGCTCCGCTGCTTCATCCGGGTGGGGCTGCGGAGATTCCAGCCACTGCCAGCGCAGATGCTCCGCCAGATGGCGGGAAAACTGGCGCTCATCCACAGCGCCGCTCTCCACCAGTGCCAGTGCAGGGGAAATGCCGCCTGCTGAGGCATGATCAAGTGCGGCCTGCATGTCGGCAGCATCCACCCCGGCGGCCTGCGCGACTGATTTGAGAATGACGTTCATGCGTGAAGACTAGGGGCGGGGATCCTCCTGGCTTCTTGGCCAGGCCGGGATTCCAAGCGCTGAATGGCAGACTACAAGAAATCCACCCCCAGGGCTAACCTTTTTACGATGTTCCAGCCACTTTTCACCTCGCATTAGTGCGATGGTGAGTGACAAATTCTTCACGAAGACGCCTGATGAAGGCTGACCTTCTTAGCCAAACAGCGAGGTCAGCGGCTTGCCTTTGTCTGCTACGGTGAAGGGGCGCTTGCTCGGGCTGTACAGCACTTGGTCCAGAGGAATGCCCAGTGCGTAGGCGATGGTTGCGTTGAAATCAGGAATCGTGACCGGGTTCACGGTGGCTTCATCACCGCTGTCATCCGTGGCTCCATACACCTGTCCGCCGCGGATGCCGCCGCCCGCCAGCAGGCAGGAGAATCCGCGCGCATGGTGGTCGCGGCCGTCGTTGGCGTTGATCTCCGGCGTGCGGCCAAACTCCGTGGCCAGCACCACCAGCGTCTCCTGCAGCATGCCGCGGGATTCCAGATCCTGCAGCAGGGTGCTGAGGGCGGAGTCCAGCTCGTCGCACAGCTCTGGCACACGGGTGAAGTTGGCGTTGTGAGTGTCCCAGCTGCCGAAAGAGACTTCGACAAAGCGCACTCCATTTTCCACCAGACGGCGCGCCAGCAGGCAGCCCTGGCCAAAGCGGTCGCTGCCGTACTTGTCGCGCAGCTTTTCGGGCTCGCTGCTCAGGTCGAATGCCTTCAGCTCCTCGCTCTTCATCATCTTGAGCGCGTCGTCATACATGTCGGCATAAGCACGCACGTTTTTGACGTTATAGGTTTCGGCAAACTGGCGGTCGAGCTGCTTGGCGGTGTTGAGTCGGCTGGCGAAGCGCTCTTCGGTGAACCACTGATTCGTCTTAACATTGTTGATGCCGCTTTCGGGATCATTGATCATCAGCGGGGCGAAGCGGCTCTCAAAGAAGCCGGCGCCGGGATGGCGGCTGTCATTGCCGATCATCACGCTGCCGGGCAGGGTGGGGTTTCCACGATCTTGAAACTTCTGCAGCCACGCACCCATGGAGGGGTGGCGGATGCTGCTGCGCATGGTGTAGCTGGTGTGCTGGTAGTAGTTGCCCTGCTCATGCGCGCCCTGGGTGGTCATCATGCTGCGGACAACCGCCAGCTTGTCCATCTGCCGGGCGATAAGGGGGATATTGTTCGAGACCCGAATGCCATCCACATTGGTGTTGATCACCTTCGTCAGGCCCATGATGTCGGTCTTTTCCGGCTTGGGGTCAAAGGTGTCCAGGTGGCTCATGCCACCGTTCATGTACAGGTAGATCACATTGCGCGCCGTCGCCGCCTGCTTCAGTGGGGAGGCCCCCTGGCCCGGAGCCGCTATGACACGCGGGGCGAAGTGCGCTGCGGTGCTCACTCCGAGAAAGGTCTTGGCGGCTCCAGAGACAAAGGACCGGCGGCTGAGATCGTGGCGAAGGGAATTCATGAGACGTGCGCGTTTTTTGGGGTGCGCCCCTTTAACGCAGCCTTCCTGCAGACTTATCACAAGATTTGCATTCCACACTCAGCCCGGCGCACGCCGCCCAAACTTCCGCTCAAGCTCTGAGGTGGAGATCTGCACCAGCGTGGGGCGGCCATGCGGGCAGCAGTAGGGCATCTCGCAGGCAAAGAGATCCTTCAACAAGGCTTGCAGTTCAGGAATGGAGAGCACGTCGTTGCTCTTCACCGAGGCGCGGCAGGCGATGGTGGCGATGGCGTCTTCGCTCAAGCGCAGGCTGGAGGATTTGGAACTCAGGCTGCTGAGCTCCTCGATGACCTGGTCCAGCCACGCGGAAGGATCATCCGTTTTCAGAAAGGAGGGCAGGGTCTCCACCTTGAAAATATTGGGGCCAAAGGGCTCGATCTCGATGCCCAGACGGTTCAGCGAGGTCAGGTTTTGCTTCAGCAGGTCGGCGTCCCGTGGAGTCGTCTGCAGCGTGATCGGCATGAGCAGCCGCTGGCAGGGGACACCGCCGGATTCAATGGCGCGGCGGAACTTTTCAAAGTTTACCCGCTCGTGTGCGGCGTGCTGGTCCATCAGCACCAGCCCCTCCTTGCTCTCCATCAGCACATAGAGCTTTTGCAGCACGCCGATGATGCGGAAATCCGGCGCTTCAGGTGCCTTCGTGTCGACGACTGCCTCCTGAGGGTGCTCCTCGGTTTCTTCCTCCGGGCTGGCGATTTGCGGCTGCTGGGGTTCTTCGGCTTTTTCTTCTTCAGTAGCGGCAGTTTCTGCTGGGAGCGGTGGCGCTGCAGGGGTGCGTGCAGCGGCGATCCTTGCCAGCACATCCGCTACGCGATGCGAGACGACCGATGTAGGAGTACTTGCGGGCACCTGCGGACGAGCCGGTTCAATATTTCGCAGCGGCGCAGACGAAGCTGCCACAGGCATGTCAAACTGCTCCTGCCGGCTGCTGGGCAGGGTGGGGGTGCTGCCGGCTGCGTGCGGAATCGGTGCCGGACGTGCAGGGGCGTGGCCAGTCGGCAGCTTGGCGGCCTTTTCCAGCGTGCGACTCACGCAGCGGGCAATGGCCTCTCGCACGCTGTTGCCGTCATGAAAGCGCACCTCTTTCTTGGCTGGGTGCACGTTCACATCAAAGGCCTGTGCATCCATCTGGATGAAGAGGAAGGTCACCGGATGCTGACCCTTCATCAGCGCCGTGTGGTAGCCCTCCCGCAGACCGTAGGAGATGCTGGCGCTCTCGATGGGACGGCCGTTCAGATAGGTGGTCTGCATCTGCCGGTTGGAGCGGCTCATGCCTGGGCCACCGATATAGCCGGAAATCGTTACGCCGTGCAGGGTGGTCTCCTCCACTTTGAGAAGGCGTGAGGCCAGTTCATCGCCCACCAGGCCGCGAATGCGCTCCAGCATGTCCCGGGTGGCTGGCAGGTGCAGCACCAGATCGCCATTATGGGTCAGTGTGAAAGCCACCTGCGGATTCGCGATCGCATGCAGACGCAACTGCTGCTCCACATGGGCAAATTCCGTATTCTCCGTGCGTAGAAACTTGCGCCTTGCTGGCACATTGAAAAACAGCGATCGCGCCTCCACAACAGTCCCCGGAGCGCCGCCATGGTCGCGCACGGCCACCATTTTGCCGCCGTTCACCTCGATCTCCGTTCCCACCAGCGCCGTTTTTTCCCTCGTGGCCAGTCGGAAGCGGGACACACTGGCGATGCTGGGCAGCGCCTCTCCACGAAATCCAAAGGTGTGAATCGCTCCCAGGTCCTCCTTGGTCCGTATCTTGCTGGTGGCGTGGCGCTCTAGGCACAGCATGGCATCCTCCCGGTCCATTCCAGAACCATCATCCACAATGCGAATCATCGCGATGCCGCCGCGCTGGGCGTGCACCTCGATATGGCGTGCTCCGGCGTCCAGGCTGTTTTCCACCAGTTCCCGCACCAGGGCGGCAGGGCGCTCCACGACCTCACCTGCCGCCACCTGGCTGGCGAGTGCGTCTGGAAGAATGCGTATTTTGGCCATGAAATTGGATAAAGTGTATGGCGGGGAGCGTAGCCTCTATAGTCATACAAGATTGTTACCTTGGACGCCTGATGGGGATTTGCAATCTCCGTGCTTCTCGGCCATCTGGCTGCTTCTTCCTTTTGTTCTGCCTCGCATGATTTCCCTGACCTCCAGCGCCATCGACCATCTGAAGTCCCTTATCGCCGAAAAACAGGCTGCGCCCGGCACCGGGTTGCGCCTCAGCGTAGAGAAGGGAGGCTGCGCGGGCTTCCAATATGTGATGGCGCTAGACCAGTCTCGGGAAGGGGATGCCGTGCACGAGCAGGAGGGGGTCTCTGTCATCATTGGGCCAGACAGCATCGGTTTCCTGCGCGGCTGCGAAATCGATTACGTGGACTCTCTTGCGGATTCCGGTTTCAAGCTCAACAACCCCAATGCAGCCCGCAGTTGTGGCTGCGGCACCTCTTTTGAACCGCAGCCGACAGAAAAGTAAGCCTTGGATTATTTGACCAAGCTAAAGCAATAGAAGCAAAGTATCTGCCAACTTATTCACAAAATTTCCTTTTCAAAATCCGTCAATATTGTAGAATTTGAACATATCTGTTTTATAGAAACTAAAATTTTCGCAATTCTGTTATGCAAATCCGATTTTTGAGCGACGGCAACGAGTACCGCTCCTACGGCGGTGGCAGTTTTTCCAAGAAGAAAGACTCCGGAGGCATCTTCTGGTGGACGATTCTCATCACTTTGCTGATGGGCTTTGCCACTTTTTGCTGGTTCTTCAGCATCATGGTGTTCGCGCATCCTGAAAAACCATTCAACTACCGCGTGCTGTCGCGTTTCGATAAACTCGACCCGCTTCGCAAGTTTACCAACTACACCGTTCCACAGGGGAAATTCCTGCCGGCGCGCGATTTGCTAGCAGAGTTCTATTCCTTTAATCGTGAACAGCTCGCGGTGAAGAATGACCTTCTGAAGCGCTCCTACATCCGCAACTACAAACAGGAGCAGCCGCTTTATGTCAAAGGCAGCTTCCAGGTGATCAATGCACGGCCTCTTACTGCTTCTGATGTTATCACCGATGGCTGGGTGGTGCGTGCGCGCTCTGCTGACATTGAAGACGTGGATATTGAGATCGTGCTGCCTGGCAACAAAGATAAAGCGGATCCTTATCAAGCCGGCGATACGCTGGTGCTCGATCAAAAAAGCACCTTCGCTGCTGCGCTGCATGTTCAGAAGTTTGATCAGGAGCGTGTCTGCATAACGCTGATGCCTCTGGCATACCAAGGTTTTGTCACCAAGGACGGCAAGCAGTTCAAGATGACACCTCCTGCCAAGCTCAACATGGACGCCTACTGGCCGCTCACTCGTGATCCTGGCGCTTCCGTTCTGGAAAGCAGCTCTGATAAAGTGGTGTCCAAGCAGGGCTGATCAGATTTGAGACATATTTTTTAAAGCGGGAGGTTTTGCCTCCCGCTTTTTTTTGCATCTTTGCTGCAGGCCTGAATAGGTGTTCAGGCTCGGCTAATCGCATGATCCTGCATCCCCGCAAAGATGGGTGTGAAATTGAATGAAGATGCCCACAGGTCGAACGACGGGGGAATGGCGGCGGCAACTTCATGCGCGTTGTCAAGCCACCAGATGATGATGCTTCTTCACTCTTTTGAAGAGGCGTATTTTTCCAGATGCTCGTTCCTTGCATCCGTTCAGGTTCACGCCATTAGCAGTGCGCATGTCCGCTGACTACACACCCGCCACCATCGCCGACGTCCGGCGTTTGCGTGACACCCTGGACCAGCAGGGAAAAAAGCTGGTCTTCACCAATGGCTGCTTTGATTTGCTGCATGCTGGCCATGTGCGTTATCTCGAGCAGGCTCGCGCTCTCGGAGATGCCATGGTGGTGGCTTTGAATTCCGACGAATCTGTCCGCAAGCTCAAAGGGCCGGATCGTCCCCTCAATTCGGAAAATGACCGCGCTGAAGTCATGGCTGCCCTGCGTGCCGTGGATGCTGTTGTTGTTTTTGGAGATGAGCGTGCCACTTCGCTCATCGAAGCGATTCAACCCCACGTTTATGCCAAAGGTGGGGATTACACGGTGGATTCTCTTAACCGTGAAGAGCGTACAGCTTTGGAACACGTTCGCGCAGAGATTCGCATTCTGCCACTTGTCCCAGGACGCTCCACTACCAGCACCATCAATAAGATGCTGGCAGGAGATGGAACTCAAGCCGCCGCTGGCGAATGCGGGCTGCGCATTGCTGTGCTGGGCTCTGGCGCAGGCTCAAACCTTGCCGCCATCATCGCAGATCCAAAGCTGCGTGCGCAGATGGTTGTCACCATCACCGATCAGGCTGACTCAGGTTTCCGTCAGATCGCGCAAGCGGCCGGAGTGCCCGCCCTGTATGTGGACGGCGGTGCCAATACACGCCGCCTCAGCGATGCCGCGCAAAAGGAGATCTATGAGCACCTGGAGCGTGCTCGCGTTGACGTCGTTGTGCTGGCGGGCTTCATGCGCATTCTTAAAGAGCCGGTGATCAGCGCCTATGCCGGGCGCATTGTGAATGTGCATCCCTCGCTGCTGCCAAAGCATAAGGGCGCCAATGCGCCGCAGATGGCCATCGATGCAGGTGATCAGGAAACCGGCTGCACCGTGCATCTCGTCACTGCAGAGATTGATGCCGGACGTATTCTGGCTCAGGCCTCGGTGCCCGTGCTGGCTGGCGACACGGCCGAGAAACTGCATGCACGCATCAAGGTGGAGGAGCACAAGTTGCTGCCTCAGGTGCTCAATGAATGGCGTGAGCGCGGCCTGCCCGTGCGTGGAGGAAAGGGGTTATCATGAGCGGATTTACTGGAACACTCAATGCCCAGCAGCGCGAGGCGGCCACACACATCCACGGACCGCTGCTCATTCTCGCAGGTGCTGGCACCGGCAAGACGCGCGTGCTCACCGCGCGCATCAGCTACATGGTGAACGAGGGCATCAACCCGAAGAACATTCTGTCCGTCACCTTCACCAACAAGGCCGCCAATGAAATGCGCGAGCGTATCAAAGGCATGGTGCGCGACGGCTTGGGCAAAAAAGTTGTCGTTGGCACCTTCCACGCCTTCTGCGTCCGCCTGCTGCGTGAGTTTGCCGAGCACGTGGGCTACAAAAACAACTTCGCCATCTACAGCCAGGGAGAGCAGGAGACGCTGATCAAGCGCGTGCTTCAGACTCTCCTGGTGAAGGACGAGACGCTGGACCCCAGCATGGCGCTCATGCGCATCAGCAAGGCCAAGAACGCGGGAGAGGGGCTCGGAGATCCCAAGGAAAACCTCGATGCCGCGGTCATGGAGAAGTACATGGATGAGATGCGCGGGCTGAACGTCATGGACTTCGATGACCTCATCATCCTCGGGGTGAAGTTGCTGGAAGAAAATGCCCAGGTGCGCGCCACAGTGCAGAGCCGCCACCATTACGTGATGGTGGACGAATTCCAGGACACCAACTCCCTGCAGATGCGCCTGCTGCGCGCCCTGGTGCCTGCACCATACAACGTCTGCGTGGTGGGCGATGACGACCAGTCCATCTACGGCTGGCGTGGTGCGGAGATTACCAACATCACCGAATTCGAAAACTTCTTCCCCAATCCACACGTGGTGAAGCTGGAGGAAAACTACCGCAGCACCACGCCCATCCTGCACACGGCCAACAGCCTCATCAAAAACAACGCGGGACGTCGCCCCAAGTCTCTCTGGAGCCGCAATCACGGCAACGACCTCGTTCGCCTCATCGTCACTGAGGATGAGAAAGAGGAGGCGGATATGATCGCGAAGGAGGTGGAAACCGCGCACTTCGCCAACAAGCAGCCTCTGGAGGAGTTTGCCGTGCTCTTTCGCACCAACGAGCAGTCGCGGGTGCTGGAGCAGGCCTTCCGCCAGCGCAAGATCGCCTACCGCGTGGTGGGCGCCCGCAGCTTCTTTGACCGCCGCGAGGTGAAGGATCTCGTCAGCTACCTCAGCGTGCTGCACAATCCGCACGATGACATGGCGCTGCTGAGAATTCTAAACACGCCCACTCGCGGCATCGGCAGTGCCACCGCCGAACTGGCGCGAGAGCGCAGCATGGAGAAGCACCACAGCATCTGGGTGGCCTTGTGCGATGAGGACTTCCTGCGCCAGATCCCTGAGAAGGGCCGCAATGCCATTCGCAATTTCACTGCGCTCATCACCAAGTATTCCGGCCCTGCGAACACCCCAGGCACGCAGCTTGTGGACATGACGCAGGCCCTGATTCTTGAGGTCGGCTACATGGATTATCTCAAAAAAGCAGCCAAAGAGCCGGATGATTTCACCGGTTGGGAAAACGGCGTCAATGAGCTGCTCAAGAGCATGGCCAACCACGCGGAGAGGGATCGCGCCAGCGGCCTTGCCGGTTTCTTGGACGAGGTGTGCCTCAATGACGATCGCGAGGAGAAGGACGATATCGAAAAGAAAAAAGGCGTGTGCCTGATCACCATGCACGCGTCCAAAGGACTCGAGTTTCCCGTCGTTTTCCTGCCTGGCATGGAGCAGGGCATCCTGCCTCACAAGCGCAGCTTTGACGAAGGTCGTGTGGACGAGGAGCGCCGCCTCTTCTATGTGGGCATCACCCGGGCCAAGCAGAAGCTTACGCTCAGCCACACGCGCATCCGCATGAAGTGGGGCAAGAAACAGACCAGCGCCCCCAGCACCTTCCTGAAGGAGCTGGATCGCAAATACGTCGAAGAGCTGGACTACACACGGCACATGAACGAGACCACGACTCAGGAGGAAAACACGAACTTCTTCTCCGGGCTTCGCGCCATGCTGGCGGATCAGCAGACGTAATCACCCGCCTGCCTGCCGTTTGGCGCCTCATGTCCCCCTCTCGTCTCCAGTTTCAGCTCGATGCCCAGGCCTCCGGTTCTCGTGCACGTGCCACCACCTTTCATACGCTGCACGGCACCATACGCTCGCCGCTCTTCATGCCGGTGGGCACTCAGGCCACGGTGAAGGCGCAGACGCAGGAGTCGCTGCATGAGTCCGGTTCGCAGATCCTGCTGGCAAATACCTACCACCTGCTGCTTCGCCCCGGCCCGGATGTTTTCTCCAAACTCGGCGGCATTCATAAGTTCATGAAGTGGCCCGGCTCGGTTCTCACAGACTCCGGTGGCTACCAGATTTTTTCGCTGCCCCACTCGCGTGAGATGACAGAGAAGGGGGCTGTCTTCCAGAGCTACGTGGATGGTCAGCGTATCCTTCTCAGCCCTGAGCTCAGCATCCAGACTCAGCGTGCCATCGGCAGCGACATCATGATGGTGCTGGACCAGTGCATTCCTTCCACGGCAGATGAGAAAGCCGCACGCGCGGCCCTGCAGATCACTCAGCGCTGGGCGGTACGCAGTCTCGCTGCACGTGAGGACTCGCCGCAGTCCATGTTTGGCATCGTGCAGGGGGCGCTCTATCCGCAGCTCCGCCGCGAGAGTGCCGAGGGCCTCATGCAGCTCGACTTCGACGGCTTCGCCATCGGTGGCTTGGCCGTGGGCGAGGAAAAGCAGGAGCGCGAGGACGTCTGCGAGCTCACCGCTGCCCTGCTGCCCGCAGACCGCCCGCGCTACCTCATGGGGGTGGGCACACCACTGGACGTGCTGGAGGCCGTGCACCGTGGCGTGGACATGTTTGACTGCATCATTCCCACGCAGGTGGCCAAGCGCGGCACCGCCTTTACCTCCCGCGGCATTGTGGAGCTGCGTCGCTCCGTGTACAAATTTAGCGAGGCACCTCTGGACCCCGCCTGCACCTGCCCGGTGTGCTCTACGCACACCCGCGCCTACCTGCACCATCTGACCAAAACTCAGGAGCCGCTCGGCTGGACGCTCGTGGGCCAGCACAATATCCACTTCTATCACCAGCTCATGCGCGAGGTGCGCCAGAGCATACTCGAGGATCGCTTCCTGCCGTTGTACCACCACTGGCGCGAGATCCTGCCCATCGAGGACATCGACCACCCCGTTACCCATCCCAAGCGCACCTCCACCAAGGTGGAAATGGTAGGAGACTACGAACTCTGCGGCGATCCACCGGCGATCCGCCACCGCATCTCGACGCGCACGGTTTGCACCACGCCGCAGCTCGATGCCACCACCGAATCCCAGATCGTGCAGCACCTGCGCCAGCCCGCCGACTCCCCGCCGCTGGTCGTGTGGGACACGCACCTGGACGCCGCCGCCACCGCCCTCGCGGTGATCCTGCTCTACGAAGCCGAAGCCGCCAAAGGCCACGTGCGCCCGCTGCATCTTGTCAGCTTCAGCGATGACCTTTCCCCGCTGCGCCTCGCCCTTCATCACAAGCGCCACTTCCCCTATCTCCGCCACGGCGCCGCAGACACCCTCATCCGCCGCGATGTCTGGGAATCCCGCTACTGCATCGGGCTGAAGTGGACGCTGGTGCACGGCGCTGCTGTGGATGCACAAGCTCCTGCCGCAGACGTCTTGTTGCCGCGGGCATGATGTAGAACGACTTCCAAGCTCGTTCCCGCCCGCCACCGAACTTGGAAGTTCGGTTTACATCTTCTCCACGTCAATGTCATGTGTCTTAGGGGCAGGCTTTGTGCTCGCGTCCTTGCGCTTGAACAAATGCCCCAGATCCACGCCAAAATAGGCAAGGCAGTTGATCAGCAGCGCCGTGGCCGCCGCCTCATCCAGATTGCCAAAGATGGGCGTGTTGTCGGGAATGATCTCCACAATGCCAAAACCCATGTTCAGCAGGTAAAGGGCGGAGACGATGCCCGAGCCGAGCACCACAAGATCACGAATCAGTTTCATAGGGAAGGGGGAAGACTTGCCTCACAATGTGCTCGCACGCCTGCCGATGCGCCAAAACATCCTCAGGCCAATTTTGGAATGGCTAGCAGACGCCCACACCTAACTGTTGTTGAGGGGTTCACTCACTTCTTCCCCCACCCGTCCTTCAGCGTCACCGTACGGTTAAACACGGGCGCTCCGGGCTTGGAATCAATCGGGTCCGCATAGAAATACGCCACGCGCTCAAACTGCCAGAGGCTTCCGGGAGCGGCTTCTTTGAGCGAGGGTTCCAGCTTGGCATTGGTGATGACTTCCAGAGAGGCCGGATTCAGGAACTGCGCAAAGTCGCCGTCCTCACCCGCATCCGCATCTGGCGTCTCTACGGTGAAGAGGCGGTCGTACAGACGCACAGTGGCATCGATGGCATGGCGGGCGCTGACCCAGTGGATGATGCCCTTGGGTTTGGTGCGGCCTTCGGGCTTCTTGCCGTGTCGGGTGGCGTCGTCGTAGGTGCAGCGCAGTTCCACGATATTGCCTGCGGCGTCCTTGATCACCTCCTGGCAGATGATGCAGAAGGCGAATTTCAGGCGCACCTCGCCACCGGGCTTCAGACGGTGGAATCCGTCCACAGGCACCTCCATGAAGTCGTCTGACTCGATGTAGAGCTCGCGGCACAGCGGTACCTGGCGTGTGCCAGCGGCGGCATCTTCAGGGTGGTTCGGCGCTTCAAAGTATTCGATCTGGTCCTTAGGGTAGTTGGTGATCACTACCTTGATCGGACGCAGCACACCATAGGCGCGCAGGGCCACCTTGTTCAGGTCTTCGCGGATGGCATGTTCCAGCAGGGCGATCTCGGTGAGCGAGTTGAACTTCGTCAGGCCGATCGTCTTGCAGAAGCTGCGGATGGCGGCGGCGGTGATGCCACGGCGGCGCATGCCGCTGATGGTGGGCATGCGCGGGTCATCCCAGCCGCTCACCAGATTGTCCTTCACCAGACGCAGCAGCTTACGCTTGCTCATCACGGTGTAGGTCAGGTTTAGGCGGGCAAACTCACGCTGGTAGGGCGCGCCGGGCAGGCCGTCCACGTTGTTGATCAGCCATTCGTACAGCGGGCGGTGGTGCTCAAACTCCAGCGTGCACAGGCTGTGGGTGATGCTCTCCAGCGCATCGCTCAGCGGGTGTGCGTAGTCGTACATCGGGTAGATGCACCACGCGTCTCCCGTGCGGTGATGGTGCGCATGCAGGATGCGGTAGATCACCGGATCGCGCATGTTCATGTTCGGCGATGCCATGTCGATCTTGGCACGCAGCACGCACTGTCCTTCCTTAAATTCACCTTTCCGCATGCGGCGGAAGAGGTCTAGATTTTCTTCCACGCTGCGGTCCGCACCTGCACTGCGTGTGCCCGGAGAGGTCAGCGTGCCGCGGTTGGCGCGCATCTCCTCGTGCGTCTGGTCATCCACATAGGCGAGACCTTTCGTGATGAGCTGTTCGGCAAAGGCGTAGAGTTTTTCAAAGTAGTCGCTGGCGTAGTACAGGTTCGTGCCCCAGTCAAAGCCCAGCCACTTCACATCAGCCATGATGCTGTCCACGTACTCCACTTCTTCCTTGGTGGGGTTGGTGTCGTCAAAGCGCAGGTGGCAGCGCGCGTTCGGAGCGTGTTCCTGGGCCAGGCCAAAGTTCAGGCAGATGCTCTTGGCGTGGCCGATGTGCAGATAGCCGTTGGGCTCCGGCGGGAAACGGGTCACGACCTGGCCGCCGTTCCGACCAGCGGCAAGATCGGCGGCGATCATTTCACGGATGAAATCGAGGGAGGCGGGGGAGGGGGCTGCGGCTTCGGACATGGAAGGGCGGAGTTTGGGCCGAAACTTTAAAGTTCAAAGTTTAAAGTTCAAAGTTCGCGCTTCTCTGTTCGCAGTTGCACAGGGGCGGAATCCGTTGTTTTTCCCTGCAACCATGTCCCATCCCGCCCCAGCGCCCACACATCTTGACCTCTCCAAGCTCGGTCAGCCCGTCTATCGCGGCTCCGTGCAGAATCTCTACGCCGTCCCGGATCACCCGGGCTTCGTCGTCTGTGAAACCACCCCCGCAGGCTCCGTCTTCGACGTCGGGTCTATTTTCAACATCGAGGGAAATGACCTCAATCGCGCCATTTTCCGGCACGCCATGTATTCCCGCCTTGGCCAGCCGGAGACCTGGCAGCGCGTCAAGGCCGCCATTGAGAACACCCCCATGGACGCCGCCTGGCGCAAAGAACTGCTGACCGGCCCCCTGGAGCTCATGCTGGAGCGCGGCGCGGCAACGCACCACATCGGCATGGTGGACGCTGTCACCGGAGAGATCGTGCGTTCCGGCCTGCCGGCCAATCCCAGCTGTTACAATGTGGTGCGCCGCTTTCCCGTGATGCATCCGCCGCAGCGTACACTGCTGGGCACACATGTTTTTGACTACGCTCAGTTCCACCAGAGTGCCACGTACGTGGTGCCGCTGGAGTACATCGTGCGTTTCGGCGTCACCAGTGGTTCCTCCATTCTGAAAAAGTATCAGAGCTTGAGCGAATCCGCCAAGCGCAGCTATGAGCAGGAGCTGGGCCTCTCCAAGCCCATGGGCGTGTGGGAGATGCTGGAGCGTCCCATCTATGACCTCACCAGCAAGTATGAGCCCGAAGACCGCGCCGTGAGCAAGCAGGAGGCCCTCATGATGTCCGGCCTCAGCAGCGATGACTTCCTTCACACCGTTAAACTTGCCATCTTGGGCGGCTGGGCCGTGCGTGAGCTCCTGGAAAGCGCAGGTCTTCTGCTCTGGGATCTAAAGTGGGAGTTTGCCGTGGACCGCGAGGAATTGCTCTTTGTGGACACCATCGACGCCGACTCCTTCCGTGGCACCACTTTCCTCGATGTGGACGGTCGCAAGCTCGTCATTCACTACAACAAGCAGGCCATGCGCGACTACTACCGCATCGTGCATCCCGAGTGGTATGCTGGCATCAATGAGGCCAAGGCTCAGGCGCAGAAAGCTGGTGTGCCCTTCAAGCAGGTTCTGAAAGCGGGACAGGCCGAAGGTAAATGGCCTCAAACTCCTGTGGTGGACATCGAATTCCTCGATCTCCAGGCACGCAAGACCGCTCTCATCCGCGAACACGTCGCTGCCGAGCGCGATGCAGCTGCCATCCGCAGCGACCTTGAAGCCACCGGACAGGCGGAGGTGGAATTCTACCGTCAGCGTGGCTTGCTGCCCGCTTTGTTGCAGGCAAATGCCGTGGGTTGAAAAAAACACTTCAATTCATTGTGATAAAATACTTGCGCGCTCGATAGGACCGTCTATCAATCTCGCCCCCTTCTTCGGGAGGGAAAAAAGAAATGATTCCTGAGTAGCTCAGCGGTAGAGCGGGTGGCTGTTAACCACTAGGTCGTAGGTTCGAACCCTACCTCAGGAGCCATCGCAATGGCAGAGTAGCTCAGGGGTAGAGCAGAGGACTCATAAGCCTTTGGTCGGGAGTTCAAATCTCCCCTCTGCCACCACTTCAAAACTAAAAGTGGTGTGCTTGTTAAAGATGGATCCGCAAGGATGCGGAAATCCATTCGTGACAGCAGTCACGCCTCCAATGTTTAGTTCACAGTCTCATTTTCCCGGCAGCACGTTGCCAGTGCATGAAAACAGCTGGAGGCCTGCTGAAGACAGCAGCAATTCCGACCTCTCACCAGTCAGCTCTGTACTTCAGCCATGTACTCGCGCACCGCTCGCAGCGTTTCTCCTGCCACGTCAGCACGTGCTTTGGCAAAGGGAGGCCTGAACCAAGGGAAGCTGCCTAGGAGGTCAGGAGTGACCAGCACCTGCCCGTCGGTTTCAGTGCCGGCACCAATGCCAATCGTGCTGGCCTTGATGAGGCCGGTGATCTTTGCAGCCACCTCAGGGACGATGCTTTCCAGCACAATCGCTGCTGCGCCAGCCTCATCCAGTGCCAGGGCATCCGCGATGAGGTGGTCGATGGATTCAGCAGTCTTGCCCTTCTTTTTGTAGCCGCCTTCTTCTCGCACACTCTGGGGCAGCATGCCGATATGGCCCACGAAGGGAATGCCTGCGGCGATGATCGCGCGCACCTGGGGGATCATGCTCACGCCGCCTTCGAGTTTTACGCACGCGGCACCGCATTCCATGAGGCGCCGCGCATTGGCCACGGCGATCTCAGGGGTTGCGTAGCTGGCATAGGGGAGGTCAGCTATGACAGGTGCACGGCTGACGCCTCGGCAGACTGCGGTGGTGTGGTGCACCATCATGTCCATCGTCACACCCGTGGTGTCAGGCAGGCCCAGCACCACCATGCCCAGGGAGTCTCCCACCAGCAGGAGATCCACCCCTGCCTCGTCCAGCATGCGGGCGGTGGGATAGTCATAGGCGGTCAAAACGGCCAGTTTTGGCCCCTGAATTTTGCGTTGAGGGAGTTCGGAAAGGGAGGTCAGCATGGACGGGCGCGTGCGTAGCAGGGTTGGCTTTTATTAGGGAGGGCAGGCATTCGCTGTCACGCTGAAAATCATGCGTGACACTTTGGCGCAGATGCGTTGAAATCCACTGCCGTCTGATTTTGTTCCAACCGATTTCGATGCTGCTGCGGCGTTCCAGACTTCCTGTCCCCGCGTCAACGCGGCCTTGCTTCTTTAATTCCCTCTTGAGCCCCAGACTGCCCGGCGGATAGACGCTGGCTTCATTTTCCTTCATGTCATCCAGTTCACCGGACACCTCCTCTCAGACTGCGGCGCTAGACCGCGCACGCAGCAAAGCCTACTGGCACCTGCTGCCGCTGCTGTTTGTCAGCTATATGATCGCTTACGTGGACCGGCAAAATGTGGCGGTGGCCAAGCTGACGATGACCAAGGATCTGCAGGGCTTTGACAATGCGGTCATCGGCTTTGGCGCAGGCATCTTTTACATCGGCTATGTGCTGCTGGAAATCCCCGGCACCCTGATGGTGGAGCGCTGGAGCGCACGGAAGTGGATTTGTCGCATCATGATCACCTGGGGCATGATGGCAGGTCTGACGGCGGCGGTGACGACTCCCTGGCAATTTTACACCGTGCGCTTTCTTTTGGGACTGGCGGAGGCGGGGTTTTTCCCCGGAGTGATCGTGTACCTGACTCACTGGTTTCCCAGCCGCGATCGTGCACGGGCGCTGGCTATCTTTTTGGTGGCGGCACCGCTGGCGCAGATCGTGAGCCCGTTCATCTCCTTCCGGTTGCTGCAGATCGGTTCAGATGCCGCGCACCCCGTTCTCCTGGGCTTGGTAGGCTGGCAATGGGTGTATGTCTTCTGGGCCCTGCCTGCGGTGGTGCTGGGAGCCATCGTCTTTTACAAGCTGGTGGACCGCCCCGGGCAGGCCGCCTGGCTTACGGCAGAGGAGAAGGCGGCGTTGGAGTCTGAGCTGGAGCGTGAGAGCGGTCAGGCCAGCAAAGGCAGGCGCATGACGGTTCTGGAGGCTCTCAGCCATCCCAAGGTGCTCCTGTTGGCACTGGCGTATTTTTGCATGACCACCGGCAGTATTGGCATGGAGCTTTTCATGACCAGCATTCTCAATGACTGGTATCATCCGGGTCCGGATACTTTGAAGTGGCTCATCACCCTGCCGCCTATAGCGGCGTTGGTGGGCCAGCTCGTGGCGGGCTGGAGCTCGGACCGTTTCAAAGAGCGCCGCTGGCATGCAGTGGTGCCGATTGTCATGGGCTCGGCCGCCATGGGCCTCCTGCCGCAGACGCAGGGCAGCATGGTGATGACGGTGCTGTGCTTCATGGCCGCCTTTACCGGGTTCAAGAGCTACATGCCGGCCTTCTGGGCTTTGCCGAGCATGTTCCTCACCGCGACTGCGGCGGCTGGCAGCATCGGCCTCATCAACTCCCTCGGAAATCTCGGCGGTGCCTTTGGCTCCACACTGCTGGGCACCGTGGAGAAAATGACCGGCTCCTATGTGGGAGCCCTTTATTACATGTGCTGTTCCGCACTCGTATCTGCCACCATCATCTTCTTCTTTGGCATGGGGCGGAAGGGAGAAGACTCCGCCCGCTGACACCTCACACTGCGCTTTTTCTGCTCCACCTGCCATGAGTCTCAACACCAAGAAAAACGACAACCCTCTGGAGCGGGACATCGCCATCCACATCTTCAGCGCCTCGGCTGCGATGGTTGGCGTGTGCCTGACCGTCATCAGCATCGTGCAGACTTTCACCCGTTCTCGGGAGGTTCAGACGCTGGTAGACGACCTCCTGGCGCTGAATGCTCTGGTCTTCCTCTGCGCCTGCCTGCTCTCATACTGGGCGTTGCGCACCCGCAGCGTCCGGCGCATGCACCGGGTGGAGTCTGCCGCAGACATCGTCTTTCTGGTGGGCCTGGGAGGTACGGTGTGCGCCTGCGGCATGATCGTCTGGGCCGCTACGGCGTGACGTCCTCCACCTTCTCTTCTACCTATCTCATTGATCTTTTGGTTATTGCGGCACGACCTCTGCACCTCCTATACTTTTCACCTCTTCTCCCGCACACATGAAAAAAGGCCTGTTCATCACCAAATCCACCTCTCAGCTCATCGCCGAGTCCAATGACGATTCCCATGGCCTGAAGCGGGTCCTTTCACGGTGGGCGCTCGTCTCCCTCGGCATCGGGGCGGTGATCGGCACGGGCATCTTCGTCCTCACCGGGCATGCAGCCGCAGATTATGCCGGGCCGGCTGTCGCGCTCTCCTATGTGCTCTCCGGCGTGGGCTGCCTTTTTGCGGGCCTGTGCTATGCTGAATACGCCGCCGCCATCCCCATCGCAGGTAGTGCCTATACCTATTCCTACGCCACGCTGGGCGAGTTCGTGGCCTGGCTCATCGGCTGGGATCTTATTCTCGAATACCTTTTTGCTGCCGCTACCGTGGCCGTGGGCTGGTCCAAGCACTTTATCCCTTTCATGCGGGATTTTTTCAATGTGGACCTCCCTGAGAAGTGGTGCCGGGCGCCTCTCGACTACATCGACGGCCACATCGTCCACACCTCCAACTATGTGAATCTGCCCGCCATTTTCCTGATCTGGGTCATCTCATGGCTGCTGGTGGTTGGCATCAAGGAATCCGCCAGTTTCAACAACCTCATGGTCGCCATCAAGGTGGTGATCATCCTCATGATCATTGGTCTGGGCTGGGGCTACATCAATTCCGACAACCTGACCCCCTTCATCCCTGAAAACACCGGCAAATTTGGCCAGTTCGGCTGGAGTGGCATCCTCAAAGGTTCGGCCACCATCTTTTTTGCCTACATCGGCTTTGATGCAGTATCCACGGCTGCCCAGGAGACCAAGAATCCGCAGAAAGACATGTTCTGGGGCATGATCGGCTCCCTGGCCATCTGCGCCGTGCTCTTTGTGCTGGTCTCCATCGTGCTCTGCGGCATGGTCAACTACAAGGAACTTCATGTGGATGCCCCTGTGGTCTATGCTCTTGAGAAAGTGGCTGGCGACGGCCTTAAATGGCTCCGCATGGCAGTAGAAATCGCCGTGCTGGCCGGACTGAGTTCGGTGATCTTGGTGCTGCTCATGGGGCAGCCGCGTGTGTTTTTCAGCATGGCTAAAGACGGCCTGCTCCCCCCGGTCTTTGCCAAGGTGCATCCCAAGTACGGCACGCCGCACATCACCACCATCGTCACGGGTCTGGTGTGCTCAGTGCTCGCAGGCTTCCTGCCACTGAACCTGCTGGGAGAGCTTGTCGCCATCGGCACACTCATGGCCTTCAGCGTGGTGTGCATCGGCGTGGTCGTCTTGCGCAAAAACAAGCCCGACATGCCGCGCCCCTATCGCACGCCGCTGGTGCCCTGGGTGCCGGCTGCAGGTGCCATCATCTGCGTGGGGCAGGCTGCCTCGCTTCCACAAGACACCTGGGTGCGTCTTTTCGCGTGGATGGGCATAGGCCTCGTCATCTACTTTCTCTACGGCATCAAGCACAGCAAACTGCGCAACCAGCCCTGAGGTGACATCTGTCCAGCGACAGTCCCAGGGCGCTTTTTCCCGCCTGGCTTCTCAAGTTGGCTGAAAACTCCAAGCTGTACACCGGGTTTACCGTTACACTGCTGCCATGCTCACCAACCCTGAGGAATTCCAACATCTGCCAACGGTGGATGATGACGACCACATGGCAGAGTCTGGAGCCGCCCCGGTGAGGCTCCCCCAGCCTCTGCCCGAGGCGTACGCTGGGCATGAAATTCAGGATCAAACACCGGAAGCCCTCGCGGAGCCTTCCCACCCGCAGGAAATCCCGCCTGGAGAGCCCTTTCAGGAGCTGATACAGGAAGCGGCTTCCGAGGTGCAGACAGCGCCTCCTCTCGAAATCCCGGCCGCTCCACCTGAAATCTCCGTCACAACTCCTCCGCCCAAGGCCGAAGAAGCCGCAGTCCACGAATCAAAGAGCAACGAGTCGCCCAAGGCACGCCTCAAGACGGCGAAGGTGCCCGTTGAGGCATATCCACGCTCGGCACCGCCATCGGAAGTATCGTCAGAGCTCAAGCCTGGAGTGCAGGCAGAGAAGGCCACAAACAAGGCCACCAAGAAGATTTCTCTGTCAGAGAAAGCAGCCGAGCCCCCCCCGGCAGAGCATCCGGAGGAAACCGCAGCACATCTCGAGGCCATCAAAGCAGAGGCAAAAGCCAAGGCGGAGGCCGCCGAGGCCGAGGCCCCACCGAAAGAGCCGTGGCGCGAACGCTGGGAAAAAATGGGAGGGCGTTCCCTGGCTATAAGTGTCGGAGCCCACCTGCTCCTGCTCATCATCGCCGCAGTCACGGTTTTCCATCATGTCATCGACAAGCAGATCGACTTCCTCCCAGGCGGTGGGTCGGTCCAGGGGCAGCAGGCTCAGCAGGCATTGCAGCACAAGATTCAGCAGAAGAAAAATCCCTGGCTGAAGCAGTCCATGCCCAGCCGGAAAATCGCCGTGGCCAGCAGTATGAACAACTTGGTGCTGCCAAAAAACGAGATGCCCGATGTGCTCGATCTCCCCCAGACCTCCAAGCCTCTGGGGGGCGGTGCCATGAGCGGAGGCTTTGGTCTGGCCGGCGCAGGCGGCGGTTTCGGCAGCGGCGTGGGGCTGGGTGCCAAAAACGGCATGGTTTTCGGCCCGCTCTTCGGCATGAACATTAAAGCGAGGAAGCTCGCCTTGGTAATGGATGTCTCCTACTCGATGGCTCCGCACTTGGAGCGAGTCGTCAAGGAGGTGGACAAGGTGGCCAAAGGCAGTGTGGTCGTGCTCTATTTTGGCTGCGGTCTGGAGAAACCCGGAAAGCAGCTCGCGGGCACCAAGGTCTTCAAGACCTCGACGACGGAGTTTGAAAAATTTTGGAGAAGAGATTGCGCTGCTACATTCATGGAAACGGCCAGCTTCAAGATCGACAAAAAAGAGCCCATCCCCAACAAGGATCTGTTTCTCCAGCTTTCGAAACGGCCGCAGACTTATTTCATCCACAATGTGGGGGTGGGCTTTACGTGGCTGGCACTGCTGAGCGATGAGGTGCGCAACGCCGACGGTCTCTACTGGTTCTCCGACTTTCAGGACACCGTGGACTTCAAGCAGCTCGGTGTGGTGCTGGAAAACCTGCAGCGTCGGAAACAACGCCTCTACATCCACTCCTATGGCAAAGGGCAGTACTTTGACCTGATCAAAAACCAGCTCGTGGAGCCTACCAAGGGAGACTCCTACGTCGAGGAGTGATCGTCTTCAGCGCACCGGCACAAACCGCACGATGTTGCGGTGGTACACCTCGCACTCCTTCTTGTGCATCCAGATGCTGAACCAAAAAAGGAACGCGCCAAAGATGATCACAAAAAAGAGCAGCAGCTTTCCTCTGGGGCTGCGCATCGTCGCCAGTGCTGCCAGGCTGCTCAGCGCCATCACATAGTAGGGCCAGGCCCAGTCTTTGCGTCGCTGCGTCTGCTCTTTGATCAATGGGGCAAAATCCGGTGACCGCGTGGCCAGGATGCGCGGCGTGGCCATGTCCCGCAGATCCAGATAGGGCCAGACACTGGCGCAGGATACGCAGATGATCGTCAGGGCCAGCATCCGGCTGCGCACCTCCCGAAACACAAACGCCACAATCAAAAACGTCAGACCGATTCCAAGGCCATACAACGGCAGAGGCTCCAGCAACAGGTGCAGGTATTCAGGATCGCAGATGCTCTGCCAGAGAGTGGTGAGTTCACGCCACATGCGTAGCGCATGCTGAATGACGAACGGCAAAACAGCAAGCCGTGGATGAGCGGCCACCCGCATAATACTGGATTGAATTGGGGATGGCGCGGCAGAGATCTAAATTTGCATGCATTCCAAGCCAAACGACTTGCAGGCTTCCCATTCCTGTCGGTATCGTACTTGCATGAACCTAAGAAGCCTTTTGTTGCTGATCTTGACCCTTTTCTGTCTTGTCTCCTGCAACGATCTGGTCAAGGGGAAGGGTCTGGCGGATGCGGCCATTGTGGACTTTCATCTGCAGTTCAACGAAGGGAACTTCAAGAAACTCTATGCGGCGGGTCATCAGGAACTGAAGGCTTCCGCCACTGAGGAGGACTTTGTGAAGCTCCTGGAGGCTGTGCATCGCAAGCTGGGCAAATATGTGAAGGATGGTGATGGCAGCTGGCGGGTGAACACCGTCAATTTCAAAACCGTCGTGTCGGTGAGCCGGAAAGCCGAGTTTGAGCACGGGAAGGGGACCGAGACGTTCTCCTTCATCGTTTCAGGAGAGTCTTGCCTGCTTCTCAGTTACTACATCCAGTCCAACGATATGCTGGTAAAGTAGTGGCTCGGGCGCAGTGGGCCTTTGTGACGAGCCAAAGTTCTAAAACAGCTCCGACTGCCCCGTGTTCGGCGGAATCAGCCCCAGCTTTCGGTACGCCGCAGGCATGGCCACACGTCCACGTGGCGTGCGTTTGAGGTAGCCCTGCATCACCAGGTAGGGCTCGTGCACATCCTCCAGCGTGCTCGTATCCTCGCCCACAGCCACAGCCACGCTCCCCATGCCGACAGGACCGCCGTCAAACTTGCCGATGATGGTTTCCAGGATGCGAGTGTCCATTTCATCGAGCCCTGATTCGTCAATGTCGCGCATGGTCAGCGCCTGCTGTGCCACCTCTTCGGTGACGATGTTCTGCGCCTTCACCTGGGCATAGTCGCGCACCCAGCGCAGCAGGTGGTTGGCGATGCGCGGTGTGCCGCGTGAGCGCCGTGCGATTTCCAGCGCACCTGCGGGTTCGATCCCCACATTCATCAGCCGTGCAGAGCGGATCAGGATGTGCTGGATCTCCTCGGGCGTGTAGTAGTCCAGCCGGTTCGGAATGCCAAAACGCGACCGCATGGGCGCGGTGAGCATGCCTGCTCGTGTCGTGGCTCCCACTAGCGTGAAAGGCGGCAGGTCGATGCGGATCGTCCGTGCCTTGGGGCCCTGGTCGATGATGATGTCCAGCCGGTAGTCCTCAATGGCGGGGTACAGATACTCCTCGATGCTGGGATGCAGGCGGTGGATTTCGTCGATGAAAAGGATGTCGCGTTCCTGAAGGTTGGTCAGGATGCCGGCCAAGTCTCCCGCACGGTCAATCTGCGGGCCGCTGGTGGTGTGCAGTTTCGTGCCCACGGCGTTGGCAATGAGGTTGGCCAGTGTCGTCTTGCCCAGGCCGGGCGGCCCGCAAAGCAGCACATGATCCAGAGATTCCCCGCGCATCTTTGCAGCCTCCACCATGACTAGGAGCTGTTCTTTGACCTTGGTCTGTCCATGAAACTCGGAAAAGTCCGCCGGACGCAGGGCCAGATCGAAGGGAGAGTCGGGTTCGTTGAGCGCAGGATTCACTGGCATCTATAGGAGCGTGCGCAGCCCAGAGTGCAAGGCGGTGTGCGTATTACTCCCGGCGTATGGCATCCGTCAGGCGGCCGCGCACGGCTGAGCCTACGGCAAAGACACACACCACCAGTCCAAAAACAAGCACCGCAGTGATCAACTGGCCGAGGAATCCCACCGGCAGGCCGCCACCGCGCTCGATCAGCTGTGGCAGCACCGCCAGCGCTGCGGTGAAGACGCCCAGAATGACACCCAGCACCAGCAGTACTCCATGCTCTCCCAGGATCATGCCGCGTAGCGCACCTGCCTGAAATCCCAGCGCCTGCATCAGGCCCAACTCTCCGCGTCGCTCCAGCACATGGCGGGCGATGAGCACGCCGATGCCCGCCGTTCCCAGCAGCACGCCCAGGCCGCCCAGCACGGTGAAGATGCCGATGTAGGTGTTCTGCACACTGAGAAACAGTTCCAGCCTCTGGCGCGCAGGTTCCAGCGCCAGCCCGCGCTGTTCCAGTTGCCGGGTCAGGTGCTCGGAAATCTCAGCGGCCTTGTCAGGCTTGGCATCGACCAGAAAGAAGCGGTATCCTGCTGCATCGGGATATTTGGAAAGAAAGTCCTTCTCACTGATAATCATCTTGCCTTGGAGCACCGATCCCGCCAGAAGGCCGACGAGCTTGACCTGGAAAGTCTTCCCGGTGCTGTCTTGATAGTCCAAGGTGTCTCCCACACCTTTGCCGAGTCCCCACATCGCCGTGGCCTGGTCTGCAATCGCGGGGATGTAGGTGGAGTCGTGGTAAGAATCATTGAGTTTGTCCCAGGTGCCATCATCAAAGCTAACTGAGGCAAACGCAAACGTGCCGCTCAGCTTGGCTGGATCCGCGGCCACCAGCACCGGCTTCTGCGCACGGTTCAGGTTCAGGCAGCTGGCGTCATCGCCTTCACGGATACGGAAAGGCACCACCCGGGCCTGCGGCATGAGCTTTTCATCCAGGCCAAAAGCATCCCAGCCGGCCTTCGCGTTCAAGTCTTCATACACGGGCAGGGAGGATTCTCCCACCAGGGCAAAACCGCCTGTGCCTGAGCGGCGCTCCGTAGCATCGCCAGCGCTCATGCGGAAGGCGTTCACCGCCACTACCAGAAAGATGCCACCGGCCATCATGCCGATCACAGCCAGACTGCGGGAAGGGCGGCGTGAGATGTTGCGTGCACCGATCTGCCACAGAGTGCGTGCCAGGGAGCCGCTGTCACGCCGCATCCAGCCACGCAGCACCAGCAGGCCCGCCACAAGCATGAGCATGCCGGAGCCAAAGAACATCCCTGCCACGGCTTCAGGATTTTTCATCACAAACCCGCCCGGCAGAAGCGCCAGCGCCACCCCGCCGATGATCAGAGGTAGCATTTTTTTTGCAGGCTTCTTGTCCTGCACCGGCTGCAGTTCATCAGCCCATGTCCCCGCCAGAAGATCGCGCGCCTGCACTTTGAACAGCTTTCGGCTGGCCCAGGCCAGGGTGAGCAATACAACGATCAGCGTACCCAGAGCCGCATTAAAGACCGTGCCAAAACTGGCGCTGAAAACGAGAGGCAGCCCCTGCGTGGCGCCACTCCAGACAGCGGAGAGGCCATGCAGCGCCGTCTGCGTGTAGATCATGCCACCAAACACGCCCAGCAGCACGCCTGCGACAGCGATGACCCCCGCCTCCAGCAGCCAGGCGCGCCGCACCATGCCGCGCGTCCAGCCCATGGCCAGAAGCAGGCCGATCTGTGAGGCGCGCCGCTCCAGCGTGAAGAGGAACAGCAGCGCGGCAAACACCAGCGCCGCTGCGATGAGAAACATGCTCAGCCCGATGAAAAGTCCGCCAAAGTCCACGCTGCCCTGGGCGGCGTTTCCAGCCTCGTGTTTGAAATCACGCGGCACCAGTCCGATGTCTGCCAGTTGCAGACGCAGGGCCAGGATGTTGGCTTTGGCCTCACGGGTTTGCCCTTCATTCGGCAGACGGATGGCGGTTAGTTTGCCAAAGCGGTTGGACCAGAGTTTTTGCCCCGCTGCCAGTGTGATGAATCCCTTGGGCGTGCCTTTGTGCTCGTCCCAGTATTCTTCGTCCTTGTCTCGGATGGCTTTCATGTCCATCGGAATGCCAGGCTCCCAGTCTCGGCAGTTGTCCACATCAGACACACCTGGAAATTCCGGTGTCCATGCTTTCGTCACGCGAGGATCATCCATGGGCAGAATGCCCGCCACTTTGAACTTGGCCGATTCTTGTTTGAGATCACGCCCCAGGCCGACCACGAAATATTTGATCTCCAGCTCATCCCCGACAGCCAGTTTTTGGTCATCGGCCAGCCATTGAGTGATGGTGATCTCATCGTCCTTGCCCGTGCCTGTCGCTGTTACCATCGAGTAGGGAGTGCCACCTTGTTTGGAGGTGATGCCATTGACCAGATAAGTCAGCACACCATAGGCCCCTTTGAAGTCGATCAGCTTGGAGGCGATGTTGTTTTCCAGAAACACCCGGCTGGTGCTGATCTCCCATTCTTTCTTGGCTGCCTCAATCCGTTTCAGGCTCAGGGAGAAATCTTCCAGAGTACGATGTTTTTCGAGCTGGGCGCGCAGGGCATTGAACTGCGGATGCAGCATCGCATTCACCCGGCCGTCCATCTCCAGCTGGTTCTGCAGATCGGCCAGATTCACAAAGACGGTGTCCGGCGGGACCTGTGAGGCGATGAGCTGGAAGGCACCAAAGTCCTCTGCGCTGACCACGGCGGCGACAGTGCGGCGCAGCGAGATGTCCTGATTGGTGCTGCCGGAAAGAGGTGCATCGCGGGAGATCGCGCTGGGGCGCTCCATTCGGACAAGGATGGTGTCTCCCACTTTGGCGCCGAGTTTGCGTGCCAGCGGTTCGTTGATGGCCACTGAGGTTTTTTCAAAAGAGACAGCCTTGGAGCTGGTGCTGAGCTTCCAGAATCCGGCATCCACGCCCATCACCTGAGCTCCGTTCACACGCACCTTGCCGCCTGTGGCGCTCGCAGATCCTGTGGCGATGATGACCGGGGCAGCCTGGCATTTGCGGGCCAGACCTTCGGTGAACCAGTGATCTCCGCCCAGCACGCCGCCCTCCACCATGCCCAGTCGCAGTGCAGCCACACGCTGCAGGCTCGCTCGCACAGAATCACCCACCAGCAGTGAGCCGGTGAGAATCGTTGCTGCCAGAAAGGTGCCTAGCAGCAGGCCCAGATGACCGCGCCCGTAATGGCGTGCAGATTGGATGACATAATCCGTGAGTTTCATTGCAGCACGCCTTCGTGGATGGTGAGCACACGTCCCATGCGATCCGCCTGCGCCCGGTGATGGGTCACCATCACCAGCGTGACACCGCTGCTTTTCTGCAGGGTTAGCAGCAGGTCTGTTAAAGCGGCAGCGTTGGTTTCATCCAGCGCGCCAGTTGGTTCGTCGGCCAGTATCAGCTGCGGCTGGTTGATCAGCGCACGCACAAAAGCCACACGCTGGCGCTCTCCGCCGGAGAGTTGGGCTGGCTTCCAGTTCATGCGCTCCTTTAGTCCCACCTGCTCCAGCAAGGACTCCGCGCGTTGCAGTGCGTCTCCCGGAGCCTTTTTCAGCGCCAGTGTTGGCAGCAGCACATTCTCCAGTGCGGAGCACTGCGGCATGAGGTGATGCATCTGAAAGATGAAGCCGATTTTCTGGCTGCGCAGGGCAGCGAGCTTCTGCGCCGTCAGTCCGGCCAGAGACTCTCCATCAAATGTGACTTCGCCTGTGTCTGCCTGGTCCAGCGTGCCGAGGATGTTCAGCAGGGTGCTTTTACCACACCCTGAAGGCCCGACGATGGCCACGGACTCACCGGCTTCGATGGCGAGATTAATCCCGCGCAGCACCGGCACCTGCGCTCCGCTGCCAGGATCAGTGTAGGATTTGGAAACGTTGGTCAGCTGGATGAGTGGCATGGGGCAAGCCTAGTCAGGACGGTTGGAGATGAACAAGGGGAAAATGACGAAATCAGAACGACTTCTCCACGGCAGGCATCAGGCCGCCTGCACCATGCGCCAGCGTCGCGCCTTAAACTCATGGCGTGGCAGGCTGTTTGAATCGGCAAGTCGAACGGGAATGCGCAGCGAAAAAGTGTCCTTGAGCTTGGCTTCGAGGCGCTTCTGCAAGGATTTGGCGGTGGTGCCGTCCACTTCGATCAACAGCTCAATCTCGTCCATCGCATCGACTTTGCGCTGTTCGACCATGAACTCGACCACTTCAGGGAACTGCCTCACCACGGCCTCGATCGCGCTCGGGTAGATGTTCACGCCACGCACCACGATCATGTCGTCCACACGGCTGAGAATGCCGCCTTCCAGCACAAGGCGTCCGCGATGAAGCTTCTTCTTCACCCAGTCGCCAGTGCGATAGCGCAGCAGCGGGCACGCAGTGCGGTCCAGGGTGGAGAGAATGAGCTCGCCACATTCACCGTCAGGCACTTCTACGCCTGTTTTCGGATCCACCACCTCGGCCAGATAGGATTCCTCCATCACCACAAGTTGGCGTGGCAGATCCTGGGTCTCATAGCTCACGGGGCCTACTTCCGTCATGCCGTGATGGTCAAAGACACGTGCACCCCAGAGCTCCTCCAGCCGGTTGCGCACTTCAGGCACGCTGCCTCCCGTTTCACCGGCTACGATGATCTTTTTGATGTTAAGGCTTTCGCGGGAGATGCCGGATAGTTTTCCAATATGCTCTCCCAGTCTTAGGGCGTAGGTGGGCGTGCAGCACAGCACCGTGGGGCCGTAGCGTGCCATCGCCTCCAGCCGGGCCTGGCTGGAAAGGCCGCCGGTGGGGATCACAAGAAAGTCCTTGGCCGCAGCCTCGTAGGCCGTCCAGAAGCCTAGAAAGGGACCAAATGAAAAGGCGAAAAAGATGCGGTCCTGCCCTTTGACCAGCCCTGCGGCTTCAAAGACGCGCTGCCAGCACTTGAGCATGGCATCCCAGCTCTCCGGCGTGTCCACCCAGGCCATCGGCACCCCGGTGCTGGTGCCGCTGGTCTGGCAGAAGCGTGTGTACTGATGGATGGCACGTGTCAGATTGGTGCCAAAGGGTGGGTGTGCCAGGCGGTCCGCCTGGATGTCAGCCTTGGTGGTGAAGGGCACCTGCGCGATGAAATCCTCCACCCGGTTCAGCCGGCTCACTTTCAGCTCCCACTCACGGATTTTCTTGCCGTAAAAGCTGTCCGTCGTGGCCAGATTGAGCACGATGGAGCGGAGCTTGCGCCACTGGTTGGAACGCAAACGGACTCGGTCAATCAATGGCGGGCCGTCAGACATTCCGGTTAGAAATGGCGAGGCGGCTGTCGGGGTCAAGCAACGCGGTAAATTTGAAGAAATAGCTAATCCGAGAAGCGGAATTCACCATTTTTCGCACAGCCCCCACCACCCCGGCAGCCGATGCCTCAATCTTACAGCTTTCTCACCTCGATGCGCTGCGTCAGCAGGTGCTCATGGCCCGGCTGCACGGTGACGACATCCTCACCGGCATTCGCCGCCTCGATGCAAAGAAACTCAGGGTAGGCTTCATCCGGCAGATCCGCGAGACGCTTGGACTTTTCGATCCACGGATTCCACACCACCGTGGCCAGGCTGCCTGCCTTCTCAATGACCAGCTCACGCTTCCACAGCGGGTCATGTACGATGACGGTCGCATCAGAGATGTACATGCGGTCCACCTCCTGGTCGATGATGATCATGCCGCTTTGCGGGCGCTTGTCGGGGGAGAGGCGGCCTTCCACATACTGGGTGCCATGCAGCCCGTGGATGCTGATCTTGCGCACATCCTCCACATTCAGGTAGGTGTGCAGGGCACCTGTCATGGTCCAGGCGGCGGTGCCGGTGTTTTGCGCCTGCAGGCTGACCTGCAGTGTAGCCCCCATGTGCACATGCATTCTCACCTGAAAGGAATGCGGCCAGAAAGCCTTGCTCTCAGCAGAGTCTTGCAGCTTGAGCACGATGTCCACGCCTGCGTCGGATTCACGTGCCACATCCACTTCCCAGGCCATCTGGCGCACAAAGCCGTGCGCGGGCTTGGTGCTGTCTGTGGGGTGCGGGCCAAACCACGGCCAGCAGACTGGGATGCCGCCGCGGATGGGCTTGCCAGTTTCCAGAATGGCATCCGCGCTCATGTACAGCACCGGGTCGTGCCCTTCCGGAATCCAGTCGGTCACATGCGCTCCATTCAGCGCGATCCGGCCCGTGGCCGCAGCGTGTTCGATGACCAGGACAGGATAACCAGCGGGTTCTTCAATGAGGGTGACGGAGGGTGGGAGAGTCATGAGGTCGTACTCATAACTTGAAGCTGGCTGGCAGCAACTCCGCCATCGTCAACCTCACCGGTTTTCCGTCCCGCAGAAACCACACCGGGGTCTCGGCATCCGCAAATTCGGCGATCACCTGCCGGCAGGCACCACACGGGGGAAATTCATGCCCCAATGCGATCACCGCCAGCTCGGCGATTCTCATCTCCGGCCCCTCGGCTGCCACGGCCTGAAAAATGGTGCCACGCTCCGCGCAGATGGTCAGGCCATAGCTGGCATTCTCCACATTGCAGCCGGTGAAAAGATTCCCCTGCGCCGTGACCAGCGCGCAGCCCACCTGAAACCGCGAGTAGGGCGCATAGGCCTTCGCGGCGGCGGCGGTGGCGGCTTCCAGCAGGGCAGGGGCTTGGTGCATCACTTCTTCTTTTTCTTCTTCGGCTCGTTGGCGGGGGCAGGTGCTGGAGGAGCATCTTGCGGGCCGTCTTTGATCAATCCGGCACGGGTCAGCTGCTCCTTGGCTTTGTCCACCTTGATGCCGCCAGTGGGCAGGTCAAAACCGAGGGTGTCGCCGTTGGGCGTGAAGCCGTGGCCGTCAGCGTCCACGTAGATGGGGTTGTTGTAGGCGCAGGGGCGGACCTTGGCGTAGTCGCTGGTGCCGTAGCCGATCTTCTGATTGCCATCTTCGTCGAGGGCTACCACGATGAGATGCGCATCGTGCTCCAGCGGCACGTGGATCTTTTCTTCAAACTTCACCACGCCGTCCTTGAACATCTGCGGGTGGGTGGCGCGGGTAAAGTTCAGCTTGGGATCAGGGCGGCTGTTTACCAGCACCTGCACGCGGTCGATGTCCATCCAGTCGGTGCACTGCACACGCACCTTCAGGTCGATGCCTCCCGTGGCGCGGTCGTCATCTCCGGCGATCTTGCCATTCTGCGTGGTCACTTCGAGGAACGGGCCGGTGCTCAGCACCAGATGGCCGGCCTTGGCATGGGGGGAGAGTTCCGCCCAGTCAATCTTGGCGGGCTCATCGGAGCTGCTGGGCAGGTAGCAGCGCCAGCAGCCCACGCCATTGCCATACACGGAGTGCGCATCGGCCACGCCCACGGCGGTGACGCGCAGGCCCTGGTTCAGCAGTTGGCGCCACACAAATTCCCGCACGGCGCTGACTTTCATCGCTAGCGACCCTTTGGGGCGGCTCAGCGTGAAAGGGGACTCCGCAAGGATGTCCGTGCCTGCACCGTTCTGCGATTCCGCACCGTCGATCATGCTTCCCACGCCCACAAAGCCACCGTCCTGCACGCCGTCGCTATCGCGGTCAATGAACATGTTGGAGAGGTCGGGATGGTTGAACTGGATCCAGCGGTCGGCGCGCTCAGTCTGCCAGCGGCGCAGTGTCAGCACCGTGATGCGCGGATCGTCATTCCAATCGGGAGCACCACCGTTCTGCTTGAGCGGCTCGGGCTCAAACGGGAAGGCATTCACATGCTGGCGGCTGCCGGTGAGCTCGATACCCTTGACGGTCTTGATGAAGTTTTCCAGCCCCAGCGCCTTGATGGTGGGCTCCCAGTCGTAGAAGCGGTTGTGCTCGGTGGTGGGGGTGAATTCCAAGTTCTCCGCAGCAATGTTGATCAGGCGACCGTCCGTGTCGCACACGTTGTCACCGCTGGGGGTGCTGTGGTTGTGGAAGTCGGCGCTGATCCAGCCCTTGGTGTCCACGATGCGCTTCAGCGTGCCTTTAAAAACGGCTTCCTTCCCGGCTTCGAGGGTGATCTCCTTTTCGAGGTGGGAGTACTCAGGACCACGCACCACAACGACCTGATATTTTCCAGCAGGCAGCTGCTGGGTGAACTGGCCATTCTCGCTCATGTACTGGTCCACGCAACCGTGTGCACGCCACTTGGGCCCGAGATCGAGCTCCGGTGCCCCCTCGTCCAGCGGGGCAAAGTGGGCCTTGCACGGAATGGGCTTGCCGGATTCATCAGTGATCTCAAACCGAATGCGCGAGGCATTGGCCATGGCCAAATTGGGAGCGGTGGTCGTTCCTTCGGCCACGGTCAGGGAGATTTTCGTGTCCGGGCGGCCCAGGTCCTGCACCTGCAGTTCCACCGGCCCCTGTGGGATCTTGAGGCTGAATTTGCCATCAGCATCCGGATAGGCGGGAATGCCTTTGTCACCTTCGGGAACGACGATCGTGGCAGTGGCGACTCCCTTGCCGCTGCCATCGGCGATCGTGCCGCTCACCGTGCCGACCTTGTCGCCTTTGACGGAGCGGAATTCGCCCACCGCCTGTGCGGGCGAGGTGCCCACGGCAAAGAAACGTGCAATGACCACTTCCTGCTTCGGTGCCAGGCTCAGGTTGTCCTCCACTTTGTCAGTGCCCTTCACCTCCAGGTTGCCCACGGCGTAGCCGCATTTGTGCGCGGGATTGATGGCGTCCACCCAGGAGATGCCGTCCTTGGTTTTGCCGGTGGAATCAAAGCGGGTGAAATCAGACTTCGTGAAAACAACCTGCGGCTTGTCAGTCTCGTTGCGCAGTGTGGTGGTGATGTAGATCCCCTGCACACCATCCTGCACACGGTACTCGTGGCGCTTGTACACACCGCCGTTTTTCGCTGCGGTGGTCACAGATTCCACAGCAGCGCTGCCAGCCTCTGTGGTTTCCACCCTTTTCACATAACTCACCGGGCCGTGGCCGCAGGGGGCATAGACGACGAGCTGATCGTTGTTCGCACCGCGCAGGGTGATGTCATACAGGCAGCCGGGGGTTACGCCGTCCTCACCGTAAAAGGTGCTCATGTTGGCTTTACGCCCCGGGGAGTTCTGCGAGATCAGGGCCTCCACCTTGTCGCTGCGCAGTACAAAGTCACCCAGGATACCATCCGCCTCCTTGCCCTTGGGCAGTTCGGTTTCGCGGCCGAGCGCGGCTTCAAAGACTTCAGCGGCAGGCAGTGAGCCTGCCATGAGGAGAGAGAGCAGAATAGCTGACTTCATGGGTTGGAAAAGTGAGGTGTAACCAACGTCGCTCGGAGTGACATCTTGTGAATGGAAACAAATTAGTTATTCTCGCGCGTGCCCGGTTCCTCAAAACGCCTCCTCTGGCTCGATCTCTTCCGCGGTCTGGCCGTGCTGGGCATGGTGTGGACGCATTCGGCCAATACCTTTCTCGACGCTGGCCTGCAGAAAACCGCATGGTATCGTGAGATGAGCTACTACCACGGACTCATCGCGCCTGCATTCTTCTGGATCGCAGGCTACGTGCGGGCGCACATCACTGCCGGGTCTCCAAAGCCGCCGCTGCCAGCGCTCAAACGCCTGCTCATGGTGCTGCTCATCGGATATCTGATGTATGTGCCGTGGAATGATCTTTTTCATGCTCAGGCATGGCGCGCCGCCTGCACCGTCAATGTGCTGCACTGTTTGGCCATCAGCGGCATGCTCATGCTGCTGGCCGAGCGCTTTGGCCGCTGGCGGCAGATGGTGGTGGCTTTGTTTCTGCTCTTCTTTGTCGGACTGCAAACCTCCGCCGAGCACTGGCACACGGGGCTGCTCCTCATAGATCAATACTTCAATCGCAATCAAGGATCCCTCTTCGCCCTCTTTCCTTGGGTCGGCTTTGGACTTGCGGGCTTTCTGACGCGCAGCCTTTGGAGCGGCACTCCGGACCGCCATGCGGCAGTCGTTTTTACACTGGGCGCACTGCTGGCCTTTGCCCAGCCTTGGTCTCCTTGGCCGGGCGGCGCGCCGGAGTTCTTTCTGGAGCGCCTCGGCTGGGTGCTGATGGCCGCCGTGCTGGTGGCCTGTGCGGCAGAGCGCGTCAGCTCAGTCACCGGCTGGCTGCGCCTGGCGGGGCGTGAATCACTGACGCTCTACGTAGTCCATCTGCTATTCATCCATGCCGTGCCGCTGCCACGACAGTCACTTCAGTTCCTGATCGGGCCTACGCAGCAGATGCCTGCAGTGTTTGCCATCTTCATCGTGCTTTTTCTTCTTTCTCTGGCTGTAGGATGGGGAAACGAGCGCAGGAAGCATAAGCAAGCATAGAGCGGCTGGCGTGGGCGCACCAAACCTCACGCCAAGATCGCCTTCGCCACCTCACCGCTCACGTCCGTCAGCCGGAAATTTCTTCCCGCATATCGATACGTCAGCCGCTCATGGTTCATGCCCAGCAGGTGCAGCACCGTGGCATGCAGATCATGCGTGCCGATGATCCCCGTCTCCGCCTTGTCTCCCATCTCATTCGTGCTGCCGTAGGTGAATCCACCCTTCACGCCACCACCCGCCATCCACATCGTGTAGCCACCACCATTGTGGCCCCGGCCATTGTACGGCTCATTGTCATACCCGCTGCCACGTCCAAACTCACCGCCCCACAAAATCAGCGTGTCCTTCAGCATGTCCCGCTGCTTCAGGTCCGCGATCAATCCCGCAATCGGCTTGTCGATCGACGTGCACTGCCGTGCGAGGTTGTCCCGCAGCCCATTGTGATGATCCCATCCCGGCGACGTGAGCTGAATAAACCGCACGCCCTTCTCCGCCATGCGCCGCGCCATCAGGCACTGCGTGCCAAACCGCTCCGTGGCCCCATCATCCAGCCCGTAAAGCTCGCGGATATGCTGTGGCTCCTTGTTCAGATCCAGCACCTCCGGCACGCTCGTCTGCATCTTGTACGCCAGCTCATAGCTCTGGATGATTCCCTCGATCTCCGGGTTCCCTGGATCCCCGCTGAGCAGCTTGCGGTTTGCCTTTTGGATGAACTCGATCTGCTTTCGCTGCTGCGCATCACTCAGCCTGCCATTGCTCAGGTCCGGCACGCCACCACCGCCCGTGCTCAATCGCGTTCCCTGAAATGTCGCTGGCAGAAACGCCGAGCCATAATTCATCGCCCCGCCATTGTCCGCAGCCGGATTGATCGTGACAAAGCCCGGCAGATCCTCCGCCTCTGTTCCAAGTCCATAGACAATCCATGCCCCCATCGACGGCCGCACAAACGTCTCGCTGCCGATGTGCAGCGCCACCGTCGCCATCTGGTGCGCATTTGTCCGCGTCTGCATCCCGTTCAGCAGACACAGCTCATCCGCATGCTTTGCCAGCTCCGGAAACGCTTCTGAGATCATGATCCCGCTCTTCCCGCGCGGCTTGAACTCAAACACGCTCCCCATGTACTTCTGCACCTTGTTCGCCTCCGCCTTTGCCAGCTCCGGCTTGTAATCAAACGTGTCCAGATGACTCGGCCCACCCTGCATAAACATGAAAATCACCCGCTTCGCCCTCGCCGCGAAATGCGGCTCCTTAGGTGCCAGCGGATTGATCGTCTTGAGCGGCGCCGCAGCCCCCGCCCACTGCTGATTCAGCGCGTTAAACGCCAGCCAGCCAAAGCCGGTGCTGGTGGATTGGAGAAGGTGGCGGCGTGTGGTCATGGTCGAATTTTTTTGTACCACTAATGTCCACTAATCAGACACTAATGACTGAGATTGGATGGATTGGAACATTAGTGTGTTATTAGTGTCCGATTAGTGGTTAGAAAATGTACCGAAACTCCGCCGTCCCCAGCAGCGCCTGCACCAGCGTCTGCAGATCCAGTTCACCCGCATCACGCATCTCCTCGCTCGACGGCTCCCGTCCCAGCACAAGCCGATAGGCCGCCTTCACATCCTTTCCGGTCTTCGCTGCAATCTCCCCCGCCACCTCCTCCACAAACTCGTTGTTCATGAAAAACAGCGCCTGCGGTGCCACTGTTGTCACATCGCGCTGCCCCTTGATCTGCGTCGGTCCCGGAAAATCAAACGTGCTGAAAAGCTCCGGCACATTGTCCCGCACCACCGGCAGATAAATCGTTCGATAGGGCTCATCAATACCTAGTAGCCCGCGCGTCAGTCCATGCCGTCCCTTGCCCCCCGTGCCCGCCACCTGGATGCCTTCAGGCCGGTCAAACGTCAGCTTGCCCGCCAGTTGCAGCAGCGTGTCTCGCAGCGGTTCCAGCTCCAGCCGCTTCGCATTCATGCGCCACCGCAGCTTGTTGCCCGCATCATGATGCTCAGGATTTCCCGTGCTCGCCAGCCGGTACGTGCGGCTCAGCATCATCGCACGGATCATCTTTTTCACCGACCACCCTCCTTCCACAAACCGGATCGCCAGATGATCCAGCAGCTCCGGATGCGTCGGATCACTCCCCGTGATCCCAAAATCATCCACCGTGCGCACGATCCCTTCGCCCATCAGATGCTGCCAGATGCGGTTCACCGCCACGCGCGAGGTGAGGGGATGCGTTGCCTGTGTCATCCACAGCGCCAGTTCCAGCCGGCCCGAAGACTTCGCAGGAATCTTCGGCAGCGGGGGCAGGGACGGCATGCCCAGCTTTCCCCGCTCAGGTGCAGCCTTGCGGTCGTTCGGATCTCCTCCCACCGCCAGCTCACAGTCCTTGATCTCACCCTCGATCACCCCCATGCATAAATGCGGGTCCACATCATAGCGGATCGTCGTCTTCGGATTTCCCAGCGCCCGAATGTCATCCATCGAATGAATTCCCTCCGGCAGCTGGCTCGGCGGGCCCACGCGCTCGTCCAGTTTCGTCGGCAGATCCACCAGCATCTCCGGATCCACATAGCCCGATCCATTCATGTCACTCCGATTCGCCTGACCCGGCAGCGTGCGGCTGCTGTAAAAGATCCCCGCCAGCGCATAGTAGTCCTTCTGGCTCACCGGTTCCGTCTTGTGGTCATGGCACCGCGCACAGCTGATCGTCAGCCCCATGAACGCACGCGAAACCACGTCGATCTGGTCATCCACCTGATCCAGCACAAACTGCTCATAGTCTCCCTCCTGTAGATTCACACTGCCCAGAGCCAGCATGCCTGTGCCCACAATCTGGTCACGCTTCTGCAGCACCGTCGTTGCCGGTAAAAGATCTCCCGCAATCTGCTCCGCCACAAACCGGTTGTACGGCTTGTCCGCGTTCAGTGAATCAATCACCCAGTCACGATACTTCCACGCATACGTAAACGGCGCATTCCACACCCGGCCCACGCTGTCTGCATACCGCACCACATCCAGCCAGTGCCGCGCCCATCGTTCTCCAAAACGCTCCGACTGTAGAAACGCATCCACCACCTTCGCAAACGCCACATCATCCGCCGCCGCATCCTTCACAAAACGCTCCACCTCCTCCTGCGTCGGCGGCAGTCCGCGCAGATCAAACGACGCCCTCCGTATCAGCGTCAATCTCGACGCATCCCCAATCGGCCGCAGGTTCTCCTTCTCCAGCTTCGCTAGAATAAACCGATCCATGTCATCCTTCGGCCACGCCCCATCCTTCACCACCGGAACCACCGGCCTCAGAATGCGCTGATACGACCACGGCGTCTCGTTCTCATATTTCTCAGACGCTTGGATGGCCGAGCCGCAAAACGCTACCGAGACAAAGATGGCGCAGATGCCCTGTGTGGGCATGAGGTGAACGCGACAGCGTCCTGGAGTGCGCCGGTCCTCCGGCGCTTTCGAGCGTTCAAAAGCCTGCGCAAAGTTCCGCCACATACGCGTCCCAATGCCCATCATAGTCTTCATCTGCCGCCTCCTTTCGCCTTCAGCCACGCACACAGCGCCTTCACATTCTGCACAAAGTCCAGGCTGTAGATCACCCCGCCCGCAGGCCGCGTTTTCTTCCCACTCGCATCGCGCATCCATCCCCGCTCCTCATCCGTCACGGGCCACGAGCCATCCGCATGCTGCTCCTTCAAAATTATCGCAATCTCCCCCTCCGTCGGCGGCGATGACCAGCGCTCTTTCTCCACCCGTGGAAAAACAACACGCTCACCGCGCTCGATCTTCTGCCTGAAAGACTCCAGCGCCTCCAGCTCGCTGTCCCATTTCCAGCCGTAATTGGAGGAAGCCTTTGCATCCGAGTAGGTCAGCACAAACCCCTTGCCGCCCTCGCCACGCTCAAAATACAGCGGCTTGTTCGTCTGTAGCTCATAGTAGCGCGCGATCCTCCCGTCCGGCAGCAGCGCCTTCCGCAGATACGCGATCGCCCTCGGCAGCGGCGCAAGGTACTTCTTCTCACCCGTCACCGCCGCCAGCTTCAGCAGCGCCCACATCGCCGCCTGGCTTTCACGTCCGCAGATTGCACTCGGTTCAAAGGCCCGGCTCCACTCCGGCTGCATCTCCGCATCATACTGCTGCGCCCACGCCGGCTGCGGATCAGGCATCTGCGCGGCGACTAAAAAATCCCCGCCACGCTTCGCCGCTTCCAGATACTTCTCTTCTCCCCGTAGCTGCCACGCCAGGATGAGCGTGCTCATCAGCGTCGCATGTGTGTTGTCATTGAGCACATAGCATCCCGTGAAATCCTTCGGCCACTTGCGCGGCCAGTCAGCCGGATAACTCCCCGCCTTGATCGGATACATCGCGGTCGTCGGTGGCGCTTTAGGAAAGCTGTCCCAGTTCGCACTCCATCCCCCCGAAGGATACTGCGTCGCCAGGATCGCGCTCAGGGCAAACTCTGCCGCCTCCTTGATCTCCGCATCCTTCCCGCCCAGCGCAGCGTCCACCCGCACCAACAGCCGCGTCGCCGCCTGCGACACATCATCATCAAAGGTGGAGTAGTTGTTCTTGTTCGCGTGCTTCCTCCACACATGCCACCCGCCTTCGCTTGCCGGCACCTTCCTCCGCTCGATCAGCCTGCCATTCACGTCACGCCGATAAAGATGCTTCTCCCGATCCTTCTCGGCAAAGTCCCCTGAGTAATCCCATCCGCCCGACACCAGCTGCGTGCGCGCCACCGCATGCGCCGCCTCCACCGCTGCAGCCAGGCACTTCTCATCCTTCGTCACCTCATACGCATCCAGCATCGCCATGCCCACCGCAGGCGTCCCTGGCGGCTGGATCCAGATCGTGTCTTTCCCCGGAATCCCCTCCGCCTCCCTCAATTTGAAGTCCGAGCTGTAACGATACACATACCCACCGTGCGTCGCTGCTTTGGAATGATAAAACAAAACCGCCTTCGTTATCGCCGCGTTAACATCCTGCGTTGTCGCTGACTTTACGAGCGACGGGACTACGAGAGCTGAAAGCAAAATGACGAATGAGTGACAAAGTCCGAAGGACGAAATTCGCATCGAGTTCTTTTTGGAATCCGGCTTCGACATTTGGAATTATTTAGTCATTCGGATTTACTCATTCGTCATTGTGTCGTCATCGCCGCATCCAGCGTGAACATGACGGTATGAGGAGGTGGTAATGCAGCTATTGGCTATTCCGTCTGAATACTCACACTCTTATTCCCATTATCTCGCACCGCATCCATCGTGTTGTGCATCGCGCTCATGGGCACATCACCTTCACCTGTGATCACCACCTTCGCTCCCGCATGATCCGGCAGAAAGCTGTGCAGATGACCGCGCAGCCGATTCATGGCGATCTCCTCACCATTCACCACCACGGCCTCGCCGCCCTTGATCACACGCAGCGTGATCGTCTCACCTGCGACTGTGGCTTTCTCTCCATCCCGTGCCCCGCTTTTTCGCATGCCCTCGCCATCACGCTCTCCTGTCGTGCGCGGCTTCTCCCCATCGCGTGCACCCGTCTTCCTCGCACCCTCTCCGTCACGCTCTCCTGTGCGCGGTTTTTCCCCATCGCGCATGCCGGTCTTGCGTGCGCCATCGCCGTCACCGCTTCCACTGCGCGGCTTCTCGCCATCACGAGTGCCAGGTTTGCGCGTGCCGCCATCGCCTTCACGCATGCCGGTGGCCTTCGTGCTGCCACTCTCACCTTCACGGGCTTTCGCTGGAGCACCAGTCTCTGTTTCATTCGTGGCAGTCTTGGGCGGTTCCGCCGCAGGCGTGCGTGATCCCTCCCGCGTGCGCACCTTCTCCGGCACTTCTTTTTCCACTGCGCGCGCAGTGGTGAAGGAATAACTCACCAGCGCTCCGAGCGTGACGGTGAGCAGGGCTTGGAGCACAGGCTGGCGGATGGTTGGCTGGGCGATCATATGAATGCGTTGGCGCAGGGCAGGGTGGTTGCGCACACAGGGGGCCAGTCCTGCCATGACCGGTGGTGCGAAAAATGTCTCCTGAATGCGCAGCAGCGTGTGCCCGTAGTCCAGCCGCTCCTTCGGCGGCAGCAGCGCCAGCGCGCCCGCATCGCATCGCAGTTCGCGGTCCGCCTGAAAGCGCGACACCACAAGCCACACCAGCGGATTAAACCAATGCAGCGCCTGTACTGCCACGGCGGTCCAGTTCCAGATCAGGTCATGGTTTTTGATGTGCAGCAGCTCATGCAGCAGCACATGGCGCAGGCTGCCTTCGTCAAAACGCTCTTCCCAGTCCTCCGGCAGCAGGATGCAGGGCCGCATCACCCCCACCAGGGCTGGCGTTGTGCCTGCGGGCATCAGCAGAAGACGCACTGGTTCTTTCACCCCGGCTTTCCGGCTCAGGCTCGCCACGAGAGCACAGAGCAGGGGATCTGCAGCCTGCGGCCTGCGGCGTAGCGCACGGTGAAAACGCTGCTGCCGATAGATCGCTGCCAGTAAAACAAACATACCACCGCTCACCCACAGCCCCAGCGCCAGACTGACCCCGCTCGGAATCCATGCAGACGCTGATGAATGAGACACCACTGGTGCAACAGACTGCACCTTTACAGAAGCGGCAGCGTCCACTTCGTCAGCCACACCACGCTGCGTCATGACAGTCTCACCAGCAGAAGCATCCGCAGTTTGTTGAAACCACCCACCCAGTCCAAACCCCGCCGGGATGAAGGCAGGCAGCATCAGCTTCACTCCCACCAGCATCCACAGACCGATCCGCCACGCCGGGCTCAGCCGCGTGCCCAGCATCAGTCGCAGTCCCAGCACCGCCAGAATGAGAACGCTGGCTTCCAGCGAGGTTCGCAGCAGCCAGTGCAGTAGGGTGTCGGCATTCATGGTGGAGCTACTTTTTGAGTTTCTTCTCAGCCTGGTTCAGCACTTCACGAAGCGCAGCTAGGTCATCTTGCGTCACTTCTTCACGTTCCATCAGCCCCGCCACAAAGGGTGTCAGCCGCCCGTTGAAGACGCGGTCCAGAAAGCTGCGGCTCTCCTCATGCTGGCACTGGTCCTGGGCCACGGCGGGCAGGTAGCGGTACTCTCGTCCCACCGCCTCCACCCCCAGCGCACCTTTGTCCACCAGACGGCGGATCAGGCTCTGCACCGTGCGCGGTTTCCAGTGCAGCCTGCCTTCCAGCTCCTTCACCACCTCCGCCAGCGTGCTCGTGCCCCGCTGCCAGAAGACATTCATCACTGTCCATTCGGCGTCGGAGATCTTAGGCGTGGGTGGTGTCGTGGGACGGCGTGCCATGGGGGTCGGATTACAAATGTAATCATAGGATTACGGGTGTAATCCAATCCGGCAAGAACTTTTTTCAAGCGTTCTTTGAATCGAACTCAATTCGAAGAATGGCTTGCCACTTCGGCATTTCGCAGCACAAAGCAAGACAGTCTCACTCTCATGGAAAAACTCATCGTCCACGGCGGCGCTTCGCTCAAAGGCCGCATCAACATCAGCGGCTCTAAAAACTCCTCGCTGCCCATTCTCGCCGCCACCCTCCTGACCAAGGACACCTGCACCATCCGCCGTGTGCCCGATCTCAGCGACACCAACTACATGGTCCGCATCCTCGGGGAACTCGGTGCCGAGGTCGAGCGCGCCAGCGGCGTCGTCGTCGTCAAGGCGGAGAAGATCAAATCCGTCGCCCCTTACGACCTCGTGCGCAAAATGCGCGCCTCCATCTGCGTCCTCGGTCCGCTCACCGGCCGTCTCAAAAAGTGCACGGTTTCTCTCCCCGGCGGCTGCGTCATCGGCGACCGCCCGGTGGACCTCCACCTCAAAGGCCTCGAAGCTCTTGGCGCACAGATCCTGGTGGAAGGCGGCGACATCTTTGTGAATGCCAAGAAAGGCTTCAAAGGCGGCCAGATGAATCTCATGGGCAAGCACGGCTCCACCGTGCTCGGTACAGACAATGTCATGATGGCCGCTGTCCTGGCCAAAGGCACCACCATCATCGAAGGCGCCGCCGCAGAGCCTGAGGTGGAGGACCTCGCCAACTTCCTCATCAAAATGGGGGCCAAAATAGAAGGCGCTGGCACCAACCGCATCGTCATCGAAGGCGTCAAGGAACTCCACGGTGCCGAGCACGTCGTCATCCCTGACCGCATCGAAGCCGGCACCTTCCTTGTGGCCGGTGCCATGCTTGGAGAGGGCGTCACGCTCAGGCGCGTCATGCCCGAGCACATGAAAGCCGTCACCGATGCCATGATCAAATGCGGCTTCCCCATCGACATCACCAAGGACAGCATCACCGTAAAGCCCAATCCGAACGCCAAGGGATTCGACCTCACCACTCTCTGCTACCCCGGCTTTCCCACCGACATGCAGGCGCAGATGTGCGCCCTCGCCTGCGTCATCAATGACACCAGCACCATCACCGAGACCATCTTCCCGCAGCGCTTCATGCACTGCGCCGAAATGAAGCGCATGGGCGCCAACATCGACCTCCAGGGCGCCACCGCCCGCATTCGCGGCGGCGCAGTGCTCAAAGGTGCTCCCGTCATGGCCTCCGACCTCCGCGCCTCCGCCGCCCTCGTGCTCGCCGGACTCGTTGCTGAAGGCAAAACCGAGATCAACCGCCTCTACCACATCGACCGCGGCTACGAGCACCTTGACGACAAACTCGCCTCTCTCGGTGCTCAGGTGGAGCGTGTACAAGGTTAGAGCAGTCATCAAAACACCCCTCCAGCACTAAGCTGCCAAAGACACACCGACGAATCAAACTCGTCCTCGCTCCTCTCCCCGCGCAGACACTCAGATCTGCCGCGTAACCAAGGCTGTCTCTTTCTGGCAGGCTCGATTCTTCGTGTTTTAATTCCGGCTTCAGCCGCTCCAGGTTAGCTTCTATGGCTCTTTTCTCCACCGCCGCAAAACCTGAAGACGCCAATTCAAAGTCTGAATGAAGAGGCGGCATGGCTGGCGTTGTATAGCGCATGACCAGCCGCCGTCGCTTCCTGCAGTCCCTGTCCGCCATCGCCGCCGCTCCAGCGTGCGCCGCCGAGCCGCCGCCGTGGAAGCTGAACTACATGCTCGCCTCCTCCATGTATGGCAGCCTGCCCCTGGCGGAGATCCTGCCTGAAGTGAAGAAAACCGGCGCAACCAGCATCGAACTCTGGCCCAAAAAGCACGGCACCCAGCGCGAGGAGATCGATGCCATCGGCCACGAAAAGTTTGCAGACATGCTGAAGGAGCATGGCCTTGGCTTTGGCGGCACCACGCGTTATGACCTTGGGCCCTTCCGCCTCACCGAAGAAATCGGCATCGTGAAAAAGCTCGGCGGCACCTTCATTGTCGCAGGCGGGGCAGGGGACTACAAGGTCTCTCCCGAGCAGCTCAAGCTCAACGTGAAAGCCTTCGTCGAAAAGATGAAGCCCCATGCCGCTCTCGCCGCCCAGAGTGGCATCACCCTCGGCATCGAAAATCACGTCAACAACCTCATCGACACCCCCGACTCCCTCCGCTGGCTCGCCGATGAAATCCGCACCATCCCCGGCATCGGCATCGCCCTGGCTCCCTACCACCTGCCGCAGGACGAAAAACTGCTGTGCGATCTCATCACGCACATCGACCAGAAGATGACCCTCTTCTATGCCTGGGAGTTTGGCCACGGCTGCTTCAAGCCCATGCCGAAGGAAGAAGAACTTCAGCAACTGCCCGGCCGTGGCAAACTCGACTGGAAGCCCCTGCTGCAATCTCTGAAAGCCACCGGCTTCACCGGCCCCACCGAGATCTTCATGCACCCCACCCCGCGCGGCATTCCCATCCTGCCCACGGCAGCAGAAACCACGGCGGAAATCATGCGTGCCAAGAATCATCTCGACAGCCTGCTCGGTTAATCATTCAATCCCACAAACCAAACTCAAACACACACCTCATGTCCGAAGCCAAAGTCCTCATCATCGTCGGCGACGCCACCGAAACCGTTGACACCCTCTATCCCTTCTACCGCCTCATCGAGGGCGGTTACAAGCCAGTCGTCGCCGCGCCGGAAAAACGGAAATACCAGATGGTGCTTCACGAGATCAAGCCCGGCTGGACCATCACCAAGGAGTGGGAAGGCTACAGCATCGATGCCGACATCGCCTTCAAAGACATCAAGCCCGAGGAATACGTCGGCATCTTCTTCAGCGGCGGCCGCGCCCCCGAGTACATCCGCGAGGACGCCGACCTCCTCCGCATCACCAAGTGGTTCTGGGAGCAGAAGAAGCCCTGCGCCAGCGTATGCCACGGCGTGGAGATCCCCGCCCGTGCCGACATCGTCAAAGGCCTCCGCATGGCCACCGTGGCCAAGTGCAAGTTCGACCTCGAAATCTGCGGCGGCATCTACGTCAATGAGCCTTGCGTCATCGACCAGCACATGTACTCCGGCCGCACCTACCACGACTCCGGCCACTTCGTCGCCCCATGGATCAAGGCCCTCGACGCCGAGCGTGCCAAGATGGGCATTTAACCTGACTCGAATGGCCGCAAAGCGACACAAAAACGCAAAATGAATTCATCGAAACTCTGCACCCTTTTTGCGGCTTCTGCGTTTTTTAGCGGCCATCTCCAGGCCCATCCTCTCCAGGCCGAGCCCATCAATCACGCCTTCGTTTACACCTTCGACCAATTCCACATCCCCCAGGATCCCGACGAATCACTCGTCAATGGCGGCCTGCTCCTGCTCGCCGAACTCAACTGCACCGCCTGCCACACAGCACCCGCCTCATGGCAGCAGCGCCTCGTCGCCAAGGAAGGCCCCAGACTCGGCGGCGTCGGCTCGCGTCTGGACGCAGATACCCTCTGGCTCATGATCCGCAGCCCCCAGACCCGCAAGAAAGGCACCCAGATGCCCGGTCTCTTCCACGGTGCAGAAGGCGATGACGAAAAGGTCGAGGCGTTGGTGGAATATCTCAGCGCAATGAAATGGGATGCTCCGCAGGTGCCCGCCGGAGACGCCGAGCGCGGCAAAGATCTCTACCATAAAGTCGGATGCGTCGCCTGCCATGAGCCCGGCAAGGATGTCCGCCCGCCCAAGGCCGCTCCTGATGCAGAAGTCGAGAAACCCGGCAATGCCTCCGTGCCCATCGCACTCGCAGACGCCTACGACTTCACCGCGCTCTCCTACTTCCTCCGCCATCCTCTCGCCATCCGCCCCTCCGGCCGCATGCCAGACATGCGCCTCACCGAGCAGGAAGCCTCAGACATCGCCGCCTACCTGCACACCGGCCGCATCTCAGAAAAAGCCACCGCCCGCGCAGCGCTGAAAATACCGCCGCAAGGCATCGCCAAAGGCCGCGCAGTCTTCGAGCAGATGAACTGCATCGCCTGCCACAAAGTTGATTCCGCCGTGGCAGCCAAAGCCACCTCCAAGCCCCTCAAAGACCTCTCACCCTCACTCGGCTGCATGGCTGAAAAGCAGCCCAGCGGCACGCCCCGCTACGATCTCAACGACCTCGAAAAACGCGCCCTCACACTCGCTCTGAAAATGATCCAGCAGCAGGATGCTCCCCAGCTTACCGCTCAGGAAAAGGTGGACTGGCAGATGACCCGCCTCAATTGCTACGCCTGCCACGACCGCGATGGCAAAGGTGGTCCCGAAGATCCCCGCGCTCAATACTTCGGCGTCAGTGACCCCGGTGCCGAATCTCTCGGTCACCTCGCCAATCTTCCCCCCACGCTCGACAAAGCTGGTCGCAAGCTCACGCGCGATTGGTTCGAAAAAATCCTCTGGGGCACCGGCGGCAGCGTGCGCCCCTACATGGACACCCACATGCCCAGCTTTGGCCGCGATCAGACAGAGATGCTCATCACCTGGCTCAATGAAGCAGACGCCTTGCAAAAGCCCGTGCAGATCGATGTCTCCGGCCTCGCCAAGCACCACCGCGCCGAGCTCGGCCGCCAGCTCCTTGGTGCCAAAGGGCTCGCCTGCGTCTCCTGCCATGGTCTCAAAGACCGCAAGTCCCTCGGCCCGCCCGTCATCCGCCTCACCCACACCGTCGAGCGCCTGCAGCCCGAGTATTTCAAAGAGCTGCTTCTCAATCCCCAGGCCACGCAAACAGGCACCGTCATGCCCCCAATGTTCGTCGGCCGCAAGACCGCCGACAAAGACATCGAGAGCATCTGGACCTACCTGCGCGAGATCGATGGCCAGCCTCTCCCCGAAGGCCTCATGTCCGCCGCCGACTTCGAGCTCAAGCCCGACTCCGAAAAGCGCCCCATCATCTTCCGCAGCTTCATCGAAGGCGTCGGCACCCACGCCATCGGCGTCGGTTTCCCCGGCGGACTCAATGCCGCCTTCGATGCCAAGACCAGCCGCTGGGCCATCCTCTGGAAAGGCCGCTTCCTCGACGCCATGAGCAACTGGCAGGACCGCACCATGCCTCCCATCAAGCCCCTCGGCACCGACGTCAAAGAACTCCCCGCCGCCACCGGCACCCGCATCTTCCGCGGCTACACCCTCGCCAAAGACGGCATCCCCACCTTCAAATACCTCAAAGACGGCCAGCCCGTCGAAGACACCCTGCGCCCCACCGCCAGCGGCTTCGAGCACATCATCACCATCAACGGCAAGCAAACAAAGGAGATCCTGTCATGGTAGTCGCGAAGCGTCTTGGAGTGCGGTGGCAGAGAGGCAAGCGCAGTCTTGCCTCGGCGACACCGTTTTGGTCTGTCACTTCATTAATTCACCAGAGGCACCCACGCTTGGAATCATACCAGAATGCAGCAGCAAAACTCTGCTCCCTCTGCCTCTCTGCCCCTCTGCGGCTGATCCTTGGTCTCCTGGTTGTCTTTTCAGCCGCCCACGCGCAGGACCAGTCCGCCTACTACCGCATCGAAACCTACGAGCCCCCTAAGGGCGTCAATTTCGAAGCCAGCGGCATCGCCGTCACTGCCGATGGCAGGCTCGCCGTCGCCCTCCGCAAAGGCGAAATCTGGATCGCCCAAAATCCCACCGACACCTCCAAGCCAGACTTCCGTCTCTTCGCCTCCGGCCTGCACGAGATCCTCGGCCTCGCATGGCATGATGGAGCACTTTATGCCACCCAGCGCGCCGAGGTCACCCGCCTGCGCGATACCGACGGCGATGGCAAAGCCGACGAATACCTCTGCGCCTCCACCGGCTGGGGCGTCTCCGCTGCCTACCACGAGTACGCCTACGGCCCCGTCTTCGACAAAGAGGGAAACATCTACACCTCGCTCAATTGCAGCATGGGCAAGACCTGGAAAGGCGCGGGCGATGAGGCCACCCATCCCCTCTGGCGCGGCTGGGTCGTGCGCACCACCCCTCAGGCCCAGCTCGAGCCCTTCTGCGCCGGATTCCGCAGCCCCTGCGGCATCGGCCAGAATGCCGAGGGCGACATCTTCATAACCGACCAGCAGGGCAACTGGATGCCCACCACCCCGCTTTTCCACGCCCGCAAAGGTGCCTACTTCTCCCACGCCGACTCCATCCCCGATGCCCAGCGTCCCGAGTCCCCCGTCAAGATCGCCCTCAAGCAGCCCGACGGCATCACAGTCGCCGAGGCCATGAAAAAGGTGCAGGGCTACACCCCGCCCGCCGTCTGGCTCCCGTATGTCAAGATGGGCCAGAGCGGCACCGGCATCGCCTGCGATCTCAGCCCCGGCAAATTCGGCCCCTTTGAAAAGCAGCTCTTCCTCGGCGAATTCGTCCTCAGCGGGGTCAATCGCGTCTTCCTCGAAAAAGTCGGCGGCGAATACCAGGGTGCCTGCTTCCCATTCATCGATGGCCTCCAGTGCGCCGCTCTCGCCCTTGGCTTCCTCCCCGATGGCTCCCTCATCGTCGGCCAGTCAAACCGCGGCTGGAATAGCAAAGGCAACCGCCCCTTCGGCCTCCAGCGCATTGTCTGGACGCACAAGACCCCGCTCGAGGTCCGCACCATGCAGCTCACCAATTCCGGCTTCCGCTTCACCTTCACCCTTCCCGTGGATGCCGCCAGCCTCACCGCCCTCACCGGCACCAGCTACACCTATCCATTCCAGAGCAAATACGGCGGCGACGAGCTCGACACCCAGCCCCTCAAGATCGACTCCGTACAGCTCAGCCCCGATGGCCTCACCCTCCACGTCCAGTGCCCCACCACCCTCCGCCCTGGCTACGTCCACGAGTTCGAGCTTCCACCACTCAAAGCCAAAGACGGCACCCCGCTCTGGCACCGCATGGCCTACTACACGGTCAACAAGCTCATCACCGACTAAAGCCTGGGGCCCCTGGCTTTGATCAGCACGCACACACCGCACACCTGGGCCTCGATGTTCCCAACGCTCCGCCACGAGTAGCGCAAATTTGGACTGCGGTCGCGAAGCTACCGCTTTCGTGAGTCTCGTGTCGTCAAACCTACCCACCACTCACAGCGAAAGCCCTTCATCCTGCTCATAGCGATGACTCCACCCCTTCATAAGTGGATCTCAAATGAAGAGGCGATTGAAAAGGTCCTGCAGCCGCATACACAAGCCACCGGAGGGGGGCATCTTGATCCCACCCACCTGCAGCGGCTTCGAGGATGTTCGAGGCCGCTGAGCGATGCGGAAGCGTGTGGGATCTAGACGATTCCACGCCGCCAGCCCCTAGTTGGCCGCATTGAAATGCCGGCATCCAGAGAGAGACCCGTTTTAAGCTCTGCGTGGTATCATTCCAAAAGGATCTCGCCACCGCCCCCTCGTTTCGGGTAAAACCCACCGCATGACACCCAGCGCTGGTAGGGCTGCTTGTCCTCAAGCAGCCGCGCACGTCTCCAGGCTTGATTTTTCACCAGACTCAGTCGCTCAGCCTCTAGCAGAATCCTCTCGCCACCGCGCCCTCGTTTCAGGTAAAACCCACCGCATGACACCCAGGCTCTGGAAAGCGCTCCTGCCATGCCTCGTACTGCTCGCCTTCGGCAGTTCTCACTCCCAGTTCGCCCCGGCCACGCGTCGCGGCATCTATCGGGGCAGGGAGGTCCAGTTCCCGCAGGACCCACGCCAGTTCAAAGGCTGGCGTCACAGTGGCCACAAGGCCCCCGTGTGGGATCTCCACCCCGACCTCCCGCACGACGTCTTCACCTTCGCCCGCCTCTGCTACCCCTTCCGCCGTGGCGGCCGCTGGACGGCCGACTACCCGGAGGCCGAGCTCAATTTCTCCTTCCGCCTCCACCAGCTCACCTCCATCCAGGTCAGCCCTTATCCAGTCATTCTCGACATCGACCCCGATCAGCTCCGCCATCACCCCTTTCTCTACGTCTCAGAGCCCGGCCACATGGATATCACCGATGCCCAGGCCCGCATCCTGCGTGACTACATGCTCAATGGCGGCTTCATCCTCATGGACGACTTCTGGGGCGGCGATGAATGGAAAGCCTTTGAGCCCGTCTTCAAAAAGATCTGGCCCGACCGCAGCTATGTCGAGCTCCAGCCCGACCACCCCATCTTCCACAGCGTCTTCGACCTGCCCTCACCACCCCAGGTCCACAGCAATGTCTATTGGGAACAGATGAATAAACAGGGCCGCACCGCCATGCACAACGAGATCCGCCCCGACTCCGCCACCCCGCACTTCCGCGCCGTCTTCGACGATCGCGGTCGCATGGTCATGCTCATCTGCCTCAACAACGACCTCGGCGACGGCTGGGAGCAGGAGCAGAGCGACCCCTGGTACTTCACCCACGTCTCCGAAAAACACGCCTACCCCCTCGGCATCAACATCGTCTTCTACGCCCTCACGCATTGAGCCAGTACGATAGGCACTCCTGCCTGTCGATCAGCGCTCCCGCCATCCCCCTGACTAGGCGCACCCCAAAGCCCCCCGGCGCGCGGGCCTCCGAGCCCGCAGCACTACGCCAAAGCGCAAACTTCCGCCTTCCCCCTCATCCCCATAGCCCTTCGGCCAACCGCCACCTCTCCTCTCGCAAAAAAAAACAAACCTCTACAGCGCTCCCATCTGCACGGTGAAAAATCTCGCTTCAGGCTCCCTTCGTCCGCTGCCCACTCTTCATCCCATCCAAAAGCCTCCGCATCTCCATCACCTCCTCCTCGCTCAGCTTCGTCCCCGGCGCGTTCAGGTAGGCCGCCAGCGCCTGCGTCAGCGATCCCCCAAAAAACGTTCCGATCACCCGGCTCAGCGTGCTCTGCCCCACCTCCTCCCGCGAGTGCACCGGCTGGTAGATAAACTCCCGCCCCTCCTGGCGGTGCTTGAGCTGCCCTTTCCCCTCCAGGATCGTCAGGATCGACCTCAGTGCCGCCCGCGTCGGCGCCTTCTCCATCCCCTCCAGAATCTGCGACAGCGTCGCCTCCCCCTGCGCAAACACCAGGTCCATCACCTCCCGCTCACGACGGCTCAATTGGGCAATCTTCTTCATGGGTTGAAATTTCAACCCATCTTGGCCCAAGAGTCAATGTCAAAGATTGGTTTTTCAACCCTAAGGTGAAAGGGGGGGGCTGTAAATCCTTATCAATTGAGGCTAATCAGTTCTGGTAACGGCTCCAGCTAACGTGTCCAAAATGAAGTTCTTTAAGCCGGTTCCATCGAAGTCCTCGGCTTTCATCCTCTGGAATAGCAACCAATTTTTGGTTTTGGCCCATTTGCTACCATTGGTGCCAAATACCTCAAAAGGACCGAGCGCTTTGTGGCCTGGAATTAGCTCATCAAGTGCAGCTTGAGTGATATAATTTTCAGTTGAATGCCGATCCGTCGGAAATACTTGAAATCCCAGCGAGTGACAGAGATTCAGAAATGGTTTCAGATGAGGAGCGACATCCATTTCGTACGAGGTGCGTTCACTGTCAAAAATCACCGATATCGATCGAGCATTAAGACGTTTTAGCTCGTTCAATTCATCACTGATCATGGCGGGATCTGCGCGTAGCCAATCAGAGCCATTAAGAGACCAGATTAAAAAGTGTTTCTCCAAGTTAAATTTTCTCAAAATTTCCCTAAATGATTTGATGTCTGTTCGCCCTTCAACAAGCAATAAATGATTACCACCAATTTCAGCATACTGGCTGTAACCAAGCTCGGAAATAGATTGAACCATCGTTTCCGTTCGATGTTCGCCATATGGTAAGCAGCGTCGCCTTCCATCTGATTCTCGAGTGATGGTTACAATCTGATCGGCCACGCTTCGTGCAAGACCCACAGAGTGTGAGGTGGCGAGCAACCCATATTTCGCTTTAGAGGCAAGTGTCCGAACGAATATCTCTTGCATTCGTGGGTGTAAGCCGATCTCAGGTTCATCTATGAAAATGAAGGCAGGTCGGCGTGTCATGGCATTACCCAAAACGATTACGTAATGAGCAATGCCGTCCCCTAGTTCATTGAGAGCGAACCTGCCATCGTCGGTGTGTAAATGAAGCTGGGCACTATCCTGAGATACTGAAATAGAAAATCGATTGAACCCAAATAATTCTTTGAGTTCTTGAACTAATGCTTCCACTTGATTGCTGTGATCAATTCTGATGCCGTTCGCCCACAAGTCCCACTCTGCCACAAATCTCTTGCCGATTTGAATATCATACAATTTATCAGACACTTCGACGGCGGGACTTCGAAAAGAGCCAACGTACATCGAGGAATGAAATAAGTCATGAACTATAGAAATTAATTGGTCGGAAGGATTTCCTATGGTATTAACTGTTACTGCTAACTGTGAATTGTGTGGTTGGGCATTTACTGGTCGCAACTTCAAAATCCATCCGGAAGTTTCATCTTCGATTTTTATGGTTATAGCATGGTTTGGGGTTGATCTGTTGCATAGCCTATCAAATGAAGTCTGCATTGAGACATTCAAAGACCGGGTGCCTCCACGCGAATGTCTTAATTCTTGTACTAGTATTAAGGGGCGCAGTTCAAAAAAGGCTTTTAAGAGTGCACTTTTTCCAACATTGTTAACTCCAAGAAGAAAGGTTATGCCTTCATGCACTTCGAAAGTAACAGGCGCACAATTAGGAAATGCTCTGTAATTTTGAAGAGTAATTTTTACAAAGCCCATAATTTAATCTTCGCGGTTTTACTTTTAGCGCCTTTTGTGTGTTTATAAAAAACTGTTGTCTGCTGGGTTCCCTCACCACGCCGCCACCACCTCATACGCATACCCTCGCAAATACTCCGTCTCCGGAATCGTCGCCAGGATCGGATGATCCGGCCTTTGCGTATACGTCGTCACTCGCCTCAGCGTCTTCTTCGCATCCACCGCCGCATCCGTGATGCTGCTGTGAAACTCGCTCGCGCTCACATGATGCGAGCACGTAAACGTCGCAAAGATCCCGCCCGGCTCCAGCATCTTCATCGCCCGCAGGTGGATCTCCTTGTACCCACGCAGCGCATCGCGCACCGAACTCTTCGTCTTGGTGAACGACGGTGGGTCCAGGATGATCAGATCATACTTCGCCCCCGCCGCCTCGCTACGCTTCAGGAAATCAAAGCAATTCTCCGCGATGCACTCGATCTTCGCGCCCGCGATCACCGCATTCTTCTTCGCCACCTCCGTCGCCGGTTCGCTGATGTCCACCGCCGTCACCTCGCTCGCACCCGCCAGCGCGCAGGCCTGCGCAAAGCCGCCCTGATTCGAAAAACAGTCCAGCACCCGCCGACCCTTCGCCAGCCGCGACACCTGCTGATAGTTGTCCAGCTGGTCCAGATATAGCCCCGTCTTCTGCCCCTCGATGAGGTCCGCATGAAACGCGCTGCCCTGATACCGCACTACAAACGGTTCCGGCGTCTCCCCGCTGATCACGCCTTTGACCAGCTCCATTCCCTCCGCCTTGCGCACCGCCACCTCATTGCGCTCCACGATCCCGCGCGGCTTCAGCACGTCATTCAGCGCCTGCACGATCAGCTCCTTCCGTTGATCCATCGCCAGCGTCAGCGTCTGCAGCACCAGAAAGTCCCCGTAGCGATCCACGATCACCCCCGGCAGCCCGTCCGACTCGCTCCACACCAGGCGGCACAGCTTCAGGTCCACCCCCGACTCCTCACGCACCTTCACCGCCCGCTGAATCCGCCGCGTAAAAAAGTCCAGGTCCAAATCCTGCCGCCGATACGAAAACAGCCGCGCCGAGATCTGCGACTGCGGATTATAGATCGCGCTCCCCAGCGGCTTCCCCCTCACATCCTGCAGATGCACCACATCCCCCGGCTTCGGATCCCCAAAGCGTTTCTGGATTTCAGTGGCATAGACCCAAAGGTGACCATGAAAAAGACGCGCACGAGGCTGGACAGTAAGAGCAGGCATGGTTGGAGGGAAGGGGAAGGGTTGTTAAACAGGAATGAGCCGAAGTTAAAGCTCTTCGTGCAAATGACGAATGAGTAAATCCGAATGTCGAAATAATGACCAGCTTCAAAGGACAAAGGTCGCTCTGTCGAATGCCTTGTTTCGTCATTTGGCATTCGGCCTTATTTAGTCATTCGGGCTTACTCATTCGTCATTGTTCGAGGCTTACGACGGCCTTAATCACCCTCGCCTCCGGCTTCAGCCACTCCTCCATCTTACCCGGCAGCTCCCCAAACACGCACCGGTGGCTCATCCACGGCCTCGTATCAATCTGCCCGCTTTGAATCATCCCCAGGATTCTCGGAAAATCGGAGGCCACCGCATTCCGGCTCGCCAGCAGCGTCAGCTCTCTCCGGTGAAACAGCGGATCATCAATCCCCACCGGCTCCTTCGTGATCCCCACATACACGATCCTCCCGGTAAATCGCGCATACCTCAGCGCCCCCGCCATCGACCCCGCATGCCCCGTCGCATCAAACACCACCTGAAACGCCCCTTCATCAGCCAGCGACTCCGTCACCCGCACGCCCGCATAGTGTTTCGCCACAAACTCACGCCGCGCCGCATTTAGCTCCAAAACGGTAATCACCGCACCCGCCGCCCGCGCAAACTCCAGCACCGTCAGCCCGATGGGTCCCGCGCCAATAATCAAGACCTCATCACCCGCCGCCACCTGCGCCCGGTTCACCGCATGGCAGCCGATCGCCAGCGTCTCCACCAGCGCCAGTTGTTCAAAGCCCAGCGCGTTGCACACATGCAGCTTGTGTGCCGGCAGCACCATCCGCTCCCGCATCCCGCCATCGCAATGCACCCCCAGCACCTGCAGCGTCTCACAGCAGTTCGTGCAGCCGCGTTTGCAGGCATGGCACGTCCCGCAGTTCAGATAGGGCTCCACCGAGCATCGGTCACCCGCTTTCAAGTGCGTCACCCCATCGCCCACCGCCAGCACCTCCACCCCCAGCTCATGCCCCAGGATGCGTGGAAACTCAATGAACGGCATCTTCCCCAGATACCCGCTGAAATCCGTCCCACAGATCCCAATCGCCCGAATCCCCACCAGCACCTCCCCCGGCCCCGGCTCCACCGCCTCCGGCAGCGTCGTCCATTCAAAAGTCCTGGCAGCGGTCAGTGTGAGGGCACGCATGAAAGTAGGAAAAGGTGGTGGTGGGGTGATTGGTAATTTACGACTTATGATTTACGATTTTGTCTGGCTCGACGTTTCGTGGTGCTGCGAGTGGCATTGAAAATTTTAGTGAGTTCTTCGGATTCTTGCAGGAGGCCTTTGAGGCGTTTAGGTGGAAGAAGTTCAGCGCGTTCGGCCAGTTCGATCCAAAATCCAGATTCATCCGCCTCCTCCAAGACGATAGTGATCTTGTTGATGAAATCGGCATCAGACTTTGCCCGCAACGCCGCCCTGTAGTTTGCCGCCACCGAGGTGCCACTTCTCGCGATTTGTCCGCCTACCGTTCTCCCGGTAGTCGTCTTCGGAAGCGCATCCACCATCTTCAGTACCCGAACAGCAAAGTCCATCGTCCTTTCCTTAAGCTCATGGGAAGTCATAAGGTTCCCATCTCAAATCATAAATCCTCAATCGTAAACCCTAAAATCCTCCCTTCTCCAAGACTCAACCATCAAAGCCTCTCGGACACTTCCGGAAATCATAAATCATAAATCGTAAATCATAAATCCTTCACCCCATACTTCCCACCCTCAACGATGACCTGCGGCACGCGGTGTTCCTTCTCAAACACCTCATACACTGGCACAAGCTCTCTCCAAAACTCCACATGCTCCGCTTCCGCCTGCGCCATCCGCTCCTTCGTCATCCGAAACGGAAACACATGCACCGGCACACTCTCGCCACTCTGCACCGCCGCCTCCACCACTAGATAAATCTCCTCGATAACCCGGTCCGTCATCGCAAAGCACCCGATGCTGCACACGTCCCCATGCACCATGATCAGGCTCCCTGTCCGCCCATGCGCCAGATCATACGCGTTCGGATACCCCACATTAAACGCCAGGTGATACCGGCTCGCCGGATTCAGCTGCTTCTGCGCCACGCTGTAAAAACCCTCCGGCGCCTGCATGTCTCCCTCCCGTGTCTTCGGCCCCAGCGTGCCTGAAAAACACGCAATCGGGTACGTCCGAAACAGCCGCCACTCCGCCTTGTCCCCCTGCATCCATAGCTCCAATTCCCGGCTCTCTTTAAAGATGCGCACAAACACCGGCTGCCCCAGACGACACTCCTTGGCGGCCAGCTCTTCATTCAGCCGTGGCAGCAGTCGCTTTCTCACATCACTCAGCCGCTCCGCCGTAGGCATGCTCTGCCACTTTTCGGCGGCGGGTGGCTCAGGGTAGGGCAGGGGCATGGCTTGGTGAGTGATGATCTGCATGGCGGGTCGGATCCAGGCTTCGGCTTTCTTCACCAGAGAATCTCCTCTCGGGCTGGCTGCATCAGCTTTTTGAGCTGGCGGCTTCGACATCAGGCTCGAAGCCTTCGAGGAAGACGCAGCCGCCGTCGTGGTCGGACTCAGCTCGTTAAACGCCATCTTCAACCCATGAGCGCACAGCACAATCATCGCCGTCGCGAAAGCCGCAGCCACGAAATTCATGACGCGCGCCTTTTTCATGCTGCGTCCTCTCTTAGCTTACCGGGGCAGGAGTGATCGTAGGCGGCAGTTGTTTGGCACGCACGATGTTCATCGCACCGTTCAGCTCACCACCAGGCTCGATGGAAACAGAGCGCGCCGTCACATCACCATTCACCGAGCCATTGCTCGTGATCAGCACTGGTCCGGTGCTGTAAATCGTGCCTGTCACACGTGCCTGGATCTCCACCTCCGTGGCGTGCACGGGGTTCAGGAAGGCCACATCTGCTCCTTTCTCCACCACAAAGCGGCAGCAGCGGATCTCTCCGATGATGCTGCCCGTGCTGCGGAAAGACGCGTCTCCCGTGCAGGTCACATTCGCCTCAATGATGCCGTGGCATTCCAGGTCACGGCACTGAACGCTGCTGGCGGAAAGCCGGCCACGTTTGCGGATCAGCACATTGCCACGCGTCTTCACCGGCTGGGTGGAGGTCATGTTGATCTCCACGTCTTCCAGCGAGATGTAAGAGCCGCAGGCAGGACAGTTGGCAGACTTGGCCGAGCGCCCGGTCTTAAATTTGTGTCCGCAGTCAAAGCACTCGGCATCCTTGAAATACTGGTTTCGGTACATGCCCTGCTCCTTCATCTTCTGCAGAGAGGAGGCCGTTTGCGGAGCCGGAGACGGCGTGGGGGGCGGGGAATTGGACTGCGGTCTGCGCATGCTGCCTGTGGCAGGCTCGCTGCTCACCGCTTCCTCAGGAGCAGGAGCGGCGGGTGCGGCTTCTACCACCGAGGCAGTTGTCGGAACTGGTTCGACCGTAGCGGGGGCGGGTGCCGCATCTTCAGGTGGCGGCGGCAGATTCTTGCTCTGCAGGAATGCACCAAAGCCATCGGTAGCAGACGGGGCAGGCTCAGGGGCACGAGTAGGGGCGGCTGTGGCCTGCGGGCTGGGTGCCGCCACCTCAGGTTTGGGCGGTTCGGCAGCCTTGGTTGCTGGCGCAGAGGCCGGAGCATCCGTCTCGGCCCAGGCTCCACTCATCCCCATTCCAGAACGCGTGACGTCGCTGGCCACCACCCGGCGCTTCTCCACAGTTAGATGAACTCCACACTTTTTACAAAAGGTAGAAACAACGAGGCGCGGCTCATACTGAGCCGCGCCACAAGAGGGGCACACCACTTCGATTTGATTCTTGGGTGGTGTGGGTAGGATGCTGCTGGTCTTCTTGCCGAAGAGCCGTCCGAACACTCAGGTAGGACAGTTAAGGTTACAGTTTGGGAGCACCAAGGGCAGGCTTGGAGTCTGCCTTCTTGCCGACCTGGGACTGGCCCATGAAGGTTGCTCCTTCTTCGATGGCAAGTGTGCCGGCGGCGATGTCACCCACGAGGATTGCGTTGCTCTTGAGCTCGCAGCGCTCAGCGACGGTGATGTTGCCTTCGACTTTGCCGAAAATGATGACAGAGCGGGTCTTCACCTCGCCCTTGATCAGCGCGTTTTCACCCACGGTCAGACTGCCGTCGGAGATGACTTCGCCCTCGATTTTGCCGTCGATGATAAGGTCGTGGGAGAACTTGATGGAACCTTTGATTTCGACGTCGTTGGCGAGTACGTTTTTGCTGGTGGTCATGACGGGAGCTGAGTGTGAGCGTTGGGGTTGTGCAGCAGGAGCAGGTGCGGCGGAGAGAATGGGAGCGCGCTCGACTGCGGGAGCCGGTGCGGGAATCTCGGAGCGTCTGTCGTCCTTGTGCCCTTCGGATTGTCCAATGATTTGCCTTAACATGAGGATTAAAATATAGCTGGCTATTAACTTGAGTGTCAATCTTTGGCTTGCTTATTTTTTGTGAGCGCGATGTAACACGGTTGAGGAGCGAGGTTGCACGGGGGCGGTTTTAGCGCTGTATCTGTTCATAATGGAATCTGTGTTCATCACAGCCGTGGAGACGGCTTGTGCGCTAGGCATGTGTGTGGAGGAGTGCGTCACTGCGCTGCATCAGCAGCGCAGCGGACTGGTCATGAATGCTGATGTTTTGGGTGGGGAATTTGCATCTTTGTCTATAGGGTCTTTCCCTGACCGATCCCTGGTGAAAGGCCGTCGTTATGGCGCGGCTGGCAATGCAGCTCATAAAGTCGCGGCGCTGGCCGTGCAGCGTGCGGGTTGGTCCGCAGCCCAGACCCGCGAGTCGTGGATCTTTGGTGCCAGCAGCCGTGGCAATGTCGGGGAGTCTCTGGGGGTGAACTCATGGCGCAGACCTCTCCGCAAATTCAGTGCCAGCAATACCATGCATAGTGAAATACCCGCCGCCGTGAGCATCGAGCTCGGCGTGCGCGGCCCCTGGCAGATGATCTCCAATGGCTGCTCCTCCGGCCTCGATGCCCTCGGCCTTGCCTGGATGGCCGTCCTCTCTGGCGCAGCTCCACGCGCCATCGTGGTGGCCGTGGACCTCCCTCTCATCCCCGCACTCCTGCGCGATTTCCAAGACACCGGCCTCCTATCCACCAATGGCATCAACAACCCCTTTGCCACCGAGGGCCCTCACACGACCAGCGGTTTCCTCCCCGGAGAGGCCGCCGTCGCTGTGACCCTCGAGCGCGGAAACAGCGGCAGGCCCAAGCTCTGCAAGCTGGAGCACTACAGTGCCAATAGCGATGCCTACGACACCCTCATGATCCCCGCAGACGGCGGCGGCATCTCCGAATGCGTGAATGCGGTACTCCATGCGGGTGATCCCGCCCGCGTCGTCGCACTTTGCCCTCATGCAACTGGCACTCTCAACCATGCCCGCGTGGAGCCCCCCGCGCTGCTTCGCGCTCTGGAGGGCCGTGCCGTCCCGCTCCTTCCACTGAAACCCCAGACCGGCCACACCCTCGGTGCCAGCGGCCTGCTGGATGTGGCGCTTCTCGCCGCCAGCATGGGCCAGCGCCACCTGCCCGCCACGCTCCCCGGCCTCACTCCTCCCACCTGCGGCCTGCCTCTCAATGAGTCACCTCTGCCCCTGCACTCGGGCGATCGCCTCCTCAAGCTGGCCTCCGGTATGGGTGGGCACAATGCAGCGGTCTCTCTCGCAGTCGTTTGATTCGCGCTTGGCACCAGCGCTCAGATTCGCCAGAATCGCCCCACCTATTCCGCATGTCCCGACTGCCTCTCTCGATCTCCATCATCTCCCTCAATGAAGAGGCCAACCTGCGCCGCTGCCTCGCCAGCATCCAGGATCTCGCGGAGGAGATCGTGATCGTGGACTCCGGCTCCACGGACCGCACCGCCGAGATCGCCGCGGAGTTCGGCGCTCGTTTCGTCCATCAGGACTGGCTCGGCTACACCGCCCAGAAAAACCTTTGCCTCAGCCTTTGCACCCAGCCCTGGATCCTCGGATTGGACTGCGACGAGGAACTCACCCCGGAATTGCGGAATTCGATACAAAACTTCTTCATTTCCGGCGATGAAAACCGCTTTGATGGCGCATGGATGTCCCGCCTCGTTTGGTTCATGGGCCGCTGGATTCACCACGGCGACTGGTATCCGGATCGCAAAATCCGCCTCTTTCGCCGCACCAAAAGCCGTTGGGCCGCAGATGGCGGCGGCCAGGTGCACGAGCGGCTGGATGTGGACGGACCTTGCACCACGCTGAAAGGGGACCTGCTCCACTACTCCTTCAAAAACATCCAGCACTACCTGGTGAAGCACGTTCAATATTCCAACGTGTTCCTTCAAACGCAGCAAAGTAAGGGAAAACGCTGGTCCTTGCTGCATACGCTCTTCCGTCCTTGGTGGCGTTTCACCCGCGCCTACCTCCTCAAGCGCGGCTTCCTCGATGGCTTCCCCGGCCTCTGGATCGCCGCCGCCACCGCCTTCTTCACCTTTGACCGCTACAGCCGCATGTACGAGAGCGAAGCAGAGCGCAGGACGCAGCAATAAGATGAAAATCGCCCTCATCCATCCGCAGATCATCCGTGGCTCCGGTGTGGAGAATTACCTCATCGACTTCGCCCGCCGCATGCACGCAGCAGGGCATCAGCTGACCTATGTCACATCTTTGACCACGCCTGAGATCGGCGCGTCACTTCCTGGAAATTGGGAGCTTCAGCCGCGTTTACGTGGTTCGGCTGTGCTCCGCATGTGGCATTTCAACCGCATTGCTCCTCGCGCGGCACGATCAGCCGGTGTGGACATCAGCATCGGTTTTGGGCGCACCTGCGCGCAGGACATCCACCGCAATGGCACCGGCTGCCATCGCATCTACGGAAACCTGCTCCCCCTTTGGCAGCGCTACAGCCTGCGTCATCTGTATGAACTGCATTTGGAGCGCAAACTCTACACTGGGAATGAAACGCGCCGCTACGTCACCAGCTCCGCCCGCGTTGCCGCTCAGCTTCAAGGCGTGTACGGTACCGATGGCGAGCGCTTTCACATGCTCTCCCCGCCCGTGGAGACGCAGCTCTTCAAGCCCGCCGAAAACCGTGCTGTCGTACGTGAGCTTAACTGCAGGAAGCTGCAGACAGATGCATCCAAGCCCGTGCTGCTTTTTGTCTCTCTAAGCCACCGCCGTCGCGGACTGGAGCCTTTGATCGAGGCCATGTCTCAGATCGACGCCACACTCTGGATCGTGGGCAAGAAGCCCGGCCCAGCCATCCAGGAAAAGATCCAGCGCCTCGGCATCGCTTCACGTGTGCGTTCTGTGCCGGTGACGAGCAATCTCGTGGAACTCTACCAATCTGCCGACTGGTATGTGCATCCCACGCAATACGATGCCTTTTCAAACACCGTGCTGCAAAGCATGGCATGCGGTCTGCCTGGAATCATCTCAGTGATGGACGGGGCCGTGGATCACGTGCGCAATGAGGAAAACGGCCTCATGCTCTACCATCCGCAGCAGCCGCGCGAACTCGCCGCCCGCATCAAGGAAGCACTGGCCTTCGATGGCACCCAGTGGCAATCCCTTTCCACCGCTGCCTGCGAAACCGTCCGCTCCCTTACCTGGGAGCGCCACCTGCAGGAATGGGCCGAGGTGCTGCAAGCATGATTCTTCCGTGTCCTGCGCTCACATTGACAAAATCGCATTCAGGTGCATGATAACGGCACGCTTATGACACCGCGTGTTCTCAAAATAGTTTCTTCAGCCCGGCTGCGGCCAGGGCTCGGGATGACTATGTCATAGAGGACAAAAGTCAGATATCGCTGCTATCCCCGGGAGCCCTGAATGCCGCCAGTCGCATCAGGGCCTTTTCATATCCGCCCGGGGAGCAGCCGTTCCGCTTTGAACATCTGACTCTTATGAAACTCAACACGACTGACACCGGCCGCATCCGCAACATTGGCATCGCGGCCCACATTGATGCTGGCAAAACCACGCTCACCGAGCGCATCCTCTTTTACGCAGGAGCCATCCATGCATGCGGAGACGTGCATGAGGGAAACACCGCCACCGACTTCTCCGACATTGAGCGCGAGAAGGGCATCACCATCTCCTCTGCTGCAGCTCCATGCGAGTGGACGCAGCAACCAGTATCAGGACTCACGCGCCTGCATTCAGGCCAGCCGCACCGGCTCAATATCATCGACACCCCCGGCCATGTGGACTTCACCGCCGAGGTGGAGCGCTCCCTGCGCGTGCTCGACGGCGCTGTCGCCGTCTTCTGCGGAGTCGGTGGCGTGCAGCCACAAAGTGAAACCGTCTGGCGACAGACGGACCGCTATCGCGTACCCCGTGTGGCGTTCATCAACAAGATGGACCGTCAGGGGGCGGACTTTGCCCGCGTCGTGGGCGAACTGCGTAGCAAGCTGGGCGCTAATGCCTGGCCAGTGCTGCTGCCATGGGGCGCAGAATCTGGACTCTGTGGGCAGATCGACATCATCGATGAACGTGCACTGCGTCCCAATGCAGAATCGCCCACCGGATTCATTGTGGAGGACATTCCTGCCGAATGGTGCTCTGCATTGGAAACGGCCCGGCGTGAGCTGATTGAAGCGCTCGCCAGTCTGGATGATGAGATTGCTGCCTTGTGGATCGAAGGCCAGCCTGTGCCTGCGCAGGTGCTGCGCGCAGCGGTGCGTCGTCAGACCATCGCATGTCGCTTTGTGCCTGTAATCGGCGGCAGTGCCTACAAACACATCGGCGTCTCCGCGCTGGTGGATGCCATCGTGGACTTCCTGCCTGCACCCTCAGAAGTGCAGCGTGCGGAAGTGGCAGAAATGCCGCTGGCTGCGCTGGCCTTCAAGGTCGTGCGTCATCCGCAGGCGGGCAGGCTCGTCTATGTGCGTGTTTATGCAGGAACGCTCCAAAAGGGCGTACCACTCCTCAATCCGCGCCTCGGCAAAACCGAGCGCTGCGGCAGGCTCCTGCGTGTCTTTGCCGACCGCCGTGATGAACTCGAAAGCGTTCAGGCTGGCGACATCTGCGTCGTCACTGGTCTGCGGGATTTCAGCACAGGAGACACCCTGTGCCTGGAGGGGCATGCTCTCATGCTGGAGCCCCCGGTGTTCCCAGAACCCGTCGTCAGCATGGCCATCGAGCCTGCGAAGTCCTCCGATCAGTCCCGTCTGTCCACCGCGCTTGCGCGTCTGGCCGATGAGGACCCCACCTTCCGCGTGCGCACTCATGAGGAGACAGGCCAGTGCCTCATCTCCGGCATGGGCGAACTCCACCTTGAAGTGATCCGCGAAAAACTCCTGCGCGAGCATGGCGTCGAAACCATCGCTGGCGCACCGGAGATCGCATGCCGTGAAACCATCACGCAAGAGGCTGAGGCCGATCATTTGCTCAAAAAGCAAAACGGCGGCTCAGGCATGTATGCGCGGGTGAAGCTCTCCGTGCAGCCGCTTGAGCGTGGCGCAGGCATCGTCATCGAAGACGCCATCATCGGCGGCAGCATCCCCTCCCAGTTCCTGGGAGCGGTGCGTCGTGGCATCACCGAGGCGGCTCTGGCCGGACCTCTGGCTGGCAGCCCCCTGGTGGACATGCGCGTTCGCATCATTGACGGAGCTCTCCACGCGAAAGACTCCAACGATCAGGCCTTCCGCATGGCCGCTGCTGTGGCGCTGCATGAAGCCGTGCGTCACGCGGCTCCCGTTTTGCTGGAGCCCGTGATGCTGGTGGAGTGCACCGTTTCAGGAGAGCACCAGGGAGACATCCTGGGCGATCTGAACCGCCGCCGCGCTCGTGTCATGAACATCGACCACCGAGGCCACGAGGCAGGTATTCTCGCCGAAGTGCCATTGTTAGAGATGTTCGGCTACGCTGGCGCCATCCGCAGCCTCTCACGCGGCCGTGCCAGCTACACTATGGTTCCCACCTCATATGAAGTGGTGCCGGAGTCGGTGCTGAAGCGACTTGTTGAAGGATAACCAAGTGCAACAGCGCGGAGCCTGTCTCGAAAGAGACAGGCTCCGTTTTTCAGTGCACAAAAAAGACGGCCGGGTTGCCCCAACCGCCTTCAAAGTTGCCCAGTTGCGCCGCAACTGGGGTTTCACCAAATCACCCGATCACCTCAGGCCACTCCGTATGGAACATCTGGCCTTCAGGCTTGTCCGTGCGCTCATAGGTATGGGCGCCGAAGAAGTCGCGCTGGGCCTGCAGCAGGTTGGCGGGCAGGCGGGCGGCGCGGTAGCTGTCGTAGTAGCCGAGGGAGGCGGAGAAGGCGGGGACGGGGATGCCGTTCAGTGTGGCCAGGGCCACCACTTCGCGCCAGTTCTGCTGGGTCTTGCTCAGCACGTCCTTGAAGAACGGGTCGAGCATCAGGTTGGCCAGATTGGAATTGGTGCGGTAGGCGTCCGTGATGCGGTTGAGGAACTTCGCACGGATGATGCAGCCGCCGCGCCAGATGGCGGCAATGCGGCCGAGGTCGAGGCCCCAGTTCTTCTTCTCTCCCATGGTCTTGATCAGGTCCAGACCCTGCGCGTAGGAGATGATCTTGGAGGCATAGAGTGCGTCGTGCACCTTCTTCACGAGTTCCTTCTTGTCTGTGGTGATGTTCACAGCCGGGCCAGTGAGCTGGGTGCTGGCGGCGACGCGCTGCTTCTTCTGGCTGGAAAGAATGCGCGCCTCCACGGCGGCGTTGATGGTGCTGATGACGACGGCGTTTTCAGCGGCGTTGAGCAGCGTCCACTGGCCGGTGCCTTTCTGGCCGGCCTTGTCCACGATGAGTTCCACGATGGGCTTGCCGGTCTCGGGGTCCTTCTGCTCCAGGGCTTTGCCGGAGATCTGGATGAGGTAGCTCAGCAGGTCGCCTTCGTTCCACTCGTTAAAGATGGCGGCCATCTCGTCGGTGGTGAATCCGGCGTTCTTGAAGATGTTGTAGGCTTCGCAGATGAGCTGCATGTCGCCGTACTCGATGCCGTTGTGGATCATCTTCACATAGTGGCCGGCGCCGCCGGGGCCGATGTGGATGACGCAGGGCTCTCCATCCACCTTGGCGGCGATGGATTCAAAGATGGGCTTCATCACCTCCCAGGTGCTGGCAGGACCGCCGGGCATGATGGAGGGGCCTTTGCGGGCACCTTCTTCACCACCGGAGACGCCGGCACCGATGAAGCGCAGGCCTTTTTCCGTGAGGTAGGCGTCGCGGCGCTCGGTGGTCTGGTAGAAGCTGTTGCCGCCGTCGATGACGATGTCGTTCTTGTCCAGCAGGGGGATCAGTTGCTCGATCACGGCGTCCACGGCATCGCGGTCGGTGTCCTTCACGGCGGTGGATTTCACCATGATGTGAATCTTGCGCGGGGTGGCCAAGCTCTGGACGAACTCCTCCAGGGTATGGCAGCCCACGAGAGCCTTGCCGGGGTGCTTGGCCACAAATTCATCCACCACGCTCGTGGTACGGTTGAAAACGCTCACCTGGAAGCCGCGGCTCTCCACGTTGAGAACAAGGTTCTGGCCCATCACTGCGAGGCCGATCAGTCCGAAATCACTTTTTTTGCTCATATTTAGGGGCCGCAGACATAGCCGCCCCCTCCGTCTTGGCAAAGGAGATTTTCCTCATGGTAGACATGAGCCGGATCGATGATGGGGCAAAAAACGCCTTTACCCGCCCATAATTTGGGTCCTCAAGGCACCGGCTGGCCCTTGGTACCGATGCAATACAGCGAATTGGCGGTGCGGACGAAGAGACGCTTGTCGCCGATGGCTGGCACGGAATTGACCGGGCCGTCGAGCTTGCTGGCGGCGAGTTTTTCAAACTGGGTGCCTGCCTTGATGACGATGAGGTCGCCCTGCTGGCTGGCGCAGAAGATTTTGCCATCGCCTGCCACGGGGCTGCTGAAGAACTTGGCGCTTCCCTGGGTGCCTTCCACACGCTCTTCATAGACGACCTTGCCAGTTTTGAACTCCACGCAGCGCATGATGCCGCCATCGCCCAGGAGGTACATCTTGTCGCCAATGACAAGGGGGGAGGGGACATAGGGGAGTCCTTTGGGGATGTCGAAGGGCACGGCCTGGGGCTTGCCGCCCTTCAGGTCCAAGGCGGCGATCTCTTTCACGCCGCCGCCGGTGCCAAAGGTGCAGAAGTAGAAGTCGTCGCTCAGCACACCGGAGCCGAGGCTGCGCTGTTTGTAGCCTGGATTGTGCTGCCAGTTGATCTTGCCAGTCTTGAGATCGATGCCCATGACGCCGCTGCCGGTGTCCGCGCAGATGATTTCCTTTTTTCCGCCTTTCAGCTCATGCACGACCGGGGTGGAGAAGGTGTTGAGGCAGTTGGGGATTTCCAGCTTCCAGGACTGCTTGCCGGTCTTGGCATCCAAAGCCACGATGCAGCTCTTCCACTTCTGCTGCTCAGGGTCTTCGGTGTACACCTTGCCGTCGCGCTGCCAGTCAAACTCGCTGCGCACGATCATGAGGCCGTCCACCACAATGGGGGAGATGCCGGTGCCATGCTCGTGGATGTAGTCAGCTACGTGGTCGTTGCGCCACACAAGCTTGCCTTGGTGATCCAGCGCCAGGGCCTGGATGTTGGTGCCGCTGCTCCAGTTGATATAGATGCGCTCGGCATCCGCAAAGGCGGAGCTGCTGGCATAGGTGTTGTAGGTCTTGTGGATCGGGTGCGGTACGAATTCCTCCTCGTGCTTCCAGAGCTCCTTGCCATCTTTCGTCGAGTAGGCGATCACGGCACGCTTGGTGGGGGCGGTTTCTGCGGTGAGAATAACCATGTCCTGCCAGATCACTGGGGAGGACCAGCCTTTGCCTGCAGGCACTTTCCACAGCGTGGTGCTGTCATCGACCACGGCTGGGAGGCCGGTGGTTTCTGCGACGCCGCTGCCGTTGGGGCCGCGGAAGCGGGACCAGTCCTGAGCGGAGAATGCAGAGACAGAAAGCAGTGTGAAAAAGGCGAGAGTGAGTTTCATGCGGGCGAGTTAAACGGAGGTGGCGGGCAAAAAATTGCCCGGAGAGCGCAGGCGGTAAAAATGCCGTCTCAGACGGCGGTTTCTCCGGTAGCAGGCGGCGGGGTTTCCAAAGCTGCCGCAGGTGGTGGTACGGTGACCGGGGGCTCAATAACTGGTGGCGCAGGTGGTGGAAGGGAAAACGCAGGCGCAGCAGGCTCGACCACTTGTGCCGGGGCAGGGGGCTCTTCCTCACCTTTAGGTTGCTCTGTGGCCACGGGCTCTGGTCTGGGCTCCTCAAGCTTCACGGGTGCTGAACCCACAGCCTCTGCCACCGCTTCGACCGCGACGGGGGCGGGGATCGGCGCTTCTGAGGCCACTGCGGGGGGCGCCATCACCACAGCGGGAGCTGGGGCAGGCTCGGGGGCCGGAGTCGGATCAGGTGCGGGAGCGGCAGATGGTGCCTGGGCAGCGCGGGCAGCATCCAGGGCTTCACTGAGCCTGTATTCCAGTTCGGCGATTTTGTAGCCGTCTTCGCGGGCACGCTTGCGGGCCTCGGCCTCGTTTTGGGCGAGTTTTTCCTCCAGTTCGCGCAGCTTTTTGTCGCTGACTCCGCCAGTGGTGCCACTTGCGGCCGGAGCGGAGGCCATGCCCATGGCGTTCATGAATTCCTTCTGCACCATCTCCACACGGGCCTCGGCGGCCTTGAGGGCGCGTTGCAGGTTGGTCACCTTGGCCTCGGCCTGCTGGGTGGCCTCGCGGGCCTTCGCCAGCTCTGCCTCCGCGCCGCCGGCTGCGGCGTAGGCGGCCTGTTCGTCGCGGATTTTCTTCAGCTCCACCAGGGTCTGTTGCAGCTCAGACTTTTGCTTCAGGGTCGTCTCCTGGGCGTCGATCATCCGTTTTTCAAAGTCTGCTGCACGGGCGTTGGTGGCGGCAATGGCCTGTTCCTGGGCCAGCACACGACCCTGCTCGGCGGCCAGGGCGGTCTCCAGATCCTTGATGCGGCTCTGTGTGGGGGGCAGCTGTGCGGCGATTTCTCGTGTCGCGGCCAGCTCAGTCTCCAGGCGAGCGATCTGCTGAGAGGCGTCGTTGGCTCGGCGCTCCGCCACCTCCCGGTGGGTGCTGAAGCGCTGCTGCAGGTCCGCCAGGCTGGCGGCTGCGGTGGCGCTGGCCCGGGCGTGCTCAGCCGCATCGGCGGCTGCCTTGGCCTGCACGGTCTGCAGTGCTGAGTCGGATTCAGCGCGCAATTTCTCCAGCGCGGCGGAGGCTTCGGTGGCCTGCCTTTTCAGCTTCGAGCGCATGACCGCCCAGAGGATCAGCGGGGGCAGGAGGATGGCTGCGGCCACGGTGGTGATGATTTCCGGGGAAATGGGGCCGGTCACGGCCAGCATGGCATGGGCAGACGGGATTCCTGCAAACATGTCTCCTATATGCATGCAGCCCCCGTATTCTGTCCAGCACGCATTGCTCCTTGTGTGATGAGCAAAGATTGCTAGGATGCGCGCCCTTTCCCCCAACCCCTTCCCATGTCCAAGTTCAACATCCTCATCGCCGGCAACAACGACCCCATTTCGAGCAAGGGTATCGACCTGCTCAAAGCGGAGCCGTCCTTTTCCGTCGAGGTGAACATGAATCTCAAGGCCGAGGACGCGATGATCGAGGCCTCCCGCAACGCCCACGCCATCATCGTCCGCAGCGGTGCCAAGGTGACCGCCAAGGTGCTCGAAGCCGCCCCCAATCTCAAGGTCGTGGGCCGCGCCGGTGTCGGCGTGGACAACATCGACGTGCCCGTGGCCTCCAAGCGCGGCGTGGTGGTGATGAACACCCCCGGCGGCAACACCATCTCCACCGCAGAGCAGGCCTTCACCCTGATGATGGCCCTTTCCCGCAAGACCCCGCAGGCTCACGCCACCATCGTCAGCGGCAAGTGGGACCGCAAGAGCTTCCAGGGTACCGAAGTTTACGGCAAGACCCTCGTCGTGCTCGGCATGGGCCGCATCGGCGCGGAGTTCGCCAAGCGTGCCAAGGCCTTTGGCATGAACGTCGTGGCCTATGACCCCTACCTTTCCAAGAACCGCGCCGAAAGCCTCGGCGTGACACTTTGCGAGGACCTCGACGCCGCCATCGTGCAGGCCGACTACATCACCATGCACATGCCGCTGACTCCTGAGACGAAGCACATGATCAATGCCAAGCGCCTAGCCTCGCTGAAGAAGAGCTGCCGCATCATCAACTGCGCACGCGGTGGCCTCATCGACGACGCCGCCCTCGCCCAGGCCCTCACGGACGGTACCATCGCCGGTGCTGCGCTGGACGTCTTTGAAGTCGAACCCCCTCCAGCCGACTACCCGCTCCTCAGCGCCCCGAATACGGTCTTCACCCCTCACCTCGGCGCCTCCACGGAGGAAGCTCAGGAAAACGTCGGTATCGAAATCGCTGAAGTGATCAAGGCGCACCTGCTGCAGGGTACCGTGGTCAATGCGGTGAACATGCCGAATGTTGACCCCAAGGTGCTGTCCGAGATCGGACCCTTCCTCAAGTTCGGCGAGCTCCTCGGCCGCCTCGTCTCCCAGTTTGCTCCGGCGCGTGCCAACGTGGTCCGCATCAACTACAGCGGCAAGGTCGGCAGTGGCGACACCACCCTCATCTCCCGCGCTGTTCTCAAGGGCTTCCTTGAGCGCGCCGTGGGTGCCGAGCAGGTGAACTACATCAATGCCAACGGCGTCGCTGAAAACCTCGGCCTCCGCTTCACCGAAAGCCGTCTCACTGAACCAAGCGAGTTCACCGACCTCATCGAAGTCGTCGCCAAAAACGACGGCGGCGAGTCTGCCAGCATTGCCGGCACCTTCTTCGCAGGCGAGCCGCGCATCGTGCGTGTGAACGGCCAGCGCATCGAGGCCCGTCCTCAGGGCACGCTTCTCTTCATTGAGAACATTGACCGCCCCGGCATGATCTCCGCCTACAGCACCACGCTGGGCAAGAACCAGGTGAACATCGCCGATATGAGCCTCAGCCGCGACAAGGAGTCTGGCAAAGCCCTGACCCTCCTCACGCTCGACTCCACCCCGAGCGCGGAAGTCATCGCAGAACTGGAGAAGATCCAGGGCATCAGCAAGGTGCATTGCGTGGAGGTCTGATCCTCAGCACTTCGCATACCAGCCATTCACAGCAAGGGGCCCATGGCGGCCCCTTGTTTTTTGGATTTCAGCGCTTGCAGGTCATCTTCCGGCAGCAATCTGCCTCCTGAAAGCCCCCGGGGTTGTGTGTCGGTGCCGGCTCATCATCCGGGTCAGGTAAAAGCGGTTGGCGAAGCCGCATTGCTCCGCGATGTCGTCGATCGAAAGCTGTGTTTGCCGCAGCAGGAGCTGGCACTGGTTCAGCCGCAGTTCGGTCAGGTAACGCATGGGGGGCAGGCCGGTCTGTTCTACAAAGAGGCTGTTGAGGTGGCGCACGCTCAGACCGGAGGTGCGGCTGAGGTCTGCAAGCGTGAGCTTTTCTGCCAGCTCGCGCTGCATGCGGGCATGCACATGCTCCAGGCGGACGTCGTGGCTGGGGCGGTTTTCCATCAGTGGAGCCGCCTGCTCCAGTGCCAGGGCTAGCAGCTCCAGCATCAGCCAGGGGCCGGGTTCGGCCTGCCGTCTGCCGGTTTTGCTTTGGGCCGGGCAGAGCACCTGAAGCAGAACTTTCATACGAGTGTCTGCTTTCAGCTCAGCAACAAAAGGCGCGGGCTGGTTCCTAGCGCTGTGAAGCGTGAAGTGAATGTACCACTTGCTGAAGGCGCGTTCGGCGCGGCTGTCGAAACGCGTGTGCGGAGAGATCAGATACAAACGCCCCGGCTTCATGGGGTGCTCTGTGCCGTCAAAGCAGATCACTCCGCCAGCGCTGAGGGGCCGGTAGAGTCTCCAGTAGGCGTCCGCTGCCGCTGCGAGGGTCCAGCGTTTAAGGCTGATCTTACGGTGCATCAACACTTCCAGGCCACAGGCCGGCAGGTCGGCGCTGCGCACACCTTCGATGTGGTGGCGCACCTGAGGCGGCTTGTGGCGAACTGTTTCGAAAGGCATTTGGAGTGCAGGATCAGATACAAAATTACGTCCTTATGTGCATGGAATGTTTCCGGGGCGTCCGCATTCTTTTCGCAGCAGTCTCACTTATTCCGACCATGAACACCGCAGACGCCACCTCCAGCCGCCGTCGTTTTCTTGCTTCCAGCGCCGCCGCCGCATTTCCAGTTTGGCTGGCACCAGCAAGTGCTGCAGATGCCACTGTCCCGCAGTCCGTCGCAGAACTCTGGGCGGACTTTGATCCGCGCAAAGATCCCCTGGAGACCGAGGTCATCCGCGAGTGGACGGAGGACGGCGCTGTACTGCGCCATGTGCGCTACCTTATTGGCACCTTCAAAGGGAGGAAGGCCTTCATGGCCGCCGTGCATGGCTTTCCGCAGCAGGCCCAGGGGCGCATCCCCGCTGTCATGCACATCCACGGCGGCGGCCAGCGCGGCTCCGTTGCGGAGGTAAAGCTGCTCGTCTCCCGCGGATACGCCGCGCTCTCCGTCAACTGGGGCGGCAGCGGCACTGGAAAGCCGCCCTTCAACACCTGCGAAAAAGCAGAGCCCGGCGATCCCAACACCGACTGGGGCGCCGTGGACCCCAGCCAGCTCAATGTGCAGGGCTACGCCTCCATGATTCCCGGTCCCAAGCAGTTCTTTGGAGACCGCGAGCACCCGAAAAACAACAACTGGTATCTTCTGGCACTCGGCTGCCGCCGTGGCCTCACCTTCCTGGAGCAGCAGCCCGGCGTGGATGCCGCCCGCCTCGGCGTGCATGGCTACTCCATGGGCGGAAACCTCACCATGTATGTGGCGGGTACGGACACGCGCGTGAAGGCAGCCGTCCCCGCCGTCGGCGGCCAGGGCTGGCGCTGGCAGCCGCATGTCTTTGGCGGAGCCAGGGCAAACCCCCAGGATGCCGTGAAGGGAGACGTGGAGGTCTTTCGCAAAACCCTCAGCTTTGAAAGCTACGCTCCCCTCATTCACTGCCCCGTGTTGCACCGCAGCGGCACCAATGATTTCCACGGCTGGATGGACGATGTTTACCGCACCAATGCGCTCATCCCACAGCCAACGCAGTACAGCTGGGCCCCGCACCTGAATCACCGCCTCACCCCGGCCGTGGCCGTCACCATGCCGCTGTGGTTTGACCAGCATCTCAAAGGCGGCCCTCCGCTGCCCGAGACACCGCAGAGCCAGCTCGTTCTTTCCCCGGCTCCCGCCCTTCACGTGCGCCCCGCAGCACATCCATGGCCCGTGGCCCGCTGCGAGATATTTTTCAGCACCGATGACGATCCCCGCGCACGCTTCTGGCGCAGCGCGGAGGTCAGCCCCCAGCCGGGCGGTGCCTTCACGGCGGAGCTTCCTTTGCACACGCGCGAGTCCTCCCTGTACGCCTTTGCCAATGTCTATTTCACCCTGCCGCAGCCTGTGTCGCTCTCCGTGCTCGGCGGCTACAGCACGCCTGTCACAGAGGTGTGCATCAGCACCCTGCTGCACACCCGCAGTGTGGAGGAACTGCAAAAATCCCAGGTGCCCCTCGCCGCGCAGCCCAGCCGCCTCATCGACGACTTCTCCCACGGCCTGCGCGACTGGTATGTGCTCAATCAGGGTAATGCCAACCATCAGCAGATGTGGACCCGCAAGATCACCGATCCCCTCTGGCGCGCCCCCGAGGGCGCAAAGCTTGCCATCACCCTCAAGATGCCGAAAACAAACCGCATGGCCTTCGTGCTGGAGGAAAACGAATGGCGCAGCTATCGCGGCCAGCGCAAAACCTATCTCTGCAGACGCGAGATCACCGGCGCTGAGGCCGTGCAGACGCTGACTCTTGATCTCAAGGATTTCACCACCCGCGAAGGATCTTTCCCCAAGAGTTGGGCGCAGATCGATCAACTCGGTCTCTGCGCCCGGCACACACTGCCCGGCGAAACCGACACCGCGCCTGCGCAATGGACAGGCCCCGCCCCCGAGTTCATCCGTGTGGAATGGGTTTGATGTCGTGGCTGCTTTCACCTGCCTCACGCCACCTTTCATGAAGACACTTCTCTCATGCCTCCTTTCAGTGCTGGCCTCTCTTGCATGCCTGCAGGCCGCGCCAAAAGACTGGATGCCGCAGGAGCAGGACGACACCCAGCTCTGGTGGCAGGATGGTCCGCCGCGCATTCTCAGCATCAAGGAGCCCCCGCCCAGCGCCGTGCTCTGCATCAAGCACGGCTCCGAGCTGCTGCGCTTTGACACGCAGACTATGAAGCCGCTCGATGGCGAATGGGAATGCTCTCTCCAGCACGAGGGCAAAACCTACCACTGCACCGGGCACAGCACTCCCGCAGACACCTTTCTGCAGCCCGTGCGCTTCGTGGAAAGCGGTCGCTATTTTCAGCGCGTCGTCATCGAGGGCCTCACCTTTGCAGACGCGGAGCGGCGCCAGTGGAGCGGGCAGGCGCGGCTGGAGATCACCGCCTGGCCGGACCGCATCGCCTTCCGCCTGGAAAGCGATCCCGAGGTCTCGCTCACCCTGCGCTGGGGCGCGATGAAGGCCGCTGGCACCGGCTCAGTGTTCATCGGAAAAGGCTGCGGCATGCCCGAGGCCGTCGTCGAGTCGGAGCTGCCTGTCGTGGTAGATCCTGTCCTGGCATGCCATCGTCTGGCCCTCCCGGAAAAAGCCTGGAGCAATCCCGGCCGCACCTTCTATCCCTCCGGCGAGCTCGATCGCACCGACCGCTGGAAGTTCACCCTGCGCAACGACTCGGAAAAAGAGGCCGTCGCGCGGGTCATGTTCACTCAGGAAAAGCACCTGCCCATCACCGGCTTCACCCCCATGCTCTGCGATGATCAGGGCCGCCCCACCGGCATCCTCGTACAGCTTTCCAAAAATTGGCACCGCAGCGAGGCCAAAGGCTCCATCCTGCATGAGGGGCCCTGGTTCCACGGCTTTGCCTGGGTGCGCGTGCCGCCGCGCTCTCGTCGTGAATTCACCCTGCAGATGGTCTATGCCCGCTACGGTGGTGTGTACGCCGCCTCTCTTGCTCAGCTTTGTCTCATCGGCTGGGGGCATAATCAGTTCTGGGATCAGGCCGCTATCGGCAGCTTTGGCGAGAGCATCTGCTTTGAGCCCGGGCGTGTGCAGCGGCGCTGCTTCATCACCGATGTGCGTCCGCTGCTCACTCTGACCCACGAAAAAGACTGCAAACCCTGGGGCTGGGCGGAGAACTGCGGCGGCGGCGACCTCCTCATGTGGAAAGGCACTGACGGAGCCTGGCAGCCGTTTCATGGCACACGCGTGGACTACCGTTCCCACGGCCCCTGCCTCACTCACGCCAGCTACCAGGAAGACAGCGCAGGCGGCGAGATCTCATGCCGCACCCAGGTCTCGCTGCCGCGCAGCAATGACCACCTGCGGGTCTTTTTCCACCTGCGCTACGATGTCCACAAGCCCCTGCACTGGCAGCGCCTCGCCTTCTTCCAGCTCGGTGCCGATTTCTACAATGACACCCCCGCACGTCTCGCTGCCGTGGGAGATGCCCGGGACATGAAGGACGAGTGGCGGCCCAAATTTGCCAAGGACGAATTCGACCGCCAGTGCATGCCCCTCAAAGGAGAACAACCGTGGATCTCCATGCACGGCGTGGAGCCGGAGGCCCGCCCGCACACCCCCGCCATGGCCTCTCGCGGGCTCATCGTCCGCTCGTGGAAAGCCGTTCTCGGCAGCGCTGCGGCTGGCCCGCATGCCTCGTTCTTCTGCACCGAGTGGGGGAAGGGGAACCACCGCACCGTCGCGGAGCTCTCGCCACCTCCGGAAGTGCACGAGCTCCTGCCCGGAGACTACGTCGAGGCGGATCTCGAATTCATCGTCCTACCAGCAGATGCCAGCGCCTACTATGGCACCGATGCCCCGCTCAAGGAAGCCCTATCCCAAGATGCCAACACCTGGCGACTGGTCCAGCGCGAGGCTGCGGGCAATGCCTTGCGTGCCCACGTGGCTTCAGGCACTCTCACAAACACCTATCCCGTGCGAGTCGCCGTCGCTGCAGATCAGTCGGCAGAGCTCACCCTCCGCGGCGGCCTGGGCCATCTGCCCGTCACCTTCACCGGCTTGTCCTCACCAGACGCCCATCAGCTTCTCGTCAATGGCATGCCAGACACCTTCTGGCAGACCGACTGGGACGCCGCCTCTCAAAGCTGGCAGATGACCTTCAATGTGCCCGCAGAGGGCACACAGCCGGTTCATCTCAGCTTTGGCAAAAAGAACTGACTTCCCGGATCTACTCCATCAGCCACTTCACCGCCGTCACCTTGGGCTCCTTGCCTTCGCCTTTCACCCACTGCGGCAGGCTGGCCTGAAGGGAGAGCATGCCGGGCAGATCCTGGTATTTGGCGCCACCGGGCAGGAACATCGGGTCACGGTAATCCAGCAGCTTGCCAAAGCGGAAGCCATGGGTGTCGATCGCGGCGCGGTCGATCGCATTGCCTGCCAGTGCACGTGCTGCCACGGCGATGGGCCCTGTCTGCTCTCCAAAGGCGGCTAGGTGCACGGTCTTCGGGCTCGGGTGTGTTCCCACCTTGGTGTTGCGTAGGAAGGTGGTCAGGGTCAGCACGTCGTGCACACGCTGGGCGTAGAGCGCGTGGTTGTAGCCGTAGGTGTAGCCGGCAAACTCACGCGGATTGGCCACCACGCGGTTTTGTTTGCCTTCCGCATTGCCTTGAAAAAGCAGATCCACTCCCAGCACGGCCGAGCCACCTGCCACGATTTCCTTCACCTCTTTGCTGTCGGAGATTCCTGACTTGCCCGCGTCATCCAGCCAGATGACCACGCGTCCATTCCACTGCTTGGGATAAAGCCAGCAGACGGCCAGCTCCTCCTGATAGGTCTTGTTCGTTAGCGTGCCGCTCATGGCCAGGTGGTCTCCCTTGTCCTCTTTGTCTTTCAGGGTCCACTCAACCTCGCCCGCCTTGTCATAGCTGCGGCCGATGACGGTCTCCACGCCCTGCTGCAGCACTTTCGGCTCAGCTTTGCTGAGCTGCTTCTCGGCGTCACTGGTCAGGTAGGCCAGCAGCTTGCGCTCAAATTCCGGATCGCCTGCCTTAGGGGCAGGGTGCTTGTCATCCCAAACGGAGAGCTGCTCCTTGGTCAGCGGCTCGTAGTCATTCTCGATCACAGGAGAGGGAAAGCCCAGCTTGAAGTGCTTGTTCACAAACGTGTAAAACGCACTCCGCGTCACCGCGTTGTAGTTGTGCGGGAAGTGCTCGCCGCGCAGCAGGAAGACATTGTCCTTGGCTCCATAGGTGGTGTACAGCTTCTGCAGATCGGGGAAGCCCTTCGTCGCCATCTCCTTCGTCCAGTCGTTGGCCGTGTTCATGCCCTGCGGCTTCGGAGCAAAGAGGCCGGCAAATTCCACATTGCCCGTGCCGATGCGCAGCAGCGAGGTGTTCTCACACGTGCAGCCGCCCTGCATTGCCGTGCTCACCATCACACAGGGAAAGGAGAGCTTGATGCGGTCGTCGATCGCCGCCAGCAGCATCGTCTGCGTGCCGCCGCCGCTTGCGCCGGTGATGGCCGTGCGCTCAGGATCCACCTCAGGCAGCGAGAGCAGAAAGTCCAGCCCGCGCACCGCATTCCAGGTCTGCAGGCCCATGATGGACTGCAGGTGCGCCTCAGCCTGCGGACTGAAAAGCCCCCAGTTTTTCTCGGTGTTCATCTCGGGCCGCTGCTTGGCAAAGGTATGCACGATTTCACGCGGGATCTGCACCGAGTCCGAATCACTCAGCATGTCCCACTGCCAGACCACGCAGCCCATGCGTGCCAGCTGCACGCAGAGAGACTGAAAGATGCTCTTGCCGCCGCGCTCAAAGCGCTCGCCACCTGCGGCGATCTCTGCGCGCAGCTTGTCCGGCTCGGTCAGCGAAAGTCGCGCATCCTTCCAGTGGCCGTGCGCAAACATCACCCCCGGCACCTTGCCCTTGATCTCCTTCGGCTTCCACAGGCTGCCCGTGACATAAAATCCCGGGGCGCTCTCAAAGTAAACCTTCTCCACCGTGAAGCCGTCTCCCTCCACCTTTCCATGCACCACGGCATTCAGTGGCGTCTTGGTGGGCATCGGCCACAGCCCTTCCGCCACCAGGATCTGCCGCCGCACTTGTTCCTTGCGTACATCCCACTCGCTCAAAGAGGAGGGTGGATTGAAAGGGAAGTAACCGTTGAGATCCTTGGGCGGCTGCTGGCGGATGTCCTCGGCCTGGGAGAGGGAGGTGCAGGCAAGGGTGGCGAGGAGAAACAGATGGGCTTTCATGGGAGAGAAAAGGGCTGCAATCAAACGCGGCGAACTGGCCGAGTTCATCAACTGAGGGGAGTGAAAACTGGAGCTCTGCGGCGGCGGGAGATCATCTCGCCAGTATTCAGGCCAGTCGCAGCGAATAACGTTCACCTCGACGGCCAAGCTTCACGGGAGCTCCATAAATGTGGCTGAGGTTCTCGCTTTTCAGCACCTCATGCTTGGCACCCGCAGCGTGCACCTGGCCGTCTTTCAGCAGCAGGCAGTGGGTGATGCTGGGCAGGATCTCCTCCACATGGTGCGTGACCATCACGAGGGAAGGGGAGTGCGGCTGCACCGCCAGCGACTGCATCCACTGCAGGTAGTGCTCCCTCGCCACAGGGTCCAGCCCGGCGCAGGGCTCGTCCAAAATCAACACCTGAAACTTCGCCATCAGGGCGCGACAAATCAGGACTTTCTGCTTTTCACCTTGGGAAAGCGGCCCCCACAGCGCCTCCCGCAGGTAGCTGCAGCCCACCTGCTGCAGCAGGCTGGCGGCCTCCCGGCGCACCACAGGCGGCGGCAGCTCGATCAGGTTCAACTTGGCCTCACGCCCGCTGGCGATCACGTCCAGCACCGGCTCGCTGCTTTCGAGGTAGGTCGTAAGGGTGTTGGTCACCAAGCCCACGCGGCGGCGCACTTCACGCCAGTCGTCGTCGCCAAAAACACTCTCGCCGATCTGGAGGCTGCCGCTGGTGGCGCTGTCATAGCCGGTAATGAGGTTGATGAGGGAGGTCTTGCCGCAGCCGTTCGGACCTAGAATGCACCAGTGCTGCCCGGGTTCCACCCTCCAGGAAATGCCCTTCAAAATGGGGCGGCCGCGGCGGAAGGTGAGATCTTTGACTTCGAGTACGGGGTGGGTCATGCAATGCAGGATGGTTGAAGCATGAATGAGGAATGTCGAGCAGACTTGAACCGATGATGATTTTGACGCTAAGGATTTGCTGCGTTTTGCGTAGCAGAATATCATCTGAAAACTGGCACGGCTTTAGAAGTGGATAGAATTTATCCTTTCGCTTTTTCTCCCGTGACAAAAATGTCCATCCTGCTAATCTCGAACCTCTTTTTGAAAAATGCCCCTCCGCCTCAAAGCACAGACCAAGTGCGCAATCATCTGCAATGACTTGCGTTATTTCAGGCTTGTGCTTCGTCGTGGTTTTTCTGTACCTTGTGCTGACGTGGACCGCACCCTGCAACTCATGAGACCCATTTTTTGTGCCGCTTTGACCCTGGCCGCCGCATCGCCTGTGTTTTCACAGGCTCCAGCGCCCGCGCCTGCTCCTGCCCCCGCCGCTCCAGCAGCCCCGGGAGCTCTGAACATCCAGCAGGAGACTGAAGCCTTGGTCAATGCTGCCAGCGCACTCTTTGCAGAGGCCAAGTATCAGGAGGCTCTTGCCAAGCTGGCGATCGCCAAAAAGAACCTCAACAACAAGCCTTTCGAAGGCATCCTCTTCACCGAAGGCGCCTGCCATTACAACCTCAACGACTACCCCAAGGCCATCGAGTCTCTGGAAGCCTACGCCAAGGAGTTCCCCCAAGGCGCTGCCATCATTGACGTGCGCATGGCCCTAGGCCGCTCCTACATCGCAAACAAGCAGGAGGACAAGGGGATCGAGGTGCTGACAGAAGTGGTGCGCAGCTCTCCCGAGAAGAAGGCTGAGGCAGGTCTCATCATTGCAGACACCCTGAGCAAGAAAGATCAGAAGGACAAGGCGCTGGATATCCTCAAGTCCGTGCTCGAGGGCGGGATCCGCAGTGCTGAGTCCATCCAGGCAGCCATGCTTGCCGCCAACATCTATGTCAGCAAAGGCCAGCTCGATGATGCCACTGCTCTGATGGACAAAGTGCGCAACTTTGCCTCGGGCGGCGACAGCATCGCCCAGATGAACAACATCTATCTCAAGCTCGGTGACGAGATGATGGAGAAGAAGTCCTACAAGGAGGCTCTCGGTGCGTACCAGCTGGTGCGTAAAAAAGCCGAGATCACCCGCATCCAGAGCGAGCAGGTCAAGAAGCTGCAGGACCAGCTCAAGAAGGCCACCGGCCCGCGCAAGGACGAACTTGAAACCAAGCTCAAGGCCAATGAGGAAATCATGGCCGAAATCGAGAAGCGCACCGACTACGATGCCTCCCTCTACTACCGTCTGGGACGCTGCTACTATGAGATGGGCGCTCCTAAAGAAGACGGTTCTGCTGCCGACCCCTCCCGCCTCTGGCAGGCCATTCTGGCCTTTGAGGTGATCGTCAATGAATACAAGCAGTTTCCTCAGCGCGACAGGTGCATGTACGGCCTGATCACGGTCAATGCTGCTCTCAAGCGCACCAAAGAAGCTGCCAAACTGTGTGAAGGCTTCATGGATCAATTCCCGGACAGCGAAATGGTTGGTGAGGTCGCCATGATGGTCGGCATGATCTATTACCAGAACAAGCAGCTCAAGGAAGCCGTGGCCGCTTGGAAGAGGTCTTTGACTGCTCCCAAGGCAGACAAAGAGCGTCTTTACTTCCTCATCGGCAGCGTGCAGTTCGAGCTGCAAAGCCTCGACGAGGCCCGCATGACGTATGAAAACCTCATCCAGCAGTATCCGACCTCGACGTACAAGGATGATGTTCAGTACCGTATCGCCCTGACCTACTTCTACCAGAACGACTCCAAGAGCGTGACCAAGGCGCTCAAGACCTACATCAAAGACAATCCAAAGGGGCAGTATGTGGTGGACGCTCGCTACCGCCTGGCCTTCATCGACTTCCAAGGTGGCGACAAAAAGGGTGCCGAGGCCGACCTGCTCAGCATCGTCAAGGACGCTCCTAACGACAACAACATTGGCCAGGTGCATGCCCTTCTCGGAGACACCTACAATCAGCGTGCCGACTATGAAAATGCGATGATCCAGTTCGAATTCGCCGTGGACAAGGCGAAAACGGATGACGTTCTCAGGTATGCCATGGACCAGCTGACGGACCTCTATGTGGGGGCCAACAAGTGGAAGGAGCTGGCTGCCATGTGGCAGAAGTACTACAATTCCAAAAAGGATGACGATGAGCTCGCCCTCAAGGCCATCCTCTGGATCAGCCGAGCCCAGATTAAGGACGGCAAGGTGGAGGAAGCCAAGAAGCTCCTCGCTGAACATATCCGCCTCCGCATTCCCATCGTTGCCAATCAGCAGGTGGAAGGCCTGATCCAGCAGCTGGTGACCATCAGCGCGCCCAAGCGCCGTCGTGCAGCCGCCGTGCAGCCTCCTGCTGAAGGTGCCAAGCCTGCCGAAGGTGCTGCCGCTGCTCCTGCCCCCGCGCCAGCCGCACCGGAAGTGACCTTTGAAGACGTGGAGAAGCAGCTCGAAGAACTGCTGACCCCGCCTCAGGCCGCCATGAATGGCACAGCGCAGATGCGCATTCTCTTTGCCAAGGCCTGGCTGGCCAAGATCATGAAACTTCCTGAGAAGGCGGAAAAATACTTCAGCATCATCATTGAAGTGGCCAAACCGGAAGACCTCAGCCCCATGATGCTTTCCGTCGTGGGTGACAATGCCCGCAAGAAAGGCGATCTGGACAAAGCCAGCGCCTGCTACATTCGTCTGCGTGATCTGTTCAAAGACACCGACTATGCCGACGGTGCACCTGTTGGTCTGGCAGAAATCGCCTTTGAGAAGGGCGAGTTTGACAAAGCCTTGGAGCTTTTCCGCGACGCCCTGAACAACTATCCTGGCAGCTCTCACGTGCTGGACGCTACCCAGGGGGAGGCCAAGACCCTCGTCAAACTCAAGAAGTATGACGATGCCAAGAAGCTCTTTGAGCAAATCTCGAACACCAAGGAATGGCGTGGTCACGCCACCGCCAACGCCCTGCGTATGCTGGGAGAGATCGAGGCCCTGAGTGGCAAGCACGAAGTGGCCATCCCCTACTTCCAGCGTGTCTTCATCGCCCACCAAAAGTGGAAGGATGAAGTGGCCAAATCCTATCTGCTCTCCGCCAAATCCTTCGTGGCTCTTGGCAAGCGTGATGAGGCCAAGGCGACGCTGCAGGAAATGGTCAAGCGTCCAGACCTGCAGAAGGAGCCCGAAGTCAAAGAGGGTGAAAAACTCCTCAACACTCTGTAATTTTCATGCGAACCCCCACCTCGAATTTCATGCGCTCGTTCGCCCGCTTCTTGTTTGCTCTCGCTTTTGTCGCCGCAGGCTCCGCCTACGGCCAGGCCATCGTTTTGAAGGATGGCAACCGCGTTTTCTCCTCCGAGTTCTCCATTCAGCCGGATGGCAAAATCGTCCGCACCATTCAGATCGGGGAACAGAAGGCCACAAGCGTTCTGGACAAGAAAAACATCGACTCTCTGGAGTGGCCCTATCCGGCTGAACTGACGGAATCCGCAGACCTTCTGGCCAAGGGCAAGACGGAGGAGGCCATCGCTGTGCTGAAGAAAGGAAAAGAATTCTTCGAGCATTTTGAAGGCATCGAAGGCAACTGGTATGTGGATGTCTATTTCGCCTACATCGAGGCCCTGAACCAGGGCGGAAAGTTTGACGATGTGGTCAAGTCGATGCCGTCGCTGCGCGCCCTCAAGCTGACCGACGCTCAGAAGATGCGTCTTCGCATCATCCAGCTCGATATCGAGCGTCAGACCAGCTCCGACTATGTGGCTATCATCCTGGAAGCCCAGAGCATCTTGAAGGAGACGGACGACTCCGCCATCGGTGCTTCCCTGTGGGGTATCATCGCAGACGTTTACACCCGTAAAAAGGAATGGGAGAAGGCCCTGCTGGCTTACCTGCGCATTCCGGTTTTCTACGGCACACAGATGCAGCGTGTCCCCGAGGCCGAGCTCAATGCCGCCAAGACCCTCATCAAGATGAAGCGCTACGAAGATGCCAATGCCTTCCTGGCCCGCATCAGTGATTCCTATCCGGGCTCGCCAGTGGCAGAAGCCGCCACGAAAGAGAAGGCGGCCATTGCCGGAATGAAGAATGTCACCGATGAAGAGGCCGCTGCCGGTTCAGATGGCAAGCCCAAGTCTGACGCTGACAAATCCAAAGACGGCGCTCCTGCCAAACCTGCTGATTCCAAACCCAAAGCCTGATTTAATCTCACATGCAAACCAACACTGCCAACATCATGACCCGCTACATCTCTCACGCCCGCGCCCGTGCGTCCTACAGCATTCTGCTGGCCATGGGTGTCTTTGCATCTGCCTCCGCCTTCGCTCAGGAAGCCGCGGCCGAGGGAGGTGGACACGCCGTGAAAAGCGAATCCGCGATCGATCTCTTCCTCCAGGGTGGCTGGGTGATGTACCCGCTCGCCATCTGCTCCGTGGTGCTCGTCTGGCTCACGGTTGACCTCTGGATCCGCACCGGCATCAAGAAGATGGCCCCTCCCGCCCTCGTCGGCCAGCTGCAGGATCTCTTCCGCGCAGGTGACTACGTGGGTGCCTACCAGTTCTGCAAAGGCAATCCTTCTCCTTTCTCCGATGTCTCCCGCGTGGCTCTCAGCTTTGTGGGCGATGGTGAAGAAGCCGTGGAAAACGCCATCTTTACCGAGCTGAACAAGGTGAACGCCACCACTCAGACCCGCATCAACTACCTCTCCGTGCTTGGTGTTTGCACACCGATGATCGGTCTGATCGGCACGGTGAGCGGTATGAAGGGCGCCTTCGCATCCCTGGGCTCCAGCGGTGCTCAGGACGTGTCCGCTCTTTCCGGCCACATCGGTGAGGTGCTTGTGGCTACCGCCACCGGTCTTATCGTTGCGGTGCCAGCCTTCCTCTTCTTCTACTTCCTGCGTAACCGTCTCCAGGGCTCCATCGGCGGCCTGCAGGACATCGTTGCTGCTCTTTTCCGCAAGATGCCTTACAGCCACCTCAAGGACGCTCACGTCGGCGAGGAAGAGTTCTACGCGGCCATCCCGAACTGGGTCGCTGGCGAAGCAGCTCCTGCAGCTTGATTGGTTTCCATCCCTTACTTCATCTTCAACCCTTGACTCTCTAACACTATGGGCGGCGGCGGCGGCGGTTCAGAAAACGGCGAACCGGAGTTTCAGATTGCTCCGATGATTGATGTGCTCCTCGTGTTGCTCATCTTCTTCATGAGCATCACCACCTCCCAGGTGGCCAAGATCGACAAGGAGATCCAGCTCCCTGTCGCTTCGGATGCGAAGAAGAAGGAAGGCAAAAACCTTGCCAATGAGGCCATCGTCAATGTCCGCTGGAGCACCGCCAAGCAGGAGGCGCTAATCATGTTCCAGGACCAGCCGTTCCCGCAGACGGAGCCGCTGGTGGACATCCTCAGCGGCAACAAGGCCAAAAATCCCTCCTACCGCGTCATCATTCGTGGGGATAAAAATCTGCCCGCCATCGAGATGCAAAAAGTCATGGCTGTCATCGCCCAGTCAGGCATTGACGACATCTCCTTCTCAGCTCTTAACCAGTAGCCAAACACCGCATGTCCTCGCACAAACATAGAACAGTCGAGTCTGACAATGTGAATCTGGGCTTCCAGATCGCACCGATGATCGACGTGGTGTTCGTTATCATGCTCTTCTTCATGGTGATGGCTGGTGCCGTGAAAAAGGAGATGGAGCTCAAGAGCCAGCTCCCGGGCGTGGCACCGGCTTCTCCGGATGCTCCCCAGGAGATGCCTGACGAAATCATCGTCGGCGTCGAGGAGTCCGGCGTGGTGACGCTGAATGAGGAGGAGTTTGATACTCCTACCGACAAAAAGCTGCCCAACTTTGTGGCCACTCTCAAGCGCCTCAAACAGGAGGCGGACAACCGCAACGCCAAGGTCATTGTGACCATCCAAGCGGAGGAACAGGCCAAGTATGAGCGCGTCATCGACGTGCTCAACGGCCTCGCCGTAGCTCGCATCGCCAACGTGACATTCACCGTTGGCAGCGACGCAGGATTCTAATTTGTCCTGAAACTTTTTTCGACGGAGGCACCCAATAAACAGGGTGGCCTCTGCGTCGTGCTTAAATTGTCCCCCATTTCGTCATGAACCCTTCGCAGCCAGGAAACCCACAGAATCCGCAGCAGAACCCCGGAGCCACCCAGCCGCTTCAGCCTGGGTACGTGCCGCCGCCCGGTTATCCGCCGCAGATGCCTGGCTACCCACAGGGTTATCCCATGCCGCAGGGCTATCCTCCCCAGATGCCTGCTGGCTATCCCATGCCCCAGGGTTATCCGCCGCAGATGCCTGCCGGCTACCCCATGCCACAGGGCTACCCGCCGCAGATGCCAGGCTATCCCCCGGGCTATGTGCCTGCCATGCCCATGCCAGCCATGATGCCGCCTCCCGCTCCATCCGCAGCCACAGGAGCTGTCCCGGCCCCCAAACCTGTGAGCGCCGCCGTGCCGGTGGCCATGCCGACCCCTTCCATGCCCGCTCCTTCGGCCGTCGCTGCCGCGATGCCGGTGCCTTCCGCTGCAGCCCCCGTGGCTGCAGCACCTGCCGATGACGCAGGAGAGGCCGCAGTGGCTGTCGAGCACGTCGAAGGCCAGGTGTACCATCCTCCCGCGTTGACCCACATCGAGGCAGGGCCTCCGCCCAACAAGTTTGTGCAGATGTGGCGCAAAGCGGGTGCCAGCTCCCTGCTGCTCAGCATTGCCATCCACGCCGGCTTGGGCGTGGGCGCACTCTTCATCGTCTTCACCAGCGGTGTCATGGACAAGCAGGTGGACTTCCTGCCTGGTGGCGGCACCGCCGCAGGTGCCAAGGCCAGCTCCGACCTGCAGCACAAGGTGCAGCAGAAAAAGCGCAGCTCGGTCAATAAATCCATGCCGATGAAGAAGCTGGTCAGCACCAGCGTGAACTCCTCCATCTCCCTCCCTGAGGCACCGCCAGACTCCCTGGACATGCCGGACATGAGCGCGATGATGGGCGGCGGTGCCCTGGGTGCCGGTGGCAGCCTGGGCTTGGCCGGAGCCGGTGGCGGCTTTGGCAAAGGCGTGGGCATGGGAGCAGCGAACGGCTTTGTGACGCTGCCGCCCTCCATGCGCAGCCGCTGCTCCACGCAGGAGCGACTGGAAAAGCTGCGCCAGAACGGCGGCACGCCTGAGTGCGAGGCCGCCGTGTCCGCCTCCCTGGAGTGGCTGAAAACCCAGCAGAACGCCGACGGCTCCTGGGGCCGCAACAACAAGTGCGCCATGACCGGTCTGGCCCTGCTCTGCTACCTCGGCCGCTGCGAAACCCCCGAATCCCCCTTCTACGGCGAAAACGTCATGAAGGGCATCATGTTCCTCATCGAGGCGCAGAAGAAAAACAAAAACAAGCTCTTCAGCCAGGGCGAAAAAGGCAATGCCCCCGTTTACGAGCACGGCATCGCCACCTACGCCCTCGGTGAAATGTACACCCTCGCCCGTCTCGGCAGCAAATCCCTCCCAGGCATGCGCGAGGCCTTTGAGCAGGGCGTCAAACTCATCATCGACAATCAGCAGGACAGCGGCAGCTGGGTGTATGATGGCGACACCGGATTCTATGCAGGCAAAAAGAGCCGCGAGGACCTCTCCGTCGCCGGATGGCAGTTCCAGGCCCTCAAGGCCGCCAAAAACACCAGCCTCAAGATCGACGGCCTCCACACCGCCATCGGCAAGCTGACCAAATACCTTGAGGACAAGCAGACCAAAGACGGCGGCTTCGGCGTCACCAATCGCGACGCGCACTACAATCAGTGGAGCCTCTCCGGCGTGGGCATCCTGGGCCTGCAGACCATGGCCAAAGGCAAGACCACTCCGATCAAGAAGGGCATCAAATTCCTCCGCGACTTCATCACCGCCGAACCCCTCGACTGGAACAAAAACTGCAACCTCTACTGCTGGTACTACTACACCCAGGCCTTCTTCCAGCAGGGCGGGGACGACTGGAAGTTCTACAACCAGCAGTTCCTCCCTCAGGTCCTCAGCGCCCAGCAGGCAGACGGCTCTTTCAAAGCCGGTCGCCCCAACTGGCCTTCCGGCGACGCCACAGACGCCATCTACCGCCAGTGCCTCTGCACCCTCCAGCTCGAGGTTTACTACCGCTACCTCAAAGTCGGCGACCGCGAAGAATCCTCCTTCTTCGACAAGTAGACCTGTTCGCGAAAAGAATGTCCGATTGAACCGGTGAGCGCAGTGGCCCCAGTGGCAAGGCGGGAGCGCCAGCTGCTAGTTGAAAATAACAGGCAAGCGACTAACGCAGCCAATCGGGCCGCTGCGCCGCCCGGACAATGTGACAGGCTTTTCGAGAACAGGTATAAGCCCCAGCCCGCGCGTCGTGCAGGCAGTCCACTTGCAGGGGCTCTATGCCCGTTCAGACCTTCTGCGGGCAGGTCGGCTCGTCCACACTTTGAAAATCTGATCATTCCATCAGACTGACCTTACCCGGACTCCTAGATTCTGGTTTCCGTGTATTCAGTGCATTCCGTGGTTAATCCCGCCCCCTCTGCCAACCATAGTCAACAACGTTCAACCACAGCAAACTCTCACCGCGGCCTCCCCACCACAATCCCCGCATGACTCTTCACCGAGTACAAATATTCATGAATCGTCTTGTCCACGACCACCTTCTTGTACGTCGCTGACGCATGCATGAAGTGACACGACCCATCCTGAAGGCGTAAGGCCAGTCCCACGTGCGAGCAGAACACATGCTGCCGGTTCGTCACGATCCCGATGATATCTCCGCTCTGAATCCTCGGCTCACATGCAGCCACCTGCTCCTTCGGAATGAAATCAAACGGCACCTTCTCCAGCTTCGCCTCCATCTGTCTCAATTGGGGCACCAGCGACGGATTCGCCCGCAGATAACGGTACAGCTTCGGATTCAGCGACATCTCATCATTCGCACGTCCCGTCAGCCTCACCACCGGCCCCACCTCCCGCGTCACATAGCGGATGTTCCCACGCGCCGCGTTGTCCGTGAACCATTCGTCCAGGTAATGAATCCGGTCTAGGTAACGCCCCCGGCAAACCCCGCCACGATACCGCGTCCACTCAATCTCCCGCAGCAGATCACTCGGCGAGTAAGCCCGCTGCCGCCTTGCAATCATCCTCGCCATGCCCAGCGACACCTCAAAAAACGTCCAGCAGTCCAGCCCCGTCAAATTCACCGAAGGCGACTCAATCCGGTCATCAATCTCCAACGTCCACCCCACATATTTGATGCCACGCAGCGCCAGGCCAAACTGCGCCACACGTGTGCCCATCGGCAGCGCAGCCCAGTTCTCCGCCACGGCTCGCGCCACGATCTTTTGAAACACCTCCACCCCTTTGAAGCAGACACTCTGTGGCAGAAACTCCTCGGCACGCAGCCAGGTGCTGCCACCTGCCATCAGGCCCAGTTTCAAAAGATGGCGACGAGTCAGCATGCGGTTAGTTCTACTTTGCTAAGGAAACGCTGAATAATCCAGCTCATAGAGAATAAGGAATACCGCAAAGCATTGATTCAAAAGGTATTCTCTGCGGTCTTCTAATCTCTCGCGGTGTTAAATCCGTGTCCCCCTAACTCTTCAGGGAGTTCATAAAGTCATCAAGAGATTTCCAACCTCAGCCTCAGGCATCCGTGTCAATCCGTGTGATCCGTGTGATCCGTGGTCAAACATTTTGGAATAATCAGATCTGACCAGCCCATGTTAAAAATCACTAAAGTAGAGTTAATACAAGTTTTCAGCCATGCCCAGCCGGTCGTCGCCTGGGGCGCAGGAGTCCAGCCAGCGCGATTCATCCACCAGCCCATACTGCTTGGGCAGTACCTGGCACACCTCCACCAGTTGTCGGTCCAGCTCCCTGGCAAACGATTCAATGGCCTGCGCATAGCGCTTTTTCACCAACGGCTGATGCGCCGCCTGCAGGCAGGCCTGCAGATAGTTTTCCTGCAAAAAAGGTTCCAGGCCGTAGCCCATCATGGCGATGGCGCGGTCGGAACTCGTGTCGATCAGCAGCATCACCAGACGATTCTCGCCGCCTTTCTCCACCGCACTGGAAAGGCTGCCGCGGTTGAAGAGCCAGAAGGCATACGGTACGATCGGAGCCTGCTGCGGCACCTCCATCAGCACCGCTGCGATGCTGAGCTGCGGAAAGCGCCGCTCCACCCCGGCGATGATCTGCGCGGCCCGGCGTCTGGAAAGGGAACCCAGCACGCCGCTGAGGTCGGAGATGGGTTTTTGCAAGGTGGGGGCGATGCCAAAGGAGCGATCCGCCACCTCCAGCGAAAACCCACACTGCCGGCAGGCGGCGTCGGTTTCAGTCGCAGGGGCTCGGCAGGCAGGGCAGCGCACGCCTGCACTGTACCACGCATCTCACTGCACCTGCAAACGAGAACATCACGCGTTGCGCGCACGTCGTCTCAGGATCATGCGCATCAGCCTCCGTGGCATCAGCCGGAAAACACGCCCGGCGATGGAGACCCCCACCCCCGGAAACACACACGCCTGCCCATGCCTCAGTGCCGCGAGCGACTCCCGCACCACCTGGGCAGGCGGAATCCTCAGCAAGCCCTGCCCATCCCGGTTCGTGTCACTCCCATCTTCCCGCTTCGCCGTCTTGCTGAAATTCGTCGGCGTCGGTCCCGGGCAGGTGCAGCAGACAGAGATATTTTCCGGTGCCAGCTCAATCGCCAGCGCCTCAGAAAAGCTCGTCACATAAGCCTTGGACGCCGCATACACCGCCAGGTCTGGCATCGGCAGCGTGCTGGCCAGGGAGCTCACATTCACGATGCCCGCCGGGCGCTCCATCAGCGGCAGCAGCGCATGCGTCAGCATCGTCAGCGCCGTGATGTTCAGCTCAATCTGCGAGCGCGTTTTCTCCGCCGAGGAACTCACAAAGCTGCCGTAGTCCCCCATGCCTGCATTGTTGATCAGCAGGGTGGGCTTTATCCCGTTTTCCACAAGGAAGGCAGCCACCGCGTCTCGACCCTCGTCTTTTGCCAGATCCGACACAAAACAAAGCACTTTCGCCTTCAAACCGGACAGCTCCTTTTTCACCATTTCCAGAGCCTCAGCACGGCGGGCCACCAGCACCAGCAGCTCAGCCTGAGGCGCTAACTGGCGCGCAAATTCAGCCCCCAGTCCGGAGGACGCACCGGTGATCACCGCACGGCAGTTTTCGACACAAAATCCATTCGCTTCCATTGCATGCAGCATTACCACACTCCCTGCATGACCATCAACCAGCTTTCCCAGCAGAATCCTTTCACCACCAAGGACGGCAGCACCATCCGCAGCATCCTGGACCGCACCAATGCACCCGTGCAAAACCAGAGCCTCGCCGAAGCCGTCGTGCCCGTAGGTCGCCCCACCGAGCGCCATTACCACAAACTCAGCGAGGAGTTCTATTTCATCCTCGAAGGGCAGGGGACCATGGAGATCGATGGCGAAAACCGCACCGTAGCCCCAGGAGACGCCATCCTTATTCCACCCGGCGCCTGGCACCAGATCACCGCCAGCCAGACACTTCGCTTCTTGTGCTGCTGCGCACCACCGTATTCGCATGAGGATACCTACTTCACAGCGTAGCAAACCTTGATTAAACCGAACCCCATGCCATCACTGATCCGCCCCTGGTACTGGCCTGAACGTGGCCAGCCCGAACGCACCGAGCCCTTCACCTGGATTGTGGAGGGCGTGATCGCTGCTTCGTGGTGGCCGGATCCGTATGTGTTTGACCTGTATGACGAGCACGGCATCCGGGTGGTGGTGAACTGCTGCGAGTTTGACAACCGCAAGGATGTGCCGCCGCACTTTGCCTACCATCACATCCATGTGCCGGACTATGGAGTGCCGACGGATGAGCAGATGGAGCGCTTCATCACGCTGATGGATGCGCACAAGGCTGCACGCGAGCCCGTGGTGGTGCACTGTGTTGCAGGGTGTGGGCGGACGGGGCAGTTCATCGTGGCCTGGTGTGCGAAGGCGGGATTGATCCCGGCGGGGAGCGATCCTGTGAAGTGGATCCGCACGCGGCGGAAGTGCTGCCTGGAAACGAGCGAGCAGGTGGACTGCGCGAAGCGGTGGATGGGGAAGTACAGGGCCAAGTGAGGCAGCACAGGATGAGGATGACGCCGACGCGCTGTCCGCAGACTGAAGGCTTATCCGTGGCCAGACAGGACAAAAGACAAAGCGGGCTATGGACAGCGATCCGCTGCATGAGAATGCGTGAGCGGGGGGATCACGGCTTAGCCAGTCCGTCAGGAAGCTGGGTGAGGCGCTCCATGGAGGTGATCTCGTGGTAGAACCAGGGTTTCCCGTCCTTGAGCTTGAAGATGATGGTCTTTGAAGCGTAGCGCAGACCATCGTGCTCTTTCCAGTCACTGAAGCGGTAGAAGTCTCCACGCCAGTCGAGCCGATGAAGCAGGTGGCTTTCCTTGTCGAAGTAAAACTTCATGGGCGGTGTCACGTTGCCGCTTACCTGCACGCCCTCACAGGCCTTGCCCTCGTCGGTGATCTCCGCGATGGGCTCGAACTTGGACTTGGGATCAACGAGCAGATCGAGCGACCAGGCACGCACATCTTCTTTGGCGGGCTCATCGCCGCGTTCCTTCTTGCCTAGCCACCAGCGATTGGGCAGCTCGATGACGGAAGTCCGGCTCGTGCGTTTTTTCCCCTCGGGCGGCTCGGGTTTGTCGCCAAAATGAAAGGTCTCTCCAAAGCGGAAAATCTTGAGCAGCTTGTCCCTGCCGCCGACTGCAGCGAGGGCCTTGTCTACCACAGCCTGAGCGGGGGTGGCAGGGCTGGTTTGTGCATAAACTGCTGGCAGGGCGATGCCCAAAACCACGGCGGAGAGCAGGGTGCGGATCATGGCGGAAGGTTGAAGCCGTGGCATGAGGAGGCAAACGCTTTCTAAGCCGGGCACACGCTGCGCCGGGTCATGGCCAGCTTCCGAAAACTCTTTTGTAACCCAGTAAGCCCCTGGCTGCCAGCCTGGAAATTCTGAGGATGTGGCGGCACAAGCTCGCCTCATGGCCGATGCATGGTGAGTCCTCCGGTCTGCCGAATCGCAGGCCGGAGGAACAGGGTGCTTCCTTATGCCAGCTTGTAGCAGTCGGCCCACTCGGCGCGGGGAGCGGGGCCGGAGAGGCGGGCGTTGGCGGCGTCGTTGTTGATGAAGCGCTTGGTCGCCGGATCGAACTGCAGGTCGACGTTCAGATACTCGGCGATGGTGCCCAGATTCAGCACCTGGGTGAGAGCGCCACCGATGCTGAAAGGCGATTCAGTGCTGCCATTGCCCATGCAGGCCTGGATGAAGCTCTGGAAGTGATTGTACTTCGGCGGATGAAGGGCCATGGCGTCTTTGAACTCGACCATCTTGGAGCGCGGATACACGAGGGAATGACGGTCGTGGGAGCCGCGCTGCACGAGGTAGTCGCCCTGTTTCCGGTGCAGGAGGGAGCCGGTGGCACCGGGATTGGGGATGACGACTTTGCCGTCCGGGCCGGGATCGCCAAATTTCTCCGCGATCTCGATTTTGGTGTCTCCGCCTGCTTTCCAGTGCAGCTCCACGGCGGGCATCTTTTCGCCACGTGCGGGGAATTCAAACCGGATGTCCGAGCTCAGCGGGTAGGCTATCTGGTTGTAATCAGCGAGCGCCAGAGGTGTGATGCGCGTGGGCAGGCCGAGCTTGAGGTGATCATGGGCAAAGTCGATGATGTGAGCGCCCCAGTCGCCAAACATGCCGCCGCCATAGAGGTGGAAACCGCGCCAGTTGAAGGGGTGGTACATCTTGCTGTAGGGCTTGACCTCCTGCGGGCCGCACCAGAGGTCCCAATTGAGCGTCTCGGGCTTTGGCTCCTCCGGAGGATAGCCTTTGATGAGCGCGCGCTCGGCGGCGTTCATGAACCACAGGGAAGGAGACTTCCATGCGTCAATCTTCACAATGTCATCGACAATGCCCGCTGCGAGCATCTGCTTGAACTGCTCGGCACCGGCGGAGGTATGGCCCTGGTTGCCCATCTGTGTCACCACCTTGAATTTCTTCTCTGCGCGCATGAGGATCTCCGCCTCTTCAAAGGTGTGGGTGAGCGGCTTTTCCACGTACACGTGCTTGCCCTGTGCCATGGCGTGGATGGCGGCGGTGAAGTGGGTGTGGTCGGGGGTGACCACGCTGACGGCGTCGATGTCTTTGCCCATTTTATCGAGCATCTCGCGGAAGTCGCTGAAGCGCTTCACATCCGGAAATGCCTTGAGGTTCTTCTCCGTCTTTGCGGTGACAAAGTCCACATCCGTGAAGGCCACGGGGACAGCTGTGCCACCTTCTGTGAGGCCGGGGATGACGCTGCCTGCACGCCCGCCGATGCCGACGCAGCCCAGATTGATGCGCTTGCTGGGCGGCAGCTGCGGATTGTCCGCCGCGCGGGCGCTGGTCAGGTAGGCGGGGATGAAATTGAAGCCAAGGCCTGCGGCGAGGGACTTTTTGACGAAGCTGCGGCGGGTTGGGCTGGTAGAGTATTCAGTGGGTTTCATGGGACAGAAAAGGGACCAAGGCACCACGCTAGATGTCCGTATGAATTAATGCGAGCGTGAAAAACACCCTTCATGCCGTCATGGTGGCTGTTTCTGTTTTGGCACTATTGGTATTCGAAAGTCGCATTTGCACCTGCCGGCATGGTAGAAGGGGGCTTTTACTAGCACCCCTTTGCGAACCTCAGACGTAGGGATGCCTAGCCTTCAGCGCCTCGGGTTATTGTAGCGCCAAATTTTTAATTTTTATTTAGGCATAACTGATTGCTCTTTAGCCAGAGTTGTTGTCATAGCAAAGATACACACACCATGATCGAGCCGATTTCATTTCATGAGCACCGCGACCTTATCGCGAAGATGCGCCGTGAGGTGTACACCACGGGTCTGCTGCGCGAGATTGATGAATTTGACGAGGTGGCGCACCATTTTGCGCTCTATGACAAATCCCGCGAGATCATCGGCGTAGTGCGTGCGCTCAAGAGCAACGAGGTGCCCAAGCTGGAGCTGCAGAGCGAGTCCGATGCGCAGGACCTCGTCTATCCGCAGGATGGCATGATCATGGAGGTCTCGCGGGGCTGTGCACGCAAAAACCTCACCGGCATGCCGCTGCTGCAAATGGCCATGGCCATGCAGAAATATGCCAAGGAGCAAAACGCCTCCTACGTCGTGACCAAGTCCGGCAAGCGCCTCCTGCCGCTCTACCAGACCATGGGCTTCCGCGTGTTTGGCAGGCCGTTTTACTCCGACTACTTTGACGACCGCCGCACCGGGCTGATGAGCATCCCCATCATATATCGCTTTCCCAAAAAAGCCGCCGCGTCCCAGCCCGCAGCTCAGGCGGCCCCAGCTCCATCCCAGGCAGATGACGAGCTGCTGGTCTGGTGAGGAAACAGGTGTCCAGGCTTGAGAGGCGTGGCTAAATGCAGGCTTGCACAGGTCAGGGTGGGGCCTCATGGTACTGCTTCATGAAGCGAGAAAAGCTCCGCCGTTTTCTCTTCGTGGGCGCTGTCTGCCTGCTGTCGTTTCCGTGGCTGACGCCGTGTGGCACCGGCGTCATCGCTGCAGCTGGGATCAGCGGCACTCGAAATGCCTTTACTCGTGGCAGCGAGCCGGAGGCCCGGCTGCCTACACGGCAGCTTAGAGGCTGGGCCAGCAGACCTGCCAGTCCTTTCAGCGTCATCTCCAGCCAGCCAGTGCCCTTGAGTCGGCTGATCGGGGATGAAGAGCTTGTGAAGGCCAGTGGGGGCCAAGATGCTCCGTATCCTGGTTCACTGGTGGGGAAAGGGGCCTCGGCGCTCGTGGATGGGGTGGCTGGCGTTTTTCTGGCCATCGATCCTCTCGGCTGGAGCGATGAAGATATTAAGTTGGATATGAACCAGTTTCGCCGCAGGCAGCTCGTGCTGTGTGAGTCGCCCTATGTCGTGCTTCAGGGGACGGATCTACGTTTTACACGGGATGGCAAAAAAGGCCCTGTCCGCCTTGCCAAGGCTAAATACGCCGTGGTCAGCGTCATCACCGAAGAGGGGAGCTATTCGGCAGCTGCCAAAGTCATCCACTATCGAGGTCCGTCTGAAGAGCTGATCCTGGAAACACCTTATCGCTTGTTCAGCGGGTATAAAAACCGTCTGAAGCTGCCTGTGCCGGCTGGGACAAAGATCACTCTGAACTACGTGAAGCGTACTCTCTCCAGCAACCTGCCGCCAGAGAATGCCGGTGCGCAGTGACTGATGGGGTGGCCTACCCGTGCCTGCACCGACCATGTGGCAGCTCCGTCTTCAGGACGGCTGAAAGCAGTCTTGCATAATGCGGGGCTGGGACCCATGCTCAGTCCATGAAGCGAGAAAAGCTCCGCCGTTTTCTCTTTGTGGGTGCTGTCTGCCTGCTGTCGTTTCCGTGGCTGACACCGTGTGCGGGCATCTGGTTTGCGGCTGCTGTGGACAGCGTGCATAGTGTGGTAACGCACCGCGATGAGCGGGAATACAAGCTGCCAAGCAAGCAGCTCAAGGAGTGGGCCGCCAAACAGGTGCCTAAGTTGAAAGTGCGCGAAAATCAGCCCATTCCCTCTGGCATGCAGATCATCGATGCCGAACTGTCTGCCGCAAACGGCGGGCGCAGTGCTTCACGACCTGGCACGCTGGTGGGCAGAGGTGCCTCCGCTGTGGTGGATGGCCTGACCTCCACCCTGACCTGGGTGGACCCCGCCACCTGGCTCTTTTACGACACGCTGGACACAAAGCCCTCCACCCCAAAGCGGCGGCTGATCCTGAGGGAGAAGCCGTTTGTGATGATTGAGGGCGATGACCTCCGCTACACCAGCGAGGGAAAGAATGGCCCGGTGCGGCTAGCCAGGGCCAGAAAAGCCCGGCTCACAGTCATCACTCCGGATGGCACCTGCCGGATCAATGCTTCCGCCATCCACTACCGGGGGCCTGCGGCCGATGAGGTGCTGCTGGAGGGGATGGATTCTGTGAACACCCGCACTCAGGTGCTATGGCCTGCCAATCGAGGTGATGCGGTGGTTCTCAACTTTGTGAATCGCAGTGTCTCTTTCTCTGGCAGGATGGGTGATGGTTTGAGGAGTTTTTCCATCAAGGCTTCGCCTGATTCAAAGATAGGCGGGCCGCCCGCTCCTGGCCCGCCGACAGCCGGAAAAAAACACACGCCGTGATGCCAAAATGAACCACCAAAACCACCGAAACCGGTTGTGGGGGTTTTGGTGGTTCATTTTGGGCGCTGAAATTTTTTTCGGCAGTGGCGCTGTCGGGCGATTTTCCGTTTTCAATTCCGCAAGCCCCCGCCACTCCGCTGCGTTCTCTCCGCACATCATCATGGATCCTTTTCTCGAATGCCACCGCCAGCAGACACGCCGTCAGTTTTTTGGACAGACCGGGCTGCGCATGGGCAGTGTCGCTCTGGCCAGCATGCTTGGCGAGCGCTTTGCTCAGGGTGCCTCCTCCCTGGTGCAGCCTTCGCTGAACGGGCTGCCGCATTTCGCGCCGAAGGCCAAGCGCCTGATCTACCTGCACATGAATGGTGCGCCCTCCCAGCTCGATCTCTGGGATCATAAGCCACAGCTGCAGCAGCATTATGACAAGGACCTGCCGGACAGCGTGCGCAATGGCCAGCGCATCACCACCATGACGAGCGGGCAGGCGCGCTTTCCGGTGGCACCGAGCATGTTTAAATTCACCCCGCATGGCCAGTGCGGGCGCTACGTGAGCGAGCTGCTGCCGCACACGGCCAAGATCGTGGACGAGATCGCGGTGATCAAAAGCGTGCATACCAGCGCCATCAATCACGATCCGGCCTGCACCTTTGTCATGACTGGCAGCGAGGTGCCAGGAAAGCCGAGCATCGGCTCCTGGCTCTCCTACGGTCTCGGTAGCGAGAGCAATGACCTGCCCTCCTTTGTGGTCTTCACGCCCAGCTTTCCGGCGGCCAGCCAGGCGCAGGCGCTCTTTACCCGCATGTGGAGCAGCGGCTTCCTGCCCACCAAGTACACCGGCGTGGCCCTGCGCGGCCAGGGAGATCCCGTGCTGTATGTGAAGAATCCGCCCGGTGTGGACCCGACCGATCGCCGCACGATGATGACGGCGCTGAATCAGCTCAATTCCATCAACCACGCCCGCATCGGCGACCCTGAGATCCAGACGCGCATCGCGCAGTATGAGATGGCCTTTCGCATGCAGACCAGTGTGCCGGAGCTCACGGATCTGAGCAAGGAAAGCAAGGCCACGCTGGAGATGTACGGCCCGGATGTGAACCGCAGCGGCAGCTTCACCCACAGCGCCATCATGGCCCGCAGGCTGATCGAGCGCGGCACGCGCGTGGTGCAGATCCTGCATCGCGGCTGGGACCAGCACAACAATCTGCCCAAGCTCCTGCGCGGCCAGGTGGAGGACAGCGAGCGCGCCTGCGCCGCCCTCATCATGGACCTGAAACAGCGCGGCCTGCTGCAGGACACGCTGGTGGTCTGGGGTGGTGAATTTGGACGCACCGTGTACTCCCAGGGCACCCTGACGAAGGAGAACTACGGCCGCGACCACCACCCGCGCTGCTTCACCATGTGGATGGCCGGTGGCGGTGTGAAAGGCGGCGTGGAGCACGGCGAGACGGACGACTTCAGCTACAACATCGTGAAGGACCCCGTGCACATCAATGACCTCAATGCCACGATCCTCCACCTCATGGGAATCGACCACCGCAAATTCAGCTTCAAGTTCCAGGGACTGGACCAAAGGCTGACCGGCGTGGAAGAGCACAGCCCGGTGAAGGCGGTGCTGGCGTGACGGGGGGCATGAAGGGAAACCAGCCAGCGCGTTTTGAAGGGCAGGATCACACGCTATGGTCATTCACTGATCATGTGCTGGTGGAGTGCTCCAATTGCGGTCAAAGCGCCTCAGTGTATCGTTCTGATGGGGCTCATCCCGCAGGCGAAGTGACGGAGTATCGCCTTGAGTGCACCCACTGCGGAGCACTGAAGGCCGCATCATATGCACAGGACATGCTCACATCTGATCCAGCAATGTGGCAGGGGTTTCGTCTTTGGTTGCAGACACGCTGCAAGGGACGTGTTTTCTGGGCGCTGAATGCGCAGCACTTGGATTATATCCGTTCATACATCGTGGCAGATTTGCGCCCCAGAGAGAAAAAGACCGCACCAGATCCCAAAGTAAGGCAAGTCCTGAAACCTCAGTCTCATGGCTATCACCTGACATCCCGACTGCCGCGCTGGATGGTTTTGAAAACAAGCCGTCAGCACGTCCTGAGGGCCATCGCGCTACTGCGGGTGAGGCACGATAAAACAAAACTGCGCACCTCGAAATGAACCACCGAAACCCCCACAACCGGTTGTGGGGGTTTTGGTGGTTTGTTTTCGCCATGTGATCTGCGTTTTTTCTCTGCCGAGAGCGGGCATAGGCTACGGCGTGGCGCGCACGATCTCGACCAGCACGGGGCAGTGGTCTGAGCCCAGCTCGGGGCCGAGGGTACGCTTTTGGACGATGAGGCCGCGCCTGAGCAGCACGTGGTCGATGGGGATCATGGTGGGCAGGTGGCGGCCCCAGGTGGGTGGCCATACGGGGGCCACCGAGCGGAAATCGAGCCCGCTCTTTTCCCGCAGCAGGCGCATGCCCTCGCACCAGGGCGTGGCATTGAAGTCGCCAGCCACGATCACCTCGCTGCTCAGTCCGGCCACCAGCGCGGCGATGCCGCTGAGGTGCCCGCGCCACTCCTCCGCACGCACACCGCCGATGGGCGGCTCGGTGTGCAGTCCGATGAACGTCAGGGGTGTGCCCAGGTGGTCCAGATTCAGCACCAGCACGGGCAGCCGCCAGATCGTGAAGCGGCGCACCTCGGAGCTTTTGAGCGGCAGGCGTGTGTAGCAGGCGATGCCAAAGAAGCCCCCGATCAGCTCCTCCACGCGGTGCGGGTACTTCCGCCTCAGCGGCTCCAGGCTCTGCTGCCAGGTGTCGTTCACCTCCTCCAGGCAGACGATGTCCGCATCTGCCTGCAGCACGTGGTTGATCACTTCCTCGTGGCGGGTGTTGGTGGCCAGCACGTTGTAGATCATGAGGCGCAGCGGCTTGCCGGTGGGGGCGGCAGGGGGCTCCGCCGTCTGGTCCACGGCGTGGATGATCTGCGCATTCCAGAAGAGTGAGACCAGCGCCGCCACCACCAGCCAGGTGCGGCGGCGCAGCAGCGCATACAGCAGCACCACGGCGCAGGCCACCACGTGCTGCAGCCGGAAGTGGGACATGAGATCCAGCAGCCAGTGGTGGCGGCCCAGACTGGCCAGCCAGGTGCAGGCCAGCGCGGCAACTGCCAGCGCCTCGCTCATTCCACGCCAGGAGAGGAATCTCCTCGGAGGCACAGGGGCAGGGGCGGTGGGTTCGGCTGGCGGCGCGTCGTCAGTCATCGGCAATAAGCGGCAATCATGGCGCTTTCCGGGCCTGATGCACCTTCTTCTTGCACGGTGGGGCATGCCGTTCATGGATGAAGGCATGGGTAAACTTCAAGACCAGATCGCAGTCGTCACCGGTGCCGGACGTGGCATCGGCAAAGCCATCGCCGAAACCTTCGCCGCCGAGGGGGCCAAAGTGGCCGTCGTCAGCCGCACGCTGGCCAATGCGCAGAGCGCCGCAGACGCCATCAACGCCAAATTCCCCGACGCCGCCAAGGCCTACGCCCTGGACGTGGCGGACGGCAATGCCTGCGCCGAGGTGGGCAAGCAGATCCTGACCGACTACGATCACGTGGACATCCTCGTCAACAACGCCGGTGTGACCAAGGACGGCTTGCTCCTGCGCATGAGCGAGGCGGACTGGGACGCCGTGCTGGACACCAATCTGAAGGGTGCCTTCAACATGGTGAAGGCCTTTCAGCGCAGCATCCTCAAGCAGAAGGGCGCACGCATCATCAATATCAGCTCCGTCATCGGCCTCATCGGCAATGCCGGGCAGGCCAACTACGCCGCCAGCAAGGCGGGCCTCATCGGCTTCACCAAGTCTCTGGCACGCGAGTTCGCGGGCCGTGGCGTCACCGCCAACTGCATCTGCCCCGGCTTCATCGCCACGGACATGACGCACGTGCTCAATGACGCGGTGAAGGCGGAGATCCTCAAGAAGATCCCGCTGGGAGACCTCGGCAGCGCCGACGACATCTCCGCCGCTGCGCTCTACCTCGCCAGCCCCGCCGCCCGGTACGTCACCGGCCAGGTGCTGACGGTGGACGGTGGCATGGTGATGTAATCCCAGTCCCAGCCGAGCGCCCCCAATCTCGAGGCGGAGTCCAGGTATCACAGCCTGACTCCGCCTTTTTCTTGGCCCGCCTTGCCGCTCAGGGCGGGGTGGTCTTGGGCTCGTAGGGTGGGTAGAATTTGCGGGCCCCAAACTCGATGTAGCGATTCTCCCCGGCCTTCAGGTAATAGACCGCCGCCTCGGCCGTGGGCGCGGGGGCAGGGGACTTGGGGCTTGAGGACTGGGCTGGCTGGTAGATGAAATGGCGACCGCTGGCATCCCGGGCCAGTTTTAGCATGGTGGCATCTTCCCGCTCCACCGGCTCCTCGCTGCGGCGGAAGAGGCCCTTGTCCTGGCCGGGCAGGCGCAGATTGGGCTCGTAGCGGTCGTCCTTGCCCAGCGGGGTGGTGTAGTAGTGGGTGTCTCCCAGCGCGGTGGGGTACTCCGTCCATTCATAATCCGCAGGCCGTGAGTGGATGCGCCAGCCCAGCAGTACCAGAGACCCTACCAGCACCGCCCAGCCGAGCAGCAGCCGCCCGGGGGTGTCGCGGATTTCATTGGTGGACATGGAGCGGAATCAAAGCCGGAAAAGCCCCGCCTGAAAAGGGATATGTCAGCCCGAGCAGCGGGCCTAAGGGCAGGGGCTCCGTCTGGCGGAGAGCATTTGTTGTTTGGAGGGCTTTTAGCGCTTGTTTGCGAATGTAGAAATCAGTCTATAAATCTGTTTAACAATGCATTGAATTGTATTTTCACGCTTATGAATGCAATCAGCATTTCCCCGTCTTTTGAGCGCCTGACACCCGCTAAGACCACCTCCAGCAGCCGGTCCAGCCGCTCGCATTTTCCGACTCTGGAGGCCCGGTGGGGCTTGCCAGCGCTCTGGCGGAGAGGGATCGTCCCGATCCCTCACGCTCCCGCATCGCCCTGCGTTCTCGCATCTCCACAAATTCTACCCTCCCGCATCACCCTGCACCATCGCACCTCCGCGAAGCCGCTGCAGGTGGGGGGATCAAGATGATCCCCCTCCGTCGGCTCGTGCCTCCGCCTTCAGACCCGCTTCTCTGGGGCTGGTATGAGAAACGAAAGCGCTAGGGAGCCCCTTTTCTCCAAATGGGACTTAACATGGTTTAAACGTAAAAACCAAGAGAAAGGAAAAGAGAAACAGATATTTAAGATAAATAAATCATATTGGACAGCCATTGTCAGCCCCATGGGCCCTGCGGCCACCACCTCCGGCTGCATGAATCCCGCGCCGCTGCCCGTACTTGTGGGCTTGTCATCCCGGCCCGTCTCGGCTTCGATGCCAGCCCCTCCTTTTTCCCGACCTTCCTATGAGCAAAAAATGGCGCATCGCCGGCATCAACTTTGACCACTTCCACATGGGCGACCTGCTGCGCCAGACCTCCGAGCACCCCCAGGCGGAGATCGTGGGCATCTGCGATGAAAAGCCCGAGCGCCTCGTGGAGGCCACGCGGAATTTCAGCCTGCGCCCCGACCAGGTCTTCACCGACTACCGCGCCTGCATGGAGCAGACCAAGCCGGACATCGTCGTGCTCTGTCCCGCCGCCTCCTGCCATGGCGACTGGGTTTCCAAGATCGCCCCGTACGGCACCCACATCATCATGGAGAAGCCCTTTGCCGGATCTCTGGCCGAGGCCGACGCCATGGTGGCCGCCATGCAGCCGCATGGCAAGCTGCTCACCGTCAACTGGCCGCTCGTCTGGGATGCCGGGCAGCAGACCGCCCACCGCCTCATCCAGGAGGGCGTCATCGGCGAGGTGCGCGAATTCCACCACCACGGCGGCAATCGCGGCCCGCTCTGCCACGGTGCGGACAAGATCGAAAAAGAACCCTCCGCCGCCGAGAAATCCGCCAGCTGGTTCTACAGCAAGGCGCAGGGCGGGGGATCCCTGCTCGACTACATGGGCTACGGCGCCACCCTCGGCACCTGGCACCTCGGCGGGCAGTCGCCCTTGGAGGTCACCTGCACCTGGAACCAGCCCGAGGGCCTGGAGGTGGACGAGCACGCCGTGGCCGTGCTGCGCTACCGCCTGGGCCTCAGCAAGACCGAGACCCGCTGGGGCACCTTTACCGATCCCTGGACCCACCAGCCCCAGCCCAAGTGCGGCTTCGTCCTCAAGGGCACCGACGGCACCATCTCGTGCTACGACTACGAGCCCACCATCCGCGTGCAGACCCGCGCCCGGCCGGAGGGCTACGACCTGCCCGTGGACCCCGTGGTCTCGCCCAATCGCAACCCCATCGAAAACGTCATCCACCACCTGGAAACCGGCGCACCTCTCATCGGCCCGCTCCGCCTGGACATCTCCCGCATCGGCCAGCAGATCGTGGACACCGCCTTCCGCAGCGCCCAGGAGAAACGGACCCTGGAGCTGCTGGGGTAGGCGTGGCTCGGGGCTGGTTTTCAGGGCTCATTCACCCCTTGGAATGAGAGCGCAGAATGTGGAATATTAACTACAAACAATCAATGTAATATATAGTTTCTGACGTTGACAGAATCTAACAGTTGGCAGTTGAACTCCTTGTGTATTGGGTGATTCTTGAGGTGCTGATTCTAAACCTTTTAGCCCGTCTGCTGGCCTGAGAACTAGCAGGCATGCCCGTCGAGGTCTCTTACCATCGGCGGGTTTTTTTTAATTTTATTTCAAATCCCACTGTGACGACTGAACAACTGGAGACGGTAAAAAAAATTCTAAGCGAAAAGTGTGATGGCGCGGTTTGCCCAATGTGCTCAAAAGCTGGTACCTTTGTGGTTTTGCCTGAATTCACTTTTTTCTCGATAAAGGCACCCACGCTTCCTGGACCTTTCAAGGTTATTCCGTGTGCTGTAACAGTATGTCAGAATTGCGGGTTTATGTCTAGCCATGCGGCTGGTATGCTTGGAATCGACCCCAAGTTGTTAGCAGACCCCAAAACAGACGCAGCCCTCGGGGCTCCGGGAGCAGACGCAGATGTCAAAAAAATCTGATGCCATGCCTTCCCCGCCTTTCGAGCAAGCGCCTTTTGTGCAAATGACACAAGAAAAGGTTCTTAGCCTATTAATAGCTGATGGCAGTTCATGCTACGGAGTTGTCTCAAAAGAGCGTTGCAGGGTGATATTGCGAGAGTTTGAGGAATCAGTGAAGTCAAACAAGTCAGATTGGATGACACCCACATCAATTTTGGCTGGATTAATTGTGTTTTTTCTTTCCTCGGAAATCAAAAAAACGGTCTGGGGAGGGCCTGAGCTTTGGTTCAACGTGTTGCTAATTTGCCTAGGTATGTGTATCTTCTGGTTGATTATAGCCATAAAGAGAGCGGTAAGGTTTAAGGCGGTCGAAATTACCGTGGAAGAAGCCGTGAACAGCATATTTAAAGATGCTAGCGTTCTAACAAGGCACGCCAGTGGCAACGTCGGCTTTCAAGTCGTGAGCAAGAAAGGGTTAGACGAAATCGTGGGCTGAAATAGCGTCAAACTATCGTGTAAGAGTATAAAGATGTCAGGCGTTTAGTGTGCATGTTTACGGTCTATTTCTCTGTATTACAAAGGGTTGTGCTGATGTTCACGCAGGCCACGTTTGGCGCGTGATATGAGTGGGATAAGACCATTAGAGGCCAGTCATGCCAGGCCTTTATCCCTGCCCTGACCACCCCGGAAAAAGTTTCCATCCCTAGACACGGCCGCACGACGCAGGAGATCGCCACTGGCTGCTAAATTCGTGGATCTGCATGGCGCTTGAACATCGGGTCGCTTCCGTGCGAGAAATCTACTTTCTTCCATCTTGGATCGTGGGGTTTGAGTCTCATGTCCTCGGGCCACCAAAAATCTTCCAGCAACGTGCCATCAGGTTCATAGCCGCACTGCCTCACACGACCGTCCCAAAAGAAGAAATAGATCTCATGAGGGTGCCTGCCTTCCCAGTGGTGCTGGTCGTAGGAGCACTCTCCGAACTGCTGGACTGCGACCCCGGCAAGATCCGGGTTGTCGCGAAACGGATTTTCCCAGTGACCCACTGAAAAATCACGAACGGCTTGAACTTTTGGCAAGCTGGAGTGGTGAACACACGAAGCAAAGCTGAGACAACAGACGGCTGAAAATAGAGCTTTCACAAAAGAAAAATGTCAGGCGTTTAGCCCCGCACCCAACCATGAGCCACTGTTCGCTGTAGCGGATGGTTCGCCGTAGCAGGTTCTTGGATTCTGTTCATGGGGGTGAGTCCAGTTTCCCAATCGAGCGAGAGCAGCCAAAGGACCGCACAAGAGACTCATCGAAACGAGCAAGGTATGAATGGGCGTGCTCCAAATAAGTAAGAAGGTGAGACGCCAGCTGGCAAAAGGGCATGGGATGCGTGGTCATGTGTGGTGCAGACCACCGGAGGCCAGCCTGGCAGTCATCCACCCAAGCTCCAGCAAAGACGGTATAGGGTATCTCTGGATAGAACTCATCGAATCTCGTCCCGTCGGGACGAACATCCATCGCGACCTGAATACTCTTCCAGAACATCCCGCTGTGCATATGCATCTTTCTATTCGGGTAGCGCCCGCCCATCGGCCACTTCAAGAGCGTGTAGCCATGCCGAAAGCTGAACGGCTGAACCACTGGATCAATGGCGTTCAAATGCGAAGCGAATCGCTCGTAGTCGGCTTCGGTGTCGAGGGGCATGGCGAGAGGCTCAACTTCTTGAGCGGACGTGCTTGATGGAAATCAATTCTGTCAAGTACGTCAATCCTATAACGGGGGCACAGCCCCCCTTCCCGCTCTCCCACTCCTTGCCACCTAGACGCTAGCTGAAAAAGTTTCCGAGTTTCCATCCCTAGAGGTGGAAACTTGGAAACTTTTGGGACATGGCAGCGGATGGCAGGAGGTGGGCGAGAGTCGGTCAGGTGGCGGCTATTCTGCTACTCACTCGACTCGGACTTCTTCTGAGCAGCCCAACGCTTCTTCTGGGCTTCAGCGATACGCTTTTTTCCTTCTTCTGACATGCTGCGCTTTTTCCTAGGGCGGCCGGGACCTTTGCTGGCCGTGTCAGAGCTTCCGCCCAAGATGGAGGCGAGTTCTGACTGCGCGGCTTCGAGTTTGAGGGCGAGCTTGAGGGCCTGTTTGAGCTGGGAGGCCGAGGGGAGAGTCGTGGAAAGCATTACACCAGTTTAGTTCAAAAGTGAAAACTGCAAGATATTCTTATTACGATCCGGCATTTGCCTTGACGGAGCGATGGCTGCGGCCGGGTGGGCAGTACGTGGGGAGTTGGGCCAAGTGGCGAGGTGGGTGCGAGGGGCTTGTGAATTCCATCAGGCGCCCCAAAGGATGCCAGGCATTTCAAACGACCATACTTAACCTGCCCCCCGGAAAAAGTTTCCAAGTTTCCATCCCTAGACATGGAAACTCGGAAACTTTTGGGGGCGTGACAGCAGATGGCAGGAGGTGGCACCCAGCGCCTCAAGCAGGACGATGCTTGAGGAGTGCCTGGAAAGCGGATGAATGGAGCCGATGGGAGGCTGGCTGGAGGACCTGCCATCGGCTGGGTGGCTGACAAGGCGGGGTGGCGGAGACTGAAGAGCGTTGTGTGTTGGCGGTGTGCTGCGGGCTTGGAGGCCCGCGCGCGCCCTAGCGGCTTGTCTTTCGCCCCCACCTGAGCTGAGTCATGGATCACTTGAGGTGCTTCCGTACCGACTCGCTGACGGCTTCGCCGAGGACTTCGGTGCCGTTCAGCACCTGCACATGGAAGCCGTGGTATTTTTTACCGGATTCTTCCACGAGCTTGTAGCTCCTGCGGCCTGAGCGCTCGCTGTGCGTGCGGACGTAGTCAAAGGCCACCTTGGGGGTCTCCACATCCACATAGTGGCCGCTGGGGTCCACGGTGATCTTCATTTCGCCGGATTTCTCCACGTTGACGGTGTCGGCACCGCGCCGGAGGTTCGCGGCGTAGAGGGCCCATTTCAGCGTCACTCCATCGAGCTTGGTGCTGGTGAAATTGGTGACGCGCACCCTGAGCCAATGGGTGCTGACGTATTCTTCTTTTTTGATGTCGGCTGACTTTTGCTGGACCTCGGGTTTGACGGCGACATCGACTGAACCGGCAAAGGCGGCACTGGCGAGCATGAGGATGCAAAGAATGGAAAGACGGGTGTTCATGGAAGTGGTTGGTGGAATGGGATGACCTCGGCGGGCGACGGACACTTGCGGCCTGAGATGACGAGATCGGCTCAACTCAGCCGCGCAGGGATGAAGGCGGAAACCGCAGCCTCTTCAGCAGCGCTCCTGGCACAGCCAGCGGTGCCGGCGTATGCCCAGGTGAATTTCCCAGCACGCGGCCTCTTTGAGCACTGCCACCCAGCCTGCTGAGATCTGCCGTGACATCCCCTGCCAGCCTGCCGCCGCCAGCGGGTCGCATTCTGAAAGCGGGTGCTCAGGCACCAGGTCCTGCTTGAACTCGGTTTCATCATCATCCAGGACACAGACCAGAGGCGCGGAGCCCTTCACCACGAGGGCCGCGCACCAGCCGGACTGCTCCATGCCGAGCATGAGCAGAATCAGGAGGGTGGGGATGAACAGGCACCAGCGCATGGGATGGCGGATGTGTGTGTCTGTACAACGAAAGGGCGTCGTGGTGGCTATCACAGGCTTTTTAAAGCTTCCTCCGGGGCTGGGGAGCCGCCGGAGGTTCCCACTGAGAACGGTGACTTTGCAGCCTGCCCCTATTGTCCCGGGAAAAGTTTCCAAGTTTCCATGCTATAGGATGGAAACTTGGAAACTTTTTGGGGCATGGCATCCGGGCGCATGAGAGAGAAAAGGAGAGAAGCTGGACTGTGGGTCCACGACCAGCGGAGAGAGGCTGCGCCCAAGGGCCCATGACACAGAGCCCCCCTGCCCCATATCCTAGGCCCGCTGAGCCGCCGCCGGGCCGATGGTGCCGCCGTGGATGAAGGTGGAGGGGGTGTTGATGCAGCGGGTGTCGGGCCGGCCGTGGCTCACGTTGGAGGCCCACTGCGCCACACGGCGGAGCATTGGGCGGGTATCCCACGCGATGCATGAGACAGGCGGATGACAGTGCACAAAGGCGGTCTCGTAGTCGGTGCAGACGAGGGAGACATCTGCAGGCACGCGGATACCACGACCTGCCAGAAACTGCAATGCGGCGACAAAGTAGGTCATTTCATCCACGATGAGCGCGGAGGGCGGCGTCACCCGGAAGAGCGCCTCCAGCAGCCGCTGAAAGCCCTCTGGCGTCTCCTCCCAGTCCGGCAGGTAGTAGTCGCTGGGCGGGATGCCGTGGGCATACATGGCTTCAAGAAAGCCGCGCTCCGAGCGCCCGGGCTCGGGCACGCGGCGCAGGCGGCGGCAGAGCAGCACGATGCGGCGGTGCCCCAGGCGGAGGAGGGTCTCTGTGGCCTCGGCGTAGGAGCTGGCCTTGTCCGGCCCCACGGAGGCGATGGGCACCCCGTGGCGGTGCCCGAAGAGCGCCAGAGCGGACAGCGGCTGGGTGGAAAACCACTCCAATATATTGCGCGAGCCCGACCCGATGATCCAGGCATCCGCCGGGGTGCGGCGCACCAGGGAGGCCACGCGTTTTTCATCAAAGCCCAGGTCCGTCATGGAGCGCTGGGTGTACTCCAGGGTGTGCCCGGCCTCGGTCAGGGCGTTGTGCACCTCGATGACGAGAGGGTATTTGGGATCATGCTTCGGGCTCTCATTGGTCAGAAACATGATGCGCAGCCGGGTGCCGGTGGCGCGCACGCTTTCATGGATGAGGCGGGTGCGCCCGGCGCCGCGACTGACCAGCACTCCGGCGGCCTCCAGCTGCTGCAGCGCGGCCTCCACGGTCTTGTTGTTCACGCCCAGCTCGTTGGCCAGCCGGTGCTTTCCCGGCAGGCTGTGGGTCCAGCGCCCGCGGTGGATCTCTGCCTGCAGATGCGCGGCCACCTGATCGGCGATGCTGAGGAATCCAAAGTTCTTCATTTCAAGCAACAAACTTGGCCGTTTTTAGGCCAGGTGTAAACCCTGCATGAACCTGTTCCTTCTGCAAGGGGGCATGAAAATTGCGCGTGCTTTGCATGAACCTGCAGCAAATCCCCCAATCGCCCTTCCTGCGTGTGGCCACTGGCCAGCTCTATAATGAGCCTGCCCAGCCGCAGGCAGCAGTGATGCCCTCAACCGCCTCGTGTGGCTGCTGGGCAGGGCAGGCGCTGCCGTAGCAGCCCCCTATTTGCCCCCATACCAGCCCAGACAGATGATCGTCCCCTTTCCACCCGTTTTTTCCGAGGCTCCCTCCGCACGCTCAGCCGCGCCATCGCAGTCTATGAGGACCGAGTCGGTGCCTGGGCGCTGTCTCCAGGCTGAACCCTGCGCTGCGGTGGAGGCCCCTGCCCTGACTGAACTGAGGTCCAAGGCCGAGCTGGGCGACTCCGCCGCGCAACTGGCCCTGGCCGTATGCCACCGCGATGGCCGGGGTGTGGAGCGCTGCGGCACCGAGGCGCTGCGCTGGGCCAAAAAAGCCGCCGAGCAGGGCCTGGCGGAGGCGCTGGACTTCATCGGCTCCCTTTACTTCAGCGGCACGCTGGTGGAGCACAATCCCGCGCTGGCGGTGGGCTACTTTGTGGCGGCCTCTGACCAGTGCGCGCAGGCGGCGTGGAATCTGGGCCAGTGCTGGTTTGCCGCCCTGGGCGTGCCGCAGGACATCCCACGGGCGCTGGAGACGTGGGAAAAGGCTGCCGCCATGGGCCATGGCCGCGCCGCCTCCGCCGCAGCCATGGCCTGGCTCTCGGGAGAGGGTGTCTCTCCGGAGCTGGCACGCGCCCGCAGCCTGGCACAGCGTGCCGTGGATCTGGGAGACCCTGCAGGCCACATCGTGCTGGGAGAACTGTGCTTTCAGGAGGGAGAGCTGGACCAGGCGCGTGCGCTGTGGGCACGCGTGGCGCAGATGCACCCCGTGCGCACCAGCAGCAATCCCGAGCTGCCCTCGGGCGAGATGTCTGCCCAGCAAGGCGCGGACCTGCTGCGGCTGCTGGAGGTGAGGCTGGCACGCCCCCGGCCGGGAAGTCAGGCGCTGCTCACAGTGCCGCACGTGCACCAGGGCTGGAACAACTGCGGTGCCACCAGCTGCGCCATCCTGGCCCGGTCACAGGGACACACTGTGGGCGCATGGCAGTTTAAAAAGCTATGCCCCTCGCCAATGGGCACCGGCACCGACTGGGACGAACTCATGAAGGCTGCAGCCAAAATAGGTCTGCGCTGGAAGCTTTCCACCTTCTCGCCTGACGAAGCGGGGTTTGCCCAGGCGGCGGCTTTTGTGCGTAGCGAGGTGGATTCCGGCAGAGCCGTGGTGGTGGACTTTAAGTACACTGGCTCACGCTACCCCAGTGGCGTGGCGGGCCATACGCTGCTCATCGTGGGCTATCTGGCCGCAGAAGACCTCTATATCCTGTGCAATCCCGCCATCGCCACCCCGGGGCTGCAGCTCATCTCTGCGGCCGATCTTGCACACTACTGGTGTTCAGATCACTACAGCCACAAAGCTATGGGCGTGCTCGCGCGGCCGGTGATCTCTCTAGCATGAGCGCATGGATGTGAGAGCCATGCTGAGCCCGTGGTGAAGGCTCTAGGTGTGGCAGAAATCGCCACACTTTTCCCCATGCAGTGCGTGCCCTGCGCGTGCAGAGTCAGCCATGAGCTTTCCCCCCGGCTCTCCCCTTTCCCGCTGGCTGCCGCTGCTGCTGGGCTGTCTGGCGCTGTGCCTGTGCTCGTGCCGCACCGCCAAGAGTGTGGTGGCCGCTGTGGAGGTGAAGCCCTCGGGCTTTCTGACGCACGCCAAGGAGATGAAGGAGGACAAGCGCTCCCCCTTCCTGCTGAACTGGTGGACGACCAGCAAGGCCCAGCAGGCTGCTGCTGACAAGTGCCGCAAGATCTACATCGCCCCCGTGGTGCATGAAAACGTGCGGCCGGACAAAACCGTGGTGGCCGCCGTGGAGCACGATGCCGGCTGGCGCAGACGCCACCTGCCCGCCCTGGCAAAGTACATGCGCAGCCAGTTTGAAGACGCCTTTCGCAAGGCCAAGGACCCGCGCTACACCGTGGTGGACTCCCCTGCCCCCGACGCGCTGACACTGGAGCTGTCCCTCCTGGAATGGGGGCCGAATACCTACACCGGACTGATCACGCGCCAGGCGGTGGACTTTTTCACCCTCAACTTTGGCGGCGAGGTGGCGCTGAGAAACACCCGTGGCTACACCGCCATCGAGGGGCGTGTGGTGGAGCCGCGGTCGCGCCAGCCGGTGTTTGAGTTTGCCGACAAGGAGTACGCGCAGGTGGTGGTGCTCATCTCCATCCAGGACTTTCGACGCTCCGGTCAGGCCCGCTTTGCCACCCAGCAGTGGGCCAGGGAGCTGGAGCAACTGCTGCGAGCCAAGCCGGGCGAAAAAGTGGCCCACAGCCTGCCCGTGGTGTTGTTCAATTATTAGCCGCCTTCTGTCAGGGGCAGTCTAGGCTTTCTCGCTCTTGCTCTCCTCCAGCATGCGGATGCTTTTCTCCACTAGGGGCAGCCAGAGACTCACGCGGGTGCCGAGGCCTTCGCGGCTTTCCACATCGATCTCGCCACCGTGCTCGCGCACGATGCGGCGGACGATGAGGAGGCCCAGACCGGTGCCGGTACTGCGGGTGGTGGAGAAGGGCTGGAAGAGCTTGCCCATCTGCTCGGCATTGATCCCCTTCCCCGTGTCGTCAAAGCTCAGGCGCACCTCGTAGTCGGTGAAGGTGCCGCTGATGGTCAGGGTGCCGCCTTTGGGCATAGCCTGGCAGGCATTGCGGATGAGGTTGTACACCGCCTGCTTCATCTGCCCGGCGTCGAGCAGCAGCGGGGGCAGGTCGGCACGGAGTTCGAGCTTGAGCTTCACCTTGGCGGCCTCGATCTCCGGCTGCAGGAAGCGCACGCACTCGTCCAGCAGCTCGCGCAGCTGCACGCGCTGGAGCTGGGGCTTGGTGGGGCGGATGGCGGCCAGGAACTGGCCGATGATGAAGTCCAGCCGCTTGATCTCGCCGGTGGCCACGTCCAGGTGCTCCTGCAGGCTGGCCCCCTTGGCCCCCATCTTCTTGAGGCGGCGCTCCAGCAACTGCAGGTGAATGGTGAGGGAGTTGAGCGGGTTTCCAAGCTCATGGGCCACCCCGGCGGCCATCAGGGTGAAGGCATTGAGGCGCTCGCTTTCCAGCTGCTCCTCGGTGCGCTTGCGGGTCTCGGTGACGTCGCGGATGAGCATGACAAAGCCCTGCGGGGCGTCGTCGTCGATGCTGGTGATGTAGAAATTGAGGTAGCGGTTTTCCGGGTAGAAGACCTCGAGGTCGCGGCTGACCACGGTGCCGGGAATGAGCAGCTCGTTCCAGTCCAGCCCGCGCACGCCCTGGGCCAGGCGCTGTCCCAGCACCTGATCACGCTCCATGCCAAAGAAGGTGCAGGCGGCGCGGTTCACGTAGGTGACCTTGGCCTCGGCATCCAGCAGGATGACGCCCTCCTGCAGGGCCTCGAAGACCTTCTCCTGAAACTTCTTTTCCCGCGCCAGCTCCAGCACGATGCCCTGCACCTCGCCGGGCTCCAGGCGGTCCATGCGTTTGATAAGCTTGTCGATGAACGCAGATCTCATAGGTTGGCGGGAATGAACGACCTCCTCATTGTCCTTTGCACCTTCCCGGATCTCGGGAAAGCCCGCGAGACTGGCACGGCGCTGGTGGAAGCGCAACTCGCCGCCTGCGTGAATCTCATCCCCGCCGTGGAATCCATCTACCGCTGGGAGGGCAAGGTGGAGACCGCAGCCGAGGTGCTGGCGGTATTTAAGACGACGAGCGGGGCGTGGGAACGCTTTGAATCACGCCTGAAGGAGCTGCACCCGTATGAGGTGCCGGAGATCGTGGCGCTGAGGCCGGAGGAGGTGAACCCAGCGTATGCGCGCTGGGTGGGGGAGAGTGTTGTATAAGATGCTACACGTGAATTGTTAGTCGTCCGTACTCGGGCGACTTGGTTACACGAAAACTCTGACGAAGCCCCTGTTTCATATACTCGCAGATTGGTTGCTCACCGGATTCGACAGCCCGGCACAGATCATAATGTGAGCCGCTTCGGAGCGGCTCATAAACTACAGTGTTTGCCCCAGGTGCTAGGATGGGAGTCTGCAAAACTCCCGCGCCACCACCTCGATAGTAAAAGGTGTTCTCATTGACTGGGAGTTCGAGAGAATCAGCAATGCCTTGCAGCCGCTTCTTGAATTCATCTGGGCTGCAGAAGTTTTTGTTTTGGAAGAGTCTGACCACCGCAGCTCTTGCTGCTTCGGTCTCAATATCTTCATAATGATTGACCATTATGGCTTCCCACGCCGCAGGAAGAAGCTCGTCTTCTGCAGCTTTACGAATGTAGTTAGCCAATTCTGATCGTGACATGCCTCCAGCCAGAACACTCGATTCTTCGCAAAGAAAAACCAATCAAGCTCCCAGCACCTCACTCAGCGCACGCTGAATCCGCGCCAGAGCCTTTTCCTTGCCGATGAGGTGCGCGATGGTCGTCACACCTGGGCCGCGGGACTGCCCGCTGAGGGCGAAGCGGAGGAGGGGCATCATCGCGCCCGGCTTCACGTTCAGCGCCTTCGCAGCTGCTTCGACGGCATCGTGGACGCTTTGCTCAGTCCATTCAGCAGCCTGTGCGAGGTGCTCGCTGGCAGCTTTGAGGAGGCCCGGGTTTTCGGGCTTGGCTTTGAGCTTGGTCACCACATCCGCCTCGAAAGGGTAGTCCTCGCGGAAGAAGTAATGTACCCATTCAGGAAACTCGGTGAGGAGGCTCACCTTTTCGCGCACGCTGTGCACGGCGGCGGCGGCCATGGCGTCATCGGACCATGACAGGCCTGCGTCGGTGAGGAAGCGGCGGGCGCTTGCCAGCAAAGCATCGGGGCTGAGCTCGCGGAGGTACTGCGCGTTGAACCACTGGGCCTTTTTGAGGTCAAACTTGGCGTTGCTGCTGTGGATGGAGCTGGCGTCAAAGAGCGCGGTGAGCTGCTCGCGGCTGAGCTTTTCGCTCTCGGCCTTGGGGGTCCAGCCGAGCATGCAGAGGTAGTTGAACACGGCGTCGGGCAGAAAGCCGGCGTTCATGTAGCTGTGCTCAATGGCGCTGCCGGCATCGCGCTTGCTCATCTTGGTGCCGTCCGGGTTCAGGATCAGCGGGATGTGGGCGTAGGTGGGCGGGGTGGCACCGAAGGCGTTGAAGAGGTCGATGTGCTTCCAGGTGTTGGAGAGGTGGTCTTCGCCGCGCAGGACGTGCGTCATGCGCATTTCGATGTCGTCCACCACGTTCACAAAGTGGAAGATGTAGCTGCCGTCCGGGCGGCGGATGGTCATGTCCGGCTCCTCGGTGGGGGCAAAGGTCACGTCTCCGCACACCAGATCGTGCACGGTGATGGCGGTGCGGCTAAATTTGAAACGCTGCGCGCCATCGGGCTCGGCATAGACGCGGCCTGCGTCTTCCAGCTTCTTGAAGTAGGCGTCGTAGATGTGCTTGCGCTGGCTCTGGAAGTAGGGGCCGCAGTCGCCGCCAGCCTCGGGGCCTTCGTCCCAGTCCAGGCCCAGCCAGCGCAGGCCTTTGATGATGCCAGCGGCGGCTTCGGCGGTGTTGCGTGCGCCGTCGGTGTCTTCCACGCGGAGGATGAAGGTGCCGCCTTCCTTGCGGGCCATGAGCCAGTTGAAGAGGGCCGTGCGGGCACCTCCGACGTGGAGGTCACCGGTGGGGGAAGGAGCAAAGCGGACGCGAATGGACATGGGTGGAAGGTGGTAGTGCGGGCAATCCTGCCCGCTCGTAAGGGGCGGAGACAATAGCCGGGATTCGCCAATTCAAATTTCAAATCTCAAATTTCCAAATGCGGTGCTGTTGTTTATGCTCGGAGCCATGAAGAAGATCTCCCGCATCCTGCTCATCCTCGTCGGCCTGGGACTGCTGCTCGCGGTGGCGGCACCCCTGGGGGGTGTGTGGTGGCTGCGCCAGTATGTGAGCAGAGAGCGGCTCGTGCAGATCACGGAAAAGGCGATCAATGCCCGTGCGGACCTGCAGGATGTGACGCTTTCCGTCTTCACCTGGCCGCCTAGCCTGCGCCTTTCGGGCATCAAGCTGGCGCAGCGCGACCCGCACGCAGGCACCCCACTGGCCTCCCGCCCGCCACTGGAAAACGCCGACGTGAAGATCGAGATGGCCTACCTGGAGTTGGAGCCGAATGCTCTTTGGCGCAGGCAGTTTGAGCCAAGGGTGCTGCGCTTTATCGGTGTGTATGTGGATGAGCGCATCAGCCCGCAGGAGGGCAGCTCCCTGCAGCGGCTCTTTCTTCCCTCCCCAGAAAAGCTGGCGCAGATGCCGCCCCCGCAGGTGCCACCGCAGGAGGAGGTGCCTCGGGCCATCCCCGTGCAGCCTGCGCCGCCTGCCGACCCTGCACCACCCAAGGGCAAGGCGCAGCGTGTGGGCCTGCAGGAGATCAGCATCGAGCAGGCTCACTTTCGCATCTCCAATAGCGGTGCGGAGTCGCAGTTCAATGCGGACGTGAGCGACTTCAGCCTCTCCTTTACGGACATCGACATCGATCCAAACGACCTCATGGCGCACAACCGCCTGCACCTTCGGCTGGCAGCCAAGGCGGTGGTGGATGGCGTGACCAAGATCGGCGGGCAGGTGCGGCAGGTGCGCTTTGCTGACATGACGCTGCATGGCGAGGGCGATGTGAATCCGGTGGACCCTGCCACCATGCTATGGTCGCCTGCGGCGGATCTGAATCTCACGATCGACCGTGGTTCCACCATCGGCGGAAACCTGACGATCGGTGAGACCGCCGGTCAGCACCTGGACAAGCTCATGAAGTATGGCATCGATATCAGCGCGGTGCGCATCGGCGGCACGCTGGCGCAGGATGTGCATGCGCATGTGCTCTATCGTGAGCAGATCATGCGTTTTCTGGACGACACGCAGTTTGTCCTGCCAGATTACGAATACACCATCAAGCGCGAGTCATGGATGGACTTTGCCAAAGACCAGCAGGGGCTGCTGACGCGTCTTTCGTGCGGAGATGCGCTCAAGCACAGTCTCATGCAGGGCATCGCCAGCCGCGGGCTCGGCAGCGCTGTATCCCAGTTTGTGGTGGGGCTGCTGTCAGACAGCCGTGGGCGCCTGAGCTTTGATCTCACCGTCACCGGTTCCCTTTCTCACCCGCAGGTGACGCCGGATATTGTGAAGAAGCTTAACAACATCATCGGTGACGATCTTGAAAACAAGGCCAAGGGACTCATCAATACCTTTAAAGGGCTGTTCAAGTAGCGGGTGAAATAGCAGGAGAATTTGTCTCTTGAGCGCTTGGCAAGGCGGGGGCTGCCGCGTAGCATCCGCGCACTATGAGCAACAAATCCTATGGATGCCTGATCGTGCTGCTGCTGCTCGGGCTCATCGTCAGCCTGGGGCTGAATGTGGGCCTTTTTATGAGCAAGCTGGACTTTGACGTGAACGCGGACACGGGCCTGGTGACGACTGCAGCCAAGCCCAAGCGCAAGCTGCACGAAGTCACCGTGGAGTCCTCCAAGAAAACCACGCAGGACAAGATCGTGCACATCGACCTGGAGGGGGTGATTTCCTCCATGAGCATGAGCGGCCTCTTTGCCGAGGCGATGCCGAGCGTGGAGAGCATCAAGAATGCTTTGGAGCAGGCCGTGGGGGACAAGAACGTGAAGGCCATCGTGCTGCGCATCAACTCTCCCGGCGGTGAGGTCACGGCCTCGGACATTCTTTACAATGCGGTGAAGAAGGCGTCCAAGGAGAAGCCGGTGGTGGTGTATATGGACGCCATGGCGGCCTCCGGCGGCTACTACGTGTCCTGCGGTGCGAGCAAGATCGTGGCCAGCGAGACGACGCTGACCGCCAGCATCGGCGTTATCATTGAGACAATGAATTATAGCGAGCTCTTTGGCAAAGTGGGCCTGTCCATGAACGCCTTTACCAGCGGTGCCTTCAAAGACTCCCTGAGCGGCGCACGCCCCATGCGCGAGGATGAAAAAGCCTATGTGCAGCATCTGGTCATGTCGATGTATGACCGCTTCCTCGGCATCGTGTCTGAGGCACGCGGCGTGCCCAAGGATCAGCTCAAGAGCACCGTGGCCGACGGCCGTGTGGTGACGGGGCGCGAGGCTCTGGCCGCCAAGCTGGTGGACCAGATTGGTTACGTGGAGGACGCCTACGCGCTGGCACGCACGCTGGGCAAGACCACCGATGCCACCGTGGTGAAGTACCGCCATGAAGTGAGCTTTTTTGAGGCCTTCAGCATGGCCTCCGCCAAAGCTGGCGCGCAGCCCGCCAAGGTGCAGCTGGATGTGAGCAGCAGCCTCATGCCCAAGCTGCTGCCAGGTGTGCCCTACTACCTGCCACCCAGCTTTGCCCACTGATCATGCTGGACGTTTACTCATACGGAGTCCTGCACGATCTGGCTGTCTATGTCAGTGTGGCCACGGCTGTGGCGTTGTTTGGTTACCGCATGCTGCGGCAGATGCGCCCGGAGGTGTCGTGGAATCATGAGGGCTCGGTGCTTTCCCGCCCCTATGGTGCGCCAGATCTGCTGGTGCTGGCAGGCATCGGGCTGGTCTTTATCCTCTCCATGCAGCCACAGAAAGCGGAGGGGGCAGCAGCGGCCGCGGCAGTCAGCGACAGCACTCTGATCGTGGGCATGATCTTCAACCTCATCGTCTGTGCCGGGCTGCTGCTTTACCTTTTCCAACTACGCGGGCTGAATCCTGCGGAGCTCTTTGGCCTGCAGCAGGTGCATTGGCGCTCCATCATGTTCACGGTGGGCGTTTTTTCCCTGATCATCCTGCTGACCATCAATCTGGCCTCCGCAGCCACACAGACGTGGCTGCAGGGTTTCTGGCCGGACCTGGAGCCGCAGGAAACGGTGAAGGCGTTTCAGGAGTCAGACGGCATCGGTTTCAAGCTGCTGGTGGTGCTGATGGCAGTGGTGATCGCACCGCTGGCGGAAGAGACGATGTTTCGTGGTTTTGTGTATGGCGTGCTGAAACGCTACACCGACGCGCCCTTTGCCGCGCTAGCTTCCTCGCTGATGTTTGCCATCATCCACCTGCATGTGGGCAGCCTGCTGCCGCTGTGGATGCTGGCCGTACTCTTCTGCCTGGCGTATGAAATCACCGGCTGCCTGCTGGCCCCGATGATCCTGCATGCCATCTTCAATGGCGTGAGCATCCTGGCGATGATGTTTGTGGACAAGTGAGGTGAAACAGAGCGGCCTAAGCCGCGCCCGCTCAGAAGCAAGCTGGGGATGTGGCTGGGGCAGTGGTGAAGGTTTATGGATGTTTAATTGTATGCCTAGGGCATTTATTGGGATGACTGGTGCCGCAAGTCATGTTCGCCCCAATATATTTCTCATGTTTTCGGCACAGGAACGGCTCGTGAATTGAGCTTGGCACCCCCGGATTTCTCCCTTTACTCCGCCCTCCCCAAATCCTTCTTTTTTCTCCCAAGACACATTCCCACTCACGCTCATGCCCATCGCCCGCGCTCTGCTTTCTGTTTCTGATAAAACCGGCCTGCTTGACTTTGCCAAAGGACTGGCGGCGCTGGGAGTGGAACTGCTCTCCACCGGCGGCACCTCGAAGCATCTGAAGGACGGCGGCCTGACGGTAACGGATGTGTCCGACCACACCGGCTTTCCGGAGATGTTTGACGGCCGCGTGAAGACCCTGCACCCCAAGGTGCACGGCGGCCTGCTGCAGCGCCGCGACAATGACGAGGACAAGAAGAACGCCCAGAAGCACAACATCCCCTGCATCGACCTCGTGGTGGTGAACCTCTACCCCTTTGAGCAGACGATCGCCAAGAAGGACGTGACGCTGGAGGAGGCCATCGAAAACATCGACATCGGCGGCCCGTCCATGCTGCGCAGTGCGGCCAAGAACCACCGCTGGGTCACGGTGATCACCGATCCTGCCGACTACGCCGTAGTGCTGGAAGAGATGAAGGAGCATGCCGGCGACACCACGCTGGCCACCCGCGAACGCCTTGCCTGCAAGGTCTTTCAGCGCACCGGAGCGTATGATTCCGCCATCGCCGCGTATCTCAACAAAGAGCAGACCACGCAGAAGACCTTCAACCTCAGCCTGCCGCTCTACGCCGAGCTGCGCTACGGGGACAATCCGCACCAGAAGACCTCCCTCTATGGCAACTTTGGCGACTACTTCGTCAAGTTGCACGGCAAGGACCTCAGCTACACCAATGTGCTGGACATTCATGCAGCGGCGGAGATCGCGCTGGAATTCCGCCGCCCCACGGTGGCCATCCTCAAGCACACCAACCCCTGCGGCGTGGGCTGCGCGGACGAGGATCTGCGCGAGGCCTGGCAGAAGGCCTTTGAAACCGACAAGCAGGCCCCCTTTGGCGGCGTGATCGTGGTGAACCGCAGCATGACCATCGGCCTGGCCCGCATCATTTCCGAGATCTTCACGGACGTGATCATCGCCCCGGACTTTGACGCAGACGCCCGCGCGCTGCTGCAGAAGAAAAAGAACCTGCGCCTGATCCAGATGCTGCCCGGCGTGGCCGAGGCGCTGAGCGAACCCATCATCCGCTCCGCCCCCGGCGGCGTGATGGTGATGGACAGCGACCCCCGTGCGCTGGGCCTGGACGACCTGGAGTCCAAGGTGAAGACCATCCGCCCGCCGACACGCGACGAACTGGAGGCCATGCGCTTCGGCTGGCGTGTGGTGAAGCACGTGAAGTCCAACGCCATCGTCTTTGCCACCCATGACCGCACGCTGGCCATCGGTGCCGGTCAGATGAGCCGTGTGGACTCCTGCCGCATCGCGGTGTGGAAGGCCAAAGAAGCCGGACTTTCTCTCAAGGGCAGCGTGGTGGCTTCAGATGCCATGTTCCCCTTCCCGGACGGCCTCATCGCCGCCGCCGAAGCCGGTGCCACCGCCGCCATCCAGCCCGGCGGCTCGGTGAAGGACGAGGAAGTCATCAAGGCCGCCAACGAGCACAAGCTGGCGATGTGCTTCACCGGCGTTCGCCACTTCCTGCACTAGGAAAGCTGGGCCAGAGAGCCTGGCCCAGCGTTACCTTTTCCGCGCCAGTTCCCTGCCAAACTTGAACGCACGGGCCGCGGCATCTGCGGCCTCCTTGTCCCCCGTGCTGGCGCTGTAATAGAGCAGTGCCAGCACCACCTCGCCGTAGTTGACGCTTTTCTCGTGGCCTAGAAAGGTTTCTCCGCCGGGGCGAACGCGGGTGTTTTCAGCGGTGCTCACCTCGCCACTGGGCAGGATGCGCTCCAGCTCCCATTTCATGCCACGAGCTACCACTTCATCGATGCGGAGATCGGGGAGGTGCATTGCCAGCACTTGGAGTTTGAGCAAGTTCACTGCCTGGTAGCTGGTGTCGCCGCCACCGCGCTCGTCAAATGCGCCGTCCTCCCTCTGCATCTTCAGCCCGGCGGCGATAAAACGTTTTGAGACGGGCACGAGTGATTCATCATGCGTGAGCAGGGCGGCGAAGCCGAAGGCCTTGGCGTCAAAGAAGAGGCGGTTGGGAGCTTTGGAGTCACCACGGGCCAGTTCGGCCTCACCTGCCGCCAGCCAGTGGGCCGCGCTTTTGATCTTGGGCAGCAGGGCGTCGATGCGTTCTTTGAAATGATCGGCCAGCGGGCTCTCGCGCACGACGAGCAGCGCCTCGCACAGCTCGCTGAGCCAGAAGGCAGTGCCGGAGAGGTCATCGCCACGGGATTGAGTCCTGCCCTGGAAGGAGCCGCTCTCAAAATTGCCCTCCGGCTTTTGCCGGGCAAACGCCGTATCGATGGCGCGCCAGGCCTCCTCGGCCGCCGACTTGTCTCCCCGCGCCGCGCCGACGGAGAGCATGAGCATGGCTCCGCGTTGCAGAGCGGCATGGATCCAGCCTTCCCGGCGATTGGTCCCCACGAGTCCGCTTTTGTCCGGCCGCCCGCTGCCTGCCAGGGCGTCCATGATCTCCCGCGGCATGCCAGCCAGCATTTGCGCCTGGGTTTTGCCGCCAGCCCGCAGGGGCGGGCTGGCCAGAAGGACAAGCACAAGCGAAAGCGTGAAGAGAAGACGGTGGCGCATGGTGATGGGAGGCGTCTAATGAAAAGGAGGAGCATGGCGGCTGCACGCTGTCTTTTGGCATAGTTTGCGCGAACCGCTCATGTGCAGCGCCCCCGCCGCAGGGCGGACCTGCATCTGGATGGTTTTGTTCCTTGTGCGGAGGCCGCTCCTGTTCATGCCTTGGTGCATGCCGCTGGCCTATTATCTGCACGACCTCAGTCCTTTTGTATTCCACACCCCCATGCGTTGGTACGGGCTTGCCTACGTCACAGGATTTTATCTGACCTACCGGGTGATGCTGCTGCTGGCAAAGCGCGGACTCTCAGAGATCAAGCCGGACGCGGTGGCGGATTTCATCACGCTGGTGGCGCTTTTCGGTGTCGTGGTGGGCGGACGTCTGGGCTACATGCTGCTCTACGACTTTGACCACTTTATTCATGAACCTTGGTCGTTCTTGATGCTGATGCAGGGGGGCATGTCTGCCCACGGCGGCATCGCGGGGGTGGCGCTCTTCTGCCTTTGGTACTCGTGGAAGCATAAGATCTCCTGGGTGGGGATCGGAGACACCTTGGTGTGTGGCGCGCCGCTGGGCATCTTCCTGGGCCGCATTGCCAATTTCATCAATGGTGAGCTCTTTGGCCGGGTGACAAATGTTTCCTGGGCAATGAAGTTTCCAGGCGAATTGACACACCAGGACTTTGTGACCCAAGGCGGTGATCCAAACCTGGCTCACGAAATCTACATGCGTGGCCTGCAGCACAGCCCGGATATCATCGCCTATTTTGAGCAGCATCGCGGTGGTATCGCGGAGTTGGAGGCCGTGCTGCATCCGCGTCATCCCAGCCAGCTCTATGAGGCGCTGGGAGAGGGGCTGCTGCTGAGTGCGGCGCTCACCTTCATCCGCCTGCGTTTCCCGCGCATGCGCCAGGGCATCATCACCGGCCTGTTTTTCATCCTCTACGCCATCGCCCGCATCTCCCTGGAGTGCGTGCGGCAGCCGGACAGCGGCTCTGAGCCCATCCTAGGCCTGACGAAGGGGCAGTTCTTCTCCACCTTCATGGTGGTGGTGGGCGTGCTCTTCATCGTCTATGGCATTTTCTGGGGCAAGACGCCGTCAGGAATTCCTGTGGCGGCAGAGCCAGAGAAGTCCTGAGGCAGCTGCGGGCGGCTCAGGGGTGGAAAAAACTGTGTTTTCGGCATACAATAGCCGGACCCGGCGGCGTTAGGCCTGTTGGGTAGCATACTCACATACTCCCCCCTGCCCCCGCATGGAAACCGCCTTTGACTGGAAACAAACCTTTGAGCAGCTCTCTCCACAGCTGGTGCTGTACGCACGCCAGCTGGTGGACTCTCGTGCCGATGCGGAGGACGTGGTGCAGCAGGCTTTTGTGCGCTGGTGGCGGCGCTTTCCTGACGGGGACTCCAGCCACATCCCGCTGTTGTATGCCGCCGTGCGGACCATCGCGCTGGATCAGCGCCGCAGCGACCAGCGCCGGGTGAACCGGGAGGCGAAATCCGAGATCGCCGTGGCAGGAGAGCACGCGCCCGCCTTTGATCCGCTGCCAGAGCAGAAGGAGGCGGCTGACATCGTGGAAAAGGCGCTGCAAACACTGCCCGAGGAGCAGCGCGAGGTGGTCACTCTCAAGCTCTGGGGCGACCTGACTTTCAACGAGATCGCCGCGATGACCAAGGAGTCGATCAACACCGTCTCCGGCCGCTACCGCTATGCCCTGCAGGCGCTGCACAAAAAGCTCAGCCATCTGCGTGCCGACCTCCTCGGCGCTGTCCCCTCTCACGCCCCGAACATTCTCCCCTTCTCTCAACCAACAGCCGAAGCAATGCCATGAACAACGACATGAACGACTCCGAACTCGAGAGCCTGCTGCGCGGTCTCTCTCCGGCCAAAGCCTCCCCCGCCCTGATGCGCCGCGTGGATGAAGAACTGCAGCTCGACATGAGCTGGCTGGGCTCCACCGCCAAGCGCCCTGCGCGCCGCGCACCGCGCTGGATCAGCTCAGTGAGCTGGGCAGCCATGGGGGCAGCAGCAGCCGTGACCGTCATGAGCTGGCTGCCGCAGCCCGCTCAGAGCACCGCTACGCTGGCCGCCGCACAGCCTTCCCCTGCTGTGATGCCTGTCTCGACCTCCACCACCAGCCTGCGTGAGTGGGAAGAAGATGAAAGCCCGCGCTACAGCCGCAAGCAGTCTGCGGACAAGCACTTCATCGTCGTCTCCCGCGAGATGCAGACCTGGGGAGATCCCCGCTATGGCGCACAGACGACCATGGAAATCTCCAGCAAGAACAAGTTGCTGGTGCCTGTGACCTTCCACTAAGCGGCCCCGCGCCTGCGCAGTTTTCCAGCCTTCAACCACCACTCATCGAGTCATGAAAATGGCATGCATGCTTCTCTTTGCCTGCATCAGCGCCACGTTTCTGAGCGCACAGCAGGTGGACTCCGGCACTCAGGCCGGCGGCACGAACGCATCCGCACCGCCGGGCCGAGGTCCAGAGCCGCAGTCGCACTCTGAGCAGAAGCTGGTGCCCTACATCAGCGTGCTCACCCGTGAGGTGCCCGCCGAGCTGCGTGCGCAAATCTCATTGCAGGAAGGCTTTGGCCTGTTGGTGAGCGAGGTGATCCCTGACTCCCCGGCCAAGGCTGCTGGCATCAAGGTGCATGACGTGCTCGTCAAGTTTGATGACCAGCGGCTGGTCAACATGGAGCAGCTCATGGCGCTGGTGCACAGCCGAAAGAAAGGCGATGTCGTAAGCCTGAGCGTGATCTCCGGCGGCAAGGAGACTCAAATCACTCTCACTCTTGGCGAACACGAACCGCGGCCTGCGGACCATCAGTCGAAGCACGAAGGCTTTTTCCAGCGCCTCTGGCCACGATTCAACAGCCCGCAGCAGCATGGTGGCAGTGAGGACCTGGGGTCCGTCAAGGAACGGCTAGAACGCCTTAAGCAGGAATTGCGTGAGTTCCAGGAACGCATGCAGCAGTGGTCCGAGAATGGTGCTGGCTCTGTGCAGCAGATTCCGAACTTCAAGCCGGGTGCCCATTCGAAGCGCCGCAACGAAACCGGCATCACCGTGCCACCGGGTTCCTCCCAGCGTTTGAGCTTCCAGCAGTCCCATAACTCCACCAGTGTGACCCGGCGCGATGACTCGGGCGAATACATCCTCAAAAACGAGGATGGCAAAAAGATCTTCACCGTGCGTCCGCCCAATGGCCCGGAACAGAGCTGGCCTATCGAAACTGAAGAGCAGCGCGAGGCCATTCCTGAAAAATTCCGCGACAAGCTGAAGCTCATGGACGGCCCTGGCAGCGGCGTCCGCATAGAGGTGCATCCTGTTCCTGAGCAAGGCGCTCCTAAAGGCGGTGCCAGCGCCCCCGCCTTACCCGCCTCCAAAGGCAAGACAACCTCGGCGTAAGCGCAAAGACCCTATAAACGCGGCGACAGCCTTTCAGCCGTCGCCGTGTTCTGAATAAGAGATGGCTAACGTGAAGTCCTCTTACTTCGCAGCCAGTGCTTCCTTGATCGCGCTGGTGACTTCCGGGGCATCTGGCTCCACGCCGGGCTCAAAGCGCTTGAGGATCTTGCCATCCTTGCCCACGAGGAACTTGCCGAAATTCCATTTCACATCGCCTGGGAAGGGAGAGGTGGGGCCGCTGAGCAGCTGGTAAAGCTCACACTTGTTGGGGCCCTTCACGGCCACCTTGTCAAACATCGGGAAGGTCACCTTGTACTTGAGGGAGCAGAACTCCTTGATCTGCTCATTGGTGCCGGGCTCCTGGCCGCCGAAGTCGTTGCACGGAAAGCCGAGAATGGCCAGGCCGTCTTTCTTGAACTCCTGATTGAGTGCTTCGAGCTTCTTGTACTGCGGAGTCTTGCCGCACTTGGAGGCCACATTCACGATCAGCATCACCTTGCCCTGATAGGTTTTCAAAGAGGTGTCTTTGCCATCAATGTCCTTGAGCGGTACATCATAGACAGACTTGGGGGTATCGGCTGCGCTAAGAGACACGGCCAGAAGAAGGGTGGAGGCTAGGGTGAGAAGTTTCATGGGCCGAAACCAACGCCGCTACCGGCATGAGTGTTGCGCCGAACTTGGTTTTCCTACCCTGAGGAATGAAGCTATCAGCATCCGCTTTGGCTCACTGTGCCGGAGGCAGCACCTTCAGGTGCACAAAGCGCCGTCCGGTGGCGCTGGCAGGCAGCGTGGCCTTCACCTGCTGAATGAGGCCGTTGTCAGAGAGAATGGTTTCAGTGACCCCGGCGCTACTCCACTGGGTGGGGTCCAGGGTGTCGTTCCACTCAACGGCGAAGGTGGTGCCGGAGTTCAGCGCATCCAGGCTGCGGGTGTAGGTGTATTCCAATGATCCTGCGCTGTTCACCGTCGTGGTGGTGCTGGCGCTGTTGTTTGAGAAAGTGGGATTCTTGCCAGTGGCAAACTCAATCAGGTTGGGCACGCCATCTTTGTCCGGGTCGGCATTGTCAGCAGCCGTGTTTGCCCCCTGCGTGGTGCCAAAGAAGGTCTGCCGCCAGTTTTGCAGGATCGTGGGGGTGGTAAATGTGGAGGTGCTGGAGAGGTAGGTGTTGCCCGCGCTGTCGATGGCGTAAACCCGGTAGGCATAGGTGGTGCTGGGAGCTAGCCCGCCTGTCGGCAGACTGAAGCTGCCAGCGGAGCCTGGCTGGCCGCCGAAAGCGATCTTGGTCACGCCGGCTGCTCCCAGGGTGGGGGCGCTGTTGACCGAGTTCTGGGAGTAAATCACACCGCGTTCAACAATGTTCTGGCCATCCACATTTCCGATGCCAATCAGCGACACAACGGCACTGGAGAAACTGCTGCTCGTAGAGGGTTTTCCCACTGGGGTGCTGCCGAGAGTGGCTACATTGATAGTGCCGCCAGTCTGAGTTGTAGTGGAGCCTGAGGTGACCAGAGCCAGCCCGGTATTGCCCAAGGTCGTGCCACCTGCCGCAGTCAGGCTGGTGCTGCCCACCAGGGTCAGACCTGAGACGGAAAGGCCAGCAAGATTGAAAACGCCCCCGCTGCTGATAATGAGCGTGCCGGAGGTGGGAAGAGTCCCGATGGAACTGAGCATGCTGGCCGCTGTGTTTGTTGCAGTGTCATTGAGCACGATCGTGCTGGCGCTTGCATTGGTCAGCAGCGAGGTCGTGCCTGTATTGATCGTCACAGGATTGCTGAGAGTCAGAGTGGCAGCCCCCGTCTTTACGAGTCCGTCATTAGGAGTAGAAATATTCAGGGTATTGCTGACATTGTTAACAAGGGAGATGGTGGCCCCTGAGTAAGCAATACTGCTCATGCTGGTGCCGCCACTGAGCGTCAGCGAACCGCTGGTGCTCGATGAGTCGAAGGTAATGCCAGCAGTGGTAGTGGTGTTTGTGACCACAGCGGGGGCAGAGCCAATGAACAGACTAGACGACATGAACGTGCTGCTGGCTGTCGTCAGCAGGTTACTCCCCGCCAGAGTCAGGCCAGTGGTTCCAAACTGTACCGTGGAATTGCTGAGTGTCAGAGTGGCTCCGCTGATGATCAGCCCTCCGCTGGTGGTTGTGTCCGTGGTCGTGGTGGATGAGTCGGATGTTTGCGCCTGCACCCCTGTCAGCAAGAGCAGCCAGGCACACAAGCATCGCAGCAGAATGCTTGTTGAAAATTCGGAGGGTGAGGCTTTGTGCATGCGCTTATTAGACTAGGACAAATCCTAGACATTCATTCAAGAAATGGGCAAGTCTTAATTTAAAAAGAAATCACCTGCCCAGCACCAGTGTGGCCAGCGGGGGGATGTCCACCACGATGCTCCAGGGCAGGCCCTGCCAGGGAGTCTGCTGGGCCTGGAAACCCGCACCGGCACTCACGCCGGAGCCTGCGTAGCTGGAGGAGTCACTGTTGAGGAGTTCGCGATAGGTGCCCGCTTCAGGCACGCCGACACGGTAGCCTTGGCGTACCACGGGGGTGGCATTGACGAGCACCGTCACCTGATCGCCATCTGGCGCGGATCGGGTGTAGGCAAAGATGCTGTTGTCTGCGTCGTTGGCATCCAGCCAGTGGAAGCCGCCGGGCTCGTGGTCCTTCACATGCAGCGCAGGGCGGCTGGTGTAGAGGTGGTTCAGGTCCTTGATGAGCTGTTGCAGACCACTGTGCTCCTCCCCAAGGAAGAGATGCCAGTCCAGACTGCCGTCGTGCCGCCATTCATTCCACTGGCCAAACTCCCCGCCCATGAAGAGCAGCTTTTTGCCTGGGTGCGTCCACATCCAGGAGAAGAACATGCGCAGATTGGCGAACTTCTGCCAGCGGTCGCCGGGCATCTTGTTGATCAGGGAGCCTTTGCCATGCACCACCTCGTCGTGACTGAGCACGAGGATGAAGTTTTCATCAAAGGCATAGATCATGGAGAAGGTGGCCTCTCCGTGGTGGTACTTCCGGTGCACGGGCTCGTGCGCCATGTAGCGCAGGCTGTCATTCATCCAGCCCATGTTCCACTTGAAGCCGAAGCCCAGGCCGCCGGTGCTCACGGGCTTTGAGACGCCGGGCCATGCGGTGCTCTCCTCGGCGATGACGGTGGTGCCGGGATGCTTGGCGTAGCAGAGGGTGTTCAGCTCGCGCATGAAGGCGATGGCCTCCAGGTTTTCGCGGCCGCCGAGATGGTTCGGCACCCATTGTCCTGCCTCGCGGGAGTAGTCCAGATACAGCATGGAGGCCACGGCATCCACGCGCAGGCCGTCGATGTGAAACTGGTCCAGCCAGTAGAGCGCATTGGAGATGAGGAAATTCTTCACCTCATGGCGGCCGTAGTTGAAGATGAGCGTGCCCCAGTCCATGTGCTCGCCCAGGCGCGGGTCCTCGTGCTCATAGAGGGCGGTGCCGTCAAACTTGGCCAGACCGTGGGAGTCTTTCGGGAAATGCCCCGGCACCCAGTCGAGGATCACCCCCAGGCCCGCCTGATGGCAGCGGTCCACAAACTCGCGAAACTCGTCCGGATTCCCAAAGCGGCTGGTGGGCGCAAAGTAGCCCGTGACCTGGTAGCCCCAGGAGCCGTCAAACGGATGCTCGGCGATGCCCATGATCTCGATATGGGTGAAGCCCAGGCCTTTGACATAGGGGATTAAATCGTCCGCCAGCTCGCGGTAGGAGAGCCAGCGGTTCCCCTGCTCCGCCTTGCGCTTCCATGAGCCGAAATGCACCTCGTACACGCTCATGGGCGTGTGGTAGAGATCGTGCTGCGCACGCTTCTGGATCCATTCATTATCATCCCAGCGGTAGCGGTCCAAATTAAAGACCATGCTGGAGGTCTGCGTGCCATGCTGGGCAAAGGTGGCGTAGGGATCGCTCTTCAGCGTCAGGTGGCCGTGCTTGTCCACCAGCTCAAACTTGTAGTGCATCAGCTCCGTGATGCCGGGGATGAAGATCTCCCAGATGCCGGCCTCGATGCGGTTGCGCATCACATGCACGCGACCGTCCCAGCGGTTCCAGTCGCCCACGACGGAGACACGCTGGGCATTCGGAGCCCAGACGGAGAACAGGCAGCCCGCCACGCCATGCAGGGTTTTGAGCTTGGCGCCCATCATTTCCCAAAGCCGCTGGTGAGTGCCCTCGCGGAAGTAATACATGTCCTGATCTCCCAGCAGCACGCCGAAAGAATAGGGATCGCTGAGACGGGTGGTCTCGCCTTCATGCGTGGTGATCTCCAGCTCGTAGAGGCCCGCAGGGGCCAGCGCCTCAAAGAAGCCGTCCTTGTGCAGCTTCTCAGCGGTCACACGCTCGCCGCCGACGATGACGGTCACCGTCTTCGCGTAGGGCTGCACGGTGCGCACCACCTGCCTCCCGTTTCCGATTTCATGGCCGCCCAGAAAGGCAAACACATTGGAGTGGCGAGCGGTCAGCACAGACTCGATCTCGGCTTTGGGGGAGTATTGGCTCATCTGATGGCATTCATGTATCGTTTCGACCGGAAAGCAACGGTTGTAGCATTTCGTGTACTATTCGTGACCATAACAAACGCATCATCATCTGACGCCGCGCCTGCCGCGCCTGCATGCCTGGATGTGACTTGATCTTGCGCGCCAGTCCTTTGGGAGAAGCGGTGAGCCTGAAGAACGTGGCACCCACCGCCACCTCTTTGTGCGCTGGAATATGCGAACAGAACACAGGTAGACCATGCAGCGCGGCCTCGATCAGCGGCAGCCCGTAGCCCTCCTGCGTGCTGGGAAAGAAAAGCAGGTCGGTCATCTGATATAGGCTGCGCACGTCATCATCTGACAAAGCACCTTCCAGGCCAAGAAAGCGCACGCGCCTAGCCACACCCAGCTCCTTGGCCAGCTTTTTCAGCTCGCGGAAGTACTTCACCCCATCCTTCTGATGGGGATCCGGTGCTGCGGTGACGAGGTAGAGTGCATCCGGCAGTTCGGCCAGCACACGCAGGCCCAGCTCGATGTTCTTCCGCCGAACGAAACGCGTGGGCTGCAGCAGCACCGGGCCGACATGTGCCTCCAGTTTCAGCGCCTGCACCCGTGGTGTCAGCCCCAGCACGGCAGCGGCATCGCAGCCATTGGGGATGACGTGGATCGGCTGCTTCGTCACCCCGGCATATTCCTTCCGTCTGAAATCTGAAACCGCCACATGCACAGCCGCAGGCACCTGGGCCGACCACCGCACGTCATGCACCCAGTTGATCCAGCGAATGTCCGGACGTGAGTGCGTCAACTCGATGAGCTCCTGCGTCCACGGCAGATCGAATGGCATGGTGAAAACGTTGTGAACGATGACGGCGTCTAGAGACTTCCCTTCCAGCATTTCCCTGAAGGCCGACGATTCGTCGGCGCTCCATATCTGCACCTCATGGCCGCAGGCTGTGAGGGCTGCGGCCTGTTCGCCGATCACGCGCTCCACGCCGCCAATGACGGGCGGTTTGGAGTAGTGGAGGATGGCGATGCGCATGCTCCATGATGGAGCGGCGGTGATCTGCCGCCAAAAAGAATCTCCTGCGGCGAGTCGATTCGTGGCGTGCTGCATCTCCATGCCATGGCATGGGCCATCAATGAGTCATTTATAAAAAGAACACGGAAGGATTGACAGAAAGCGAGCTTTTATCCTATGACATAGATATATGAAAAAAACGCTCTCTCTTGCCGGTTTGTTCGTTGCCCTCCTGCTGATCGCCTCAGAAACACTGCAGGCCAAAGATGAACGTGTGCGTCTCTCCTATCCTTCCAAGGTCGAATCTTCCAAGGGCAAAGAGCGCGAAAAGCTCTTCACCCCCTGGATGTCCAACGATGCCCTGCGCACCCAGGTCGAGGAGAAACGGACCAAGGGAGAGCAGATCATCTACTTTGAATACAATAGCGCCACGACGGAGGCTCGCGCCATTTACGTGAACAAGCTCAAGCTGAGCGGCCCGTACTCGCGCTGGTACATGAGCACCGAGCAGGCCATGGAGGACAAGCTCAACAACGAGATGAAAAGCGGTCTGCAGCCGGCCTTCATTGTTCGCAACATCAGCGGCACCTACATCATGTTGTTTGTCTCTCCAGGTGATCTGGAGGCTGTGCGCGCCCAACTCAAAGAGCTGGGCATCGGTGAGCCGAGGCTGAAAAAGTGATTCAGCCCCGGCGAATCCGATTCCACGTGGATCACACCACGATGTTCACCAGCTTGCCGGGAACGACGATGATCTTCTTCGGCGGTTTGCCTTCCATGAACTCCTGCACGCGAGCGCTGGCCAGAGCGATCTTTTCGATCTCGTCCTTGGTGGCCTGAACGGGCACGCGGGCCTTGTCGCGCAGCTTGCCATTGACCTGGAAGACGATTTCCACCTCGTCCTCGATGAGGGCGGCTGGATCATACTTCGGCCATTCGGCATCGCTGAGCAGGCCCTGCACGGCCAGAGCCGGGAACTTGCTGGCGATACGCGCATTCAGCTCCTCTGCCAGATGCGGTGCAAAGGGGCTCAGCACTTTCAGGAAGGTCACGATGGCAGACGCGGGTTTCACTTCCGCGCCGGTGAAGGCATTGGTGCACACCATCATTTGGCTGATGGCGGTGTTGAAGCTGAGCTTCTCGATGTCCTCGCCACACTTCTTGATGGTCTCATGCAGCGCCTTGGTGAGCTGCTTATTGGCAGGCACGTCCTGCAGCGCGGCGGAGACACTCCACACGCCCTCGTCATCCACTTCCATGACCAGACGCCACACGCGGGCCAGGAAGCGGTACACGCCTTCCACGCCCTTCATGCTCCAGGGTTTCACCTGCTCCAGCGGGCCCATGAACATCTCATACAAGCGCAGCGCATCCGCGCCGTAGTCGCGCACGACGTCGTCGGGATTGACCACGTTGCCACGGGACTTGGACATCTTCTGGCCGTCTTCGCCCAGGATGAGTCCTTGGTTTACCAGACGCTGGAAAGGCTCTGGTGTGCTCACGTAGCCCAGATCAAACAGCACTTTGTGCCAGAAACGGGCATACAGCAGGTGCAGCACGGCGTGCTCCGTGCCACCCACATAGAGATCCACACCGCCGGGTTTGCCGCCGCCCATCCAGTACTTCTCCGCAGCTTCGCCGACAAAGCGTTCGCAGTTCTTCGCGTCGCAGTAGCGCAGGTAGTACCAGCAGGAGCCGGCCCACTGCGGCATGGTGTTCAGCTCACGCGTGGCAGTGGCGGAATACTTCACCCACTCCGTTGCTTTGGACAGAGGAGGTTCCGGCGTGCCGGTAGGCTTGAAGTCAGCCAGATCCGGCGGCATCAGCGGCAGTTCGCTTTCAGGAATGCAGCGGTGGCTGCCGTCTTCCCACACGATGGGGAAGGGCTCGCCCCAGTAGCGCTGGCGGCTGAAGAGCCAGTCGCGCAGCTTGAAGTTCACGGTGCCTTTTCCCAGGCCTTTTTCTTCCAGCCAGGCGGCGATCTTCTTCTTGGCTTCGGGGGTTGGAAGGCCGTTGATGTCCACCCCTCCAGGAATTGAAGCGATCGGGGAGCAAACAGCAAAACCTTCGCCCACCAAAGCTTTTTCCAACCATTCGCCTTTCCCAATAGCTCCACGCCCGGGAACAATTTCGTCAATAACCACGATGTTGATCGGCAAACTGAACTTCTGCGCGAACTCAAAGTCACGCTCGTCATGCGCAGGCACGGCCATGATGGCTCCGGTGCCGTAGCCCATGAGGACGTAGTCGGCGATCCAGATGGGGATCTGCTCGCCGTTGACTGGGTTGATGGCATACGCGCCGGTGAAGACACCGCTCTTTTCCTTGGCCAGTTCGGTGCGCTCCAAGTCGCTCTTGCGGCTGGCCTTCTCACGGTACTGCTCGACAGCCGTCCCCTGCTCTTCTGAGACCAGCGAGTCCACGAGGCGATGCTCCGGTGCCAGCACCATGTAGGTGGCTCCAAATAGCGTGTCCGGGCGGGTGGTGAAAACGGTGATCGTCTCCTCACTGCCAGCCACTTTGAACTTCACCTCGGCGCCTTCGCTGCGGCCGATCCAGTTGCGCTGCAGCAGCTTGATGCTCTCCGGCCAATCCAGGCCGTCGAGTTCATCGATGAGGCGCTGGGCATACGCGGTGATGCGCAGCATCCACTGGCGCATGGGGCGGCGCTCCACGGGGAAGCCGCCGACCTCGCTCTTGCCGTCCACCACTTCTTCATTGGCCAGCACCGTGCCCAGCTCCGGGCACCAGTTCACGGGGGCGGAGGACACATAGGCCAGACGGCGTGAGTCAATCTCCTCGCGGCTCAGGCCCTTGGCTTCCAGCTCGGAAATAGGGTGCGCCTTGCCGTCATCTCCCACATACGAATTGTACAGCTTCAGGAAAATCCACTGCGTCCATTTGAAGTAGCCGGGGTCGGTGGTGTTCACCTCGCGGTCCCAGTCGTAGGCAAAGCCCAGGCTCTTGAGTTGCTTGGTGAAGTTGGCCACGTTCTTCTCCGTGGTCACGCGGGGGTGCGTGCCGGTCTTGATGGCATACTGCTCGGCAGGCAGGCCAAAGGCATCCCAGCCCATGGGGTGCAGCACATTGAAGCCGGACATCTTCTTGAAGCGGCCGATGATGTCCGTGGCGGTGTAGCCTTCCGGGTGGCCCACATGCAGGCCCGCGCCGCTGGGATAGGGGAACATATCGAGCACGAAGTACTTCGGCTTCGAGGCGTCGAAATCGGCATCGCCGGGGTTCGGCGTGCGGAAGGCTTTCTTCGCCTCCCACACGTCCTGCCACTTCGGTTCAAACTCGGAGAATGGAAAGGCTTTGCGCTGCTCGCTGCTCATAAGGGGGCGCGAAAGAAGGCGAGGGCGTGCGCAAGGTCAAGGACTGCGCGGACAAGAAGTCAGCGTAATGCAGCCCAGCATTCCGGACAGCCCCACCCTATTTGAACAGCTTCGATCCTGCCTTAAGGTGCTCCGCGTGCTCCTGCATGCGGAGTTCCACACGCTCGCGGATGGTGCGCTCGCCGATGCCGTCATGTTTGGTGGCCACGAGTGCCTTGAGAAGCTGGATCATCGACTTGAGGTCGTCCATCATCACAAATTCCGGCGCGATCTGGCGGGCGTCGTTGAGATTGTGGTAGTTGCCCAGCGGGATGGAGATGCCCACGCTGCGGATGCCTGAGGCCTGGGTGGCGGTGGCTTCGCAGGCGCCGGCGTCCAGCAAGCAGCGCTGCACGCGGATGCCCTGTTCCTTGGCAGTGGTGATGAGCACGGCCATGGCCTCATTGTCAAAGATGGAGACGCGGTCGCCCACACGCAGGATGGGGCCGCCACCCATCACCGCACCGTTTACTGGGCGGCTGGTTTCCAGGGAAAGGAAGACGCTGTCCGTGCCAAAGGGCCAGTTTTGCGCCAGATGCCACGCGCCCAGCCAGCCGACCTCCTCCGCACGGGTAAAGGCAGCATGCACGGTGGTCTGGATGTTCAGGCGGGCCAGTTCCAGGAAAGTCATCACGATGGCTGCGCAGCCGATGATGTCATCGCAAGCGGTGGCCTCGATGCGAGTGTTGGTGATGTTGGTGGGGAAATTCCACGTGGCGATCTGCCCCTTGGCTTTGCGCAGTCCGCGTTTCACCCCCGCATCCACTTCTGCCTGCGGCACTCCGCCCAGGAAATCCCAGGCGTCGCGCTTGGTGCTGCCTGGTGGTTTGATGAAAGCCGGATGGTCCATGTGCGCGCCGAATACCCACGTGGGCTTGCTCTTGGACTTGCCGTTCTTGTATGTGGCCAGAAGATTGCCAAACTTGTCATGCTTCAGCTTCACATGGGGGCAATCTTTCAGCAGGGCCTCGATCTCCGCACGCACATGGTATTCATGAAAGGGAGCCGTGGGCTGCTTGAGGAGGCGCTTGAGAATGCTGTTCAGGTTGGTCATTGGCATGGCTCATCGTAACGCGCTTTTCGTAAATACCAAACGCCTCGTTGTGCAGCGGCATATATTTTCCTGCGGCCAACCGCCATCTTCACGCGGACGTTGAAATATGCCGGGGTGTCGTTAAACAACAGGCGTGAAAAAGCTTCGATACTTCTTCGAGATCCAGTTGCTGGAGCTGGCCGTGTGGCTGCTGCCGCGACTGCCGCGCCACCTGCTCATGTCCCTTTCCCGCGCCCTGGGCACGCTGGCTTTCTGGCTGGATGCTCGCGGACGAACCACGGCGCTGGAAAATCTGCGCTGTGCCTTTGGGGACAAGTATTCTCCAGCCGAAAGGCGGCGTATCGCCTGCGGTTCCTACCAGGTTTTTGCCCGCACTTTTGCGGATCTTTTCTGGTCTCCTAGCCTCACTGCAGGCACCTGGCAGCCGCATTTTGACATCATCGTTCCTCCGGGAATCGAGGAGGCGGCGCGCGAATCTGGCGCCGTATGGGTGACGCCGCATTTTGGCAACTTTGAGCTGATCAGCCAGATCTGGGGCTTTCGCGGTTTCCCCTTCACCGTGGTGGCGCAGGATTTTAAGAATCCGTCCATCACCCATCTTTTCCGGCGGCTGCGTGAGCAGTCGGGCCATACCTTTATCTCTCAGGACAATGCCATGATCAAGCTGATGAAGGCGCTGAAGAAGAAGGGCCACGCCGGACTGCTCACGGATCTGAGCATATCTCCAGGCCGTGCTGCCGTGGCCATTCAGTGCTTTGGCATGTGGACGAGCGTCCCTTCTCTGCATGTGGAGCTGGCCAAGCGCCTTGGCCTTTCCATCATCACAGGCGTCTGCCGCCCGCTGCCAGACGGCCGCTACGAGGGGCGTCTGCTGGAGGTCTTCAGACCTGGGGCGGACGACGACACCCGGGAGGTCGCTCAACGTGTATGGGACCGTTTTGAACAGGAGATTCGCCAGCACCCGGAATGCTGGTTGTGGATGTACAAACAGTGGCGCTATCGCCCTATTGGCGAGCCTGGAGTGCCCCATCCGGGCTATCCGGACTACTCCAATCTGTCCAAGGCCCTGATAGCCATGGTGCCGCCAGAGCTTCTGGCAAAGACTTCTGGGGTAGCGCAGGCCGCCCATGCCGCAGTCGGCTGAAAGACTTGGCCCTACATGCCAGTTTTTTCATTGCCCCGCGTGACTGCTGCTCGTAATTCTCACGCATCTTCAAAAAACAACCAGCCAATGTCCATCCCCCATCTCCCTGCTCTCCGCAAAGGCCGCCCCTATGAGTCGCTCGACAAGGTCCAGGTCAAAGATCACAAAACGGGCGAAGTCTGCGCCGAGGTCAGCCAGGTGAATGCCGGCATCGTGCGCAAGGACCTCGGCAAGATCGCCGAAGCCCGCGCCGCACTGAAGAAGTTCACGGTGGAGCAGCTCATCGAGATCACCGCCAAAGCTGGCGACCTCTTCCTCAATGGCACCCTGCCTCTGGGCGACAAAGGCCACACCCAGAGCCCTCAGGAGTACATCGCCACTCTTTCCCGCACCAGCGGCCTGCCGCACATCATGGTGAAGCGCAACATGACGAAGATCCACTTCGCCATGACGAACATGAAGATGATCCTCAACGGCCTGACCCGTGGGCTGGACCTGAGCGTGATCGACCGCGGCTTTGGCACCCAGGCCGGCTGCCCCGTCTCCTACTTCCCCACCACCAAGTCCCTCGGCCTCGTGATGCCGAGCAATTCCCCGGCGGTGAACTCCCTCTGGCTGCCCTCCATCGCGCTCAAGATCCCTGTAGTGATCAAACCCGGCCGTGAGGAGCCCTGGACCCCCTTCCGTCTCATTCAGGCCTTCATCGCCGCAGGTGCACCCGCAGAGGCATTCGGGTTCTACCCCACCGACCACGAAGGCAGTGGCGAAGTCGTCAAGCTCAGCGGACGCAACCTCGTCTTTGGCGACGTGAACATCGCCAAGATGTACGAAAACAACCCCGCTGTGCAGGTGCACGGCCCGGGCTGGAGCAAGATCATCATCGGCGAGGACAAGATCGAAAACTGGAAGGAATACATCGACGTCATCGTCAGCTCCATCAGCGACAACGGTGGCCGCTCCTGCATCAATGCCTCCGCCGTGATCGTGCCGAAGTATGGCAAGGAGATCGCCACCGCCATCGCCGAGCGCCTGGGCCCGGTGAAGCCCACCGCTGCAGATGACGACAACGCCCGCCTCTCCGGCTTTGCCAATGTGAAGATGGCCGACTACATCGACAGCGCCATTGACAACGACCTGCAGACTCCCGGTGCGGAAGACGTGACCGCGCAGTTCCGCGACGGTCCACGCAAGGTGGAGTTTGAAGGCGGCACCTTCCTGCGCCCCACCATCATCTGGTGCTCGGACAATAAACACCCTCTCGCCAACCGCGAATTCCTCTGCCCCTACGCCAGCGTACTGGAAGTGCCGCAGAGTGAAGTGCTGGGCCGCATCGGCTACTCTCTCATCGTCACCGCCATCACACAGGACGAGAAGTTCATCAATGAGCTGCTCGAATGTGGCGACATCGACCGCCTCAACATCGGGCCGATCAGCACCATGAAGATCAGCTGGGATCAGCCGCACGAAGGGAACATGTTTGAGTTCCTCTACAAGCGCCGCTCCATCGACTGCGCTTGAGTTCGTCATTCAGCCAGCATGCGGCCTGAGCTTGCTGCATGCTGGCCCCACCCCCATACGAACGGAACGGCATGTCCCTCGCCCCCTTTGATCATCAGCCGCGCACGCGTCTCATTTACGGTAATGGCACGCTGGCACGCGTCGGCGAGCTGGCGCGCGACCTTGGCGGCACTCGTGTGCTGGTGGTCAGCGATCCCGGCATCGTCAAGGCTGGCTATGTCACCCGTGCCGTGAGCTTCCTCATTGAAGCCGGTCTGCAGGCCCGCGTGTTTGGTGAGGTGCGCGAGAATCCCAGCACCGTGGATGTGGACGCCTGCGTGGCGGCCGCACGCGAGTTCAAGGCGGATCTCCTGATCGGCCTGGGTGGCGGCAGCAGCATGGACACCGCCAAAGGCTGCAACTTCATCCTGACCAACGGCGGGCGCATTCACGATTACTGGGGCGTGGGCAAGGCCACCAAGCCCATGCTGCCGCTCATCGCCATCCCCACCACCGCAGGCACCGGCAGCGAGTGTCAGAGCTTCGCCCTCATCTCCGATGCGGAAACGCACGTGAAGATGGCCTGCGGCGATCCCAAGGCCGCTGCCAAGGTGGCCATCCTCGATGCCGAGCTGACTGTCTCCCAGCCACAACGTGTGACCGTATGCACCGGGATGGATGCGCTGACCCATGCGCTGGAAACCGCCGTAACGAACAAGCGCAGCGCCTACTCCTCTCTCTTTTCCCGCGAGGGCTTCCGGCTCTGCCACAGCGGCTTCAGCCGCGTGCTGCGCGATCCCGCAGACATCGAAGCGCGCGGCATGATGCTGCTGGGCGCGGCGTATGCCGGCATCGCCATCGAGAACAGCATGCTCGGTGCCGCACACTCCTGTGCCAACCCGCTGACCGCCAGATTCCACGTGGTGCACGGAGAGGCCGTGGGCGTGATGATGCCGCACGTCATCCGCTTTAATTCCAAGCTGCCCGAGATCGCTGCCATCTACGAAAGCTACTTTGACGGCGATCTGGCCGACCGCGTGAGCGAACTCCTGTGGGAAGCTCTCATGCCACGCAAGATCTCCGAATACGGCGTCAAAGAGGAGCACCTGCAGGACCTTGCCGAAATGGCTGCCAAGCAGTGGACCGCGCAGTTCAATCCGCGAGCGCCCAGCGTGGCGGACTTTGTGGAGATGTACCGCGCCGCGCTCTAGGGCCGCGTTTTGAACGCTGATCCGTGCGCACGGGTCACGGCAATGCCTGCACCGCCAGCCTGATAAAACGTGGCGATGAACTGCCCGCAGGCACAGCATCGCGCACGACAAGCTGGGACTCCGTGTCCTGCAGGATGACGGTGTATCCAGCCCCCGACCGCCAGGTGGTCAGATCACTGGAAACTTCGACGGTGTAAGTGGCATCTGTGCGGCGCATGCGGCGTGGAATGGTAAGAGTGAGGTAGTTCTGGCCAGAGCTCGAAGTCAGGCTGCCTGCTGGCAGCTGAGCAGGCGGTGCCACACCCCCTGCATCCAGGCCGAGCGCATATTTGATGAGATTGGGCATGCGGTCAGCAGTGCGCACGGTGGTGTCGGCTCCATAGGTGGTGCGCCAGTTTGCCAGCGTGGCGGGGATCTGGCTGGAGAGCGTCAGATTCCAAGAGACTGTCTGGCTGAGCAGATTGGAAGTATCTAGGCGGACAAAAGCGGTGGGATCCTGCACTGTGGCGCTGACGGTGTGGGATCCGTTGCCAATGAAATCCGAAAGCGTGCTGAAGCTGGTGGCCGTCTGGCCGCTCTGCGTGACGCCATCGATTTTCCAGGTGACACTGAGTGCGACTCCGCTGCTGGGCACCTTGGGCTTGACTGAAAAACTCAGCGGCGAGGGCTGGGTGACGCTGCTGGAGGAAGTGCCAGGAGTGTAGCCGTCGAGCGGATGCACGCGTGAATAGAATTGCAGGACAAACTGCTCCCGGTTGATCTGGCCGCAGGGCCGGTTCAGGTTTTTCATCAGCGAGTTGTTATGCGGGCGATACCAGCCGCTGGTGCGGTACATGGAGCCTTCAAAAAGCCCAGCCAGACTGTCATAGGCCAGGGTCTCAGGAGTAGGTACGGGGGTGGTGGAGTCGATCCAGTAATTCCATCGGATGAGACTGCGGGTGGTCTGAGCCGTGGTGTTGGGCTTCTCCGATGGTGTGTAGATCAGATACTCGGTGTCATACTCATCCGCCAGCAAAGCGAAGGAATGTCCGATTTCATGCTCCACCACGGCGGCGCTGGAGCTGTTGATGGACGCCACGGCGAGACTGCCGCCTGCGCCACCGTATTTAGTGTCATTGACAATCACCACAGGCACATCGTATTCCGGCAGGTAGGTGTTGAGCAGGCTAAATGCACGAGTGCTGCCTGTGCCAGCCAGCGTCAGCAACTGGGTCACAGAAGGGGTATTGAAACCTGCGCTGAAGTAGGTGTCTCGCAACCCGTTGGCGCCGCTGGTGTTGCCATTGTCGCAGCCGCTTTCGTTGGAGGCGATCTCGATGCGATAGACATTGCAGTAGCTGCGATACTGCGCCCACGGCTCCTTGGAGAAAAGGAAGTTCACCGCATTGGTGACATGAGTGGCAAAATTGGGCATGTCGGCCGTGGTGTAGCCTTCAGAGAGAAAGACAAGGTTGATTCGCTCGCTGCGCGGTCCGTTGTCCTGCACGGTAAAGAGCGTCGCAGTCTGCGCATGAAGCGCGGCCGCCAGCATGAGGAAAAGAAAAGCGCGTAGCATCATGGCAGGGGGATCGAGGTGAGCAGCCTGCCCATGGGTTCGGTGTTCCAGTCGGCCCGCTCCATGCCGGAGAGGCGGTACACTTTCAGCCATTTGGCCTCGGGGGTGGGTGGCATGCGCACCTGCAGCATGGCGTCTTCACCGGCTCCGGCGAACTGGGTGACCTGAGGCTTGCCTTTCGCATCCAGATTCTGAGGGTCCAGCACCACGCAAGGCTCATCAGGGGCATTGGCGGTTTCCTCGGCCAGCACACGCATGTTGGCATCCAGCAGTCTTACGCACCACATGCCGGGCATCCAGGCCTGTGGACCGCGACGACGGTGAAAATCCCCCGCGATGCGCTCATTGCCATCCAGTGAAATCACCCCGCCACGCACGACGAGGCGGTAGGCCTGCAACTCGCGTTTGCCATCAGCGCGCAGGTCTCCGACCTGAGACTGGGCTACTGGCGGCTCTGCGGAGAGCGGCTGCGTCTGCTCAGCTGGCATAGGGAATATGGTTTCCTGCTTGGACTGCCGCTGGAGCGCTGCTGTCATCTGTGTCGGGGATCTTTCAGCAATTGTCTGCGGTCTAGTCGAGTGAAGCCAAAACCCCACGAAGATCCCGATCACCAAAAGGCCTATCAGGATGCTTAGAGGGCGTAAATCGCGGCGTGTCATATCTTTAGGAGTTTTACCAGAAGGCGGGCATTTTGCCAAGCGGATGCCATTTTATCCGTGAAGAGTGGTGAAATCCGTGGTTAGACACCCGCCGCTATGACTCCGGTGACACATCTCGAACAGCTTCTAGCACGGCCTGAGCCGCTGCTGGCGCTGGCCCCGATGCAAGATGTAACGGATCTGGAGTTTTGGCGACTGATGACGCGCTATGGCGGTGCAGATGTCTATTACACGGAGTACTTCCGCGTGCACCCGGACTCGCATCTGGACAAGCCCATCCTGGCCTCGCTGATTCACAACCCGACTGGCAAGCCGGCCATCGCGCAGATGATCGGGAACGACATCCCGTCACTCGTGCGCAGCGCCAAAGAGCTGCAGCGCTACAACATCGCCGGAGTGGATCTCAATCTCGGCTGCCCTGCCCCGGTGGTGTACAAGAAATGCGCAGGGGGTGGTCTGCTACGTGATGTGCCGCGCATCGAGGGCATCCTGGGCGCGCTGAGAGAGGCTGTGTCCATCAAGTTCACCGTGAAAACGCGCCTGGGCTTTGACGACACTGAGACTATCGATGCACTGGTGCCGCTGTTTGCCAAGCATGGCGTGGACCTCGTGACCATCCACGGCCGTACCGTGCTGCAGATGTACCGGGATGGCGTGCGCTACGACCTCATCGGTCAGGCCACCTCCGCACTCCCCTGCCCGGTGCTGGCCAACGGCAACGTGCGCACTATTCTCGATGCTGAGGCTGTCAAAAAGCAGACCGGCGTGCACGGACTCATGATCGGCCGTGGTGCCATCAGCAATCCGTGGATCTTTGAGCAGATACGTCAGCAGGCACGTGGAGAGCCCGTCTTCCAGCCTACACCCGCCGACCGCCTCCGTTACGTGGAGGAACTCTACGAAACAGTGACCACTCCCGACACCCGGGAACTGGACATGGTGAACCGCATCAAAAAGCACCTCAACTTCTTCGCGCCCGGTCTGGCGGACTCAGAGGGATTTCTCAATGTCATGCGCCGCTGCACCACGCGTGCAGGCATCATGGAGGTGTGCGCCAGGCATTTCTAGGGTGAATGCGTGGTAGGGCTGGTTGTCCCCAACCAGCCGCGAGAGGTCATAAGGAAGCGAATGACCTGTGGCGTCAAGTGAGCCACTGACCCGCAAACAACGGCGCTCGGAGGCCCAAGCGCCCTACCCGCCTGCAATCACTTCTTCCGCAGCACACGCACACGATGCGTCTCACTATCTCCGATGAAGACGGAGCCGTCGGCATCGCAGTAGATGCCGTGGAGGCGGGCCATCTTGCAGTTCAGAGGGTTGCCATCCGGGCCGTCGCCTTTCTCGCCGGTGCCAGCGATGAGTTCGAGATTGCCGGTCTTTGCATTGATCATGCGCACGCTGTGGCTTTCGGTGTCGGCCAGCCAGGCGTTGCCCTCGGCGTCGATGGAGACGCCCTTGGGGCCGCTGAGGGTGGCCAGCTTGGCGGGGCCGCCATTGCCGCCGAAGCCTTTGGCTCCCGTGCCTGCCACATGGTGGATAATGCCGGCTTTGAGATCGAATTTGAAGACCTGGTTACCTTCGCGGGTGACGAGCCAGAGGTTGCCCTCTTTATCGAAGTCGATGCTGCGCGGGCCTTTCAGCGGAGTGCCTGAGATGGGTGCGCCGTCGGGCGTGGGGCCCGCTTTGCCAGTGCCAGCAAAGGTGCTGATGACGCCCGTCTGCATGTCGATGCGGCGGATGACGTTGTTGCCGATGTCGCAGACATAAAGGCTGCCATCCGGACCAAACTGGATGCTGTGCGGACTCTTGAACTGAGCCTGGGAGGCCAGGCCGCCGTCGCCGCTGTAGCCAGCCACACCTGTGCCGGCAAAGGTGGTGATGAGCTTGGTCTTCATGTCGATTTTGCGAACGGCGTGGTTGGTCATGTCCACCACGTAGAGGTCGCCCCGGGAGTCAAAACGCAGCTCGTGTGGCAGGTTAAAGGTGGCCTGCAGGGCGTGGCCGCCATCGCCGCTGTAGCCCTTCTTTCCTGTGCCTGCGATGGTGCTGATGGTGCCGTCTGCTGCCACGCGGCGAATGCGCTGGCCGGTGTATTCGCAGAACCAGATGGCGCCATCCGGGCCACGCACCACGCCAAACGGATTGTCAATCTGTGCAGCAATGGCAGGGCCTCCATCACCGCTGCCTCCGGCTGTGCCGTTTCCTGCAAAGGTTGAGATGGTCCAATCAGCGGCTGTGGCGCATTGGGCGATGAGGGCAAAGGTAAGTAGGAGGCGCATAGTTGAAGAAGATTAAATGACGATGACGGAGAGGGCACGGAAAGCCAAGCAGGAAATACCTACGTGCAATCAAAGCGCCGTTTCATTGGCACATTTCATCAATCCTGCCAAAATCTCCTCACAACCGCATGAAACCGCTGCTCCTTCTCTCCTGTCTTGCTGTTTTCACCACCGCCCATGCAGCAGTCAGGCTGCCGGCCATTTTCACCGACCACATGGTGCTGCAGCGTGGCATGCCGGTGCCGGTATGGGGCAAGGCCGATCCGGGCGAGGAGGTGACGGTGGAGTTTGCCGGACAGAAGAAATCCACTAAAGCCGATGCCGCTGGGCGCTGGATGGTAAAACTGGACGCCCTGACAGCGAATGATCAGCCGCAGGTGCTGAAAGCAGGCACCGCCACCGTGCAGGATGTGCTGGTGGGCGAGGTGTGGCTGGCATCAGGCCAGTCCAACATGGAGTGGGAAATGCAGATGAAGCCGGATAGCGCTGCAGACATCCCGAAAGCCACGCACCCCAGACTTCGGCTGATTGAAGTTCCCAAGGCTGTGGCTGCCAATCCGCAGGAGGACGTCAAGACTGCCTGGACCCAGTGCACCCCGGCCAGCGCCGCCTCTTTCTCAGCGGTGGCCTATTACTTTGGCCTGCGGCTGCAGGAAGAGCTGAAGGTGCCCGTGGGCATGATCTTGAGCGCCTGGGGAGGAACCCGCATCGAGCCTTGGACGAGCATCGAGGGACTGGATGCCGTGCCTGCGCTGAAGGAGCTGGCTGCAGACATGCACACCAAGATCCCCGGCAGCGACATTTACCGCGCCACCCATGAAAAATACCTGGCGGAGATCGATGCGTGGTCCAAGACCGCGCGTGCTGCGCTGGATCAGAAAAAAGCTGTGCCTGCCTTGCCCAAGCAGCCTGCGGCAGCGCCTTTCAATGAGGTGACTCCGACCTCTCTGTATAATGCCATGATTCACCCGCTCACGCCTTTCGCACTGCGTGGCAGCATCTGGTATCAAGGAGAGTCAAATCATGTGGAAGGCTTTGCCTACATGGAAAAGACCAAGGCGCTGCTGGCCTCCTGGCGTGCGGCCTTCCAACTGCCGGAACTGCCATTTTACTTTGTACAGATCGCTCCCTGGCAATATGGCACTGAGGATGCCGAGATCCTGCCGCAATTCTGGCAGGCGCAGCGCGAGTGCCTTCAGATTCCTCACACCGGCATGGCAGTGATATCCGACATCGGCGAGGTGACCGATATTCACCCCGCGCACAAGAAGGAGGTCGCTCGCAGGCTTTCGCTCTGGGCTTTGGCCAAGGAGTACGGCCACAAGGAGATCGACCCCAACGGCCCGCTGTATGCAGGCTACGCCATCGAAGGCGCGGCAATCCGAGCCAAGTTTGACCATTCCGGCAGCGGCCTGGCCTCGCGCGATGGCAAGCCTCTCTCCCATTTCGAGATCGCCGGGAAAGATGGCGTCTTCCATCCTGCCGAAGCGAAGATCGATGGCAGCAGCATCCTCATCAGCTCCGCCGCTGTGCCGGAGCCGCGCCGCGCCCGCTTTGCCTGGAGCAAGCTGGCCATCCATAATCTGATGAACAACGAAGGACTGCAGGCCACCGCCTTCCACACGCACTGGCCGGTGGATCCCGACATGGGCGACAACCTGGCGCGCGGCTGCACCTGGGAAAGCAGCGACAAAAACACCTATGGCTGGGACACCGGCCTGACCGATGGCTCTGTCGTCGAATATCCTCCAAACTGCTACGCCACAAGCAATAGTGACAAATTTCCGAAACATGTGACTGTGGACCTCAAGAAGCCGAAGCCGGTCAATCTCGTTTGTGTGAGCGTGCCAGCGATCGGTTCCACCAAAACAGTGGCGGTGTCTGTGAGTGTAGACGGCAAGACCTTCCGCGAAGTGGGCCGCCATGCCTTCACCCTTGGCAAAGCCGAGCGCGCCAGAGTCAGCTTCCCGGATGCTGATGCACGCTACATCCGCATCAGCTACCTGGACCACCATGCCAAGCTGGCCGGCGAATATCCCAACACCTTTGCGTTTACCACCGAAGTGGAGGCGTATCATACCAAGTAAGGTCAGGCCAACCAACCAGCCAGCTTTTCCCAACCGACCATGAAACTGACTTTCTGCGGTGCCGCAGGCACAACCACGGGCTCGAAACATCTCATCACCGTCAATGGCCAGCGCATCCTGCTGGACTGCGGCTTGTATCAGGGCCGCCGACAGGAGGCCTTTGAGCGCAATCGTGACTTCCCCTTTGATCCGGCCAAGATCGACGTGGTGGTGCTCTCTCATGCGCACATCGACCACAGCGGAAATCTGCCCCACCTGTGCAAGCGCGGCTTCAACGGCAACATCTTTGCCACTCCTGCCACCCGGGACCTATGCAGCATCATGCTGCCAGATGCGGCACACATCCACGAAAGCGACATCAACTGGCTGAACCGCCATCGCAAGAATGACAAGCTGCCTTTGCTGGAGGCCAGCTACACCATGGCAGATGCTGAACGGTGCATGCGCCAGTTTGTTTCCGTGGGTTACCACCGGCCGATGCTGATCGCAGACGGAGTCACACTGACCTTCATCGACGCCGGGCACGTTCTTGGCTCGGCACAGGTCATTCTGGACATCAATGACCGCGAAACGGGGCGCAAATCCCGCCTGCTATTCTCCGGTGACATTGGTCGCCCAAACAATGATCTCCTCAGTGATCCCGAACCAAGCGAAAAGGTGGACTACATCATCATGGAAAGCACCTACGGCGGGAGGCACCATGAACTGGCCACAGACTCGAATGAGCACATCTGCCGGATTATCCGCCAAATCTTGCAGCAGAAAGGCAAGCTGATCATCCCCGCCTTTGCGGTGGAGCGCACTCAGCAGCTGCTTTACACGCTGGACCAGCTCCGCCATGAAGGCTGCTTTCCGCTCATCCCCACCTTTGTGGACAGCCCATTGGCAGTGAAGGCCACGGAGATCTTCCGGCTGCACGTGGACGAGCTCAAGCCAACGGTGCGCGAAGCCGCATTCATGCGCACAGACCCCTTCGGTTTTGAAGGACTCGCTCTGGTTCGTGATGTGAACGAATCCAAGAACCTGAACAAGCTCAAGGGGGCCGCCGTCATCATCTCCGCCTCAGGCATGGCGGAAACAGGGCGCATCCTGCATCATTTGCGCAACAACATCAGCAATCCGCACAACACCGTCCTCTTTGTGGGCTACTGTGCGGAGCATACCCTGGGCTGGAAGCTGCGGGAAGGACACAAGCATGTGAACATCCTCGGCGATGAATTTGAAGTAAAAGCCGACATTGAAATCCTCGACTCCTTCTCAGGCCACGCCGACCACAACGAGCTGCTTCAGTGGTTTGATCATGTGCAGGGGCCAAAGAGCAACGTTTTCCTGGTGCATGGAGAACCCGAGCGCAGCCAGGCGCTGAAGGTGGCGCTGGATGCCAAGCACTCTGAAAGCAAGGTGCAGGTGGCGGTCATGAACCAGGCGGTGGAGCTGTGAAGTGATGCGGGCATTCCTGCCCGCACGTGCGTTGTGTAATGCTCGTCTTGCAGGCAGGAGTGCCTGCATCACTTGTTAGTTGCCGCTGCTTTTAAACAGACGCTTGAAGAAGTGGCCGACTTCGAGGCCTGTATCGCCAGTCCATTCCCAGGCTCGGCGGGCGGCGCGTTTCACGTCGTCGGCAGCCTTCTCGCCTTTGGAGGCGGGCGGAGTGGCGGGCTCGCCTTCAGCATAACTGGCCAGACCATTGTTCCACTGCTGATGCAGCACAGCACCAGTCTCCGCCGAGATGACGACAAACCCCACTTCTGCCCCATCGGGACCATCGAGAGCCAGGCCCCATTCAGGAGCTCCTGTGGTGGCATTGGCAGCAAGCTGGTAGGCGGCGGTGACAAAATTCACCTTGGCCATGGCCGCATTTTGCTGTGCGATCCTGAGCGCGTCAGAAGAACGGAATTTGATGCGATTAAAGGCAATCGGCTGCGGCGGCACACGAGTCAGCAACTTGCTGCCTGCACCGCTGGCCTTGGGAGCCCAGCCGCTTTTGGCGGAGGTGAGGGTGGAACGCACCAGTTCCCCAGGGCGGAAGGGGTCGCGGGCATAGACAGACCACTGCGTGGGATCCGCCGGGCTGGCGGGAGACTGCAGGAGCACCACTCCTTCGGAGGTGGCGGCACCGTATTCCTGATCAATGATGGTGGCGATCTCGGGATTGGCGTGGCACAGCGAGGCACCAGCCAGCAGCAGACTGAGAATGAGAGAGACTTTCATGATGGGGTAGCTTGGAACTGATACTACGACGCTGTGTTCAATCGCGGCTGCGCAGTTTGGCCAGCAGGCGCAGGATTTCCAAGTAGAGCCACACCAAGGTGACGAGCAGGCCAAAAGCTGCGTACCATTCCATGTGCTTGGGAGCGCCAGCAGCGCAGCCGTTTTCGATGAAGTCAAAGTCCAGGACGAGGTTGAGAGCAGCCAGAATGACAACAAACGCGGAGAAGGCGATGCCGATCACGCCATTGCCAAACAGTCCAGGGATGTGGATGCCAAACATACCCAGCACGAGCGTGGCGAGATAGAAAAGCGCCACTCCTCCTGTGGCGGCCACGATGCCGAGCTTAAAGTTCTCGCTAGGCTTGATCAGGCCCGTGGAATACGCCGCCAGCAAGGCAAACAAGACGCCGCAGGTGAGCACGACCGCCGAGAGAACGATGCCCCCATAGGCTCTTTCATACATGGCGGAGATGATGCCGACGATGATCCCCTTCCCCAGCGCATAAACGGGGGCGAGTGCGGGTGCGGTGGTGGGCTTGAAGGAAATGATCAGCGCCATGACCAGAGGGATGATCCAACCAAAAGTGAGCGCTGAGCCAAACCAAGCAGGCGGATTGCCACTCATGGCCAGCTTCCAGCTCCAACTAGCGGAGGCAACCAGCAGCAGGGTGAGGATGGCTGTTTTAAGAACGGTGCCGTTGAGCGTCATGACGCCATCGGCGGCCAGGCCGGTGCGTGCATTGACAAAGACTTGGTCGTTAAGAGTGGGATTGGTGGAACGCATGATCGTTGAGGCGAGTTTACTGAGGTAGACTAAAAGAGGTTCTGCTGGTTGGTCAATGCGCCACTTTGACGTAAATTTGTCACCGGACGGACGCCTGCGGCAAACTGAACACGCTTCTGCCTACAAAGGATGGAAGCAAAAACCTCCGCCCGGCTTGGCCAGGCGGAGGTCTTGCAGGTGAAAACAAACTCCGTTTTAGAGCCAGTTCCGATGCTGTGATCAGCAAACTGGATCCGCCGCCGCATGGTGCTGCATGGCGGCTCGGACAAAGCCGAAGAAGAGCGGATGCGGGTTGTTTGGCTTGGAGAGGAATTCCGGGTGGAACTGGCAGCCCACGTAGTAGGGATGCGCTGGCAGCTCGATGATCTCGGCCAGATCCCCCTTGGGAGAGGTGCCGGAGATGAGCATGCCCTTCTCCTCCATGAGCTCCTTGTAGTCGGAGTTGAACTCGAAGCGGTGGCGATGGCGCTCGGTGATGGTGGCGCTGTGGTAGAGGTCGAAGGCCTTGCTGCCAGGGACGAGGTCCGTGACCCATGAGCCCAGGCGCATGGTGCCGCCGAGCTGTTTCACCTTCTTCTGCTCCTCCATGAGGCTGATGACCGGGTGCGCGGCCGCCTTGTCAAACTCCGTGCTGGTGGCTCCGGCGAGGCCGCAGACATTGCGGGCAAACTCGATGACGGCGATCTGCATGCCGAGACAGATGCCAAAGTAGGGGATGCCCTTTTCGCGGGCGTAGCGTGCGGAGGTGATCTTGCCTTCTGTGCCGCGATCGCCAAAACCGCCGGGGATCAGGATACCCTGCAGTCCGGCGAGGTAGAGGTCGGGGCCTGCCTTCTCGATGCTCTCGGCATCCACGCGCACGATGTCCACTTTGCAGTCATGGGCGGCACCAGCGTGCGTGAGAGATTCGTAGATGCTCTTGTAGGCATCCTGCAACTCGATGTACTTGCCCACCACGCCGATGCGCACGTGGTGCGTGGGGTGGATGACGCGCTGCACAAAGTTGCGCCAGCGGCTGAGGTCGGGCTGCGGGGTGGTGAGGTTGAGCTGACGGCAGACGTTGTCGTCCAGACGCTCTTCGTGCAGCTTCAGCGGCACCTCGTAGATGGTGTGCTTCACGTCGCGCACCTCGACGACGGAGTCGATGGGCACGTTGCCGAAAAGGGAGATCTTCTCGCGCACGTCGGAGTCCAAAGGGTGCTCGGTGCGGCAGAGGATGATGTTCGGAGCGATACCGATTTCCCGCAGCTTGGCGATGCTCTGCTGCGTGGGCTTGGTCTTCAGCTCCTGGGCGGCCTTGATGTAGGGCACCAGGGTGGCGTGGATGTAGAGCACGTTTCCAGGGCCCACCTCGTGGCCAAACTGGCGGATGGCCTCCAGGAAGGGCAGGCCCTCGATGTCCCCCACGGTGCCGCCGATTTCGGTGATGATGACGTCTCCGCCCATCTTCTCGGTGACTTCCTGCATGCGGGCTTTGATCTCATTGGTCACGTGCGGGATCACCTGCACGGTGCGGCCCTTGTATTTGCCGGCACGTTCCTTGTCCAGCACGCTCTGATACACCTGCCCGGAGGTCAGGTTGTTGAGGCGGGAGAGGTTGGTATGGGTAAAGCGCTCGTAGTGGCCCAGGTCCAGGTCGGTCTCGGCGCCGTCGTCCAGCACGTACACCTCGCCGTGCTCGTACGGGTTCATTGTGCCGGGGTCGATGTTCAGGTACGGGTCAAACTTCTGCATGATGACCCGCAGGCCGCGCAGTTCCAGCAGTGTGCCGAGGGAGGATGCGGCAAGGCCCTTGCCAAGTGAGCTGACGACACCGCCGGTGACAAAAATGTATTTCATGATGCTTCTCGGTTGGAGGTTGTCGGGGCGTTGTTCAAGAAGATTGTTTTTGAAGATGCTTTTCGATGGCCGCTGCCTGCTCGGGAGTGTCCACTCCAGGGGAGAGCTCGTCCGTCAGCACCACCCGAATGCGGGTGCCGTTTTCCACAGCGCGGAGCTGCTCCAGGGACTCGGTCTGCTCCAGTCGGGAGGGCGGCCAGGCCACAAACTGGAAGAGAAAGCTGCGCTGAAAGCCGTAGATGCCCAGATGGCGGTAGCTGCGCGGCCAGGCCTCCGGATTGCGCAGGTAGGGCAGCGGCGAGCGGGAGAAATAGAGCGCATCTCCGTGGGTGTCGAAGATTACCTTCACCACATTGGGGTCGGTGATCTGCGCGGCATCGTGGATCGGCGCAGCGGCAGTGATCATCTTTACGCCGGAATCATCTCGCAGCGTGCGGGCCAGCTCATCGATCAGGACTGGTGAGATGAGGGGCTCGTCTCCCTGCACATTGATGACCACACGGTGGTCGGGGAAGGAGTTTGCCGCCTCGGCGATGCGGTCCGTACCGCTGGGATGATCTGGCGAAGTGAGGACAAATTTGGCACCGAAAGCGGCTGCAGCCTCGGCAATACGGGCGTCATCCGTGGCGATGATCACGTCGTCGATCTGCTTGCAATCCTGGCAGCGCTCCCAGACGTGCTGGACGAGCGGTTTTCCGGCGATGAGGTGGAGCGGTTTGCCCGGGAAGCGGGTGGAACCCCAGCGGGCAGGAATGGCTACGAGAGTGCGTGAAGAGTCGTTGGGTGCCAAGGTGGTGGAGACAGGCGGGTTCCTTTGAGATGACTCGAAAGCGCCTGCGATGCAAGGGAGATTTGGAATTGAGTCTGCTTGTGTCCGCAGCCAAAAAAATGACTCCCCCAGGCAGGCCCGGGGGAGTCATGAGGAAAACCGGAAGACGGTTACTTGACGTGCTGGTTCACCAGCTTGGTCATTTCAAACATGGTCACCTGGCTCTTGCCGCCAAAGACTGCCTTCAGCGCTTCGTCGGCGTTGATGTTGGTCTTCTTGGCCTGGTCCTGGAGACCATGCTGCTTGATGTAGTCCCACAGCTTCTTGGTCAGTTCGCCACGGGAAAGCGGCTCAGAACCGACGACCTTGGCAAGGATCTCATCCGGCTGGACGGGCTTGCTGAGTGCTGGGTTGGGTTTACGGGCGGGTTTGGAAGAGGTTGGTTCAGACATGGGGGGATGAGGCTTGCAGCATCCATGCCCGTGGTCAACCTCTGTGTTCACTGGAATGCCTAAAGAATCTAAAGGGAGACTTTTTCAGGCCTGATAAAGTCATTTTATTTTTAACGTAAAAAAGCCTGCGCTTAAATGATTATCAATTTTTCACACAAAACCTGAGTAGCAGATCATGCGGCTCAATAACGGAGCAAATTTAGGCGCACTTTTTGCAGTCATGCATACAGCCTCACGCGGAAGGAGTGATTTTCCAACGTGCCTAGGCCTATGATTTCAGGCAAATATACTGCGCCAGATCTCTTTACGGCAGCACCATGTAAGAGCCTTCCACAGCTTGTTTTCTATAGCGGCGGCCGTTGTACATGTAGTCCACCGTCAAGGTATTACGATTTTGTTCCTGGATCACCATGGCGGCTGCACCAGCAGTCACATTGCCATTGGTCACGGTGACACCAACGCCACTAGCGGTGGTATAGTTGCCTTGGTCTAGGGCGGCATCGCTCAGCTGGTCGGTGACCTGAATGGAGACTGGCGCGTAAATGGTGCCAGAAGGCACCAGCTTGACGAAGCGGTTTTTGACGTTGCGAGCCTGCTCATTCGGCAGCGAGTAGCGAGCACTGAGCACTTGAATGACGCCAGGGACAAATCCCGGTACTGCCACAGCGGGCGCTGGGGAACCTGCCACTGGCGGAGCGCCCGCCACAGTCCCTGGCATGGGAGCTGGAGGAGGGGCCGCTTCCACCACTGGCATGGGGCGGCGGGTGTTGAGGATCTCAGTGGCCTGAGCCAGCATCTGGTTGCGGGAGTCTGCCGGCACCATGCCTCCGTTGACCATGCCCCCAGAGGGATTAGCGAGGCACCAATCTCGAGTGATGATGGCCTGCTTCACCACCTCCAAGGGGAGGCCTGTCATTTCCATCATCTGCACAGCCTCGCGCTCCTGACGTTGGATCATGGCAGCCTGGGCATTGCCCATCTTGCGTTGCTGAGCTTGGGCAGCTTCGGCAGCGGGGTCGGCCACACCGTATTTGTTACGCACGAAAGGCGGAAGGTCGGACAGGGCAATGGTGGCAAATCCGTCTGCATGCATGATTCGGATTTCGGCAGGTGCCACTTTCATCACCTTGACCTGCTTGTAGGTATGCCCGCTGATGGTCGTGAGAATGGGGTATACATCCTCGGCTTTGACTGTCAGCACACAGGAAAATAACGTGAGGCATGCAAGAAACGTTCTCATAGGGCCCACTTCATCACACCGAGGTATGGCCGTCAAGCGGGGCTTTGCCTAAATGCTGTTCATTTGAATCCAGACCATCTTTGACCTATGGGTGCAGTTTCAATAGCAGGTCTGGACTCTGTGGCACTGCGCGAAGGTCAATGAGGCGAACCTCGGGCGGACAGACAAAGTCTGCGGGAGGCGGCGCAGACAGTAGAATGCGCATGCGGTGAAGCCCTCGCAGCCGTAAGGCGCGGTATTGCTGCTGTAAATTTTCTGCTGTGAGCGGCAAGTCAGGCGGGAAGGCCCAGAGGGCAGAATAGCCGCCACCGGGTTCGTGGTGGATGAGGGAGGTATGGCTGAGAAAGTCCGCCACAGGGCTGCTGAGGCGCGGCCAGCGTAAGAGGAGCGTGTGATTGGCTGAAAGGTAGCCGTCATGCCGGGTCAGGCCGGTGAGCCACTTGGACTTGTAGCGCAGCACTCCGTCATGCAGCGAGGGGCGACTGCCGCCGAGCATGACACGGGTGCAGCCCATCTCCAGGGCCTGCTGCAGCATGAAGACATACATGGCCGCCAGGGCACCATGGCGCAGCAGTTCGTCCGCCTTGTCCTGCCGCAGGCCGTTGACGATGGCGTGGAAGTCGCCGCCGCTGCGATAGACGAGCCCGCCTCCCATTCGCTCCCCCCTCTGTGTAAGCCATTGGATGCCGCCCACACGGTGCACCAGCCGAAGCATGGAGCGTGGCGCCACCTGCACCAGTTCGTTGTGCCTTGTGATCACATAAGGCCGGTAAAAGCGGCTGTAGAAGTCGTCGTACTCCAGGACGTCTCCGACAGAGATGTGGCTGGCAAAGCCCTGCTGACGCACGCGGCGGAAGTCATCGGCCAGCTTGCGGTTTCCACGCAGCAGGGTGGCCACGTCCTTGGGCAGGTGGATGTACGAGCTGATCATGGGCGGCACGGCCAGGGCATCCGCCTGATTGAGGAAAAGGCGTGCAGAGAGATTATTGACAGAGATGAGGGTCAGATCCCCCTCCGGCTGGGAGGTGCGCAGGTGCCTGTCCAGAGACCACACAGGTACGAGCGTGCAGCTCTCCTCCACCGGCTCCACGGCAAAGAAGCGCTGAATGAGATGCGCCGCAGCGTCCGGCCCCACAGCGGCCACACGCAGGCGCACCTCCCGTCCGGTGACGCGCTCGGCACCGCGCAGCAAGCGCACGGGCACTCGCCATTGCAGAAAGGGCAGCAGCAGACGCATGCACCAGATCTGCAGCTTCCGCAGCAGTGCGATGACACGCCCTGAGGCCGGCAACAGAGGCGCTGCCGGTGCGGATGCAGATGGAGGGGCGGGTGTCATGGGATTGCACACCATGTCATATTATGGCATGGTGGAGAGGAGCTGTGCGGAGCCGTAGTGCGCCACAGAGGCCAGCGAGGCAAGCCTCACTTCGGGCGGGCAGGCAAAATCCGCCGGCGGCTCTCCGGGCAGGAGGATGCGGAAGCGGTGCAGGCTGCGTGAATGGAGCCAGGCGTACTGCTGCCGCAGGGTCTCGGCGGTGAGCGGCAGATCGGGTGGAAACACCCACAGGGCGGAGAAGCCATCCCCGTCATGATGAATGAGCGAGGCACGGGTGAGAAACTCCGCCACCGCACCCTCCAAGCGGCACCAGTCTATCTGCATGACCATGTTTCCTGAAACAAAGCCCTCGTGCGCGGAGAGGCCGGTGGCCCACTTTTTCTTGTAGCGGAAGATGCCGTCCTGCAGGGAGGGCAAGGTGCCGCCCATATGCACCTCGGTGCAGCCCAGGCTGGCGGCGGTCTGAAAGGAGAGCACGTAGTCTGAACTCACCGCCCCTTGCTTCAGCAGGTCCATGCAGCCGTCCAGCACGCCGGAGCAGAGCATGAAAAAGCGCCGCCCCTTCACCATGGCGAGACTGCATGCCACACGCACCCCATTCTGGCGCACCCAGAGCAGCAGCCCCTGGCGGAAGAGCATGCGCAGCCGCCAGCGCGGGGTGATGCCCGCCCTGGCACCATGACGCGCTGTGGCAAATGGCAGGTAGTAGCGGTCGTAAAACGCATCAAAATCCTGCGCTGAGCGGCTGATTTCGCAGTCGTATTTCTTGATCCTCACGCGCCGCAGATCCGCGCTGGCGTTCTTGTGGGTGCTGGCATACTCCCGCCAGTCGCAGGGCAGTGTCATCCAGCTGTTCACCCATTCCGGCACCACGATGCCGCGCCCTTTGAGAAACCAGCGTGCGGAGAGGCGGTCCACCCTGACCAGCGTCAGGTCGGCCTCGGGGCGCCAGGCATCCAGCAGGCGCTGCAGCCGCCAGACGGGCACGCGCACCGAGCGCAGCACCTGCGGCTCTGTGGCAAAGAAGTGGCTGAAGATGAAGTCCGAGCCGCCACCCGCGCTGAGCAGCGCCACCGCCCGCCCGCTGCCGGGCGCCGTGCCGCGCAGCAGGCGCACCGGCACGCGCCAGCCGAGCAGCGGCAGCACATACTGCATGATCCAGTGCAGAAAGGACTGCAGAGTCATCTCAAGCCTGTGCCGTGGGGTATTCCAGCAGGGCCTTGATGACCTTGCGATTGGCCACGGCCTTGAATGCGGAGGTGATCTCCCCCACCTGGAAGCGGTGGGTGATGAAGTCTGCGGAGGTCAGCCGCCCTTCACGAATCCACCGGCACAGCATGGCCTGAGACTCCTTTTCGTACCGGCGTGTGGGCCACTGGTGCACGAAGAGGTTGAAGTTGAAGTCGGCTTTCGTTTTGTCGATGTGCAGCACGCCGTGGGTCAGCACGCCGTAGATACAGTGGGAGCCTCCACGGCGCAGTAGCGGCAGGCCCTGCTGCACGATATCGGGGTGGCCCACAGCATCAATCACGGCATCCAGCTTCTTGCCACGGATCTTGGCCAGTTCGCCGATGGCGATGTCTCCCGGGGCAAAGGCGGCGTCAGCGCCAAAGGCCAGCGCCTTGGCCTGCTTGTCGGCATGGCGGTCCACGATGCCGATCCAGCCGAGGCCAAAGAGGCGGCCCAGCTTCACAAAGCTCAGGCCCACAGGACCAGCGCCGTAGATGAGCACGTCGTCTCCGGGCTGCAGATGGAAGTCGCGGAATGCACCGAGAACCTCGCGCCAGGTGCAGAGCAGCACGGCCTGCTCGGGCGGGATGTCGGCGTCCACACGGGTCTGGATCTCAAAGACCTCCACCCAGCCGTGGGCCTCATCCGCCACACCATCGGCCACCATCGCGTCGTGGTCATTGGCCAGGGTGTACTCGCCAAAGCCGCCCCAGCCGGAGTCCACGCCTTCGGTTTGCAGATCAAAGACGAGGCCGCCCACCGCGCGGTCTCCCACCTTGAAGTTCCGCACCTTCTCTCCCACCGCCACCACGATGCCCACGCTCTCGTGCCCGAGGGCAAAGGGAAACTTGTCCTCCATGCCGGGAAACTTCCCCGCGAGCAGCTCGGAGTCTGTGCGGTTGCAGAGGCAGGCGCATTCGGTGCGCACCAGCGCCTGGTAGGGCCCCGGCTGCGGCTGCGGGGTGTCGAGGATGGCGAGTTCTCCAGGGGCGATGGCGATGACGGACTTCATGTGAATGCGCCATCGAACAACGAGGCTCGTGTGTGTGCAAGCGAGGAGATGAAATGCCTTCCTCTGCCGCATGCCCGCCTCATGCAGCGATCTCATCCTTAAGCGGCACCTGCTGCTCCACCTTTCCAGTGCGGGGATCTGGCAGCAGCTCTGGCACGATGCGCGCGGTGCACTGCACGGCCTGGCACTCACAGCCGTCCAGACTCTGACGCATCAGGTCCTCGATCTCCCGGCATAGCACAGACGCATCAGCTCCGGGGCGTGGCACCAGCAGGCACTCGATGGCGGCGGGTGCCGTCTGGCGGAACTGGTAGAGCAGCACGTCGCTGCGATCATCGATGGCAAAGCGGAAACTGTTGCCAAAGAAGGCCTTCTTCTCCGGGGTGTGAAAGTAGTACGTCATGTTGCTGCGGCCATGGATCTCCGTCAGCGTGCGGAAGGGCCAGTGCTCGTGCACCGGGCCGGGGCGCAGGCGGTCATTGATGCGGTAGCGCAGCAGCGGCACGGCTTTGTTGATGAGCGGGGTCACGTAGGCGTGGTCGGAGAGTTCTCCCTCCGCCACGGGGCGGCCAGCCGCGTCCACCGTCTCCAGCACCATCATGTCGTCATGGCAGCAGAGGTGATCCAGCCCGCGCCACTGGCGGGCGATGCTCAGCACCTCCCCGCAGCCGTACATGCTGGAGGGCTCCACGCCAAATGCCTGCCGGCACAGCTCGCGGATGCCGGGGGTCACGGCATCGCCACCGGCCCAGATGTAGCCGCGCTCAGGAGACAGGTGCAGATTCAGCTCTCCGCTGAGCTGGGCCTGAGCCAGACGCCCGAAGACGGAGGAAAAACCCATGAGTGCATCTGGCTGCAGGCGCTGCACCTCCGCCAGGATCTCCGACCACGGAGCCGCCGCATTGATCTTGTGGTAGGTGGAGAAAAGAGAGCCCACCCAAGGCCGTGTGTGCAGCAGCGCGGAGGAGACGGAGGGAGCCTTGCTCATCACGATGGCCAGCACCTTCAGCCGCTTGCGGAAAAATGGCAGGCAGGGCATGGCAGCGCTGTGCGGGGAGTCGCTGTTGCGCACATTCTGGCAGGCGTGGCTGTAGTCCACGGCGGCGATATCGTGCACCACGATGAGGGGCTCGGTGGAGGTGCCGGAGGTGGAGGCCACCAGCCAGCGCCCGTCCTTCACCGTGCCCCAGTTGGCGGGGTCTTTGAGAAAGCGCTGCAGCTCGGCGTAGTGCAGGCGGGAGTCGGGCACGATCTCGTCCCAGTTGTCCCGCAGCAGGCGCTTCGTCATAGGCGGGATGTCGGAGAGGGCGCAGCGCTCCACATCGATCCCCGCCAGATGCCTGCGGTAAAAGGGGCTGACCTGCAGCGCATAGCGCGCCATGGCACGCCACCGCTGCTCCTGCAGCCGCAGCACCTGAGCCCGTGACATAAGCTGAGTTCTCTTGAGATCACGGGTGGCTGACAGGAGGTTGAGAAGGCGGCGCATGCAAGGGCCTGAGCCCCTCTCACGTCACCTATCCAGGGTCAAGAATTCCAATCTAAAGAAATACCCAATCATATCGCGTCGATATAAACGTTTTTAGAGCCTTTATTGATAGGATTGCGTAACTAGGTACTGTGGGAGGCGTGGCTTTATGTTATGCATCTGGCAGCGGCACGTTCTGCTCCACTTTGCCGGTGCGGGGATCTGGCATCAGCTCGCGCACGATGCGCACCGTGCACTGCACTCCGCCACAGCCGGCACTTTCCAGACAGCGGCGCAGATCGGCCTCCAGATCGGGCACCAAGAATGAAGGGCTGATCCCTGGTGAGGACACCGTCAGGCACTCCACCGTAGCAGGTCCGGTCTGGCGGAACTGGAAGGAGGCCACGTCTCGACGCTCATCCATGGTGAAGAGAAAATTCATACCGATGAAGACCCGGACCTCCGGCGTGCGGAAGGTGTAGGCCGTAGTCCCCCGGCCATGCACCTGGGTGAGCGTGCGGAAGGGCCAGTGCTCATGCACAGGACCGAGTCGCAGGCGATCATTCACACGATAGCGCAGCAGTGGCATCGCTTTATTGATCAAAGGAGTGACGTATGCGTGGTCCGCCAGATCGCCCTCGGGGATAGGGCGACCGGCTTCATCTACCGTCTCCAGCACCATCATGTCATCATGACAGCAGAGGTGCTCCATGCCGCGCCACTGGCGTGCGATGCTCAGCACCTCCCCACAGCCGTACATGTTGAAGGGAGTGATGCCAAAGGCTCGCTGGCACTGATCGCGGATGCCAGGTGTCAGCGCATCGCCGCCGCCCCAGATGTAGCCGCCATGCCGCATGTTCAGGTGCAGCTCTCCATTGAGCTGGGCCTGCGCCAGACGCCCCATCACCGAGGAGTAGCCCATAAGGGCGTCCGGCTGCAGTCGTTGCAGCTCCGCCAGGACCTGCTGCCACGGTGCGGCTACATCAATCTGGTGATAGGTAGAAAAAAGCGCGCCCACCCAGGGCCGGGTGGCAAAGAGGCTGGTCGAGGTGGCCGCAGCTTTTGAGGTGACGAGAGCCACCACCTTGAGCCTCCTGCCACCCAGCCGCAGACGCGGCATGGTAGTGGTGCGCGGTGAGACGGAGTTGCGCAAGTTTTGGCTGGCGTGACTATAATCCACCGCCGCGATGTCGTGCACCACCAGTTGTGGTGCGGCCGTGGTGCCCGTGGTGTAGCAGACCATCCAGCGGCCATCTTTTACTTTGCCCCAGTTCGCGGGATCCTGAAGATATTTCTCCAGCTCGGCACGATGCAACCTGACATCTGGCACGATTTCATCCCAGTTCTCAAACAACAGCTCCTTCGTCATGGGCGGGAGATCGGAGAGCTGACAGCGCTCCACATTAATGCCTGCCAGGTGCCTGCGGTAAAAGGGGCTGACCTCGAGTGCGTAGCGCGCCATGGCCCGCCAGCGCCTGTCCTGCAGCCTCAGCACCTCGGCACGGCTCATTAGCTGGGTCTTTTTTAGCTCACGAGTGGCATGCAGAAGATTCAGGAGGCGGCTCATCTAAATGAATACTTACCCTCTGTCATGGCGCAAATGCCGGGTCAAGGAGCAATGCATTAGGAGACTTCTGAAGCGGAATAATTGAGGTCAAATGTGGTCATAGGTGCATCGAGGAGCATGCGAGCGAGAATCCTCCTTGTTCGCAATTCCCGCACACCATCTCACCACATCTGCGCTGGATTCGTGCCCGTTTCTTGCTTTGAAGACATACTGCCCATGTTTCGCACCCTGCTCGACTACCTGCTTTGGCCTCTTCTCCTTGTTGCTGCTGTGATCCCCACCGCCATCGGCATCTCCAGCGGGCACGGGCCTCTGGCATTCAATATCACCTACTTTAGTTTGGCCGCGCTGCTCTATGTATTGGAGCGTGTGCACCCGCATGAAAAGGAATGGCTGGAGTCTGACGGCCAAATGGTGCAGGATTTTGCACACACCGCCTTTACCAAGTCCTTTGTGCAGCTTCTCATCGTCTCAGCCACCGTCATCGGCCTGGCTGATGTGGTAGGCAATGACAGAGGCGGCCCCTACTGGCCCACTCAGTGGCCCATGGCTTGTCAGGTGGCGCTGGGGCTGGTCATCGCTGAGTTTGGTCTTTATTGGGCGCACCGCATCGCGCATGAGTGGATGCCGCTCTGGTATTTCCATGCCGTGCATCACAGCAGCAAAAAGCTTTGGTTTTTCAACACAGGGCGTTTCCATATCGTGGACACTCTCAAGAGCACTATCTTCTCCGCTCCTCTGCTGGCTCTGGCGGGTGCACCTCGGGATATCCTGCTCTGGTTTGGCGCTATCACCGCCTACATCGGCTTTCTCACACATTGCAACATCCAGATGCGCTTTGGCTGGCTCAACTACATCTTCAACACCCCCGCCCTGCACCGCTGGCACCACTCCAAAGACCTGCGTGAAGGAAACAAAAACTACGGCGAAAACCTCATGCTGTGGGATATTATTTTCGGAACGTACTATGATGACACCAAGCGCCGCCCCCCAGTGGATATCGGCATCAAGTCCGCCATGCCCAAGACCTTTTGGGGACAGGTCATCGAGCCCTTCCGCTGGCATAAATTTCAAGCTGCCGCCAAAGATGGCACCACCAAGCATGAACTGATGTGAGCATGCAGGCTGCGCAAAAAAGAGACTCCCGGCATATCGAAACGACTTGCTGCTCACAGCAGCCCATGCGAATCATCGGGCTCTCTGGATACTAAGCGCGCCCGTAGTTCAACGGATAGAATGGTGGTCTCCGAAGCCGCAGATTCAGGTTCGATTCCTGACGGGCGCACCAGAGGAGCATGGCAAGCTAGAAGACAAAGCTCGCCATTAAGCTTGTTTGCAGCTTGAATTTAGAGTCGTGAATTCTGACCGCGCAGACCCGCCGGACAATTCAGGCAAATCAGCCCGATGCGCCAGTGTTAGGTGCTCGGCAGATTTCCCGCCTGCGGCACAAGAAGCTGACTCAGCGCTCTCCAATCACACGTCTGCAACAATTGTGTCCCAAGTTCGGACATACGCTCGTTCTGCGCACTGCTCACACTGGCTCACTCTCCGATCGCCAGTTCGGGGGCTCTAGGTTTGCCCGCTGCAATGGCACGCTGCCGCTGAAGTGATTAACGAAAAGCAGCCACAAGGGTAAGATGGGCCATGCAAGAACTGAGGTTATCATGGCAATCCTGTAAAGAGAGGGCTGTGGCAAGGGCTTACGATTCTTTTACACCCCCACAATTGCCACCCAAATTTTATAGCAAATATTAGGTTTAATGCAAATTAGAGACGCAAATTTGCAAACATTTTGCTTAACCTTTTGACTCCGGCATGAAGAATCACACCTTATCCGCAATGAAATACCTCATTGTCATCGTGTTCCTGGCCCTCGGCGGCATGGGGGTGGCGATGGCTGCAGGCGAGGCTGCAAGCACGGGCACAGTCTCCGTCGCGGTAGGGAAGGTCACCCTGCTGCCAATGGGGGGCGCGGCAGAGACTCCTCTGAAGGTGGGCGATGCCGTCCCGGTGGGCTCAACGGTGAAGACGGGCGCGGCCTCGCGGGCAGTCATCAAGACCACGAAACAGTCCGCCGTGCGCATCGCGGAAAATTCCCAAGCGGTGTTCATGGATCTGGTGGACTCCGACACCGCGCCGAAGGTGCTGGTGGATCTGAAGTCCGGCAGCCTCGGCGCGCTGATCCAGCCGCAGGCGCAGTCCACGATGGATTTTAAAGTGAAGACGCCCAGCGGCATCGCTGCGGCACGCGGCACCATGTTTGCCGTGGCGGTGGAGGACGGGAAAGGCTTTGTGAAAGTGGAGCATGGCAAGGTGGATGTGACCCCCGCCAATGTGAAGAAGCAGCAGCCGCAGATGGGCAAGGTGAACGCCGTGACAGGCAGCGCCACCGAGACGCCCGCAGGCCAGGCCGCGCACCCGCTGAAGGAGGGAGACATCATCGCCGTGGGCAGCACCCTCAAGACGGGCGCGGACTCCAGCGCCACCATCACCATGACGACCACCAGCGCCATCCGCCTGGGGGCCAATGCCGAGGCCGTGGTGGCGGAGATCGTGGAGTCCAAGGAAGAGCCCCGCGTGCTTCTGGACCTGAAGAACGGCACCATCGGCGCGCTGGTAAAGCCGGAGACCTCCGGCAAGATGGACTTTAAGATCAAGACGCCCAGCGGCACCGCCGTGGCCAAGGGCGCGTTTTACTCCGTGTCCGTGGAAAACGGCAAAGGCTACGTGCAGACGAAGGATGGCGAGGTCGTCATCGTGCCGCTGGATGCCGCCTCCACACCCCCTGCCCCGAAGAAGCAATAACACACGCGGATGGCACCGGGATCTCCCAGCACCAGGATGGCGCTCGCCCTTTTTCGGGGCGTGTCGTTATGGCTTTTGTTCAGCGTCTTGGAAATTTCATCGCGGGCGAATCCGACCGGCGGTGTGGTGGTGCAGGGCGGTGCCACCATCGAGGCCAGCGTGCCCGGCCTGACCACGATCCAGCAGCAGAGCGACCGCGCGGTGATCAACTGGAGCAGCTTCTCCATCGGCAGCGGGGAGCGCACGCAGTTCATCCTGCCCAGCGCCACCTCCGCCACGCTGAACCGTGTGCTGGATGCAGGCCCCTCCCTGCTGGACGGCACGCTGACCTCCAACGGGCAGCTCTATCTCATCAATGCCAGCGGCATCGTCTTCGGCCAGGGCGCGGTGGTGGATGTGGCGGGCCTCACCGCCTCCACGCTGAATCTGAGCAACCACGACTTCATGGCAGGAGGTGCCATGACCTACCAGGGCAGCAGCACCGCCGCCGTGAGCAATGCCGGGGCCATCCGCGCCTCCACGGGCGATGTGTTTCTCATCGGCTTTCAGGTGAACAACTCCGGCAGCATCCGCGCGCCGAATGGCACCGTGGGCCTGGCCGCAGGCACGGATGTGCTCATCCAGCCTGTGGGAGACGAGCGCGTGATCGTGCGCAATGCCGCAGGCCCCCAGCGCGGCACCGGCGTGAGCAACACCGGCCTCATCCAGGCCAACGTGGCCGAGCTGAAGGCGCATGGCGGCAATGTCTATGCGCTGGCTATTCAAAACACCGGCCGCATCGCCGCCACGGGGGTGACACGCCAGGGCGGGCGCATCCTGCTGAGTGCGGATGGCGGGCGCATCCAAAACACCGGCAGTCTGGTGGCACGCAGCGCCTCCGGCAGCGGCGGGCAGATCCGTGTGCGAGCAGGCAGCGGCGGCAGCGTGGACCTGGGCGGGCGTGTGGATGTGAGCAGCCGCACCGGCAGCGGAGGCCGCATCGATGTGGAAGGCGGAGAGATCACCGTGCGCCGCGCCATCGTGGTGAATGCGGACGGCGAAACCGCAGGCGGCGAGATCAGCATCGGCACCACGGCAGGCACGATGAGCACGGTCATCGAGGGAAGCATCAGCGCCAGCAGTACGGGAGGTTCGGGTGGCGTCATCCGGCTGGGCGGAGAATCCCTCACACTCGGCGGCAGCGCGCTCATTCAGGCAGACGGTGCCACGGGCGGCGGCAGCATCTTCGCCGGAGGCGGCGTGCAGGGGCTGGATGCCAGCATGGTCAATTCCACCCAGGCGCAGATCCAGTCTGGTGCGGTGCTATCTGCCAATGCCACCCGCAGCGGAGATGGCGGCACGGTGGTGGCCTTTGCCAGCGGGCAGCTCAGTTTTGCCGGCAGCCTGCAGGCACGCGGCGGCCTCACAGGCGGAGACGGCGGCCAGGCGGAGCTTTCAGGCAAGCAGGCGCTGGTGCTGGAGTCCCTCACCGGCAGCGTGGACCTCAGCGCCCCGCAGGGAAAGGCGGGCAGCCTGCTGCTGGACCCGAATGATATTTTGATCTCTGATTGCGTGGTAGGAAATACCATCACCAGTCCCGCCCAGGCCAATACCCTGCGCGCCTCGGACATCTCCTGCTGGCTGGACCGGGGCTGCGGCAATCTCATCATCCAGACCAATGTGAACGCCACCGGCGGCTCTGGCAACATCACCCTCGCGGGCCTCATCCACTGGAGCTCCCACGCCTCCCTCACCATCAATGCGCAGCAGGATTTCATCATGACCACGCAGCACGGCGGCACGGGACTCATCCAGGCCACGGGCAGCGGCAGCGTGACGGTGAATGCCGGGCGCAGCATCCAGATCCAGGCTGGCTCGGAGATCCTGACCTGCGCGGGAAATGTCACCCTCAATGCCAACCAGGGCGCGGCCAGCTACTGCGGCGACTTCCGGTCCATCGTCATCGGCGGGCAGGTCATTTCGCATTCTGGAAACATCACTCTCACAGGCCGCAGCGGCGGCACGCAGACCGTCGCCATCCTGCTGGACAATGACGGCTCCATCACCGCAGGCGGGTTCGGCGTGGTGTCACTTCATACCACTGGAGGCAGTGTGGTGGCACAGGGTGCCATCACCTCCTGGGGGCTGAAGCTTCAGGGCGCGGATGACTTCTTCCTCACCAGCACGGCCAATGCGGTGCAGACTATCAGCAGCATCGGCACCATCGGTTCCGTGCAGATCATCAATACCCTGGGCCTCACCGTGGGCAGCATCGGGGCGGACAGCGGCCTGAGCGCGCTGGGCGGCATCAGCATCATCACCACGAATACCGATCACATCCGCGTGAATCAAAACCTCACCTCCCAGGGCGGCATCATCACGCTCACCGGCTTTGGCATCGAGGTGAATGGCAGCACTGTTTCCAATACCGGCAGCGGCTCCATCTACCTGAATGCGCAGCGGGAGATCCATGTGAACTCTGGCGCCAGCATCTCCGTGGTGGACGGCCTCATGAAGCTGGACGCCAACCAGCAGCCCGCGCCCACGGGTGGAAACTTTGCCGGCATCGTGCTGGACAATGCCACGCTCACCACCTCCGGCGCGGGGGCCATCATCCTCAGCGGTCGTGGTGGAGACACGGGAGATGGCAATGTGGGCATCCTCATGCAAAACGGGGCCACCATTCACTCCACCTCCACAGCGGCCGGTGCAGGCGGCATCTTCATGCAGGGCACCACGGGCGGCGGCGGCAGCGGGAATCACGGCATCTCCTTGCAGGATGCGGGCACCGCCATCACCAGCGCAGGCGCACAGATCCAGATGGGCGGCAGCGGTTCTGGCAGCGGCACGGACAATGCAGGCGTGGCCCTCGGCGCAGACACCGCCGTGACGAGCCCCGCAGAGATCCTGGTGCTGACAGACACCGTGGCCATCTCCGGCGCAGCCAGCGTGGGCGGTGGCGGCACGCTGGAGCTGCGCACCGTCTCCGCAGGCACCACCATCGGCCTGGGAGATGGCGCGGCGGGCACGCTCCTGATCGACAGCGCAGGCATCGGCGCGCTCTCCGGCCTCAGCCACATCACCATCGGTGCGCCCACCTCCGGCTATGTGGACGTGCGCGCCACCACCTGGCATGCGCCGCTCACCATCCAGACGCTGGGAGAGATCGCCGTCAGCGGGCAGATCATGGACCTGGGCGGCAGCGTGACGCTCAGCGGCTCCAGCACGCTGCTGTGCGCAGACATCACCACCGCAGGCGGGCAGATCATCATCAGCTCCCCCCTCACCCTCGGCACCAGCGCCACGCTGGACACCACCAATGGCGGCGCAGTCCCCGCCGGGGCTGCCATCACGCTGGGCGGTGTGGTGTATGGCTCGTTCAATCCCACGGCGGACCTCACGCTGAATGCGGGCACGCAGGGCGCGGTGGCGCTGCAGGGCGGTGCGGGGCAGGCTGGCGCACCCGTGCACGCGCTGGGCCTCACGGGCGGCACCCTCACCGGCGCGCCGCAGATCTACGCGCAGAGCTTCACCGCCACCTTCAGCGGCGTGATCGATCTCTCCCACCTCACAGCGTCCTCGGCTTCCATCACCGGGCGCTCTGGAGACGACACCATCCTCCTCTCCCAGGTGCCCGCCAGCCTCACGGTCAACGGGGCCGCAGGCAATGACACACTCAGCTTTGCCGCCGCCACCGGCCCGGTGACCCTCAGCGCCGACAGCCTCACCAGCATCGAGAGCGTCATCGGCTCCGCCAGCCTGGCAGACACGCTCATCGGCCACGCAGCGGGTGGGAATGTTTTTCAGATCACCGCGCCCAATGCAGGCACGCTCGGCACGCTGCACTTCAGCTCGTTTGAAAACCTCAGCGGCAGCAGCAGCGGGGTGAACCAGTTTGTCTTCCTCAGCCAGGCCAGCCTCAGCGGCCACGTGGACGGCGTGGGAAATCCGCAGGCTGTGCTCATCGTGGACGACAGCAACCTGCAGACCGGCCAGACCTACACCATCACCTCCTCCCAGATCAGCGTGGCGGGGCGCATCTACTTCTTCCAGGGCATCAACACCATCGGGCTGAATCTCGGCGCAGGAAATGACACCACCTCCACCAGCTTTTACACCTTTGCGCAGAATCTCAGCGGCGGAGGTGGAAACAACCAGCTCCTGGTAGATGGCACCACGGTGCTCACCAGCCCGCTGACCAAGCCCGGCTTTGGCACCATCACCACCACGGGCTTTGCCACCAGTGCGCCGGGCGCACCGCCCAAGATCACCAACGTCTTCCTGCAAAACTACGTCTTCATCCCCACCTCCCTGCTGGCGGGCTCCACGCAGACGAACAACTACAACACCACCTCCATCGCAGGTGCCTTTGGCGCGGGTGGCGTGGGGGCCGTGGGCGCGCAGATCGCAGGCAGCGTGCTGGGCGGCGGCACGGGCGGCATCTCCTCCTTCTTCAGCAGCGGCGGCAGTGCGCTCGGCTCCGTGGGCGGCGGCGGTCCTGCCAGCCTGGGACTGCAGGCCCAGATGAACTCCAGCACCTCCGCCACGGTGGAGCGAGAACTTAACCTGAGCTTGGGCGGAGACGGCACCGTGCGCCTGCAAAATGGCGGCGGCCTTCTCAGCATCGAGCCCGGCATCGGCGCAGCCAGTTCCAGCTCCGTGGCGCAGCTGGAGGCCAGCATGAGCCTGCTGGCGCAGAGCGAGCTCTCTCTGGGGGCCATCGGCCACGCCGAGGCCCCGCTGACTCCGCAGGGCGGCGCGCAGTCCATCGATCTCGGTTCCCCGCTGCCCTCTCCCGGCGTGCAGCAGTACCTCTCCCGCGCGGCCAGTCCCCGGGCCTTCAGCACGCTCTTCCTCGCGCTGGGGGGTGATGGCACCGCACGGCTGGAGTATGGCGCAGGCAGCATCACCATGGAGGTGAATGACCGCCCCGTGCCGCCCGCCATCGAGAGCAGCCTCAGCGCCAGCATCTCCCCCGGCTCCTTTGGGGAGCTGGCCCACGCCCTGGGGGCGCAGGGGGAATACCACCTCGTCCCCGCGCAGGGCCTGGCGCTGATGGACGCCGCAGGCAGCCCCGCCCCGTCTGAGGTGCAGGCCCTCCTCCGTGCGCAGCTGGCAGGCGTGGCGGAGGCGCGGCTCTCCGGTGCCCTAGGCGGAGAGGGCACCGCGCTCGTCCTGCCAGAAGATGGCATCCAGCACACCGCGCTGGATGGCGTGCCTTCCGGACCCTTTGTAATCCTCAAGCTGCAAAACGCCACCACACCGGAAAGTGTGATGGAACTCGACAGCGCGCTCCGCTGATGCGTCATTTCTCTTCTTCCATGCCGTCACCCTCAATCAAGCCGATCATTCTCCTGGCCGCCCTGGTCGTGTGCGGATTCGCGCCCGGTGCTCTGGCGCAGGAGTTTCCCTCCACCACCAACGGAGCCGGCACGCTGGTGGACAGGCTGCCCATCCCCCGCGCACGCCCCGCCACCGACGCCGATCTCAGCGCCCCCGCCCCGACCAGCCCCGCCGCGCAAAAGGAGGCGGACAAACGCGCCGCCACAGACACCAAGCCCCTGGGCGTGAACCTGCGCGGCCTGCTGCTCGTGCCCAGGAAAACCAAAGTGCCCGCCAAGGACCAGCGCCAGATTTTTGCCGCAGATCCCTCCCTGCATCTCCCCGCAGGTCTGGCAGACGCCCTGCAGCGCGAGTACCTCGGCCAGCCGCTCAGCATGGCCGTGCTCAACAGCATGGTGCAAAAGATCAACAAAAGCTACCAGGCCACCGACTTCCCGCTGGTGGACGCCTACCTGCCTGAGCAGGACATCACCCACGGCTATGTGCAGATCGTGGTGCGCGAGGCCGTGCTGGGCCAGGTGAAGGTGGAGGGCGCCACCCAGCGCTCCCACCCCGCCTACATGCAGAAGCAGGTCAGCGTGCAGCCCGGAGAGCGCATCGACACGCGCAAGATCTCAAGCGACGTGGCCTGGCTGAATCAGAATCCCATCCGCAATGTGAACGTGATCTACGAGCGCGGCGCCAAGGACGGCACCAGCGACGTCGTGCTCAAGACGCAGGAAAACAATCCCGTGAAGGCCTACGTGGGCTATGCCAACTCCGGCCTGCGCGCCACCGGGCTGAATCAAATCTCCGGCGGCATCAGCATGCTGCAGCTCTTTGGCACCGAGCAGTCGCTCACGTACAACTTCACCGGGAATCAGGAGCTGGACCGGCTGAAGGCGCACGCGCTCATCTGGGACATCCCCTTCCCATGGCGCCACCGCCTGCAGCTTCTGGGTGTGTATGTGGACTCCTCCACGCAGGTGGGCGGGCCTCTGGGAGTCAATGGCCGCAACCGCCAGCTGACCGCCGCGTACACCGTGCCGCTGGCCAGTGCCTGGAGCAAGATGCAGCACAAGGCCACCGCCGCCATCGACTACAAGAGCACCACCTCAGACATCCTCTTTGGCGGCAGCAGCTTCTCCAAAAACACCGCCGAGGTGCTGCAGCTCCGCGTGGGGTACAACATCACGGTGAATGACAAGCTGGGCTTCACCCGCCTGGGCCTCTCCGCCATCTACAGCCCCGGCAACACGCTCGGGCATAACAACTACGAGGCCTTTGACAGCCTGCGCGCCGCCTCCCAGGCCAAGTACTGGTACGCCAAGGGGGAGCTGGACCGCATGCTGCGCCTGCCGCAGGGCTTTTCCATCCTCATGCATGCCGCAGGCCAGCTCTCCACCACACGCCTGCTGCCCACCGAGCAGATGCTGGCCGGGGGCTACCAGACCGTGCGCGGCTTCAATGAAAGCTCCGCACGCGGAGACCGCGGCGTGGTGGCCAACTTTGAGCTGAACATGCCCATGATGCACCTCATGGGGGCCACCGGAAAAACGGCGGACAACCTCAACACCTTTGCCTTTTACGACTTCGCCTACCTCGAAAGCGTGGGCAGCAACGCCTCCGAGCCCAACCTCAACCTGCAGAGCACCGGCATCGGCCTGCGCTACAATCTTGGCACCAACATGGACCTGCGCCTCGCCTACGGCTGGACCCTGCGCAGCACCGGCCTCGTGCAGGCCCCCAGCGGCCGCCTGCACTTCGGCATGAATGTGCGGTATTAGGAACTGCCATGATGCCCCCCATTGGACATGATTGGACGCGGGCACAGCAGGGCACCGCATGCCTGCAATCCCCCGGAGCGCGGGCCTCCGAGCCTGCAGCACTCAGCCAGCCCCCACGGCTCTGCGCTTCACAGCGCGCCATCCCCGTTGCGGGGCACTACCCTGTCTGCCCCCCGCAGCAGGCATCCTCTGACGCTGGTGGCTGCCACCTGCTGCGGACTCGGAGGTTCGCGCTCACTAACCCGCTGCCCCGCACATGAGCCGCAGGAAAAAAAACCGTAGCCTGCGCTTTGAAATGCTCCTGCTCCCGCTGGTGCTGTTTCTTGCGCTTTCCTTCAGCGGCACACGGCTGGGGCAGGATCTGGAAAACCTCACGCTGGACTGGCGCTTTCAGCTCCGTGCATGGTCGGACCCGCCCGCCGCGCCACAAGTCCTCGTGGTGGGCATTGATGAGGACGCGCTGGAAAAGCTGGGCCGCTGGCCCTGGCAGCGCAGCGTGCACGCGCAGCTCATGAAGCTGCTCGACTCACGCCCGCCCTCCGCCGTGGCCTTCGATCTTCTCTTCACCGAGGCCAGCTCCGACCCGGCGCAGGATCAGGAGTTTGGAGATGCCCTCGCGCTCTCTCCCGTCTCCATCACCGCCGCCATGGCACAGAAGCTGGAAAATACGAAGCCGTATGAGAGCGATCTCGCCGCCAATACCAAAGCCATCTCAAACATCGAGGGAGATCAGAGGCTCATCATCGGCGAGGACACCGGACTGATGCCCGTGGGCATCATCGGAGAGAGCTCGCACGCCGGATTTGTGAATTCACCACCCGGCCCCGACGGCGTCCGGCGGCAGATTCCGCTCATCGTTCGTTGCGGCACGCATGTTTTTCCCAGCCTCGTGCTACAGGCTCTGCTGAGTCATGAGGGCGTGGAGACAGACGCCGTCAGTGTCATTCTCGGCAGCAGCATCCAGGTGAAAGGCACCCGCAAGACCTGGAGCATTCCCGTTGATGCCGCCGGGCAGATGACCATCAACTACCGCCACCCGCGCACCTTCAAAGTCTTCCCTTATGCCGGGCTGCTGGGGCAACTGGCCGCGCATCAAGGCGGTGAATGGCCTGCTGAATTTCCGCCCGTCAAAGGTCAGATCCTTTTCATCGGCCAGACGGCTGACGGGCTCTCAGACCTTGGGCCAACTCCTCACGGACCGCAGACGGCGCTAGTGCTCACGCATGCCAACGCCATAAGCAACATCCTCACAGGGGACTACATCCAGCAGCCAGAGCATCTCAAGCTCATCGGCATCTGGATCCTCATCGCGTTCTTCACTATCTTGCCTGTGCGTTTTGGTCCCATCTGGCTGGCGGTACTGGTGCCCACGCTCTTTGTGGGGGCTTATGTTTACTTTGCATTTCATCTCTTCCGCCTGGAGAGCATGCACCTGCCGGTGGCGTGGCCGGTGCTCGGCTTCCTGCTGGTGGAGGGCGGCTCCATCCTGCACCGGCTCATCATCGAGCTGCGCGCCAAAAGCCGCATCACCAGCATGTTTGGCACCTTCCTCGCGCCACAGGTGGTCAAGCAGCTGATCGCTTCTGGAGAGGAACCCAAGCTCGGCGGCGAGCAGGCGGAGATCACCGCCTTCTTCAGCGACATCGCCGGATTTTCCTCCTTCTCCGAAAAGCTCAGTCCCGAGCGCCTCGTCACGCTGATGAACGACTACCTCAGCGAGATGACCGACATCCTGCACGACAACGGCGGCACGCTCGACAAGTTCATCGGGGACGCCATTGTGGGCATGTTTGGCGCACCGCTTTACTTCGAAGGCCACGCCCACAGCGCCTGCACCGCCGCTCTGCAGATGCAGAAACGCCAGCTGGAGCTGCGGCGCAAATGGAAGCATGAAGGCGGATGGCCTGACATCGTGCATCAGATGCAGACCCGCATCGGTCTGAACTCGGGTCTGGCTGTCATCGGCAACATGGGCTCCCGCCGCCGCTTCAACTACACCATGATGGGAGACACCGTGAACCTGGCCGCCCGCAGCGAGAGCGGAGCCAAGAGCTACGGCGTTTATACGATGGTCACCGGAGAGACCAAGACGCTCTCTGAAAAGCACCAGGACGACATCACCTTCCGCTTTCTGGACCGCATCGTGGTCAAAGGCCGCAGCCAGCCCGCCGAGGTGTATGAGCTGGTGTGCTTCACCCAGGACCTCACCCCGGAGATCGAGGAATGTCTCTCCATCTTTGACAAAGGCATCGCCGCGTATCAGGCGCAGAAGTGGGATGCTGCCCGCGCCCTCTTTGAGCGCTCCGCCCGCCGCGAGATGCACAAAGACAGCAACCCCTCCCTTGTGATGATCGAACGCTGCGACGCCATGAAGCTCGATCCCCCGCCCGCCGACTGGGATGGCGTGTATGTGATGAAGACGAAGTAGCCCCGCCGCATTTCCTGCTGGTCTTTTCCCCGGGGCTTTGTGAGAATGCCCCCATGAACACCTTGTCTGCTCCCTTCGAGAGAAAGCCCGTCAGCCGCCGTGAGATCCTGCGTGCTTTGGGCATGAGCGCCGCTTATGCGGCCTTTCCCTCGCTGCATGCCGCTCCTGCGGCTGCGGGAAAGGACTCCCTGCCGATGCAGTTCTACAAGAGCCTCAGCGAGGAGCAGCACGCCAAGATCGTCCTGCCAAGTGACCACGCACAGCGCGGCTACGTGAGCAACTGGTGGTACATCTGCCCGGACCAGCGTCTGCACACCTTTTACAGCAAAGATCAGCAGGATCTGGTGCGGCAGATCTTTGAGTCGCTGCACCATCCCGATTACCGCGAGAAGATGAACTGGCAGGTGCAGAAGGACCTGATGGGGCAGATCAAGAACACGCCCTCCGTGGGATTCTTTGGCACCCCGGCGGATGAGGATTTTGAGTTCATTTACACCGGGCACCATGTGACCCGCCGCTGCCGCGCCAGCTCAGACAAGGGCTTCGGCTTTGGCGGACGCCCCATCTTCTACGGCAACTTTGCCAAGGCCTTCCGCGAGACCAAGGACCACGAGGGCAATCCCTTCTGGTATCAGGGGCTGGTCTTCAATGAATTCGTCCAGGCGCTCGACGGCAAGCAGCAGGAGAAAATCCTGGTGGGCCGCGAGCCCCGGCCAGAGAGCCCGGCCAAGGTGATCGAAAAGCGCAAGACCGACCTGCCCGGCCTGTGCGGTGCGGACCTCAGCAAGGATCAGCAGGCCAAGCTGCTGGAAACCATGCGCCGCATGCTGGTGTGCTTCCGTCCAGATGACGTCAAGGCCACCATGAAGACCATCACGGACAAGAAGCTGGTGGAGCGTGTCTTTGTCTCCTGCTACGGCGGCGTCTATGACATCGGCTCAGACAAGGTCTGGGACACCTGGCAGATCGAGAGCCCGGAGTTTGTGTGGTACTTCCGCGGCTATCCGCATATCCACGGCTACTTCCATCTGCCGGTCTGAGCTGGCGCAGGCACTACTCCTCATCGCAGTCAGGCGTGCGGCCTTCAGCGCCATGCATTTTCCCGGCTTCATCCGGAGTGCTGAGCACTTTGCATACGCACCAGCCAAACAGCAGCGTGACGCTGCCAACGGAGAGAAGCATGACAATGAATCCCGCAGCGGTCATGAGGAGGGTGGTGTGGAATGTTTGTCCAGATTCTGCTCGGCACGGCGGAAGATGACAGAACGTGCCGTGAGCAGGAGAAAAAAGAACGAAAGCACCAGCACCAGAGCCACGCTGAGCTGCGCGGCCAGGCTGGTCTCCACCGGGCGGCCGCCCTTGGTGCCGCCGATTAGGTCCATCACATAGGACGAGGCGCTGCCGAAAGTCAGCGTGTCGAAATCAAAACCGAAGACACTGCTCAGCACCGTCATGGCAAAGATGGTCAGCAGGAATGCCGGGCAGACCCATTTGATGATTCCGCCAAAGAGGCGCGGGATGCGGATGGTGGCGCCGTGGTGCGCCTCCTGCATGCCACGAGAGATGCCCCAGTGCCAGCCGAAGACCAGAGTCTGGATGGTGGCCAGGATGAAGATGAGGAAGGTGCCCACCCAGAAGTCCAGCGTATCCAGAGCCTTGAGGTCCTTGCTGAAGTAGGCCACGAATCCCGTGCCCAGCGTGGTGAGCAGGCCGAGCACTGTCACGCTGACCTTGCGCCCCACATTCATGGCCTCTTCCAGAAAGGCGATGCCCGGCTGCAGCATGGCGATGGAGCTGGTGATGGCGGCAAGAAAGAGCATGAAGAAGAAAGCCCCGCCAAAAAACGCCCCCAGCGGCATCTTGGCAAACACCAGCGGCAGCACGGTGAATCCGAGCCCAAAAGTGCCCTGCCCCGCCACGGAGGCAATGCCGAGGAATGCCACCGCCGCAGGCACCGTGATGAGCCCACCCAGCGCCACCTCGCAGAACTCATTGGCACTGCTGGCGGTGAGTCCGCTGAGCACCACGTCATCCTTCTTTTTCAAGTAGCTGGCATAGACGATGATGATGCCAAAGCCTACAGCGAGGCTGAAGAAGATCTGCGCTGCGGCCGCCATCCACAGCTGCGGATTTTTAAGCTGCTGCCACGGCGAGATGGTCACCAGACGCAGTGCGCCGCCGCTGGCATCCGCCTTCTGTTTGGCGGCAGCGATGGCTGCGCTGCCCACCACCTCAGCCACCATCCGGGCCTCGCCCGCTGCTGGCTGTGTGCGCTCGATCTGCACCTTGCTGGGATTCCACATGTAGCCCAGGCCGTTTACCACGTTGTCATGTGGTCTGGCAGGATCCGGCGCACCGAGGGTGAGCACACGCACCAGCACCACCAGGGCCAGCACGATGAGCATTGGCATGCCGAAGTTGCACATCTTCTCGATGCCGCCGGAGAGGCCGCGGTAGATGAGCCAGAAATTGAACGCAAACACCAGCACGAGCCATGGCAGCGAGGCATCCCAGGAGGTCGCCAGTGCAGCGCCATCAGCAAGCTGGCCGCTCATGCCCTTAAACATGGCCACCGTCTGCTCCGTGGTGGTCAGATCCACGCCGCCAGTCCAGAACTTCACCGCATAGCCCAGGCACCAGGACTCGATGAAGACATAGTACATGTAGATCACCACCGGCACGATCACCCCAATGACGCCCACATACTTGGCCCAAGGTTTGTTCAGGATCACCGCAAAGGCACCCGGCGCGGAGTTGTAGCCCCGGCTGCCAGCATAGCGGCCCATAGCCCACTCCACCCATCCACCGGGCAGGCCGATGATGAGGAACGAGATGGCATAGGCCAGCATGAAGGCACCGCCGCCATACTGCGCCGCCAGTCCTGGAAAGCGCAGGAAATTGCCCAGGCCCACAGCACTGCCTGCCACGGCCATGATGACTCCCAGACGCGATCCCCAGGCTTCTTTGTTTTGCGACATGGCGGCGAGGTTAGGCTAATGGAGCGACACAACAAGGTGGGAGTGCAGGAATGTAAGCTGCCGAATTTTCTTTAAAAGCAGAACTCGCGCCAGCGCCGCAATGTGCGAGCTTGGCTCTGAGCAACGCCATGCGCTCCAACCGACTGCCCATTGTCTTTTTTGCCGCTGCCATCGTCGTCATGGCAGGATCGGTGCTTTGGCTTGTGTGGGAATCCCAATCTGCGGAGTCTTACAAGGCCGACCTTTCCAAGGTCAAGCACACCCTGCATTCAGGCAAGCCAAAGGCTGCGGCACCTGTGTCGAAGGCCCCAGCAGACGCGGCCAAGGCTGCCGAACCCGGGCCTGTCACCACACCGGTCATCGACACGCTCAACATTCCTGGCTCTGTACCCAATGAAGCCTTGCTGACCTTTCAAAGCGCAGAAGCCATGGCGGCTTTTCGTGCACGCGCGTCGGCGCTGGGCCTTGAGGTGCTGGGGTATGATCACAAGCTGCGCATGGTGCGTGTGCGCTTCAAATCACCGGCAGGACTCAACAACGATCTGACGGATCATGCTTCGGACTATGCCTACATCGGCCCGAATCTCATCACACGCATTCCCAATGTGCCAGCTCCTGCGCCGCAGACTGACACTGCCAATGCCGGGGGCAGCGCCCCTTTCCGCACGCAGATGCTCAACGCCATTGGCGCGACAGGAAATCGCTCGGGCTGGGGCAAGGGCGTGACCGTGGCTGTGCTGGACTCGGGAATCACGAATCATCCTGCACTGGCGGGGGTGCAGATCGCGCATTACGATCTGGTCAATGATGGCAGTGCCTTCTACGGTCACGGCACCGCCATGGCCTCCCTCATAGCAGGCAATGACGCCAATGCTGGTGGGGTGGCAGTGGCAGCCAAGCTGATCGACATGCGAGTGGCGGATGGCAATGGCGACAGCAATACGGCGCTCCTTTCCTCCGGCATCATGCAGGCGACGGACCTGGGCGCGCGTGTCATCAACATCAGCCTCGGCGCCACCGGAGATTCGCCGGTGCTGGATGAAGCGGTGAACTATGCCCTGAGTCGTAACGTCGTGGTGGTGGCTGCCGCTGGGAATGAGCAGCTCGACGCCCTCTCCATGCCCGCAGGCATCCCTGGCGTGCTGAGTGTAGGGGCGGTGGATGCCACCGGTTTGCAGGCCTATTTTTCGAACTCGGGCGAGGGGCTGGTGCTTGCAGCCCCTGGGGTGGGCATTATTTCAGCTTACAGCGGGAACAAGCTTGTCATCGGCAGCGGCACCTCGCAGGCCTCCGCCATCACGAGCGGTGTGGTGGCTTATCTACTGGGCAGAGGGTATTATGCACAGAATATCATTCCGCTCCTCACGCGTTCGGCGCTTCCACTTTCCGCCCCTTCGGTGGCTGTAGGAGCGGGACTGCTGCAACTGCCAAAATAGCAGTCATACTGCAGATCTAAAACGTAGAACAGGCGGAGTGGCTACCGGCTTGACGCACGGAACTCCTCCCGCTATTTCCCCCATGGCCCGCAACTACACGCTGCATACCGCGCACGAACCCAGCAATCGCATCGACTACAAGGCGGAGCTGAACGAGCAGCAGCATGCAGCGGTGACGAGTCCTCCCGGGCAGGCGCTGGTCATTGCAGGTGCGGGCAGCGGCAAGACGCGCACCCTCACCTACCGCGTGGCCTGGCTGCTGGACAACGGCATTCAACCGGAATCCATCCTGCTGCTGACCTTCACCAACAAAGCCGCACGCGAGATGCAGGAGCGCGTGCAGGCGCTGGTCACGCAGGACGCCAGCCGCATCTGGGGCGGCACCTTCCACTCCATCGGCAACCGCCTGCTGCGCTACAACGCCGAACGCCTCGGCTACCGCAAAGGCTTCTCCATCATGGACCGCGAAGATCAGAAGGACCTGATGGAAACCGTGCTGGGCAGCAGCGGCATCGACACCACCACCTACCGCTTTCCGAAAGCCGAGGTGCTGGGAGACATCTTTTCCCTCGCTGACAACACGCTCTGCAGCGTGAAGGAGATCATCCACACGCGGTATCCGTACTTTGAAGAGGTGGCCTCCGGCATCATCAAGATGCGCAAGCTCTACCAGGAGAAAAAGCGCGAGACAAACTGCATGGACTTTGACGACCTCCTCGCGCTGACCGTGCAGCTGCTGGAGGAAAACGAGGATCTGCTGGAGCGTTACCGCCGCCAGTTTGAGTTTGTGCTGGTGGACGAGTATCAAGACACCAACAGCCTGCAGTGCCGCATGGTAGAGCTGCTGACCGGGCCTCAGGGAAACCTCATGGTGGTGGGAGACGACGCCCAGTCCATCTACTCCTGGCGCGGAGCGGATGTGACCAACATACTCGAATTCGACAAGCACTGGCCGCATGCCCGTGTGCACAAGATCGAGGTCAACTACCGCAGCGTGCCCGAGGTGCTGAATCTGGCCAATGCCACCATCGCCATGAACCGGGGGCAGATCCCCAAAAACCTGCAGCCTGCGCGTCCGTCCAAAGGCATGCTGCCCGCGCTCGTAGCCCTGGACAGTTCCTCAGCACAGGCATCCTTTGTGGCGCAGCGCATCCTGGAACTGATGGATGAAGGCGTGGACGTCAATGAAATCGCCGTGCTTTACCGTGCGCATTTCCACAGTATGGAGATCCAGATGGAGCTGACGCAGCGCGGCATTCCCTTTCAGATCACCAGCGGCCTGCGTTTCTTTGAGCAGGCGCATGTGAAGGACGTGGCCGCCTTCATGAAATTTGCCGTGAACCGCCAGGATGAAGTCAGCTTCATGCGCATGGTGCGCCTGTGCGAAGGCATCGGCAATGTCAGCGCCGCCAAGCTCTGGCAGGAGTGGCTCAAATCAGACGCCTCCAAGGCCGAAACCATGCCCTGCACCTTTTCGGAAGTGCTCGTGCAGATGAAGGTGCCCAAGAAGGCCAAGACCACTTGGGACCAGTTTGCCTTCACCCTAGATGAGCTCATCGACAAGGAAGGCCGTCCTGTGACTCCACCCATGATGATCCGCAGCATCACCGAGGGAGTTTACGAAGACTACATGAAGGCGAAGTTCAAGAACTACGAGCAGCGTCAGCAGGACCTGGAGCAGCTCAGCAACTTCAGCGACCGCTTCACCGACCCGCTCGAATTTCTCAGCCAGCTCTCTCTGCTCAGCGGCGTGGACACGGACAACAATCCTGCGCAGCAGCAGCAGGATCGGGATGCCGTCACGCTCACCACCGGGCATCAGGCCAAAGGATTGGAATGGAGCGTCGTCTTCGCCGTCTGGCTGGCGGATGGCATGTTTCCGCACAAGCGGGCCATCGACGAAGGCGGCGACAGCGCACTGGAAGAGGAGCGCCGTCTTTTCTACGTGACCGTCACCCGCGCCAAGGACGAGCTGTACCTGACTTATCCGGTCATCAATCACCAAGCCCGGGATGGCGACATCATGATGCGCCCCTCACGTTTCATCGCCGATCTGCCAAAGGATCTGGTGGAAGTGTGGAATGTGAAGAGCGGGTGGTGATGAGCGAGCTGCTTAATGCAACGCACGCCGCCCCAAACTCACTCCACCACATTGATCAGCTCCACAATGAAGTGCAGCGTCGCATTGGGCGGGATGCCGCCGGAGGGCTGTCCGGCAAGGCCGTAGCCAAGGTAACCAGGAATCTCGAGTTCGATCATGCCGCCTTTACCCACTTTTTGCATGCCTTCTGTCCATCCTTTGACCACCTGGGCCAGAGAGAGCACAGTAGGCATCCCGCGGGCATATGAACTGTCAAACACCCGCCCGTTGTAAAGCCAGCCTACGTAGTTGATCTCCACTCGGCTCTGCGGCACCGGCTTGAGGCTGCTGCCCTGGCGTAGAACGCGGTATTTCAGACCCGACTCTGTGACGGTGAAGGTCTTCGGAGCGCTCTTGTCCATGGGGCCAGCGCCGTCAGGCAGTTTTGGCAGCGGCACCTCGTCCTCGGCAGCAGCGCCAGCGGCCGTCATGCACACCATGCTAAGCATGGCGAGTCCAGCAATGAAGGTGCGGCGCAGGGGAAGACGTGTACGGAGGGCGTTCATCATCGGGCAGCACTGCCGTATCGTCCCCGCCTCGTCAAGCATTTACGCCCCTCTGGGATTGCGAAGAAGGATACTCCATTCGCAGTCATACGTTTATAGGCCTTTGGCGTATTTTCAGCCCTTGTGATAAAGGATTGTGAAAAAAGGCTAAAGTTCTCGAAAATCACTTCGTTTCAGGGGGCATCGGGCCAGCCCATCCAACCGATTCCACCATGAAAACGCGCCTTTGCCTTCCTCTTGCCTGTGCTTTGCTCGTCACCGGTCTCCGAGCCGACAATGAAGTCTATCGCACCTGGACAGACAGCCAGGGCCGCAAACTGGATGCGACCTTCCGAGGCATCGAAAACGGCAATGTTTTCCTGCAGGTCCGTAATGGCTATGTCTATCGGCTGCCACTGGACAAGCTCTCCGCTGCCGACCAGGCGGCTGCGAAAACCCTCAAGCCCGAAGGTCTGGGCATCCCCTCTGACCCCAATCTGGCCCAAGCCGCTGCGCAGATCGACATGCTGGTGGAGGCCGGGCTGAAGAAGGCGGAGCAGAAACCGAACCCGCTGGCTTCGGACGAGCAGTTCGTCCGCCGGGTGTTTCTGGATCTGGTGGGCCGCATCCCCACCCGAGAGGAGACGCTGGAGTTTATCAATGATCCCAGCGTGTCTAAACGTGCGCATGTCATCGACCGCCTGCTGAAGTCATCGGGTTTTAACAGCCATCTATTCAACTACTTTGCTGACATGCTGCGCATGGCGGATGTGGCGCAGAAAGCACGCTTCTACACCTACCAGGACTGGCTCAAGCAGCAGCTCGCCGACAACACGCCCTGGAACAAGATCGTGTACTCAATGATGAACGCCGATGGCAAGCTGCTGGAAAACGGCGCCACCGGCTACCTGCTGCGGGATGCCGGCATGCGGCTGGACAATCTGAGCCTGACGCTCAGCACCTTCCTCGGAGCCAATGTCTCCTGCGCCCAGTGCCACGATCACCCCTTTGCCGACTGGACGCAGCGTCAGTTCTACGAAATGGCGGCCTTCTTTGGAGCTACCGAAACGTATGGTGCCAAGGGCAACTCCGGCATGAAGGGCATGCAGAAGGTCCTTGCCTCACTGGGAGACCGAAAGCTGCAGCAGCAGGCCAAGAACCTCCTGCGCGTGAACGCCCTGGCCGTGGAGAACACCACGGAGAACGATCTCACCATGCCGGATGATTATAAGTATCCGGACGCAAAACCGGGAGATCCCGTGAAGCCCAAGCTCATCACCTGGAGCGATGACAAGACCAAGAAGGCCTACCAGGCCCAGCCGGTGAAGCACGACGAAAAGCTGCGCGAGCAGTTCGCAAAATGGATGACCTCGCCGGAAAATCCGCGCTTTGCCATGACCATCGCCAACCGCATGTGGAAGCACATCTTTGGCATCGGCGTGAAGGAGCCGGTCACGGATCTGGATGATCCCAATGCTAGCGTGAATCCCGCTCTGCTGCATCACCTGGCCAATGAAATGGTGCGCCTCAAGTTTGATCTCAGGCAGTTCCTCCGTGTGCTGTGCAATACCCAGACCTACCAGCGCGAGGCCACCAGCCATGAACTGGTCGACAATGAGCCCTACCACTTCCCTGGCCCCATCCTTCGCCGCATGACCTCCGAGCAGGCCTGGGACTCCTGCGCCACGCTGGTGATCGGCGCGGATGTGGACAAATTCAAAGGCCATCGTGGATCGACCTATGCTCAGGCAATGAACATCGATTTCAGTGGTGGCGCTTCTCCTGATGCACTCAAAAGTCAAATTGAGAACGCCATCGCCAGCATGCGCCAGTTTGGAGGAGCCAAAGCAGGAGCGAAACCCAACAAGAAAAATAAGGGAAGCCAGACGGAGGAGGAGCAGATGGGGCTGGCTCCGCCCGTGCGCAATGGCCTGGTGCTGGCACGCGCCTCCGAGCTGCCACAGCCGGAGAAGGACCAGCATTTCCTCCGCATGTTTGGCCAGAGCGACCGGCAGATCGCCGACAGCGAAAGCACCGAGGGCAGCATCCCGCAGGTGCTCATGCTCATGAATGGTGAGGCCCAGCGTGTCATCGGCCAGAATGACTCCCTCGTGGTGCAGACTGCCAATTCGCAGGAGTCATCAGAAAAGAAGGTCGAAAGCCTCTACCTCAGCTTCTTCAGCCGCAAGCCGCGCCCGGATGAGTTGAGCAACTCCGTGGCAGCGCTGAACAACGGACTCACCTTGCGGGATCTGACCTGGGTGCTCTTCAACACCCGTGAATTCGTCTTCGTGGAATAGTCATTGAAACCACCCAACTGCTGACTGTCATGAAACTTCAAAACCAGCTCGATCACCTCTCCCGCCGCACCTTCTGCGAGCGCTGGGCCAGCGCCGCACTTGGCGTCACCGTGTTGCATGGCTTTGGCCGTGGCTCTCTTTTTGCCGAGGAGTCCAAAGCAGCCACGCCTTCCGGCCCTGGATTTGGCAAGGCCAAGAACGTGATCTTTCTCCAGATGGTCGGCGGCATGAGCCATATCGACACGCTGGACCCCAAGGACGGCCCTACTCAGGGGCCGAAGGCGCCGATCAAGACCAAGGCTGACTTTCAGCTGGGCGGCACGATGGAAAATCTGGCCAAACATGCGGACAAGATCAGCATCATCCGCAGCATGACCTCCAAGACTGGCGTGCATGCGGCAGGCCAGTACATCATCCGCACCGGCTATGAGGAGCGCGGCACCATCAAGCATCCGAACATCGGTGCGTGGGCACAGCACTTCCTCGGTGCCAGCCACAAGACGCTGCCCTCAAGCGTGTGTGTGAACCGCCAGCCGCAGAATGGCAACGGCTTCTTCCCCTCCAGCTTTGCGCCGCTGCCCATCCTCGATCCTGATGCGGGACTGCAATACGCCAAGAGCGAGGCCAGCGCGGATGCGATGACCAAGCGCCTGGCGTTGCTGGAGCAACTGGACAGCGGATTCCGAGAGCGCTTCAAAACCTCCGAAGTCAAAAGCTACACCCAGTTTTACGAAAAGACGATCAGCATCATGTCCAGCACGGACCTGGAGGCCTTCAAGCTGAGCGAGGAGCCTGCCGCGCTGAAGGAAAAATACGGCAAGGGCAAGTTTGGCCAAGGCTGCCTGCTGGCCCGCCGCTTGGTGGAAAAAGGCATCCGCTACGTCGAAGTGGCCAAAGGCGGCTGGGACATGCACAACAACATCGACGACGGCCTCGACGAGCACGGTGCCGAACTGGACCAGGCGCTCTCCGCGCTGCTGGATGATCTGAAGGAGCGCGGCCTTCTTGAATCCACCCTCGTGGTGCTGTGCTCCGAATTTGGCCGCACACCCAAGATCAACGGCAACGCGGGGCGTGATCATCACCCCAAGGTCTTCTCCACGCTGCTGGCCGGTGGTGGAGTCAAAGGCGGCTTCATCTACGGCTCCAGCGACAAGGAAGGCATGGCCGTGGCGGACAAGCAGGCCAGCCCGCAGGATTTCCTCTCCACCATCGGCTGGAGCCTCGGACTGCCCATCGATGAAATCGTCATGTCCCCCAGCAACCGTCCGTTTACAGTCGGCGACAAGGGCAAGGCGATCATGGAGGTGTTTGCGTAGAGGCTTCGGACGAGAGTACTCGCGGATTATACACGCAGGAATTCTCCGCAAAGGCTTCGGGATGCCTGGCGTATTCAGGGAGCTCATGCTTTCATCGTCACCATCCATGACCTCCCGCCGCCATTTCATCTCCGCCACTTCCGCTGCGTTTGCCGCCTCCTCGTTTCACATCTTCGGGGCAGATCCGGCCAAAAAGTACCGCACGGCGCTGATCGGATGCGGCTGGTGGGGGATGAACATCCTCAAGGAGGCCATCGCTTCAGGCCGGGTGAAGGTTTGTGCTCTGTGCGATGTGCATGAGGATGTGGCCTCCAATTCCAGCGATGAAGTCAACGGCCTGAACGATGACGAGCCCAAGCTCTACAAGGACTACCGTGAACTGCTGGACAAGGAGAAGCCGGAGATCGTGATCATCTCCACACCGGACCACTGGCATGCGCTGCAGAGCATTGCTGCGTGCAAGGCCGGGGCGCATGTGTTTGTAGAAAAGCCCACCGGGCACACCATCAACGAAAGCAAGGCCATGGTGAAGGCCGCAAAGGAGGCGGGCGTGGTGGTGCAGGTGGGGCTGCACCGGCGCATCGGCCCGCATCATGTGGAGGCCATGAAGTTCCTCAAATCTGGAGCCGTGGGCAAAGTGGGCATGGTACGCGCCTTTGCAGACAGCCGAGGCGGCCCCGAACAGGCCAAGCCCAACAGCCAGGTACCCGAAGGCATGGACTGGGAGATGTGGTGCGGCCCGGCCCCGCTGCGCCCCTTTAACACCAAGCTGCACCCCGGCGGCTGGCGCAACTTCCTCGACTACGCCAATGGTACGATGGGCGACTGGGGCGTGCACTGGCTGGACCAGATCATGATCTGGAGCGGCGAGAAGGGGCCGAAGAAAGTCTTCTGCACCGGCGGCCGCCCTGTAGCCGGTCCTGCCGTGCTCACTGATGCCGAACAGACCACCGATGCCCCTGACCATCAGGTGGCCACCTTTGAGTTTGAGCAGTTCACCGCTGTGTGGGAGCACCGCAAATTTGCCGACAACAACAACGAGAAGCACAAGATCGGCTGCTACTTCTACGGCGAGAAAGGCGTGCTGCACATCGGCTGGCGCGATGGCTGGACCTTCTATCCCGCCGATCCCAAAGGCACCGAGCAGCATGGCAATCACCAGCTTCAGGAGCCCCACGGCCACAACATCGCCTTGCTGTGGAGCGACTTCATCGACGCCATTGAAAAGAAGAAACAGCCGGTGGCTGACATCGAGAGCGCCCACCGCTCCTCCTGCCTGCCCCTGCTGGGCATGATCAGCTACAAAACCGGGCGCAGCATCCAGTGGGATGCGGACAACGAGCAGATTCTAGGCGATGCCGATGCCGCCAAGCTGATGGGGCGCGAGTACCGCAAGCCCTGGCAGTACCCGGTCTGAAAAGGTCAGATTCCGGTGATTGGTGCTTGATCGCTGGCTTTTCCTGCGGTTTTCGGCATGGCTGATAGTGAATCAGGCATCCTTCCTGCTTTGTCTTGTCAGCACCAGCCCAGCCATGTCCGAAACACCTCCGCAAAACCTCCGCACCCACGGCTTTCAACTTCTCGAAGACGACCTTCGCTATCTCATGGAGGCCTTTTCGGCCGTTCTGCGGCAAATGGGTGAGCCTGAGCTGGCGGACAGCCTGCCGTGGATCGGCACCGGGGCACCCAAAAAGGCCACCCGCTCCCTCGGCCAAGCCTATTCCATCGCCTTTCAGATGCTCAATGTGGTGGAGGAGCGCGCCGCCTCCCAGATCCGCCGTCTGCGGGAAAAGAAGAGTGGACCCGAAGCTGAAAAAGGCCTGTGGGCAGACAACCTCAAGCAGCTGCGCACACTGGGGCTGAATGAGGCCAACATCCTCGCCGCCCTGAAGGACGTCTGTGTGGAGCCAGTGCTGACCGCCCACCCCACCGAGGCTAAGCGCGAGACAGTGCGCGAGCTGCACCGCGAGATCTACAGCCTGATGAACCGGCATGAAAACGCGGCCTACACCCCGCGTGAGCAGGCCCGTCTGCAAAGCCAGCTGCGTACCCAGCTGGAGAATCTCTGGCGCACCGGAGAGATCCATGTCACACGCCCGAGCATCGAGGCCGAGCTGCAAAACGCCCTGCACTACCTCCGGGATGTTTTTCCTGAAGCCCTAACCCGCGCGCATGTGCACCTGCGTGAAGCCTGGCAGGCCGCTGGATACGATGTGGCCAAGATCGACACCCTGCCGCCGCTGATCCGCTTTGGCTCCTGGATCGGAGGTGACCGCGACGGCCACCCCTTTGTCACGGCTGACGTCACCCGCCATGCCCTGCAAACCATGCGCAAGAACGCCCTGCGTGTGCAGCGTCGTGCTCTCGAAGCACTTGCCTTCCATCTGCCACTCAGCTCGCTGTTCCAGGTCACACCACCACAGCTCACGGAACTCATCGAGGACCTCAGCGCCCAGCTGAAGGCCGAGCCCAGCGTGGATCTGGCCTACATCTTGGAGCGCAACAAGGAGGAGCCCTGGCGTGCGGCCGTTTACCTCATGCGCGCCAAGGTCGTGCTCGCCACTGAGAAACCCTCCTCGCCTGCCGCCTATGTGCAGCCTGAAGAACTGCGGACTGACATCGACATCCTCGCACAAACCCTGCTCGACGTGGGTTCCAAGGCCGTCGTCGAAGAGCAGATCGTGCCCTTCCGCCGCAATCTCACCGCCTTCGGGTTCCACTCAGCCGTGCTCGACGTGCGCCAGAATTCCGCCTTCCACGAAAAGGCGCTCGATCAGCTCCTGCGTGCCGCAGGCTTGCTAAACGGTGGCTCCTTTATCAGCTGGCCCCTCGAGCAGAAGCGCGAGCTGCTGGAGCGTGAGCTGGCCTCTCCGCGCCCCTTCCTCGCCCCTGGCATCTCCGCAGGGCCCGAGGCAGACACCGTGCTCAACTGCTACCGCGTGCTGGCCGACCACCGCTCCAAGTTTGGCAATGCAGGCCTGGGCTCCCTCATCATCTCGATGACCCGCAACGTCGAGGACATGCTCGTGGTCTTCCTGCTGGCCCGTGAAGCCGGACTCATGACCTGGAGCGATGATGGCCTTGTGTGCCCATTGCCCGTCGTTCCTTTGTTTGAAACCATGGGCGACCTCGAATCCGGCCCTGGAATCGTCGAGGCTTTCCTGTCACATCCTATCGCCAAGCGCAGCCTCCTTGCCCAGAGCAAGGGCGGCACACCGGTCTTCCAGATGATGGTGGGCTACTCCGACTCCAACAAGGACTGCGGCATCGTGGCCAGCCAGTGCGCCCTGCATCGTGCACAGCGCGAGCTTTCCAGCACGATCCAGCGCCACGGTGTGCGCCCGATCTTCTTCCATGGCCGTGGCGGCACCGTCGGCCGCGGCGCGGGCCCCACACACTGGTTCATGGAGGCGCTGCCACACGGCTCTCTCAGCGGCGGCATGCGCATGACCGAGCAGGGGGAAACCATCGCGCAGAAATACGCGCACATCGGCTCCGCTGTTTACAATGCCGAGCTGCTCATGGCCTCCGCCACAGCGGCCACCGCGCGTCATCGCTGCACAGAATCCAGCGCCCCACCCGCCCTGGAGCCGCTCTTTGACAAGCTGGCTGCCGACAGCCGCGATGCCTACCGCGCCTTCTTGCACGCGCCGGATTTTATGAAGTTCTACCGGCAGGCCACACCGATCGATGCGCTGGAAAACTCCCGCATCGGCTCGCGTCCCGCCCGCCGCACCGGCCAGGCTTCGCTCGATGACCTGCGCGCCATTCCCTGGGTCTTTTCGTGGACGCAGTCGCGCTTCTACCTCCCCGGCTGGTTTGGTGCCGGCAGCGCCCTGACCAAGCTCAAGACCGACGACCCGAAGGGCTACGAAACCCTCGCCGCCGCCCTGCCCGGCTCAGCTTTCCTGCGCTACGTGCTGACCAACATCGAAAGCTCGCTCGTCAGCGCCAACACCGACCTCATGTGCGCCTACGCAGGTCTGGTGGAGGATGCCGCCGTGCGAGATCGCTTCCTGAACACCATCCTCTCCGAATACGAAGCCACCCGCAGCATCATCGACGAACTTTTCAAAGGCACCTTTGAAGAACGCCGTCCGCGACTGGCCTACACGCTGAACATCCGCGAAGAGCCGCTGAAGGTGCTGCATCATCAGCAGGTGGCCCTGCTCCGCGAATGGCGGGGCCTCCAGGCCGCTGGCAAAACCGAAGCCGCCGATGCCATGGTCACCGACCTTCTGATCTCGATCAATGCGATTGCTTCCGGGCTGCGGACGACGGGTTAAACTTTGCATACAGCCTCGGTTCCGCGCCGAAGTCATTTAGACTTGGCTGCGGGCACGATTGGCTGCGGAATGTCCAGCGCATGCAGTTCCTGCCCGAACTGATCATGATCGGAAACCAGCAGAATCATTCCCTGGAGCGCTGCAACGACATCGGTTGCCCGTTCGAGGGCGGCCAGTCTGCGGCATCCATCTTCTGTCCCGTCAGAGACCCACACATCCGTCCCTGAATTTGCGTTCTTGCGCTGGAACAACACGCGGCCATCCGCCATCGGAAACAGTTTGAAAATTCCAGCATCTTCATTGCCGAGCGCGATGTCGATCACCAGGTGCGTGCCGCTCTTGGTGCCGTCCGAGACCCATAGCTCCAGGCCATGCTTGCCGTCATCCATTTCAAAGAAGAGTTTGTTTCCAGCAATCAACGGCTGCGACTGCCGCCCCGGCTGGAATGAGAAGCTGGCATCATGATAGGGATCGCTGTCCAGAATGTTCCTGGAACCTTCCACCGTGCCATCACTGCTCCACAAGCCACAACGCCGGGTCCGATCATACGCAAGCACCAGACCAAGATCACCCAGACGTCCAAACCAGAGTTCGGAGAAAGGATTGTCAGGCCACCACGACGCCAGCTTGACCACGGATTTTCCATCGGTATGCCACAAATCCAAGGGTGGCTTCCGCTGCCCGTTGGGGAGCATCAACACTCCATTCGGCATAGCGATGAACTGGTTCATGCCGTCATCATTCTCAAAAACCGGCATTCCCGGCAGCACGAGCTTTTTCAATCCCTTGCGTGTGCCATCGATGCTCCAAAACACCCGGCCATCAAGATCCAGCTTCAGCATTGCTCCTTTGAGCATGGCGCCATCGGTATAGTCCTCCCAGCCATCAAAAGGCACCGCGAGAGTCTCCGTCACCCCGGTGTGGAGATTGAGCGCCACCAGTCCATGCCCGTTGTAGTCGCCATGAAGCGAGAGCACCAGGCGCTCGCCGATCAGAAACGGCTTGAACTCATCGCACACATCTTTGCCGTCTTCGGATATGGGCCGGGTGCCGGCCTCGGTGCCGTCCGTCACCCAGATCCGGCTGCCCTTCCCCAGAGCGGCATTAGGTCCCTGGAAGTACAACCGGTTCTCATAGACAAAGGGATTGTCAAAAATCGACCCGTGTTCCTGCGGCGGAAAATCTTTGATGCGTCGTGTGCCAGTCGTGCTGCCGTCGGAAGCATGGAGTGCCCACACTGTTTTGTCGCCTTGCCTGGTGGCAGCCTTGAACCAAGCCCTGCCATTCCACACAAAAAAACCCGATAAACTGGAGCCCTCCGCCCCCGGATTCAGGTCGGAGACCAGTCGGAGCCCGCCGGTTTCCGACGCAATGAGAGCATTGGACAGCATGATCCCGAGGCAAAGAAATGTGCGCCACATGGATGGCAGAATAGTGACGCCCGGCCGAAAGCGTCAATGATTGAATCGATTTCAGGCCCTTCCCCGATACTCCCCCGGCGCTACACCGACCCAGCGCCTGAACACACGGGAGAAGATCGCGGCATTGGCGTAGCCGACGCGGGCGGCCACGACTTCGAGCTTGTCGTTTCCAGCTTCCAGGAATCGGCGGGCCTGCTCCATGCGCAGGCAGGTGAGGTGCTGCATGGGGCTGCGGCCCAGCTCCTTCATGCAGAGCCGGCGCAGATGCTCGGGACTGCAATGGCTTCGATGAGCCAGCTCGGCGAGCGTCCAGTCGCGCTTGAGATCCTGACAGACGTCTGCCCAGAGCTTTGCCACACGGGGTTCATTGCTGCGCCAGGGCTGCGCGATACGGCGTATGGTGCCATGCAGCAGCTCCAGCCAGTGATGCAGCAGTCGTGGCTCGCGCTCCCCTTCCCACTCAGCACGCAGACCGGAGATGATGCGCGCTATTTCACCCGCATGCGCGGTGGGCATGACGGGAGATGCAGCACCCACCACCGGAGTGACGAAGCTGGGCTCATCATAACGCACCCAGGCAAAGCACCAGCGTTCGCGACCTTTGGCCTCAAAGGCATTCAGCACACGCGGCGGTGCCAGGCAGACCATGCCGGGCCTGACACGCTGCCAGCGGCCATCGAGAAGGATGGCCCCTTCTCCGCTGACACATGCCAGCACAAAGCTGCCCTCCGGGCTCATGCGTACGCGCTTGTAGGGAGGCAGCGCCTCGTCCATGCCAAAGCGTGCCATGCGGTGCGTCGTCATCTCCACGCATTCCCGCGCCTCCACCACCCAGCGCCGGGTGCGCGGGCCGTCGAGCGTCGTTTCGGCAAGGTCTTGGGACATGCCCGTATTTAATCGCGGAAGAGTTGCGCTGTCACGTACAGGTGCATTTCAGGCATGACACAGTGCATGCGGTCCTGCTAGCCTGAGATTATCCACCTCGTACTACCAGCCAGCCATGAAGCATGCCCTGACCTTTTTTCTCCTAGCCACAGCGCTCCACGCGGAGCCCGTGTCCCTGTTTGACGGCAAGACTCTCGAAGGCTGGGATTACGATCCTAAAATCTGGCGTGTGGAGGATGGCATGATCACCGGCGGCTCCACCACGGAGAAGATCAAGGAGAACCACTTCATCTGCACCAAGAAGAGCTACCAGAACTTTGACCTGAAACTTAAGATCAAGGTCAGTGGTGATCCCAAGACCGGCATGCTCAACAGCGGCATCCAGATTCGCAGCCTGCGCGTGCCCGGCGGCGCGCACATGACGGGGTATCAGGTGGACTGCGGGGCCGGCTGGTTCGGCAAAATTTATGACGAGTTCCGCCGAAACAAAGTCATCTGGGCTCCCACACCGGAACAGCAAGCGGCGCTGGACAAAGCGGTGGATGTCTTCGGCTGGAATGAGTACCGCATCCGTGCAGAGGGCCCACGCATTCAGACCTGGATCAACGGCGTGCACTGCATGGACTACACTGAGGCGGACAAAAACATCGCGCTGGACGGACTCATCGGCCCGCAGGTGCACAGCGGCGGTGTTTGCCTCGTGCAGGTGAAGGATGTGACGATTGAAGAACTGCCTGCCACACCCGGTGCGCCGACTTGGGAATCCCTTGGCGGAGTAGATGCCGCACGCAAGCTCGTGGCCCCGCCGCCGAAGCCGCAGGCCGACGCAGCAGCGCCCAAGCGCGACATCAGCTACAACAACGTGCAGGGCACGCCGCTCACCGCGCAGGAGCAGCTCAAGAAATTCCATGTCGCAGACGGCTATGAAATCGAGCTGGTCATTCAGGAAAGCGACGGCATCGGCAAATTTGTCAGCGTCTATTTCGACCAGCGTGGCCGGTTGTGGACCCAGACGGCGCTGGAGTATCCGGTGGATGCGAATGAAAACCCGGCTGCAGCGGAGGCCGTCTATGCGGCGCGGGGCAAGGACAAGGTGCTCGTCTATCCGCGGGAGTCGGTGAATGCGCCGATTCCCGCAGGTGGACTCACCCAGCCCACCGTTTATGCCGATGGCCTGGCCATCCCGCTGGGCATCCTCCCCTGGGGCAATGGTGACTCCTGCTACACGCTGCACGGCCATGATCTGCTGCTGCTTAAGGATACCGATGGCGATGGCAAATCTGACAAGCGCGAGGTCATCCTCACCGGTTTCGGCGTGCAGGACTCGCACCTGTTTCCGCATCAGTTCACCCGTGCTCCTGGCGGCTGGATCTGGATGGCGCAGGGCCTCTTTAACAACAGCAAGGTGCACAAGCCCGGCAGCGATGTGGTCATCGATTACCCCAAGTGCGGGATGGCACGCATGCGCCCGGATGGCAGCGGGTTTGAGATGACGAGCATCGGGCCGAACAACATCTGGGGACTCGTTCTCACAAGTGAAGGTGAGGCCTTCATCCAGGAGGCCAACGACTACGGCTACCCCGTGATGCCCTTCCACGAATACGCTTACTACCCCGGCGGCATGGAGGCGCTGAAGAAAAGCTACCAGCCCGACTTTCCGCCGACCGCTGAGTTTCGCATGGGTGGCACAGGATTGAGCGGTCTGGCGCTGATCGAAGAGGGATCTCTCCGCGACCCAAAAGCGGCCCACGTCATGGCCGTCGCCAACCCCATCACCTCCAAGGTCCAGACCATCGCTCTCCACCGCACTCAGCCTGGCGATGCGCAGCAGGGCAACGTCACCGGTCTGCGGCTCGAACAACTCGCCGACCTCCTCACCTGCGATGATCCCTTCTTCCGCCCCGTGGGTCTGACCAACGGACCCGATGGCTGCATCTACATCGTGGACTGGTACAACAAGATCATCTCCCACAACGAGGTGCCGAGGGCGCATCCAGACCGGGATAAGACACGCGGCCGCATCTGGCGTGTAAAGCCTGTGCAAGCGACTTCCAAGTTCGTCTCCAGCATTCCCGATTTCACCAAGCTCGAAACGAAAGAGCTGCAATCCATGCTTGCTTCATCACCTCTGGGCCGTGCCCATCTGGCGTGGCAGACGCTGCAGGACAAAGACCAGTTGCCCGTCGGCCACTGGTCTGCATCCGAATACGCATTTCCCAGCAAGAGCAAGGCCATACGCCTTCTTGGCCGTTCACTGACTGAGGAAAACATCGGCGAGCTGCTTTCCTTCGCCAAACCCTCGCTTCCCGGCCCTCTGGGGCAATCTTCCCGTGGCCCGCAACAGATTCCTGTGCGCGAGGCCTATGACCGGGAATTTGAGCGCTTCCTTGTGCGCATGTTTTTGGAACGCCATCCAGATGTCATTGCCAAGTTCCTCGACTCTGACGCCGCAGCCAAACTGCCCGTCGAGGCCCGCGTGCTGGCCTCGCTGGCATTGGAGCCGAAAGCCAGCGCTTCGCGTGTGGCCAAACTCCTGCCACAACTCGACCGCGCGCCCAATGATGAAGAGCTCCTGCGGCTGGCGCAGTTTCCCGAAGAAGCTGGAGTCGGCGAGTCGCTGAAGGCAATGCTGATGAATGAGAAATCGCGCACCGCAGTCGCTGAGAAGCTGCTGGTCCAGCGCACCAAACTTGATTCAGCCAAGATTGCACCGCTGCTTACACAGACAGCGAAGCAGATGCTGCAAAGTGATGCGGACCCGCTGGCCCTGCAGCTCATCGGGGGCTTTCAGCTCACAGCCCTCGAAGGCGACCTCATCGCACTTTTGGAGAAGCAACGGTCGGTCGCGCTTCTCAATACCCTGAGAGATCTGCACAGCAGCGCCTCGGCTGCCCTGGCTTTGATCGTGCAGTCGGAACCCGACCCGCTCGTCCGAGACGCCGCACTGCAGGCGCTTGCCGCCTCACGTTCCCCCGACGCCGTAGCCAAACTGCTTGCCCTTTATCCAAAGCTCCAGCCTGCTCAGCGGCGGAGTGCGCTCGCCGCACTGGCCAGCACCAAGACCGGGGCTCAGTCCATCGTCGCCGCTCTGGTGGACAAAAGCCTTCCGCAAACTGACCTCGACGGCTCGACCGTCGAACGTCTCGCCACCGTGCTGGGAGATGACCCCATGATCGAAAAGCTCCAGCAGAAGCTGGGGGGCATCTTCCATGAGGTTCTGCAGCTGAATGGCGAAGACACCGCCTGGGTCGATTCCAAGATCACGCTCGACGGGCCTTTCACGGTCGAGGCATGGGTGCGTCTGGCCGAGGGCATCAGCAACGCTGACAGCCTGCTTGGCATCCCCGGTGGTGTGGACATGAATTTCTTTGCCTCCCGATTCCGTGTGTATGCGGGCAGCGAATTGAAGGATGTCTGCGTGGCCACCAAGCCCATGACGCCAGATCTGTGGACGCATCTCGCCGTCACCCGCGATGAAAAGGGCATCATCCGCATTTATCAAAACGGTGAACTCGACGCCGCGGGCACCAAGCCTGCCCCCGCGAAGTGGGCGAACTGCAAAATCGGCTGGAGCGGTCCGAAGCAGGGCACGACAGGCGCCATGACTGAGTTCCGGGTATGGAAAAAAGCACGCAGTGCCCAGGAGATCCGTGCCACGTTTGACCGCATCATAGCCACAGGAGTTGATCTGACCTACACGTCCGCTGAACAATGGAAAAAAGGAGTTTTTGGCAAAGGCGCGCGCATGGCCAAAACCATCGACACACCGCCACTGCTCACCGAGGAGCAGGCCAAGGCCCTGGACAGCAAGTTTGCCAAATTCACGGCGCTCGCCCCCAAGGGCAACGCGCAAAATGGCAAGGCCCTCAGCGCCATCTGCATGGCCTGCCACCAGATCGGCAATGCAGGCGGTCAGATCGGGCCAAACCTCAGCGGCGCAGGTGCAATGGGTCTGGAGGCCGTGCTGCGCAATATCCTCACGCCCAATGCCGCCATGGAGCCCGGCTACCGCATCTTTCGGGTGGAAATGACGAATGGCGATCTCATCGACGCCTTCTTTGTCAGCGAGGACAAGCAGGCCACCGTCATCCGCCAGCCCGGCCTGCCGGACCGCCGGCTGGACAAAAAGGACATCCGCAGCACCAAGTTCATCCGCCGCTCCCTCATGCCCGAGGGGCTGCTGGACGCGCTGCAGGATCAGCAGGTGGCCGATCTGCTGGCGCATTTGATGACACTAAAGGGCTAAAAGGGGCATGACTCCTGTTTGACAGACCGCTGGGAATCACGATAGGCGCACTGCCACCGAATGCAGCCCACCACGCCCCCAGAACCTGCCCCCAAGCCCGCCGCTCCGGCGGACCTGGAAATCAAAGACGCCCAGCTGATCTTCAATCATGTCTGGAAACAGCTCGAAGCCGACTATGGCCGCGAGAAGCTGCGCTTTCCCAAAGAGCTGATCCTGCTGGGCGGTGCCCCCGGTGCGGGCAAAGGCACCAACACCGACTTCATCCGCGAGGTGCGCGGCATCACCGCCGAGCCCATCGTGGTGAGTGCACTGCTGGACAGCCCGGAGGCGAAGAAGCTTAAAGCCCAAGGTGGCATGGTGGGCGACCGCGAGGTGGTGGGCATCCTCATCCGCAAGCTGCTGGAGCCCGAGCAGCAGAATGGCGCCATCCTTGACGGCTTTCCGCGCACCAAGGTGCAGGTGGAGTGCCTCAAGATGCTCTTTGATGAGATGATCCGACTGCGCCGTGAGTTTTCACAGACGCCGGATGCCGCGCACTTCAAGCAGCCCATCTTCCACATCATGGTGCTGTTTGTGGATGAGGCGGAAAGCATCGCCCGCCAGCTCAAGCGCGGCAAGGAGGTGCTGGCACACAATGAAGAGGTGCGCAGCTCCGGCATCGGCGAACTCTGGGAGGAGCGCGCCACCGACTTTGATCCCGCCCTGGCACGCAATCGCTACAAGGTCTTCAAGGAAAAGACGTTTGATGCGCTGGTCTCTCTCAAAGAGATCTTCCATTACCATTTCATCAACGCCCAGGCTCCGCTGGAGCTGGTGCAGGACAACATCATCCGTGAGCTGGAGTACCAAAGCTCGCTGGAGCTCGATCCGCGCACCTTTGACCAGCTGCGCGACCTGCCGCTGGCCAGCGAGATCGTGCGTCATGCGCGCCAGGATCTGGTGCGCCGTCTGGACAGCTACAAGGTGGAAAAGCCTGAGCTCATGCAGGCGGTGGTGGCCTTCATCCAGGAGAAGATGATGCCCATCATCGTGCGACACGCGATCTCCGGCCGGGCGGACATCAACACTGAGGACAAGCTCTTCCACGATCCAGAAGCCCTGGCCATGCTGATCGACATCTTTTCCGAGCGCGGCTACCACGCCACGGCGGACCTGCACCGCATCGAGATCCCTGAGCGCTTTGACCTGCAGACGGGACAGATCACCTGCCGCAAAAAGAAGGTCTTCCGCTTCCGCATCATCTTCAAAGGCTCGGAGATCCGCCGCGGGTAGCGCCAGATCGTATGCCTGTTGTTTGAAGGTTGCGCAGCTCCTGCGTTCTCTTTAAACATCAGGCTCTCATGTCCACCATCGTTGTTGCTCAGAAAAACGGCGTCGCCTGCATTGGCGCGGATACGCTCAGCTGTCTTGGCTCTCTGCGGCAAAAGGCGCAGCACATCGTCAACAAGACGAAGATCGCCAAAATCGAAGACACCTACATCGGGCTGGTGGGCACCTCGGCCAGCCTCGTGGTGCTGAACAGCTACTTTGCCAATCCGGAGCGTCCGCGCAATTTCTCCTCCTGCGAGGCCATCTTTGAAACCTTCCGTCATGCCCACGCCTGGCTGAAAGTGGAATACTTCATGTCCGCCGCTCCTGACAAAGGGGAGGAGTACGAGACCACGCAGTTCTACGGTCTCATGGCCAATGCGCATGGCATCTTTGCCATCTACTCCTACCGCTCTGCGCAGCAGTTTCACAAGTTCTGGGCCGCAGGCTCGGGCCGCGACTACGCGCTGGGTGCCATGCAGGCAGCCTATGACAAAGGCAAGACCGCCGAAGAGATCGCCCGCATCGGACTGGAGGCTGCTGCTGAGTTTGACAGCGCCACCAGCGGCCCCTTTGAGCTGCACAATATTCCTCTGCTTTCTGCGCCGAAACCCAAAACACGCCGCAAGAAATAGCCTGAATACGCCTTCTTTTACAACCGCCAGCCATGAAGCGCCTCCTCCTTCCCCTTCTCGCCCTCACATCCGCCTTTGCGGATGGTCCCAAGGACAACTCAGCCGACAACGTCCGCCCAGTGCCGCCTCCCGGCGTGGCAGTGCCTGACGCAGATCGTGCCCGCCTCACCGAAGGCCTGAAGAAGCTCCGCACGGCCATCGATGAAGCAGCCAAAGCTCAGGCCAAAAATCCGCAGCACGCCGATCTGCTGCCAGACATCGAGATCTACCACAAGGCCGTGGACTGGGCGCTGCGCTACAACGAGGTGCACAAGCTGGGTGAACTCAAAAGCGCCGATGAGATTCTGGCCGAAGGCATGCAACGCGCCGAGCAGTTCAAAGGCGGCCAGGCCCCATGGACCAAGCAGAAGGGCCTCGTGGTGCGCGCCTACCGCTCCAAGATCGACGGTTCCGTGCAGCCCTACGGCATGGTCATCCCAGAGAGCTACGTGGGTGCTCCGGTGCGCCTGGACATCTGGTGCCATGGCCGTGGTGAGACGCTCAGCGAGCTCGCCTTCCTGGACCAGCGACGCAAGCAGGTCGGGCAGATCTCGCCCAAGGGGGCGCTCGTGCTGCACCCCTACGGCCGTTACTGCTGCGCCAACAAATTTGCTGGCGAGATCGACCTGCTGGAAGCGATTGACCACGCATCCAAATTCTACGCCGTGGATGAAGACCGCATCATCGTGCGCGGCTTCAGCATGGGCGGTGCTGCCGCTTGGCAGTTTGCGGTGAACTACGCGGATAAATGGTGCGGCGCGAATCCTGGCGCTGGATTCTCTGAGACGCCCGAATTCCTCGGCGGTTTTCAGAATGAAGATGTGAGCGGCGCCCCCTGGTATCAGCAGAAGCTGTGGCACTGGTACAATGCCACGGACAACGCCCTCAATCTGGAAAACTGCCCGACGGTGGCCTACAGCGGCGAGATCGACAAACAGAAGCAGGCCGCCGACATGATGGAGAAAGCTCTGCGCGGAGAAAATGTGGACCTGCTGCACATCATCGGCCCTCAGACCGCGCACAAGATTCATCCCGACTCCCTCATCGAGATCGAGAAGCGCCTGGCCAGCATCGCCGCCATGGGCCGCAATCGCGTGCCCAAGGAGATCCACCTTTCCACATGGTTCCTGCGTTACAATCACATGCACTGGGTCACGGTGGATGCGCTGGAGCAGCACTGGGAGCGCGGCCGCATCCATGCCCGCATCACCGGCCCGTCTGAGATCACCATCAAGCTGCAAAACATCACCGCCTTCACGCTGGACATGCCTTCCGGCCACTGCCCCATGCCCCTGCTGTTCAAGCCAGTGGTCAGCATCGACGGCCAGCTCCTTGAAGTCACCCGCCCGAAGCTGGACCGTTCCTGGCTGGTGCATTTTCAGCTCAAGAATGGCAAATGGACCCAGACGCTGGACAATCAGGAAGATGGCAAGCTCGTGAAGAAGCACGCTCTCGAAGGTCCCATCGACGACGCCTTCATGGACAAGTTTCTCTTTGTGAAACCCACCAAGCCCGGCATCGGCGAGAAAGTGGACGCCTGGGCCAAGGCCGAGTTGGAGCGCGCGCAGTTCGAATGGCGCCGCCAGTTCCGTGGCGATGCCCCGACCAAGGATGACACTGCCGTCAGTGACGCCGACATCGCCTCCAGCAACCTCGTGCTGTGGGGAGATCCGCAGAGCAATGCCGTGCTGGCCAAGATCGCCGACAAGCTGCCCATCCAGTGGTCCAAGGACAAGCTGGTGGCCAATGGCAAAACCTACGATGCCACCACGAGCGCCCCAGTGCTCATCTACCCGAACCCGCTCAATCCCACAAAGTATGTGGTGATCAACAGCAGCTTCACCTACCGCGAATACGACTACCTCAACAACGCCCGCCAGGTGGCCAAGCTGCCAGATTGGGCGGTGATCGACCTCACCAAGCCCAAAACCAGCCAGGCCCCGGGCGGCATCAGCGATGCCGGTTTCTTTGGCGAGAGCTGGGAGTGGAAGCCCGCACCGGCTGCCAAGAAGTAACCATTCTGTCATGCTGCGCACGCTCACCGCCTTTGCCCTGCTGCTACTCGCGCACTATGCCAGTGCGCAGCAGGCCAAAGTCGAAACGGCATTCACCAACAGCCTGGAAATGCCGTTTGTCCGCGTGCCCGGACTCAAGGTGCTGGTGTGCCGCTTTGAGACGCGCGTGAAGGACTATCAGCCCTTTGCCGTCGCGACAAACACCGAATGGAAGAAGCCTGACTTTTCACAGACGCCGGATCATCCTGCGGTCAATGTCAGCTTCACCGAGGCGCTGGCTTTCTGTGAATGGCTGGGCCAAAAGGAAGGCCGCAGGTACCGCCTCCTCACCGATCAGGAGTGGAGCCTGCTCGCTGGCCTGCATGAGAAGCCGGACATCCCACCAAACCAGCAGCCCCCCAGCATCGGCATGCATCATTGGGGCACTGGGCCGTTGACCAAAGACTCGGGCAATTTCTGCGACGAGGCCTTTGGCAAAAAGTACCACGCCAGCTACGACGCCCAATGGCTGGAGGTGGACGACGGCTACGCCGACACCGCGCCTGTGGGCAGCTACCCCGCCGATGCGAATGGTCTCCACGACTTCGCCGGCAATGTCTGGGAGTGGGTGGACGGCTGGTACGACCCGCCTAAAAACACGCTGCGCATAGTTCGCGGCGGATCCTTCAGAGCAGGAAGCGAAAAACGCCTGCTGGCGTCATTTCGCGGACCCGACCCGCACAATGTGCACCTCGACAGCGTGGGGTTTCGGATTGTGTGTGAGGAGTAGTCCGGACTCACAACGAGCGGGACCCGCCAAGTAACAGCGATTTGCCTTCCTCACGCCGGCATGGGCGGATGCATCTCAATCGCCGGGATGCGGGTGCAGACGCGGCGGCCGTCGGGGGTGGTGCCAAAGAAGGAACCTGTGGCAGTGCTTTCGGTCTTGATGACGTGGTAGGAGTTGTAGCTGAAGGTTTCCCCGGGAGAGAGATTGGGAAACTGGCCCACGACGCCATCCCCCTCGACGACCATGGTGTCGCCATCCGTGTCGCGCACGATCCACTTGCGGCCAAAGATGCGCACGACGTCGTGCGAGGCATTGTGGATCGAGAGGTGATAGACAAACGGGTGCGGCCGGTCAGGCGGAGCAGGCCGCGTGGGATCGTAGGAGACGCTGTCCACCGTGACCGAGAGTCCAGGCAACGGTTCGAAATTCATAAAGTTTAGTGTAACAAATACGTGTGAAGTCACAAGCCGGGGTTTGTAAAATCCTGTAACCCGCCACTCAAGAACGGGAAATCCCCTTCCGAGACCGTGCCTGCGCAGCAGTTCGCACCCATCAGGAAGCGGAGGCAGCATTTGCAAAAAGCGGCTGGTTTCCTACCATCACACCTCCCACTCTCATGCCCCCTCCTCCCCCCGTTCTCTCCATCGCAGGCTCAGACTCTTCCTGTGGTGCTGGGGTGCAGGCGGACCTGAAGGCCATTTCGGCCTTGGGCGGCTACGGGCTGAACGCTCTCACGAGCATTGTGTCCGAGACCCCGGGACTCGTCTCTCAGGTACGTCTGATGGATGCGGAGTTCATTGTGGATCAGATGCGTGTGCTCTTTGGCGGTTTCCCCATTGCTGCGGCCAAGACCGGCATGCTCGGCGGGCAGGCCCAGGTGCGGGCTGTGGCTGAGGCGTGGAGGCAACTCGGACACGGGCGCATCCCTTTGGTCGTGGACCCGGTGATGATCGCCACCAGTGGCGGGAAACTGCTGGAAGACAGCGCCGTGCGCACCCTGATCGATGAACTGCTGCCTCTGGCCACCCTGATCACCCCCAATCTGGATGAGGCACGCGTCCTCTGGGAGCGTGAGGTGTCCGGCATCGAGGACATGGAGGCCTGTGCTCAGGAGCTGAGCGGGCGCTTTGGTACAGCGGTGCTGGTCAAAGGCGGCCACCTCAAAGGCGATGCCGCCGATGTGCTCTGCGCGGATGGCACACTCTCCTGGCATACCGCACCACGGACCCCCGGTGTTCGCACCCACGGCACCGGCTGCACTTTCTCGGCATCCATCGCCACAGGGCTGGCGCATGGACTGGCGCTGAATGAGGCTGTGGCACAGGCCAAGCAATTTGTCAGCCGCGCCATAGCCCAGCATTTCGTGTGGCAAAGTGCTGGCGCAGGTCCCGTACATGCTCTCAATCATCTCCAGCAAACCGCCGAATGAGACGACTCGCCATCCTTCTGACCTTGAGCAGCTCCGTTTTTGCCGCCAGCGGCACGGCGCCGAAGGACATCAGCCAGGCGGGCATTCAGTCAGCCTTCCGCATCCTGCAAAAGGAATACATCCGCAGCAGCGATCTGACCTTTGATGTGCTGAACCGCGCGGCACTTTCCGGCCTGCTGCAGCGACTGGACTTCGGCGCCGAGCTGGTGCCCCGCACCGCCGAGGCCAAATCCGGCGCTCTCACCGGGGTGCAGGCCGAGCTGCTGACTCCGCAGACAGGCTACCTGCGCCCACGAGAGTACACCCCGCAGGAGACGAAGGAGATGGAAAAGCATCTCACGGACTTTGCTGCAAAGAAAGTCGCCCACCTCATCCTCGATCTGCGCAGCCCCGCACCTCCTGGTGACTTCAATGATGCCGCAGACATGCTGAGCCTGTTTGTGCCGAAGGGGGAGGTTCTCTTCAAAATGCAGCAGATGGGGCAGACCGCCGCCGAGGTGGAGACCAACTCCCGCGAGCCTGTGTGGACGCAGCAGATTTTTGTGCTGGTGGATAATGAAACCAACAACCTCGGAGAAACCATCGCCGCCGTGCTGCGTCTGCGGAAGCAGGCGCTCTTGATCGGCTCTCCCACGCGCGGAGGCGCAGTGCGCTATGAGACGGTGCCGGTGGATGCAGAGTGGTCTCTCCGCTTTGCCCGTGCCGAGGTGCTGCTGACGGATGACAGCTCAGTTTTCAAAAAAGGACTGCAGCCTGATCTGGCCGTCAGCATGCCCACCAGTCTCAAGCGCCAGGTGTACCACGCCACTGATGCCAAGGACGTGAAAAGCTCCATCACCGACAAGCCGCGCCCGCGCTTCAATGAGGCTGCCCTGGTGGCGAATCAGAATCCTGAGCTGGACTCCTATCTCAAGCGTTCCGCTGGCAAGCCTCTGCCGGAGGATTCGCCGCCGCCTTCAGACCTCGTGCTGCAGCGTGCCGTGGACCTCATCACCACCCGCGGCCTGTTTCAGGCTGCCAAAATCGACTGGAATCGCAAAGCGCCCGCCAGCCGCGAACCACCGGCACGCCGTGCCATTCCCCTGAAGAAATAAGACAAGCATGGAGATCGCCGATCGCATTTACACCGTGGCCACCATTCGACAAGTGCTGGGCCCGCGCACCTGCCACGCCGTGCTGCCCAATGGCAAGGAGATCTTTGGCAGCATCGAAAGAGACGTGGCCGACTTTCCGCTCAAGGACGGCGCCTCCGTGCGTGTGCAGATGCATGTGAGCGACTTCTCCTACGGGCTGCTGCTGGGAGAAGTTTGAGCGCTGATCGACAGGCAGGAGCGCCCACCGCGCTTCACACCTCCTCCGGCACGACAAAGGGCGGACGATACTTGTCCTTGAGCATGGCGTTGGCTTCGTCTTGATCGATGAAGCGCTCGGTCTTGCCATCCATCTTCAGCACAGGGCCGAGAGTGAGCATGTCTTTGGCGAGATCGACCTCGTTTTTCCCCAGATGCTCCTGCATGCGGGCAAAGCTTTCGCCAGCAAAGCGGTCTCCTTTGATCTTTTCGAGAATGGCCTCCGGCTTCTCCTTCTGGCCCAGCCGATGGCTGATGTTTCCGGTATGGCAGAGCGCGCTGGAGAGATGCCCCTCCAGAATGTCCGCATGCAGATCATCCACACGGCGGCTGCGGCAGGCATTGATGAAGTTTTTGAAGTGGTCCTCGCTGCCTTCAAACTTTTTCATCTCCTTGCCTTCCTTGTCAAAAACCACAGCGCCTGAGTAGTTGGGCACAACAACAGTGCCGCCTTCGCACTCGACGATGACTCCCACTCCTGCTCCGGTCACGCCTTCTTTGCCATCCTTGCCAGGGAGAGGCTGAAACTTCACGCCCTTGCTGGTCTGCATGAGCTTGTCCATGTTTTTACCATCCTTCACATCCGGCAGACCGTGCACTTCAAAGATGAGCGGGGCCTTTTCATAGCCGTGGTAGATGATCTGGGTGTTGGCAGTTTCTCCATCATCCACATAGCCCATGCGGCCGCCCACGCTCCACACGCTGGGAGAGAGCTCCATCTCGCCGAGGAACCAACGTGCGATGTCCATCTGGTGGATGCCCTGATTGCCGAGGTCGCCGTTGCCATAGGCCCAGGTCCAGTGCCAGTCGTACTTTAGCTGCTTGCGCAGCAGAGGCCCTTTGGGGCCAGGGCCGCACCACAGATCATAGTCGACGGAATCCGGAATCGGCTGCGGTCCTTCAGTTTTGCCGATGCTGTTGCGGCGCTTGTAGCACAGGCCTCGTGAGAGCAGGATTTTGCCGAGGTTTCCCTCCTGCACATACTTCACCGCCTCGGCGATGCCCTTGCGGCTTGATCGCGACTGCGTGCCGGTCTGCACGATCTTGCTGTACTTGCGCGCAGCCTTCACCATCTGCCGGCCTTCCCACACGCAGTGGGACACCGGCTTTTCCACATACACATCCTTCCCTGCCTGCACGGCCCAGATGGTGGCAAGCGCATGCCAGTGGTTTGGCGTGGCGATGCTCACGGCGTCGATGTCCTTGCTCTCCAGCAGTTTCCGCAGATCGCTGTAGCCCTGCACTTTGATCTTCTCCTTGTCGTATCCCTGCAGTCCTTTTTCGAGGATCTTGCTATCCACATCGCACAGGGCGGACACACGCACGCCCTCGCCGTCTTTATTGAGCTTGTTGTAGCCGCTGATGTGAGAGCCGCCGCGCCCGCCGAAACCGATGACGGCCACATTGATGGTGTCTCCCGGACTTTTCTGCGCCCAGGAGGTTTTGGCGATGTAAAAGACACCCGTGGTGGCTGCGGCGGACTGCTTGAGGAAGGAGCGGCGGTTCGTGGTCATGTGCAGACAAACGCCACACAAGCAGCTGCCTTTCCTTTTTGACAAAGAGCCTGCCATTCCTTCGTTGAGAATGCCCGACCATGATCCGCATTCTTACCCTTCTGCTTTCGACATTCGTCCTTTTGCAATCGTCACTGGCCGCTGAGAGCAGGCCCAACGTACTCTTCATCCTTTGCGATGACCTGCGCCCAAATGCGCTCGGCTGCTACGGCTCGCCACATGTGAAGACACCAAACATCGACCGCCTGGCCGGTGAAGGCGTGCGGTTTGCCAACACCTTCTGCACCACCTCCCTCTGCTCCCCCAGCCGCGGCTCCATCCTCAGCGGGCTCTATGCACACGTGCATGGCGTCACCAACAACTTCACCGAATACCCTGCCACGCTGCGCAGCTTTCCCTCAGTGCTGCATGATGCCGGCTACGCCACCGCGTACTTTGGCAAATACCACATGGGGGAGGAGAATGACGACCCGCGCCCCGGCTTTGACATGTTTGTGACCCACAAGGGCCAGGGCAAGTATTTCGACACCGAGTGGAATCTCAACGGCAAGAAGCGCGAGGTCATCAAAGGCTACTACACCACCATCGTCACCGATCTGGCTCTGGACTGGCTCAAGCAGCAAAAGGACGGCAAACCCTGGTGCGCCTGCATCGGCCACAAGGCACCCCACAGCTTTTACACACCGGAACCCAAGTACGAGCATGCCTTTGACGACGTGCGTGTGCCCTACCCAGCCACCGCCTTCATGCTGGAGGACAAGCCCGCGTGGATCAAGCAGCGCCTCTACACCTGGCACGGCATCTACGGCCCGCTGTTTGAGTGGCGCAAAAAATTCCCCGACGACAGCCCCGCCGCCGTGAAGGACTTTGAAAACATGGTGCACGGCTACTGGGGCACCATCCTGAGCGTGGACGACAGCATCGCCCGCGTGCGCGCCTGGCTGGAGGAGACCAAGCAGCTGGACAACACCATCATCGTCTTCATGGGAGACAACGGCCTGCTTGAAGGCGAGGACGGCATGGTGGACAAACGCACCGCCCATGAGGCCAGCCTGCGCATCCCGCTGATCGTGCGCGCCCCGCAGCTGACAAAGGTTGCCAAGGTCATCGACAAGCAGGTGCTTACCGTGGATGTGGCCCCGAGCCTGCTGGAACTCTGCGGTGCTCCTGCCCTGCCTAAAATCCACGGCAAATCATTCGTCAAGCTGGTGCAGTCTGGCGATCCCGACTGGCGTCAGAGCTGGTTCTACCACTACAACTACGAAAAGCAGTTCCCCTACACGCCAAACGTCCGCGCTGTTCGCACCGACGGCTGGAAGTTCATCCACTATCCGCATGGAGACGGCTCCGCCGACAAGCACATGGCAGAGCTTTACGACCTGAAAAACGATCCAGGCGAAACCAAGAACCTCATTGGCAAGCCGGAGATGATCTCAAAGATCGAGGAGCTGCAAGGCGAACTGGCCAAACTTATGCTCGCCACCGGACTGGATGCCCACACGGACAAGATGCCGCTGGATGAAGGGGTGAAGAGCGAGCTGCCGGATGCGAAAATCAGGTAAGTGCGCCGGGGCGACAGTTTTCCCGCCTGAAACTCACCTTATTTTGTTAAAATCCGCTCTCACTGCAGATCCGCTCTTGTCAAAATCCAGAAATGAGACAGCGTCTCATTTAATCAGCCATCACTCCCATTTCATGCTTCGAACTCTCGCCGCCTACCTTTGCAGTGCCGGTCTTTTGATCGCTCAAACTCCCGCTCCAGCGCCAGCACCGACCAATCCGGAGACGGTGCCAGCGGCAGCTAGTGCACCTGCCCCCGCCCCCGGTGCTGCCACGCCTGCGGCTCCAGCGCCCGCCGCCCCTCCGGCATCAGCTCCGGCTGCAGAATCTTCCCCGCCTGCTCCGCTGCCCCCCATCCAGCCGCCGCCGGTGAAGGTTCCTGTGGTGCCCCAGCTTCCTGCCGGGCCGCCGCCAAACATCATCGTGGTGCTCATCGATGACATGGGCTGGACCGATCTCGGCTGTTATGGATCAAAGTACTACGAGACGCCGCACATCGACCAACTGGCCAAGGACGGCATGCGTTTCACCCAGGCGTATTCGGCCTGCACGGTCTGCTCCCCCACGCGTGCGGCCATGATGACAGGCAAGTCTCCTGCGCGCCTTCACATCACTGACTGGATCGCCGGTCATGTGCCAAGCAATGGCCGCCTGCTCGTTCCCAACTGGACAATGCACCTGCCGCTGGAGGAAGAGACCATCGCCGAGCGGCTCAAAACTCGTGGTTACGCCACAGCCAGCATCGGCAAATGGCATCTTGGCGAGGAGGAGTATTACCCCACCAAGCAGGGCTTTGATGTGAACATCGGCGGCGCACACATCGGCTCGCCGCCGAGCTATTTCTCCCCTTACAAGATCGCCACGCTGCCGGATGGCCCCAAGGATGAATTTCTGAGCGACAGGCTCACGGACGAGGCGGTGAAGTTCATCGAAAAAAACATGGAGAAACCGTTCTTCGTCTATCTCCCGCACTACGGCGTGCACACGCCGATCATGGGCAAGCCGGAGGTCGTCGCCAAGTATCAGGCCAAAAAGCCCGCAGGTGGTCACAGCAACCCCGTGTATGCCGCGCTCGTCGAGAGCATCGACGACAGCGTGGGCAAACTACGCGCCAAGCTGAGCGAACTGAAGCTCAGCGAAAACACCCTCTTCATCTTCACCAGCGACAACGGCGGACTGAGCCATCTCGTCAGGCCCCAGGGCTGGTCACGCGGCCCCACAGACAACAGTCCTGCCCGCCTGGGCAAAGGCAGCGCCTACGAGGGTGGTGTGCACATTCCGCTCATTGTCAGCTGGCCTGCCTTGGTGAAGCCGGACACCACCTGTGATGTGCCGGTCATCACCTATGACCATGTACCCACACTGCTGGCCGCCACGCAGACGCCGCTGAAGAAGGATCAGATCGTCGATGGAGAATCCCTGCTGCCTCTGCTCGGAGGCACTGACACGCTGGCACGCGAGGCCATTTACTGGCACTACCCACACTACCACCCCGGCAGCGCACGTCCCTACAGCGCCATCCGCGAAGGTGACTGGAAGCTCATCCTCTTCCATGAGGACAACCATCTGGAGCTTTACAATCTCAAGCTCGACGCCGGAGAAGAAGACAACCGCGCCCCCTTTGACTCCGTGCGTGCTCTGCAGTTGCGAGACAAGCTCATGGCCTGGCTCAAGGATACCGGAGCACAGATCCCGGAGCGCAATCCGAAGTATGATCCTGACAAGGCGCTGAATGAGCCGAAGAAAGCAGGAGAAGGCAAAAAGAAGAAGGCGGAATAGCGCCCGGGTCACGGGGCAGAGAGGCTGCGCCCCGACCTGCATCCCGCAACTTTCCTCCTGAAACTGCTCCGCGAGCAGCGTTCTAGTCACACAACCATGAACGCTCGCCAGCCTGCCACCTCCCGCCGTCAGTTCCTTGCCCGCAGCGCCACGGCTGCTGCGGCCTTTGGATTTCCCGCCATCGTCAGTGCGCGCTCTCCCAATGAGAAACTGAATCTCGTCTTCATTGGTGTGGGCGGGCGTGGCGCGGCCAATGTCAAAGAGCTGACCGGTGTGGCGCTATACACCCCGCCGCGTGGAAAGAATGCTGGCAAGCCGGATGCAGGCATACAGCCACCGCCAGCAGTCGAGCCGCGTGAAAACGTGGTGGCTCTGTGCGATGTGAATGGCGAGAACCTCGACCGCGCAGGTGCCGCCTTTCCCAAGGCGCAGAAGTTTCGCGATTTCCGCAAGCTGTACGATTCTGTCAGTGCTGGCGAGATCGATGCCGTGGTGATCAGCACCACCGAGCATACGCATGCCTACGCCACACTGCCTGCGCTGCTGATGAAGAAGCCGGTGTATTGTGAAAAGCCGCTCACCCATAACGTGGCCGAGGCCCGCTTCATCACCGAGGCCGCCGCCAGAGCGGGTGTGGTCACACAGATGGGCACGCAGATTCATGGCATGCCCAACTACCGCCGTGTGGTGGAGCTCATCCAGAGCGGCGCGATCGGCAAAGTCACCGAGGCGCACGTATGCGTCTCGCGCGCCTGGGGGCTGCAGAGCAAGGAGGAGGCGGAAAAGAATGGAGACATCGTCCACGTCACCGAACGTCCTGCCGAAGCCGAGACGCCACCACCATACCTCGACTGGGATCTCTGGATCGGTCCGGCACCGATGCGTCCTTACAGCAGCGTTTATTTCCCCGGCCCGAAATGGTACCGCTGGTGGGACTTTGGGAATGGCACGATGTCCGATCTAGGCAGCCACTGGAATGATCTTCCCTATTGGGCGCTGAAACTGGATGCGCCACTCAGTGTCGAAGCTTTTGGTCCGCCGCCACACCCAGAGATCGCTCCCGCCTCCATGCATGCCGTGTATGAATACGGACCACGGGGCGACATGCCGGCCTGCCAGCTCCACTGGCACCAGGGTGCAGACAAGCCCGATGTCTGGAAGAATGATCCCATCATCAGCAAATGGAGCAGTGGTGTGCTGTTTGTGGGAGACAAAGGGATGCTGCTCTCAGATTACAGCAAGCACCTCCTGCTGCCGGAAGCAGCTTTCAAAGACTTTCAGGCACCGAAGCCCTTCATCGCCGACTCCCCGGGGCAGCATGCCGAATTTCTTGCTGCCATCCGCAATGGCACGCCCACCGGCAGCCCCTTCAGCTATGCAGGCCCGCTTACTGAGGCAAATCATCTCGGCAACGTAGCCCACCGCGCCGGAGGCAAAATCGTCTGGGATGCCAAAGCCATGCGCATCACCAACAACGAGGCTGCCAATCGCTTCCTGAGCCGCGTGCCACGCGATGGGTGGAAGCTGGGCTGAAGGAACGGCTTTGGCAGTCGCGAGGAGTATTGGTACACCTCACGCCGCCGCCATTTCCTCGCGCTGCTTCCAGCGTTTCTCGTGGGTGAGCAGCGTGTGGAAGAAGTCCTCCTCTTGCTTGGGCTCAAAGCCGTTGTCCAGTGGCAGCGTGAGCTTCAACTCCAGCCCGCGTGGATCCAGATGGTGAGCCTCGGCATTGCCACCATGCAGGTGCATGGTCACGTAGCATGCCATCATGTTCACGCCGAAATCATCGGGCTTGCGGCTGCGGGTGTAGAAGGGATCAAAAAGATTCACGGGCTTATCCGTGCCTTCCCAGATGCCGTTGTCGCGCACATACATGTTCACATGACAGCGTCCGCGGGCATCGCGCTCCACCTTTGCGCTGATATGGATGCTGTCTCCTGCGCTGAGGTGCGTCAGCTCTTCCATGAAGATGAGGCGCCACATCTGGCGGAAGCGCGCCCCGTGAACGACAACGGGCGGCAGCGTGTCGTCCACATCCACCACGATCTGCAGCTTCTTTTCCGCCATCTGAGGGCCAAATAGCTCCACCATCTCGTTGAGCACAGACTTGAGATGGCATTGGTCTGTACGGTCTAGCTGCTTTGAGTGCGAGGCCTCTGCCAGCCGGGCAAGCATTGACTGAATACGCTCCAGCTGCGACTGCGCCTGGTTTTGCACATCGATCCAGAATGAGGGGTCGCGTGGGTGTGCTCCGCCGATTTCCTCCATGAGCTTCATGGGGGCCAGGTCGATGAAGGCGCGCACCACTGTCAGAGCATTGCGCAGGTGGTGATTCAGGCCTTCTGCGAGGATTCCCAGGCCGGAGACCTTGTCCGCCGAGAGCATGCTGCGCACGGTGTCTGCTTTTTCAGCCAGCAGGCGCTCGCGCTCGATGAGCGCATGGTAGTAGTCCAGCGCGTGTTTGAGCACCATGCTGAGCTCGTCGGGGTCCCAAGGCTTGTGGAGATAGCGGAAACAGCGTCCGGAATTCACCGCATCCACGGCCGCCTGGTAGTCCGTGTAGGCTGTGACGAGGATGCGAACCAGATTTGGGTTGAGCTTGCGTGCATGCTCCATCAGTTCCACCCCGCTGGGACCGGGCATGCGCTGGTCTGTGAGCAGCAGACCGATCTGCGGACCGTAGGTCTGCAGAATGCGGTAGCCATCCATCGCATTGGTGGCGGTGTGGATGGTGTATTCGTCACCGAAGATCTCTTTGAAGTAGCGCAACGCCTTCTCCTCGTCATCGACGTAGAGAATGTGATAAGGCGATAGCATCTGGCTCGACATGAACAATTAGATCAGGTGTTTTCAGGTTTCTTCAGGCTCAGGGTGAACTGGGTGTGACTGCCCGCCAGTGAGTCGATCTTTATTTCCCCGCCCATCTGCTGGATCATGCGGAAGCAGATGCTCAGGCCCAGCCCCATGCCCTGTCCCACCTGCTTGGTAGTGAAGAACGGATCAAAGATCTTGGAGAGGTTTTCCTTTGGGATGCCCATGCCGTTGTCCAGCACGATGAGATCGACGCCGTTTGGGGTGGTGGCAGCCTTCAGCCAGATGGTCGGTGCCGGGCGACCGGCCAGTGCATCCAGGCTATTTTGCACGAGGTTGAGCAGGATCTGAATGAGATAGTTTTCATCTCCCTGCGCGATGGTTCCCGGAGGAATCTCGTCCAGCAGCGCCACGCCACGATCTCCAATCTCCTTGGCCAGCAGACGCAGGGCTTTGCGGGTGGTTTCGTGCAGATCCACGGGGCGGGAGCCACGATTTTCCGGATGTGCAAAAGTACGCAGGTCGGACACGATGGCGCTCACACGGTCGATGCCCTCTCCGATGTCCTCGGCGATGCTGTTGAAGCTCTCCGCCATTTCGGGTGGCAGATTGCGGCCTTTTTTCTTCAGAAGGTAGATCGCTGACTTCACGTAGTTCAGCGGATTGTTGATCTCGTGCACGATCCCGGCACTGAGACGACCGATAGAGGCGAGCTTCTCGCTCTGATCCAGCTGGGCCTCGGTCTCACGCAGGCGTTTCAGCGTGGCGGTCAGCTCTTCATTGCGCGCAGCCAGCTCCTCGCGCTGGTCTTCCACCTTGCAGCGGTTGGCAAACTCCCGCAGGCGGATCGCGTGATGCTGGCGGCTGCCTACGTAGAGCACCACACAGTGCAGCAGGAGGAAACCGGTGTTGTTGACAAAAATACCCAGCGCACGCGGTTCATCTGTGGTGAAAAGATTTGGCAGCGTGGCGGCAAAATAAGCCACCACCACCAGTCCGAGCGTGATGCCGATCTCTCGAAACGTCCAATGGAAGACAAAGGCCGTGGCGACGATGCACAGCAGCAAACCCGCATAGTAGCCGGAACCGGGATCGCCGCTGAGGTAGATCATGAAGCAGATCATCAACGCCGGGAGCAGTGGCAGGATGATTGGATAGGCACGGCAGTACCTCCGCCCGAGAGAGCGATTTAGCGCCAGCAGCAGAGGCACACAGCTGGCCGCGCAGGCCAGACGAAGCACCAGAAACTGCCAGTAACTGTCAGGGTAGGCCATCCAGTCCAGAAAGCTGCACAATGGCACCATCACCATCACAAACCATGCCCCCATTCGGGCGTTCCGCAGATTCAGCTCCATCTGCTCCTGCTCAAACCTCGTGGGCGCAGGCACGGCCACCGTTTTCCCCTCAATTGCGGGGTCATCGGGGCGTGACGCGATCAGCGGCGAATCGAGGTCTGCCAAAGCTGTCAGAGACATAATTACTATAAAATTAATAATAATTACGTTGATAAATCAAGGTCTATTCAAGGTTTTTTACAATTCCCTGACACCCCTCAAACGCCACCGAAAGCGATTCAAAATGCACCCCTGCTTGGCAGTCTGGAATCTGCTCGCCAAGGTGCGCCGCACATGCGCATCCTGATCGCCATCGACAAGTTCAAGGGCTCCATCCCGGCCTCCGTGGCCGCCAAGTCCATCGCCTCTGCCTTGGCGCAAGCTCTCCCTGGAGCTGTCTGCGATCTCTGCCCCATCGCCGATGGAGGAGAAGGCACCGCCGAGGCAGTAGTGACCGCCCTGAACGGCGAGTGGTGTGAGGCAGCCACCTTTGACGCGCAAAGCCGCCCCGTCACCGCACGCTATGGACTCGCCACCTCGGCAGGACAGTCCGAAGCCGTGATGGAAATGAGTGCCGCCTCCGGCCTGGCCATGGTGAGCGATCTGCCGCTGAATCCGGCCACCGCCAGCACCTGGGGCACAGGCCTGATGCTGCAGGATGCTCTGGAGCGCGGGGTAAAGCGCATCGTCATCGGCATTGGCGGCAGCGCCACCAACGATGCAGGTATCGGCATGGCGGCCGCGCTTGGCTTCCGGTTTCTGGATGCCGCCGGAGCTGTGCTGGACCCGATCATTGCCAACATAGACCGGCTGGCCCGCATCGAGCAGCCTGTGGATTTCACCCCTCCCGAGATCCTGGTGGCCTGTGACGTGAACAATCCCCTGCTCGGCTCGCATGGCTGCACCCGCATCTACGGCCCGCAGAAAGGAGTCACGGACTTCGAGTTCTTTGAAAACCGCGTGCGACTTCTGGCAGACGTCGCCAAGCGTGATCTGGGCGCGGACCACCGGGATGTCCCCGGTGCAGGTGCGGCTGGCGGCCTGGGCTTTGGCCTCATGACCTTCTGCGGAGCCCGGCTCACCAGCGGCTTTGACCTCATCGCTGATCTCGTCCATCTGCACGAGCGCATTGCGGTGGCTGATCTCATCATCACTGGCGAGGGGCGCATGGATGCCCAGACACTGCATGGCAAGGGGCCCATGGGCGTGGCCGACATGGCGCATGAACTGGGCAAACCCGTGGCCGCCTTTGCCGGAGCCATCGAGGCCGAAGACCAGCTGCGCACACGCATCGATCTCCTCTGCGCCATCAAACCCAAGGACATGCCCCTGGCTGAGGCCATGCAGAGAGGCCCGGAACTCCTGGTGGCAGCCGTCACGACCCAGGCCCAGGCCCTCCGTGACCTCATGACCACCGCTTGACCGGTCCCCTTGACCGTGCTCTGTGCTCTCTCTCACTCATCCAGAACCCCGTATCACGTATCCACCATCCACGAATGAACGCAGTCCTCCTCTTCGCCGGTCAAGGCGCCCAGAAAGTCGGCATGGGCAAAGATCTTGCTGAAAGCTACACCGCCGTACGCGCCCTTTTTGACCAGGCAGATGCCACTCTCGGCTACTCACTCTCCAGCATCATGTACGAGGGACCGATGGAGGAGCTGACCAAGACCTCCCGCTGCCAGCCGGCGCTCTACGCCCACGGGCTGGCCATTCTGGAAGTGCTGAAGAGCAAGGTCCCCGCGCTGAACATCACCGCCACCGCCGGGCTTTCTCTGGGTGAATTCACCGCCCACGCCGCCGCTGGCACCTTTGACTTTGCCACCGGTCTGAACCTCGTCTTCCAGCGCGGCAGCTTCATGGAGGAAGCCTGCGAAAACACCAAGGGCGCCATGCTGGCCCTGCTGGGTGGTGAGGAATCCGCCATCCGCGAACTGGCCCAGGAATGCGATGTGGACGTGGCCAATCTGAATGCCCCCGGCCAGATCGTGCTCAGCGGCAGCGCCGAAGGCATTGCTGATGCAGCGGCCAAAGCCAAGGACAAGGGCATCAAGCGCGCCATCCCCCTGCCCGTGGCTGGCGCCTACCACAGCCGCCTGATGAAGTCCGCGCAGGACAAGCTGGCCGTGGCTCTTGCTGCAGCCCCCATCCAGAGCCCGAAGGTTCCGGTGGTATGCAACTTTGAAGCTCGCCCCGTCTCGACTCCAGAGGAGATTCGCTCCACGCTCACCAGCCAGGTGACCGGCAGCGTGCGCTGGGTGGAGAGCATGCAGCACCTCATCGCCGCAGGGCACACCACCTTCATCGAGCTTGGACCTGATGCCACTCTTGCCGGACTCATGGGCAAGATCGACAAGAGCGTGAAGGTCATCAGCATCAAAGACGCGGCCTCGCTGGATGCAGCGGTGGCGGCGCTGACGGCGGGGTGATGCCCTGAGCTGTCTTCGTTAGGTTTTCAACATCACCCGGTGCTTCCTTCCTGGAACACCGGGTGTTTTTTGAATGCTCTCCAACCCAACCAGCGTTTTCCAGAGATGTTTTTCCACGCACGACTCATTGCCGCGCTCTTCCTGCTGTTTTCCAGCTTTGGCTCTGCGCTCGATCTGCCCGGCACGGATGGTCAGATCTACAATCCGATGGCAGCAGGCAGCAAAAAAGCCTCAGTGCTCTTTTTTGTCTCCCCTTTCTGCTCCACCACGAAGTCCTTCATCAAGGAGATCAATGCCATCGCGGCGGACTATGGGGACAAGATGGCGGTGTATCTCGTGCACTCCGATCCCGAAGTCACCAAGGAGGTGGCCATGGAGCATGCCATTCTTTCCGAAGTGAAAGCCACGGTGCTGCTCGACAAGGAGCAGACGCTGGCCAAGCAGGTGCAGGCGAAGATCACGCCGGAAGCCGTGGTGATCGGCCCCGACGGCAAAACGCTGTATCAGGGCCGCATCAATGATCTCTACCTCGGCCCCACCAAACGCCAGCGTGCCGCCACCACCAAGGATCTGCGGGATGCGCTGGATGCTATTCTGAGCGGCAAACCGGTGCCTGCACCGCAGGAACCAGCCCAAGGCTGCAAGATCGGCGGCATGAAGTGATCCGCGTCACTCCTCTGCTTTCTTCCCTTTGCCTTTCTTCTTTGGTTCCGGCCTAGGTCCGGCCTGTGCTTCAAACTCCGCCTGCAGTTTCTCCCAGCGTGCAGCCATTGCCTTGACGCGCTCGGGTTCCTGGGTGGCGAGGTTGTGAGACTCCGCCCGGTCGGTGCTCAGGTTGTAGAGCTCCCACACATTTCCTTCATCACCAGAGCTGACGAGCTTCCAGTCCCCTTCCCGCAGGGCGTGGTTGCCGGAGTGATTGAAGAACAGGTAGTCGCGGCTGATCGCCTCATCTTTGACGAAGACGGGCACCAGACTGCGGCCGGGAAATGGCGGGGCATTATCCGGCATGGCGGCGATGTCGCCACCAGCCAGAGCGATGAAGGTGGGGGCGATGTCGATGACATGCCCCGGTGTGTGACGCAGTTCTCCACGTGCGTTGATTCCCTGGGGCCAGTGGGCAATCAAAGGCGTGCTGATACCGCCCTCATGCGTCCAGATTTTGTGTCGGCGGAAGGGGGTGTTGGACACCGTGGATCCTCCTGGACCGAGACACAGATACGAGGCAGCGGCACCCATCGGGGCCGCCTTGTCGTGCCCGAGTCCTCGCACCATGACCTCGGCGCTCGCACCATTGTCAGAGAGGAAAACGATGAGCGTGTTCTCCAAAGCATTCATGACCCGAAGTTGCTCCAGCACCCTGCCCACCTCCTTGTCCAGCCTGTCGATCATTGCTGCATGGATCGCCTCTTTCGTGGCCTGAAACTGCTTCTGTTCAGGCGTAAGGCTATCCCACGGCACGGCATGGCGAGTCTCGCCCGGCCCGAGGATTTCCAGATCGCTCTCCTTGCCGCTGGGGGCGGTGATCTGCGGCTCAGGATCAGACAGGCTGGTGTGCACCAGCCCGATCTGCTTCTGCCGCTCAAAACGTGCCGCCCGCGTCTTGGGCCACCCCCGGGTGTAGGTGTCCTTGTATTTGGCGATGTCCTCCGGCAGCGCCTGGATCGGGAAATGCGGTGCAGTGAATGCCACGTAAGTGAAGAAAGGCGTGCCAGCATGCTGCTGGGCGTGCTCCTTGAGGAAGTCGATGGTGTGATTGGCAATGTCGATGCTGGAGTACCAGGCACCTTCCGGCTCCGGCAGCGGCTTGTCATCCAGCTCATGGCGTTGCGGGTGGAAGTGATTGTCCTGCTTGGCCACATGGTAGGAATGCGTAAAGCCGCCATCCGCCACGACGCGTGGTGCATTGGTCACATGCCACTTTCCGGAGTGATAACTGCGATACCCCAGCGGAGCCAGCCGCTGCGGCAACGTGCGCACCCATGCGGGAAATTTGCCATACTGCGGGTCCATGCCAATCTGCTGCGCGTAGTGCCCTGTCATGAGAACACTGCGCGTGGGCCAGCAGCGCGCCGTATTGTAAAACTGCGTGAACCGCAGCCCACCCGCCGCCAGCTTGTCGAGATTCGGCGTCGCAATCTCGCTGCCATAGCAGCCGAGATCGGAGTAACCGAGATCATCCGCCAGAATGACGACGAAGTTCGGCTTGGGCGATGCAGCCTGGAGCGTCAGGCAGGAAAGCAGCAGCAGGAGAATGGACAGGCGGGTCATGCAGCATCCAACGAGTTCGATGGTGCGTTCGTATCGCGAAATTCACCGCGTTTTACACCGAAAACAAAAGTTCCTGCCATGATAAGTCATGGCAGGAACTCAATGTCATGAAGTGCCCCGGCTTATTCAGCCGCAGGAGTTTCTGGAGTCTCTGATGCAGGCGCAGCTTCGGCATCAGCTACGCTCGGAGCAGCGGCAGCTTCCGCTGCGGGCTCTGCATCATCTGCCACCACGGTGGCCACATCCTGGATGGTTTCGCCTTCATTGAGCCCCATGAGCTTCACACCTTGGGCATTACGTCCGGTTTCACGAATGTCACTCACGCGGATGCGCACGCTCTGGCCTTTGGTGGTCATGAGCATGAGCTCGTCTTTGTCATGCACCGCCTTAGCCGCGACCACTTTGCCGGTCTTCTCGGTGACGTTCATGGTTGTCACGCCCTTGCCGCCACGATTGGTGAGCAGGCGGTATTCATCAAAGGCCGTGCGCTTGCCGAGACCGTTTTCAGACACCACGAGCACCATGGTGTCGGGTTCATTGGTGATGCAGCTCACGAGGAAATCGCCATCGTCCAGCGTGATGCCACGCACACCGGCGGTGGCACGACCGATCGGGCGAAGATTCGGAGAAGCGGGATCGTCCCCGGTCTCATGGAAGCGGGCGCACATGCCTTCATGCGTGACGAGGCAGACCTCTTTGTTGCCATCTGTGAGGACGACGTCCACGAGGTCGTTTCCTTCATCCAGCTTGATGGCGATGATGCCGTCCTTGCGGTAGTTTTTGAATTCTTCCAGAGCGGTCTTTTTCACCGTGCCGTCCTTGGTGGCAAAGAGTACATACTTGTCCGCAGCCCACATGGCTTCGTCCTCGGCGCCCTGCGCCTTGAGGATGAGCACGCTGGCGATCTTTTCCTCTGCGCGCAGGTTCAGCATGTTCTTTATGCTGCGTCCTTTGCCAGTGCGTGCCGCCTCGGGGATCTGATACACGCGCTCCACGTACATGCGGCCGGTGTTGGTGAAGAAGAGCAGGAAATCGTGCAGATGAGCGCTGAAGAGATGCTCCACAAAGTCAGCGGCCTCGTCCTCGCTGTGAGCTTCGCGGGTTTCCATTCCCTTGAGCCCCTTGCCACCACGACCCTGCACGCGGTACTCGGCAGTGGCGGTGCGCTTGATGCTGCCCAAGTGTGTCATGGTGACGACGGTGGGATCGTTCGGGATGAGGTCGATGCTCTGGATCTCGCCCTCGGCGGCTTCGATTCGGGTGAAGCGCGGCGTGGCGTGCTTCAGGCGGATGGCCTGCAGCTCGTCCTTGATGATCTGGAGCACGCGCACCTCGCGGGCGAGGATGTCCATGAGGTCGCGGATGCTTGCCAGGATTTCATCGTAGTCACCTTTGATCTTGTCGCGCTCCAGGCCGACGAGCTGGTAGAGACGCAGCTCGAGGATGTCCTCCACCTGCTTGTCGGTGAAGATATATTTGTCTCCCACCACGCTGGCCTGGCCGCGGATGAGGATGCCGAGCTGCTCGGCGGTGCTGACGGCGAAGTGGTAGGCCTTGAGTCGCTCGCGGGCTTCATCGCGGCTTTTGCTGTCGCGGATGATCTTGATGAAGTCGTCCAGGTGTCCGAGCGCGAGGAGCTGGGCCTCGAGTTTTTCGGCTTTGAACTCGGCCTGCTTGAGCAGGTAGCGTGTGCGGCGGATGATGACCTCCCGGCGGTGCTCGATGTAGCACGCGATGGCGTCCTTCATGCTGAGAACGCGCGGCTTGCCGCCATCAATGGCGAGCATGTGGATGGAGAAGCTGGTCTCTAGTGCGGTATGCTTGTAGAGATTGTTCAGCACCACCTGGGCGCGGGCATCACGCTTCAGATCGATCACCACACGGGTGTTTTCGTCCGACTCGTCGCGGACACCGCTGATCTCGGTGATGACCTTCTCATTGGCCAGCTCGGCGATGCGCTTCACCAGTTCGGCCCGGTTCACGTTGAACGGGATCTCGGTGACGATGATCTGCTCGCGGTTGCCGTTCTCAACAACCTCCGCCTGACCGCGAATGCGTACGGCCCCGTGGCCGGTCTCCATGTATTCGCGGATGCCGCTGGTGCCCTGGATGGCGCAGCCCGTGGGGAAGTCAGGCCCCTGGATGAACTGCATCAGCTCACTGATGGTGATCTGCGGATTGTCCACCTGCGCACAGACGGCATCCACCACCTCGCCCAGATTGTGCGGTGGCATGTTTGTGGCCATGCCGACGGCGATGCCGGTGCCGCCATTGACGATGAGGTTCGGGAATGCAGCCGGGAAGACAACGGGCTCGGTGAGACGCTCGTCATAGTTCGGGACGAAGTCCACGGTCTCCTTGTCCATGTCGGACATGAGAGTTCCGCCGAGGTGCGTCATGCGGGCTTCCGTATAACGCATGGCAGCCGGAGGGTCACCTTCCACAGAGCCGAAGTTCCCCTGGGGATCGATCAGCGGCTCACGCATGGCCCAGGGCTGGCCCATGTGCACCAGTGTCGGGTAGATGACCGCCTCGCCGTGCGGGTGGTAGTTACCCGAGGTGTCGCCCGCGATCTTCGCGCACTTCATGTGCTTCTTCGGCGGATAGAGCGAAAGCTCATGCATCGCGTAAAGAATGCGACGCTGTGAGGGCTTCAGGCCATCACGCACGTCCGGCAGAGCACGCGCGATGATGACGGACATGGAGTAGTCCAGGAACGAATTCTTAACTTCGTCAGCAACTGAGATTGGGTGAATGTTAGGATCTTGCATCGAATGAAAACTTGAGGTGTTGAATCAGTGGAGAAAGCGGCGCAGGTGGATCACACGTCCAGGTTTCTCACATTGAGGGCGTTTTCTTCGATGAAGTGTTTTCGCGGCTCGACCACATCTCCCATGAGGATGGTGAAGATGCGCTCGGCTTCGTGGGCGTTGGTTTCGTCCAGCTTGATCTGGAGCAGCGTGCGCTTGTGCGGGTCCATGGTGGTCTCGAAAAGCTGCTTTGCGTTCATTTCGCCCAGACCTTTGAAGCGTTTGATCTCCATGCCGCGCTTGCCGATTTCCATCACCTTGTCGAGGATGCCGGGAAGACTGAAGACGGGATGAACCTTGGCGTGATCGCCTTCGCCTTCGATGACTTCAAAGAGGGGCTTGTCCTGGCTGCTGAAGTGATCGACATGCAGCCCAAGTTCATCAAGCTGCTGGAAGCGGCGGCGCATGCCGTGTGCTTCGTGGATTTCAATCAGACGGGCGCGGCGGCTGGACTTGGTCGAGTGCGCATTGCCATTCGCGGTCATGTTCGGAGTGCCGTCCTCGTTGAGCACGGGCGCCTCGACTGGCTTGGCGAACAGATGCAGATCCTGGTTGTCCTTGGCGAAAGCGGCGAGCTGCTCGTTGCCTAGGAAGTATTTCATATCCACCTCGTTGCCCTCGCGGATCATGACGAGGTAATGCGGCAGGTTGCCAGTGGCCTCGTCCCGGGCCTGGAGATAGTGCTCGAAGTCACCACCATGGCGGCGGATGATGTCGGCAAACTTGGCGACAGGCACGAGGAGTTCCAAAATGGATTTCAGGCGGTCGTCGGCCACCTTGCTGCCGTCAGCCGTGTTGCGCAGACTGATTTCACCGGAGCCCAGTTCAAGAAGGATGGCGTCCATCTCGGCGTCGCTCTGCACGTATTCCTCGCGCTTCTTGCGCGTCACCTGGTAGAGCGGCGGCTGGGCCACGTAGATGTGGCCGCGCTTCACCAGCTCAGGCATCTGGCGGAAGAAGAAAGTCAGCAGAAGGGTGCGGATGTGGCTGCCGTCCACGTCAGCATCGGTCATGATGACGATCTTGTGGTAGCGGAGCTTGTCGATGTTAAAGGAACCCTCGACATTGCTGTCACCGCCAATGCCGGTGCCAATAGCGGTGATCATGGTCTGGATTTCCTTGTTCTGCAGCACTTTCTCCAGACGTGCCTTCTCGGTGTTGATGAGCTTTCCGCGCAGAGGCAGGATAGCCTGATTGTGGCGGTTTCGTCCCATCTTGGCGGAGCCACCGGCGGAATCACCCTCGACAATGAAGAGCTCGGTCTTTGCCGGGTCGCGCTCGGAACAGTCGGCCAGTTTACCGGGCAGGCCACCGCTGCTCATGGCATCCTTGCGGATGGCCTCGCGGGCCTTGCGTGCAGCCTCGCGGGACTTGGCGGCGATGATGATATTCTTGATGACCTCGACGGCAGTATCCGGATTCTCGTCAAAGTGACGCAGCAGCCCCTCGTATACGACGGAACTCACCACTCCTTCCACCTCGCCGTTCACCAGCTTCACCTTCGTCTGCGAGTTGAAGCGCGGGTTGGGCAGCTTGACACTGAGAACGCAGATCAAACCTTCGCGGCAGTCGTCGCCCTCGATGTCTGGGAGCTTGTCTTTAAAGGCCTTAGGATTGGCGTTGATATACTGCTTCACCGCCTTGGTCAGAGCGCTCTTGAGGCCGCTGTAGTGGGTGCCGCCGTCGGGGTTCGGGATGGCATTGGCAAAGCACAGCGTCTGCTCGCTGAGGCCCTTGTTGTACTGCAGCACGCAGTCCACGAGGATGAACTTCGGCTTGTCATCGATCATGATCTCGCGGCGTCCGGCCAGCGCGATCGGTTCGGGGTGCACCTTGTCCTTGTCCGCCCCCATCTCGCGCACAAACTGCTTCACGCCTTCGGTGTAGAGCAGCACCTCCTGCCGTGGTGGCGAGACACGTTCGTCCGTGACGGTGATGTTAATGCCGGGATTAAGGAAAGCCAGTTCACGCAGACGCACCAGCAGGCGGTCAAAGTTAAACGTGGTGGTGATCGTGAAGATTGTGGCGTCCGGGAAGAAGGTGATCTTCGTGCCGGTGCGCTTAGGCTCCTCCTGCTCGCCGAGGACGGTAAGAGGCTCCGTGGTGATGCCACGCTCAAAGCCGATGGCGTAGATCTTGCCGTCGCGGAAGACCTCGCACTTGAACCAGTCTGAGAGGGCGTTCACGCACTTGGCACCGACGCCGTGCAGACCTCCGGAGAACTCGTAAGCGCCATCGCCGAATTTACCACCGGCGTGCAGATTGGTCAGCACCAGCTCCACGGTGGGAATGCCCTTGGCGTGCATTTCCACGGGTATGCCTCGGCCGTCGTCCTCCACGCTGAGGGAGCCGTCGCTGTGAATGGTGACGCTGACGTTTTTGCAGTTGCCCGCCAGATGCTCGTCGATGGAGTTGTCCACCACCTCAAACACGCAGTGGTGGAGGCCGCGCTCGTCGGGATCGCCGATGTACATGCCCGGTCGGAGGCGGACGGCCTTGAGGCCTTCGAGGTGCTGGATCTGCTCTGCTCCGTAGGCCTGGGTGGCGGCTACGTGTGTGGTGCTGTGGAGGTCGTTGTTGTCGTCAGACATAGCTGTGCTTTGCGGGGTGTTCCATCGCCTGAGTCCGTCCTCAAAAACCGCTCCGGAAACGTGCTCGATGAAGGTCATTTCAGACTAGCAGGCTGAGGGGGCTAGCCAAGGTTTTTTTGCTCTTAAGAGCAGTCTTTTTTGAAGCCAAAACCACCCCTCAAACCACGTCCTGCAGCCCCAGCTTCTCGATCACCTCCGGCAGCACCCCGGGATAAGGGCCTCCGATGCTGACATTCCCCACATAACCAAGGCTTTTCCAGGTCTGGCTGTGGCTGTAATAGCCGCTGAGGCAAAGCTGGCGGAAACGCTTGAAAAAAGCCGCTCCCACGCGGTTTTCCGGCCGCACCTCCCCCGCCCCGCAGATGTCATCTGTGAGCTGCGCCTGCTGTGCAACCCCCAGCTCTTCAAAGCGTTTCTCAAACCGCTTGAAGCTCTCCGTATTCAGCCAGCCGAGACCGCCGCGAATCGTCTCCCGATCCTCCTGGTGCGCAGGATACTCGGCGCTGATCCACTCATTGATGAAATCCGGCACGCCCACCTCGGAGGCGGCAGGTGAGGTTTCGTCCTTTGGGAGAATCAAATCCGCCAGCGCCTGTGTGGTGGCCAGTTCTTCGGCGGACAGCAGCTTTTCCCACGGAAACTTCTGCGGCTGCATGAAGTCGGGATCATGGAAAACAAAGCGCGAAGGGTGTGCCGGAGGCGCGGGCTCAGTGTGGTTTGGCGCTGCGATAGCGGGCACAGCGGCTGCGCCTGCGGCACTACTTAGGAGACCTTTCAGCGCGTTGCGGCGGGAAATGGGTGAGTTTTCAGGCATGGCACAAATCTCGGTTAGATGTTCCCCCGCTTCATCTCCTCCATCAGCCACTCGCTGGAGCGCCAGGCGAGGGCGAGGATGGTGAGGGTGGGGTTTTTGTCGGGGTTGCTGGGCAGGACGGCGCCGTCCATGAGGAAGAGATTTTTCACATCCCAGGTCTGGCAGAATTGATTCGTCACGCTCTCGGCGGCCTTGGCCCCCATGCGGGCGGTGCCCACCTCGTGGATGATCTCGCCGGGCCTTTGGATGGCATCCGCTCCACTCTGCGGTCTGGCCGTGCCGCCCATGCCTTCGATCAGCGCAGCAAAGGTCTGCTGCATGTGCTCCGCCTGCTTGATCTCGTGATCGCTCCACTTCCAGTGAAAGCGCAGCACCGGGATGCCCCACTGATCCACCACCTTGGGATCCAGTTCGCAGTAGCAGTCTTTGTTGGGCAGCATCTCGCCGCGTCCGGAGAAGCCAAACTGCGCCCCGTAGTAGCGGCGAGCGTCTTCTTTGAGCTTGCGTCCATACACACCTGGCGAGGTCGCATCCAGGTAGCCAAAGCTCTTCACATCCGGCATCTGCCGGCCGCCGCCCATCTCAATGTGGTAGCCTCGGGCAAAGCCGAGTTTCGCATGATCATTCACCAGCCACCAAGGCACGTAGGTGTGCAGGCCTCCCGCGCCATCTTCATTCATCGGAGGCAGGTCTTCCATGGCAGGAATATGCGCACCGAGGCGAGTACCCACGCTGTCCATGAGATTGCGCCCCACCTGCCCGGATGAGTTCGCCAGCCCGGCTTTGTCACCGGATTTTGAGTTCAGCAAAATGCGTGATGTTTCACAGGTGCTCGCGGCCAGGATGACCACGCGTGCTTTTGCCACCGCATCGCGGCGGGAGATCTTGTCGATGTAATGCACACCCGTCGCTTTGCCATCCGCGCCCATCACCACCTCGCGGACCATCGCGTCGGTGATGATGTCGAGATTGCCTGTGGCCAGCGCAGGCGGCAGAAGCACGGTGGTGCTCTGGAAGTTGGCGCGGATGCTGCAGCCTCGGATGCAGTTCGTGGCCCAGAAGCAGGCAGCACGGGACATCATGTCCTTGCCGATGATCTCCTGCGCCTTGGGATTGTTGGGAAAGAGCACCTTCGGCAGATTTTTCCAGTCCATCGGCTGGCTGAGCACTGCACGATGAGCGGCCACGACGGGCACGCCGAGTTTACGCCCAGCCTTTTTGGCCAGCAACTCACCCACACGCGGCTTCGGCGGAGGCATCAGCACTCCAGGTGATGAGTTGGGCGCATTGGCAATGCCATCATTTTCGCCATACACACCGATGAGCTGCTCCACGCGGTCATACCACGGAGCCATGTCTTCATAGCCCATCGGCCAGTCCACACCGAGGCCATCGCGGGACTTGGGTTTGAAATCAAACTCGCCAAACCGCAGCGAGATGCGGCCCCAATGATTCGTGCGCCCGCCGAGCATGCGCGCGCGCCACCACCAGAAGTCGCCTTCCGTCCCCTTCTTGTTGGTGTAAGGCTCTCCCGGCACCTGCCAGCCACCGTTCACCGTGGCATCGTAATACCCGAAATACCGATCCGGCGTGGCCGCCCCACGCAGCGGAGCCATCTCAGGCGTGTTGAACATTGGCGTCTCCTTCACCGGATCATAATTGCGCCCGGCCTCGATCATGAGCACTTTCACGCCATTGAGAGCCAGGATCATCGCCGCCATGCCGCCCCCAGCTCCGGATCCGACAACAATGACATCATACTGAGGCTGAGTTTTGCGTTCGGTGAGAATCGGCATGGGAAATGGTTTGCTCGGACTACAGCCAAGCGGTCATGGCGGCAAGTCATGTTACAGTTCGATCAGATTTTACGCGTTCTGCAGCGGGGTTTTTCACCCGAAAAATGACAGAACTGCCACAAGGCAAAATCGTCACCTCGCAGCTTTCGACAGTGGCAGGCAGTGAGCGCATAGGCGGCGCGCTCAGCCTCTCCTGACATGAAAATCCTCCCTTGGAAAATCACCGCAGCCACCTTCACGCTCGCTGCTCTTCTCGCGGCCACCTCGCTCCCTGCCGCCACCTTTGTCATCAGCACAAACTCCACAACCGCCCAGACGCTGGGCAGTGGATCGGGACAAACCGGCACCATCAACAGTGGTGTCTCGCTTACAGTCAGCGGTGCCACAGTGGCTGTCACCATCACAGGCAACAACGAAACCCTGACCAATCTCGGCACCCTCAGCCAGACCGGCACCGGACGTGCCATCCGTGACAACACCGGAGTGACCGGCCTCATCATCAACAACGGCAGCAGCACCAACTCGACGGCCCTCATGCAGACGGCTGATGCGGACGTCATCCAGATGAACAAAGCGGCCGCCAGCGTGACTTTCAACAACTACGGCACCCTGACCTCTCTAAACGCCTCGGCTGGCGGTTCCCAGGCAATCGACTTCAACGCCATCACCAGCGGCAGCAATATCCTCAACAACTACTCCACCGGCATCATTCAGGCCTCGGAAGCCGACGCCGTTCGTCCTGGCTTGAATGGCGCTGTCAACAACGACGGCACCATCAAATCCACCACGAGCACCGGCAGCAGCAGCGATGGCATCGACGCCCAGGCAAACACCGGCATCACGATTGTGAACGCTGCCAGTGCTGGTGGTGGAACCGGCACCGGCCTGATCGAAGGCGCACGCCACGGCATCACCGGCGGCAATACGGCCACAGATGCCAGCGGTAATCCAACCGTCAACAACGGTGCCTACACCATGAGCATCACCAACAATCTCGGCGGCACCATCAAGGGAAACAATGGCTCTGGCATCAACATCGACGGTCTCAACGCCAACGAAACCGCGACCATCATCAACCGCGGCACCATCACGGGAAACGGCCGCGATCTGGGCGATGGTGCCGCTCATGATGGCGACGGAATCGATATCGATGGTGTGGTGAACATCACCAATACCGGCACCATCAAGTCCATCAATGCCTATGGCGGCACGCCCGTCGGCGGCGTGCAGGGCATCGAGAACAGCGAGGGCATCACTGTAGGTGGCGGAATCATCACCAATTCAGGCCTTATCCAGGGCAGCGTGGCTGCCGGCAACACCACAGCCATCGGCCGTGGCATCACCATTGCAGGCGTGGACAAGCTCATCACCAATGGCGGCACAGGCAGCGAGGTTGATACCCCCATTCCGGTGCAGGCTCCGTATGCCGCCACCACCATCACCAACCAGGTGGGTGGACAGATCATCGGCGACTCAGATTCCGCGATCATCTTCAGCTCCGCACTTTCCAGCGGTTTCAGTCACACCATCGCCAATCAGGCTGGTGCGCTCATCCAGACGGGCAGCACCACGGCACCCGCCATCCTGACAGCGGCTGATTTCGTGACCATCAATGACTCAGGTACAATCGACGGCTCCAGCAGCGGCAAGGCCATCACCATGGGCACCGCGGGCGGCGCGATCAATGTCTCCGGCGGATCGGCCGTCATCAATGGCAACATCGACGGTGGCAATGCCAGTGTCACTTCCGCCACCTTCACACCCGGAGTTGGAAATTCCTTCAGCTACTCGGGTTCCATGTCCAACCTGCACGATGTGACCATCTCCACCGGCAACGTCATCCTCTCCGGGGCCAGCACCTACAGCGGCAGCACCACGGTGAACGGCACTCTGAGCGTCACCAACACCACCGGCAGCGCCACAGGCTCCGGCTCCGTGCTGGTCAACTCAGGCGGCGTGCTCAAAGGCACCGGCAGCATTGGCGGAGATCTATCTCTGGCAAACGGCGGCACCCTTTCCCCCGGCCTCAGTGCGGGCACGCTCGGCGTCGGCGGCAGCCTCAGCCTCGTAAGCGGCTCTCATCTGGCCTTTGATCTGGGAAGCATCTCCGACCTCGTCAACATCACCGGCGCTCTCAACTACACCGGTGGCGGCGCCACCATCTTTGACATTGTGGACAGCGGCGGCCTGACCAGCGGCTCCGACTACACGCTGCTGAACTACGGGTCCGTTTCCGGCCTGTCCCTTTCCAATCTCTCCTTCGGCAACACCCCAGCTGGTTTTGCCGGCCAGTTCACTGTCGGCACCAACTCACTGACACTGCACGTAAACGCTGTGCCTGAGCCTTCACGCGCACTCCTGGGTGCCATGGGGCTGGCCTTCATCGCCCTGCGCCGCCGCCGCTTACGCAAGGGGACTGCCGCCTGAACAAGCCCCGAACGGAATCAAAAAAACATGGCCGGGCTGCACTCAGCAACCCGGCCATGTTCGTTCTCAGAAAGCGTACGGACTCCGCCAGTCGAAGGTCACATCAAAACTCCCCGCGAAACACGCAGCGGGCGCTGGGTGTCTCATAAATGACGATCTCGCACAGGCCGGGGAGCTGCGGGGCCAGCTTCTTCCAGAGCCATCCCGCCATGTACTCGATGGTGGGGTTTTCCAGTCCCTCGACTTCATTGAGGTAGGAGTGGTCCAGGCGGTCGATGATCGGCTTCATGGCCTTGGAAATTTCCGCGTGGTCATAGACCCAGCCGATCTTGGGGTCCACCTCGCCTTCGACGGCGATCTCCACCTTGAAGGAGTGACCATGCATCTTGGTGCATTTGTGTTCGCCGGGGAGATTGGGCAGCGTCTGGGCGGCCTCGAAACGGAAGTCTTTGATGATGCGTGCGCGCATGAATGGTTGGGGGAATGGGAGAGTCTTTAATCCACTTCTTCTCTCTGGCCAGCACGAATGCTGTGCGGAATCTGTGAATGGCCCCTCATGCCACGCTCAGGGATTCTTGTCCGGAGCAGCCGTGGGGGCAGGTGCCACGTGCGGCGGCAGGATGGTCAGGTTCAGCCGGTACACCTGTCCGTCAAAGGGGGTGCTGTTGGGGTATTTGGCCGCTTTGAGGATGCCAAAGCTCTGCCCGGCAAAGAGGCCCGCTTTGGGCTCCTGCGGAAACCCTTGGGTAAAGGGGGCCACCCCCAGCACCTCGCTATGGCCCGGCGCTGCCAGGGAGATCACGCCTCCGGTCTCGATCTGGGCGCGCAGATTCACCCGCCCCTTTTCCAGAGTGGCGGTGCTTACCGATGTGACCTGTCCATTGGCAAAGACGCTCAGCGTCGGCTGTCCGGCCACCAGATGCAGCACATAGCCAGACTGCTCATCCCCCTGGGCCAGCAGGGTGCTGTCCTGATCCACCAGCGGATCAAACTCAAAAGCCGCATCTATAAAAACACCCCTGCCTTGGATTTTCGGAACCTGATCGGCGCGAATCGTATCGCCAACCTGTAGTGCCAGATCCACCGACCCCGCAGGGCTGGTTGCCCCCACGATCTCCGCCGCCGGACGCTCGGCGCTCTTAAACTCCTTGGGGAAAAAGGAGGTCAGCTTTTCCTTGAGCCCCGCGTGTTCGGCTCTGCCCGCGAGATTGGTCCACTCGTGCGGATCATTTTGGTGGTCGTAGAGCTCCTCGCTGCCGTCTGCGTAGCGGATGTAGCGCCAGCGATCATCGCGCGCGGCATAGCCCGCATTTTTGCCACCACCCATGCAGGTGATGGCGGGGCGATCGCGCTTGGCAGCTGGATCTTGCAGCAGTGGCTTGAGACTGCTGCCATCCAGATGCTCAGGCAGCGGCAACTGGGTCAGATCGCAAAGCGTGGGATACAGATCAATGAGAGCCACGGCTTGCGCGGAGGCGCTGTCCGCCTGAGTCACACCCGGTGCGTAGATGGTGAGAGGTACGCGTGTCGTCTCCTCCCAGAGCTTGCCTTTGTGCCACATCTGCTTCTCTCCGAGATACCAGCCGTGGTCAGAGGTGAAAACGATGATTGTATTCTTCGCATTCGGCCCCTTTTCCACCGCCTCCAGGATGCGCCCCAGCATGGCATCACAGAAGGCCACACTGGCCAGATACGCACGCACGGCATCTTTCCAGAGGTGCTTTTCCAGGATCAGCTGGTGATACCCCTCTTTGAGATGCGTCTTGGCGACGGCGGGTACATCGTCCAGATCATCCGCCTTCACCTCGGGCAGCTTGATCGCATCCAGCGGTGGCAGAGCATCAAAATACTTTTGAGGCACATACCAGGGCGAGTGGGGGCGGTAGAGCCCCAGCGCCAGAAAGAAAGGCTGCTTCTGCTTTTGAGTCAGGAAATCAGCGGCAAAGGCGGCGATCTGCCCGTCATCCGTCTTCTCATCCACCACTTGAATGCCACCCCAGTCCCAGTGCCAGATATTGAGACCGTTGAAGTTCTGCCCCGTATGCACCGGCAGGTCGGGGATCTGCACCCCAGTCTCAGGAAAACGAATTCCCCAGGCTGCGTCCTGCTCAAAACCGCGCCGCCCGCCATGCCAGCCGGTCAGACGCCCCTCTGGTCCGCCATGGTTGGCATGGAATATCTTGCCTGCAGCAGCCGTCGTGTAGCCTTGGGATTTGAAATGCTCCGGCAGCGTTGGCTTGCCGACAACCTGCACGCTGCGCCGCCAGTCCTGCTCATTGCCAAACACACCATTGGAAGAGGGCAGCATCCCTGTCAGGAGGGAGGTGCGGGAGGGATTGCACAAAGCGTAGTTGCAATGAGCATTGGTAAACCGCATGCCCATCTTCGCCAGGCGGTCCATGTTGGGGGTCACCGACTGGGGGTGACCTCCCAGCCACGCCGGATAGTCGCGCAGATCATCTGCAATGATGAAGAGCACATTGGGCTTCCCTGCGGCGGAAATGGTTCGTGTTTTCGATTTCACCGCAGCACCTGCGGGGGCTGAAATCAGCGCAATGAGAACGCACAGAAAAAGACTGGCATGGGATGACATTGGTGAAACGCTCGCATGAAGCCGGCAGGATGTCGAGCCTAGCTGTTCAAAGCCTCACAATAGCGTCAAATGAACACTCTATCCTATGTATTTTATTTAGTCGTTTCTGCCGAATTTTTGATCGTGGAACGAGCTAGTTGATGAAAACGGCGACTTTGTGAAATTTTTCACAAATAGGGCTTGAACCCTTTTCCCAAGTGGCTAAAAACAAGGCCCGCCATCCCGGCCAGACCCTACAACGGCCCTCCCCGGCAGCCCCTACCCTCATGTTGTCCTCGACTCTGCACTCAACCTCCTTCTCGCCGGTGCTCGCGAACGTGCCCAGCTATGCGTCGGAGTTCTTTAAAGAGAGCAATCTGAGCTTCATCACCACATCTCTTTTCGTCGCAACCATCATCACCGGTTTGCTGCTGTGGTTCGCTCGCAAGGCCACGACGAACATGACTCTGATTCCGCACAAGACTCAGAACCTTTTCGAATTCATCGTCGAGTTTCTCTTTGGTCAGGTCGAAGGCATCGTGGGTGCAAAACTGGCCCCAAAGGTGTTCCCGCTGCTGGCGACCGTCTTCATCTACATCCTGGTGTCCAACTGGTTCGGGCTGCTGCCTGGCGTGGGAACCATTGGCTGGGGCGAAGGCACCGGCACCCTGAGCGTTAAGGAAGTTCACTTTGCACTGCTTCGTCCTCCAACGACTGACCTCAACGCCGCCTTCGGTCTTGCCGCCGCCATGTTCGTTGTCTGGCTTTACATCACCATCAAGGAAGTGGGCGTTTGGGGCTTCATCGTACACACCTTCGGCCCCAAGGGCGGCCTTAAGGGCGTCATGGGTATGATGGTGGCTCTGGTCTTCCTCTTCGTCGGCGTGATCGAAATCTTCTCGATCGTCTTCCGCCCCATCACTCTTTCCTTTCGACTCTACGGCAACATCATCGCCGGTGAAAACGTGCTTCACACCATGAGCGGCATGGGCGGCTTCCTGGGCAGCATCCTTGCCCCCTTCCCCTTCTATTTCATGGAGCTTCTCGTCGGTCTCCTGCAGGCCATTGTGTTCACCCTGCTGAGCACGGTTTACATCCAGCTCTCCACCGCTCATGACGACCACGGTCATGAAGAGGGCCACCACTAATCTCTGACTTTGCCTGCGGGACCATGCGCAACGCGTGGACGCAGGTGACACAACAAACCAAACTAGACACACGACTATGACACTCGAACTCATCTCCATGGCCTCCGAAGCAGCAGCTCAGGTTCCCACCGGCGTCACCGGTTCCATCGCCACCGGTATCGGTGCTGGCAGCGCCGCCATCGGCGTGGGCCTCATCGGTTCCAAGGCTGTGGAAGCCGTCGGCCGCAACCCCGGCGCTTTCGGCAACATCCTGACCCTCGGCATTATCGCCATGGCCCTTGCAGAAGGTCTCGGCATTCTGTCCTTCATTCTTGGCAAGTAAGCCTTGAATTTCGCGGCGGGCTGAGTCCCAGCCCGCCGCAGCTAGCTCTCTTCTTCTCTCTCCTTTTTCTCTTCAAACTTCGGCCATGGACCAGATCAAAGGCATCGCATATCAAATCGCAGGCGACTTCGGACTCGCCTGGGGCAAGTTCTTCGCCCAAGTCATCATTTTCATCGCGGTCTACAGCATCCTGAAGAAGTTCGCTTTTGGTCCCATCCTGGCCATGCTGGAGCAGCGCCGCCAGCGCATCGCCGATGGCGAAGCCAAGCTCGAAAAAATCGCCCGCGAAGCCGCAGAGGCCAAGCAGAACACCCAGGCCATTCTCGACAAAGCAGAGGCTGACGCAGCCCGCATCGTGAAGGAAGCCGACGACGCCGCCAAGGCCATCCAGGAGCGCCGCCAGCAGGACGCCGTGGCCAGCGCCAACACCATCATCGCCAAGGCCCGTGAAGCCGCCCAGCTTGAGCAGGAGCAGCTCATGTCCCAGCTGAAGCGTGAATTCGGCCGCATGGTCTCCGACGCCACCAGCCGCGTCACCGGCAAGGTCCTCAACACCGAAGACCAGACCCGCATCAACCAGGAAACCGCCGCCCAGGTCTCCGCTTAATTTTTCTGCCGCTTCGCCATCATGAAGATCACCAAAGAAGCCCGACGCACCTCCCGCCAGCTCTTCCGCGCCTGCATGGTCAACGGAAAGCTCGATGAATCCAGCGTGCGCAAGGTGGTCAGCACCGTGGCCGGCAGCAAGCCCCGTGGCTACATCGGCATCCTCGATGCCTTTGCACGCCTCGTGGCCAACGAAGTCGATCGTCAGCGTGCCGCAGTGGAAAGCGCCTCCCCGCTTTCCCCCGCCACACAGACCGAGCTCCAGGCAAGCCTTTCCAAGAAGTACGGCCGCCCGCTCACCCTCGACTTCAGTGTCAATCCAGAGCTGCTCGGTGGCATCCGCGTGAAGGTCGGCTCTGATGTCTGGGACGGCAGCGTCAAAGCACGTCTCAAAGCCCTGTCTGACTCCCTCGCCGCTTAATTCCCGCCCCGCCTCTTCCCTCTTAGCTTTTTAAAACCAGTAATACCATGAGCAACATCCTCCAGGAGATCGAATCCCAAATCGCCGGCCTCAAGACCGCCGTCACGAAGTCCAATGTGGGCATCGTCCGTGAAATCGGTGACGGCGCAGCCAAGATTGAAGGCTTGAGCGATGTGATGCTCAACGAAATGATCGAGTTCCCCGGCGGTGTGTACGGTCTCGCTCTGAACCTCGAAGAAACCGAAGTCGGCTGCGTGCTCCTCGGCTCCGGCGAAAACATCAAGGCTGGCGACGAAGTCAAGACCACTGGCCGCCTCCTCTCAGTGCCGGTCGGCAAGAGCCTCCTGGGCCGCGTGGTGAACGCGCTCGGTCAGGCCATCGACGGCAAAGGCGAAGTGAAGGGTGCAACCCAGTATCCCGTCGAAAAGCTCGCCCCTGGCATCATTGCCCGTAAGTCCGTGTCCGTCCCCGTGCAGACCGGCATCATGAGCATCGACGCCATGATCCCGATCGGTCGTGGTCAGCGCGAACTGATCATCGGTGACCGCTCCACCGGCAAGACCACCATCGCCGTTGACGCCATCATCTCCCAGGCCCAGCAGAACAAGGCTGCCGAACAGGGCAAGCTGAAGGGCCACAAGCCCCTCTACTGCATCTACGTCGCCATCGGCCAGAAGCAGTCCAACATCGCCCGCGTCATCAAGACCCTCGAAGACGCCGGTGCCATGGAATACACCACCATCGTCAGCGCTTCCGCCTCTGACTCCGCGGTGAACCAGTATCTCGCCCCCTACGCCGGTGCTGCCATCGGTGAGTGGTTCATGGATCAGGGCATGGACGTCCTCATCGTCTATGATGACCTTTCCAAGCAGGCTGTGGCTTACCGTCAGGTGTCCCTCATCCTGAAGCGCCCTTCCGGCCGTGAAGCTTATCCGGGCGACGTGTTCTATCTCCACTCCCGTCTGCTTGAGCGCTCCTGCCGCGTCAGCGAAAACTACGGTGGTGGCTCCATGACCGCTCTGCCGATCATCGAGACCCAGGCTGGCGACGTGTCCGCCTACATCCCGACGAACGTGATCTCCATCACCGACGGTCAGATCTTCCTCGAAACCGACCTCTTCTATCAGGGCATCCGTCCCGCCATCTCCGTGGGTCTCTCCGTGTCCCGTGTGGGTTCCGCCGCTCAGACGAAGGCCATCAAGAAGGTGTCCGGCACCACGAAGCTCGACCTCGCCCAGTTCCGCGAACTCGCCGCTTTCGCCCAGTTCGGTTCCGACCTGGACGCTGGCACGAAGGCCAAGCTGGACCGCGGTGCGCGCATCGTGGAACTCTTCAAGCAGCAGCAGTATCAGCCCAAGAGCCTGCCCATCATGGTCAGCACTCTCTACGCCATGCAGAAGGGCTACTTTGACTCCGTCTCCGTGGACCGCGTGAAGGAATTCCAGACCAAACTGGAAGAATACCTCACCACCCGCAAGGCCGAGCTCATGGACCAGCTGGCCAACGAGAAGACCCTCGACAACGTCGAAGCCGGCCTCAAGTCCGCCCTCGACGACTTCAAGACCGCTTGGAAGTAAGTTGTTTTAGTTCAGAGTTTTTCATCCTTCATCCTTTAAAAGATGCCCTCCACCCGCGACATCAGACGCCGTATCAAATCGGTCAAAAACACGGCCCAGATCACCAAGGCCATGCAGCTCGTCGCGGCCGCGAAGATGAAAAAGGCGCAGGATCAGGCCAGCAACGGCCGCGCCTACGCCGAGATGCTCAACAAGATTCTCGTGAATCTCAAGGAGCACGCTGAAGAAGGCATCCATCCCTTCTTCTCCGCTGGCAAGGGGGACAAAACCCTCGTCCTGCTCATCGCCTCCGACAAAGGCCTCTGCGGCGCCTTGAACACCAACCTGTTCAAGAAGCTCCTCACCACGCAGATCGAAGGCGAAGTCGAATACGTCACCATCGGCAAAAAAGCCGTCCAAGCCATCAACCGTCTGCGCCGCACCCTGCTGGCTGACTTCCCGATCAAGGACCCTGCCAAGTTCCCTGAAGTGCGCGCCGTTAGCCGCTTCCTCCAGGAAAAATATCGCACCGGCGAATACAAGAAGGTGCTGGTCGTCTTCAACAACTTCATCAACACCGTCACCGTCGTTCCCTCCGTGGAGCAGCTTTTGCCGGTGAACCCGGTGACCCTGGGTGGCAAGCGTGACTTTGGCCATGACACCTCCGCTCCTGCGGGCCCTTCACTCGAATACAAATTTGAGCCGAGTGCCCAGGTTGTGTTTGAAACCGTGCTCCCGCAGTATGTGAACGACACCGTGTATCAGATGGTGCTCGAATCCCGCGCCTCCGAGCACTCCAGCCGAATGGTGGCTATGAAGAACGCCACCGACAACGCCAAGCAGATGATCAAGGACCTCAGCCTTGAGTACAACAAGCTCCGCCAGGCCGCGATCACCAACGAACTCCTCGAAATCACCACCGCCAAGATGGCTCTCGAATAAGCCCCTTCCACCCATCCCCTTTTACCTTTCATTTTTTATATGAGCAACATCGGCAAAATCGTTCAAGTCATCGGTCCCGTGGTGGACGTGGATTTCTCCGCTACCGGCAAGCTTCCGGCCATCTACAACGCCCTCGAAATCAATTTCGAGCAGGGTGGCAAGTCCGTCCGCCTCGTCTGCGAAGTGCAGCAGCATCTCGGTGACGGCTGGGTCCGCTCCATCGCCATGATCTCCACTGAAGGTCTGAAGCGCGGTATGGACGTGACCGACACCGGTGGCCCGATCACCGTTCCTGTGGGTGAAGAAGTTCTTGGCCGTATCTTCAACGTGACCGGAGACGCCTGCGATGACCAGCCCGCTCCCTCCGTCCAGAAGCGCTATCCCATCCACCGTGCAGCCCCTGCACTCGTGGACCAGAATCCTTCCGCTCAGATCCTCGAAACCGGCATCAAGGTGATCGACCTCATCTGCCCCTTCACCAAGGGTGGTAAAGTGGGCGCCTTCGGTGGTGCAGGCGTCGGCAAGACCGTGGTGATCATGGAGCTCATCAACAACATCGCCAAAGGCCACGGTGGTTACTCCGTGTTCGCCGGTGTGGGTGAGCGCACCCGTGAAGGTAACGACCTCTACCACGAAATGATCGAGTCCGAGGTTATCAAGGTGAAGAAGAACGGCCACGACATCGTGAAGAACGACCAGGGCGGTTACACCTGCGAACCTGGCTCCAAGGTGGCCCTCGTGTACGGCCAGATGAACGAGCCCCCGGGAGCCCGTCTCCGCGTCGCTCTCTCCGCCCTCTCCATGGCTGAGTACTTCCGCGACGAGAAGAACCAGGACGTGCTTTTCTTCGTGGACAACGTCTTCCGTTTCTCCCAGGCCGGTTCTGAAGTGTCCGCTCTCCTTGGACGTACGCCTTCCGCTGTGGGTTACCAGCCCACCCTCGCCGCTGAAATGGGTCAGATGCAGGAGCGAATCACCTCCACCAAGACCGGTTCCATCACCTCCTTCCAGGCCGTTTACGTGCCTGCTGACGACTTGACCGACCCTGCTCCGGCCAACACCTTCGCCCACCTTGACTCCACCGTGGTGCTTGAGCGTTCCCTCGCCGAGCTGGGCATCTACCCTGCTGTGGACCCCCTCGCCTCCGTGTCCAAGGCTCTTGCCCCCGAAATCGTGGGTGCCGAGCACTACCGTGTGGCCCGTGGCGTGCAGCGCGTCCTTCAGCGCTACAAAGACCTGCAGGACATCATCGCCATCCTTGGCATGGACGAACTCAGCGAAGAAGACAAGCTCACCGTGTTCCGCGCACGTAAGCTTCAGCGCTTCCTCTCCCAGCCCTTCCATGTGGCCGAAATCTTCACCGGCACCAAGGGCGAGTACGTCAAGGTGGCCGACACCATCAAGGGCTTCGCTGAAATCCTTGACGGCAAGCACGACAACGTCCCCGAAGCCAACTTCTACATGAAGGGCGGCATCGACAGCGTGAAGAAGGACTAAGCTGCTGCTTTTTCGTCATTCTGAGTCAGTCATTCGTCATTTCCTTCCCACATGCCTCTCAAACTCGAAATCGTCACCCCAGATGCCCGCGTCTATTCAGACGAGGTCGATACCGTCGTGCTTCCAGGTTACGAAGGTGAGATGGGCGTGCTGCCTGCGCACAGTAATCTCGTGACCACCCTGCGTCCCGGCGAGCTGCGCATCACCAAGGCTGGCAAGACGACCGAACTGGCCGTTGGCGAAGGCCTTGTCGAAGTGACCGGTTCCGTCACGCGCATCCTCACGGATTCCGCGCTGGACGCCGACAAGATCGACGAAAAGGCCGCTGAAGAAGCCATCGCCCGCGCCAAGAAGACCCTTGAAGAACTCAAGCCTGGTGAACACCAAGAGGAAGTGGCAGCCGCCATGGCCGCCATCCAGCGCGCCACCGCCCACCTCAACTTCAAGCGCAAGCGCAAGACCGTCTAAAGGACCAGCCAACGCTCCGACAATTCAAGGCACTGAGATGAAAGTCTCAGTGCCTTTTTGTTTAGTGCGAATCGCAGGCGGTGTTTCCAGGTCAAGTCACCGCCACAGCCGGGATTATACCACGCACAGCTGAAAAAGGGTCTCATGGGTGGAAGCCAGCATTTCATGCGGACAAGCCAGCGCTCTGGCGGAGAGGGATCGTCCCGATCCCTCTCGCTCCCGCATCGCCCTGCGTTCTCGTACCTCCACAAAACCGAGCCTCCCGCATCGTCCAGCGCCCTCGCACCTCCACGAAGCTGCTGCAGGAGGGGGATCAAGATGATCCCCCTCCTCCGTCGGCTCGTGCCTCCGTCTTCAGACCCGTTTTCATCTCATCAGGGTATTAACCCAGCACGCGAAAAGGCGGCTGGTCCTCCAGCCGCCCTCATGCCTCACCAAGCACCATTACCGCGCCTTCTCACTGAGAGATTGAGAAGGAATCCACGATGCGCTGCACCGCAGGCCCTTTGGTAACTGGCATGCCGTAATACGAGAACAGCAGACCGATCATCTGCCCCTGATGGATGAAGGTGTAGTTCAGCAGAGATTGCTGGGCCTCGGGCTTTTGGGCCTCAAAGCGCAACGCCTCGCGTCCGCCCACTCTGACGAGCTGAGGCTTGTTGAATTTGGTGAATCCCTTCCGAGTCCATGCGCCCTGCAGGGTTTTGAAAAACGCCTTGTCCGTCACGCTTTGAAAGCTGGTCTCCGGCACAGAGATGAGGGCAAACACCATCCCACCCGGCTGGCCACCTTCATTCTCGCGTGCGGCTCCCAGCAGGCGTCCGGGCCCCTTGGTTTTGGGCATCGTCTTCCACCCCGCAGGCAGAAAGAAAGAGATGTGCTGGCTGGGGAAAGAGAGCTGCTCGCCTCCCGCCACCGGCTGGCGCTGTGGCTTGGAGGAGGTGGCGCAGCTCATCAGGGACAGGGCACTTGTGAGGAGGAGGAGAGACAGGCAGGCTTTCTTCATGGCAGGCCTCCGCAGTAGCCGTTCTCCCCTCCCGGGGTCAAGCACGAAAGAGCGCCGCCCCCGACCCTGCGCATATTCCAAAGCGCGGCCCACCTTTGTAGTTGGCAGACCGGGGATTCCCACGCAGGCTCTGTGAGTCAGCAACCACACCACGCCTATGTCCATCGCCTTTGGCTGTTTTGTCGGATCCATTGTCTGGTTCCTCATGCGCTACCTGATCGCAGGTTTCTACACGGTGAATCAAAACGAGCGGGCGGTGAAAACCAGCTTTGGCCGCGTCCAGCGCATCGGCAGCCTCCGCACCGTGGACGATCCCGTGGCAGAGCACCTCACCCCGGAGCAAAAGCTGCGCTACGACTACCCGCAGGTGCGTGTCATCCCGCCGGGCGGTCCGTATTTCAAATGGCCCTGGGAGCACGTGTACAAAGTGGATGTGGCCACCAGCACTGTAAACATGGCCTGGGATCCCAATGATCCCAGCGCCAACAGCTCCGGCAGCATTCTGGAGGCCGTGACCAAGGACCAGCTCAATGTGGGGCTCACCGGCCAGATCCGCTTCCGTGTCTCTGACCGCAATCTCTACGCCTTCATCTTCGGCGTGAAGAACGCCTACGCCCATGTCATGGGCTACTTCGTCAGCGTGCTGCGCGAGCGCATCGCCACCTTTGAGGCGCCCAAGGCCCAGGGGGTGGAGGCAGAGCAGCCTGCCAGCGCCGCCGCCAGCATCAGCATCTCCATCAATGACATCCGCAAAAATCTGCGCGACCTCAATGAGCACATGGATCGCGAGTGCCTTAGCTCCTCGGCACGCTACGGCATCGTCCTGGATGCCTCCCTGATCACCGGCATCGATCCGCCGCAGGAGGTCGAGTCCGCGCTCGCCGCCATCAACACCGCCTACAACCAGGTCTCCTCGGACATCAGCCTTGCCCAGGCTAGCGCCGACCAGAAGATCGTGCAGTCACAGCGCGCCGTGGAGATCGAAACACTCAAGGCCCAGGCCGAAGTCGAGCCCCTGAGGCGTCTGGCAGACCAGCTCAGCCAGCTGAAATCCCGGGGCACCACAGCCCTGCGTGCCTACGTGCGCAACGTGCGGCTCGCCCTCTTTGACAAAGCCGGACAGGTCTTCGTCGAAACCCACAAGGACTAAACCCAGAACCTCGCACTGAGACCATCCTATGGACGCTTTTTCCAATTTCCTCATCGCTGCGGCCGGCACCTTCATCGCCTGCAGCATCGCCGTCCCCCTGCTGCTCTGGATCGCCCGTGTCGCCGGTCTCTACGCCATCGTGCAGGAGCGCCGGGCGCAGGTTTACGTGCTGTTTGGCAAGGTCATCGGCACCATCGACGAGCCCGGACTGCACTTCCTGCCCAAGAAACTTGGGCTTTCAGCCTTCCTGGTGAACTGGCTGGGCAAATGCCATGAAGTGGACCTGCGTCTGGACCAGACCTACCTGCGCAGCCAGCCTGTGAACTCCGAGGAGGGCGCGCCCATGGGTATTGGCATCTGGTATGAAATGTTTGTCAGCGATCCCGTCTCCTTCCTCTTCAAAAACACCGACCCCAGCGGCTCTCTCTCCGCCAACGTGAGCAACTCCACCGTCCGCTGCCTCAGCAACATGCCGCTGGCAGACATGCTGGTAAACCGCCACGTCATGAGCGACACCGTGCGCAATGAAGTGACGCCCAAGTCCCACGAGTGGGGCTACAAGCTCGGCAGCGTGTACATCCGCAAGGTCCACTTCCGCGATGCCAAGATGATCAAGCAGATCGAGAGCAAGGTCGTGAACCGTCTCCGTCAGGTCACCTCCGCCATCAAGCAGGACGGCGCCAACCAGGTCAACATCATCACCAGCACCGCCGAAAAGACCGCCGCCATCGAACTCGCCAAAGCCGCCGCCGTGCGTCCCGAAATCGTCGGCAACGCCCTCCGCGACATTTCAGCCGACCCCGATGTGGCCCAGGCTGTGTTTGATGTGCTGGAAGCCCAGAAGATCATCGGCGGTCAGGCCACCGTGACCCTCGTTCCCTCCTCCGGAGGCGGCTTGCTCACGGAACTGCTCGCGGCGCAGCAGCCACGAAGTGAGAGCTCTCCTCCTCCTTTGAAGAAGTAAGTTCCTGCTGAGAAGCCAACGCTGGCAGCATCAAGAGCTTGCAGGCAGGTGAAGATGGAACCATCTCCGCCTCATTTCCGTCGCTTGCATTCCCTGCACGTCTGCTACAATCGCCCTCCCGCCTTTTTCGGGCGCTGGCTTGTCGTTTCCCCTCAAATTTCGTCATTTTCCCACCCCACATGTCCCACAGAGTCCTTATCATCGGTGCCGGCGGCGTTGGCCGCGTTGTTGTCCATAAATGCGCCCAGCAGCCCGACGTGTTCGGCGAGATCATGCTGGCCAGCCGCACCAAGTCCAAGTGCGACAGCATCGCCGCTGAACTCAAGCGCCCCATCCAGACCGCCGCTGTGGACGCCGACAACGTGCCGGAGCTGGTGGCCCTGCTGAAGAGCTTCAAGCCCGAGGTCGTCATCAATGTCGCCCTGCCCTACCAGGACCTCACCATCATGGACGCCTGCCTCGAAGCCGGCGTGCATTACATCGACACCGCCAACTACGAGCCGCGCGATGTGGCCAAGTTTGAATACCACTGGCAGTGGGCCTACCAGGACAAGTTCAAGAAGGCGGGCCTCACCGCGCTGCTCGGCTGCGGCTTTGACCCGGGCGTCACGAATGTGTACACCGCCTACGCGCTGAAGCACCACTTCTCCAAGATCGACACCCTCGACATCATCGACTGCAACGCCGGTGACCACGGCAAAGCCTTTGCCACCAACTTCAATCCCGAGATCAACCTGCGCGAAGTCACCGCCAACGGCCGCTACTGGGAAAACGACCAGTGGGTGGAAACCAAGCCGCTCGAAATCAAGCGCAGCTTCCCCTTCCCGGATGGCATCGGGCCAAAGAACATCTACTGCCTCTATCACGAGGAGCTGGAGTCCCTGACCAAGCACATCCCCATGCGCCGTGCGCGCTTCTGGATGACCTTTGGCGACGCCTACATCAAGCACATGGAAGTGCTGGTGAACGTGGGCATGACCGGCATCCATCCCGTGAAGCACAAGGGCGTGGACATCATCCCCATCGAATTCCTCAAGACCCTGCTGCCTGAGCCCGGCACCCTCGGCCCCGACACCAAGGGCAAGACCTGCATCGGCAACTGGATCGAAGGCACTGGCAAGGACGGCAAGCCGCTCCGCTACTACGTGTACAACATCTGCGACCATCAGGACTGCTACAAGGAAACGAACAGCCAGGGCGTGAGCTACACCACCGGCGTGCCCGCCATGATCGCCGCCCGCCAGCTCCTGACCAATCCTGACGAATACCGCCAGCCCGGCGTGTGGAATGTGGAGCAGCTCAATCCAGATCCCTTCATGAAGGACCTCAACGCCTACGGCCTGCCCTGGGTGGAGACCTGGCCCACGGAGAAGATGCCTGGGGAGTAAAGATGTTCAAAGCGTCATGCCAGGTCAAGCGCTGTGCCTTGGCCTGCATGACTGCTCATTGATCCTTTTTTTGAGTTCGGATCTTCCAGACTCCGCGCCACTTCGATGCCGATGATGCATACATCGTCATCAAAATCCTGGCGCTGGGAGAAGGACTGCACTTCGGACAGGATTTCCTGAAAGAGCGTGTTGGTCGGCAGGTTCAGGCGCTCATGCACGGCCTGCTGCAGATCTTCGTGGCTGTAGAGCGCCCCTTCAGGGGTCTCGACCTCGAACAAGCCGTCCGTGAAGAGCATGATCAGATCTCCAGGCGCGATGGTGGCGCGTGCTGTGGTGAAAATAGTATCGGCAAACAGCCCCAGCGCTCCGCAGGTGCCTCGGCCATCCAGCGGAGCTGTCCTGCCCTCATGCCGCCGCAGGTGCAGCGGAGACGGATGTCCGGCGACGGAGTAGAGAACCTCTGACCGCGCCGCATCAGCGATGAGCATCACCCCGGTGGCATACATGGTAGTGCCTGCCTGCTTCAGGATCGAGTGCAGGCCGTGATTCATCTTTGTGAGCAGGATGCCGGGATCGGGCTCCTCCTCGCTATGCTGCTCCAGCAGGGCGCGCAGCATGCTCGTCACCAGAGCCGCGCGCACACCGTGTCCCATGACATCGCAGATGAAAATGCCCACTCCAGTTTCTGACACCGGGAAGACGCTGAAGAAATCTCCGCTGACTACGCCTGCGGGCTGGTAGAGCGAGAAGAACCGTAGCGCGCTCTCAGTCGCTGGTGCAGAGCGGGGGATGCTGGGAAAGCGGTCCGGCAGCAGGGCCAGCTGCAGCTCGCGCGCCATCGTCAGCTCCTCCTGCATCTGCTGGTTTTTGGCGCTCAGCTCCTGCGTGCGCTCGATGATGCGCTGCTCGAGGTGCCGGTTCAGCGCCTGCAGGGCGTCCTGGGCCTCGTTGCGCTCACTTTCCGCCTGATCGATGCGGCGGCCCAGCAACCGCGCCACCTGGGAGATCACTGCGGTGACGATCAGCGTATGAAGCAGCGTTGAGAGCGCGGATGCCAGCGCGGGATTGAGCCCCAGATCCACGAGAAACCGGGTGCGCAGCAGCCCCTCTGCCAGCGCCACCAACACCACAGCGGGCAGAAACCAGCGTAGCAGCATGGCTCGGGTGGAGTCCCCCATCCAGCTGCGCAGCGGCCAGCACTCCGCCCCCACAGCCGCCACCACGCTGGCGCTCATGAGGATGAAGGCTGTGGCCGTGGGCAGCGCCACAGGGATGATGGCCCCTCCGTAGAGCAGCGGCGTGCCATGCAGGTACCCCAGCACCACCACGCCGCAGATGGCCGCCACCGCAGCAGCCAGAGGCCCGGCCCAGAAACGCAGGCGAGGCTTCAGCAGGGCAAATATGGCGCTGCTGACGAGCAGAAAATTCAACGCCGTGATGGGGGACATCCGCCCTGTGCGCACGGTTCCAAACTTCACCGGATCCGCCACCAGCCACTCATCCACCCCCAGGCTGGCCCCTGAGAGAAACTCCACCAGCTTTCCAGCCGCCACGATCCCAACCGCCACCAGCACCACCTCCGCTACAGGCCTCCGAAACTTTGAATGCTCCCGCATCAGCAGCACCAGGCTGAGCAGGGTAAACGCCAGCGCCGTGCTGGGTGCCATGGGTATGTAGGCCTGGCTCACACTGGCCAGGATCACCTTTCCCGACACCCAGCCGATCAGCGTCAGAGCACCAAGTGCGCCCGTCAGTAAAGCGCAAAAAAAGCTGAGTCTGCGATAGATCATCTTCATAGTGAAAGCGACTCCCGCATAGGGTTGGTGGACAGCGCGCAGATGAAACCACGGTTGCGGAAAAAGACAATGGAATCTCTGTGTGGCGGCAAAGGGCACACATCGTGGGCGGCAGGCCGAGCGCGGGCAGGCAAAGACCATGGAATCAGTCTTCGCTGCCCTTGACTGTGCCATCCACTCCCGCTACGCAGACTCTTCAAGCTGCTATCCAGGCCACACGCTCCCGCACATCTCGTGCTTCAGGACGAAGCCACCTGCTGACACAGCCCCTCCTATCTCCATGCCACTTTCCCTCATCCTCACCCATCCAGGCGGCGCGCATAAGGACGAATTCCTTGCCTGCAGCCTGCTCGCCGCCGTGCACAGTGTACCCATCGTGCGGCGCGAGCCCACGGCGGAGGATCTGGCCGATCCCACCATCGCCGTGGTGGACGTGGGAGGAGAGCATGCGCCGGAGCGCCACAACTTTGACCACCATCAGTTTCCCGCCGACCACGAGCCCATCTGCGCACTGAGCCTCGTGCTGCAGCACATGTCTCTGTATGAAGATGCACGCGCCTTCTGCGACTGGCTGGAGCCCGCCGAGTGGTTTGACACCCGTGGCCCCAACACCACCGCCAAATGGCTGGGCGTGAGCCGCGAGGCCATGTCCAAACTGACCTCTCCCATCGACGTCACCCTCCTGCGCCGCTTTGCCAAAGCCAAGCGCCTTGAACCCGGCGAGCCGCTGTGGGAAATCCTCAGCTACATCGGCTCCGATCTTCTGGAGTACCTGCGCGAGCTGCGGACCCGGCTCGACTACATCGCCCTGCACGCCAAAATCTGGAACCTCGGCGACCACGAAGTCCTCTTCCTCCCGCGTACTGATCCACTGCCCGACGAGCCCTCCTCCGGCATCGAGCGTTATCTCGAAAGCATCGGCAAGGACAGCAGTGTCGCCGCCCTCATCTATCCCGACCGTCGCGGCACCGGCTACGGCCTCTCACGTCATAACGACAATCCGCTCTACGACTTCACCCGTATCGAGAAGGAACCCGACGTCCACTTTGCGCATGCGCGTGGGTTTGTGGCGAAGACGTCTGCGAAGGAGATGGAGCGAGTGAGGGAGCTGCTGGGAATGGCGAGGGTTTAGAGGAGGCAAAACAACTCCATCCGATCAACGCGGCCTGAAACTAGACAGACCCTGCACCTTTCAGAACCAACCGGCCTCATTGACTATTCTTCGACATCCTCACCGACGGATCGTCAACATTACAGAATCCTTCCGCCTTCATCCAAACATCAAGCTGACGAGCGTGTTCCACGAAGGTGGCATCGTAGATCAAATTTTTATTGATCAGCAAGTTAATCTTGCATCGACGACCTCTCAGCCGGTGTGTCATCTCGACCAGAAACCCCCGATGGGGCTGGAGCAATGCCAACACCTGCTCGGACTCAAACTGCTCTTCAAAATCTCCAAACACAGCCAGTCGCTCGCGAATCCGAATGAATGGGTATTCCAAACGATGCCCAAAAAACCTCCAACTCGTTGATGGTTTACGCAGGGTCGCGCCAAGGCCGTCTGGGGTATCGAGTTTTATCGAGCCCCCCATTTCCTCAAATTTACTCCAGTTTCTATCATGCGAATATGAGAGATCTCTACGGAGGCTCCACTCGACGAGCACTTCCATGGAAAACGGCGTCACATCCAGTCGCGTCAGTTTATCTGGATCATGCCACCACACATAAAACTCACCCGAATCACGAGAGATAAAGTAGGCATGCCCATCAGGATCACCGCCCACCTCGAAACAACGATCATGTGATTAGATCAGATCGCTCCCGGGCATTGATTGGAATTTTTCCATCGAACTGCCATAAATTATGATTCGATCTGAAAGACTTTCATTCGGTGGGAAGATCCTGCACTCTCCTAGAGCAAATGACATTGGGGCACGTGCCCATTGCCGTACCCCAAGCTTCGGATTCGGGACCGAGAACGAACCGAAATCCTGACTTGGGAAATTCAAGCTATGGAAACGCATGGCCGAAGGATTGGAGTCTTACAGCCTCCGCTCCTTCACCTCACTCGTGATCTCCGCAATGAAGTCATCGATGGCCTTAACGCCAAGGTCGCCCTTCTTGCTGTGGCGGACGGCGACGCTTTGGGCGGCAGCTTCTTTCTCGCCGAGGACGAGCATGTAGGGAATGCGGTCGAGCTGGGCGAGGCGGATCTTGGCGCCAATTTTGTCGGCGTCGTTGTTGAGGGTGACGCGCAGGCCGGCGTCCTTGAGCTTGGCGTACACTTCATCGGCGAAGGCGTCCACCTTTTCGCTGATGGTGAGGATGCGCACCTGTTCAGGGGCGAGCCAGGTGGGGAAATGACCGGCGAAGTGTTCGATGAGCACGCCGCAGAAGCGCTCCATGCTGCCGAAGGGCGCACGGTGGATCATCACTGGGCGGTGTGGCTTGTTGTCCGCGCCGTTGTAGGTCAGGTCAAAGCGCACGGGCAGCACGTAGTCCACCTGCACGGTGCCGAGCTGCCATTCACGGCCGATGACGTCCTTGATGACGAAGTCGATCTTCGGGCCGTAGAAGGCGGCCTCGCCGGGCTCTTCGGTGAAGGGCACGCCCAGGGTGGCTGCGGCGGTGCGGCAGGCTTCTTCGGCGGCATCCCACTTGGCGGGATCTCCGGTAAACTTGCTGCTATCCGGATCGCGCAGGCCCACGCGCACGCGGTAGTCGTGCATGCCCAGGGTGTTGAGCACGATCTTCACGAGACTGAGGCAGCCCAGCACTTCCTTGGCCACCTGATCCTCGGTGCAGAAGAGGTGGGCGTCATCCTGCGTGAAGCCACGCACGCGGGTCATGCCATTCAATTCACCGCTCTGCTCCCAGCGGTACACGGTGCCGAATTCAGCAAGGCGCACGGGCAGATCGCGGTAGCTGCGTGGCTGGCTGGCGTAGATCTTGATGTGGTGCGGGCAGTTCATCGGCTTCAGCAGGAAGCCGTCGAGAAGCTGGTCATCCGGCATCACACGGTCCTCAGGCACCACTTCCTTGCCGGCACGCTCATTGAGCTGCTGGCGCAGGCGGGAGGAGACAGCACCGAGGCGCTCCATGACCTCGCAGCAGCCGCAGCCTTCCTTGATCACCTTAGCGAGATCATCATTCTCAATGACCGGCGCGAACTGGCTGTCCTTGTAGTAAGGGAAGTGACCGCTGGTCTTGTACAGCACGGTCTTGCCGATGTGCGGCGTGAAGACCTGGCTGTAGCCCTGCTTGCGCAGTTCTTCGCTGATGAAGTTCTGCAGTTCCTGGCGCAGGATGGCGCCGTTCGGCGTCCAGAGGATGAGCCCCTGCCCCACGTCTTCGTCGATGTGGAAGAGCTTCAGTTCCTTGCCCACCTTGCGGTGGTCGCGCTTCTTTGCCTCTTCCAGCTGCTCCAGATGCTTGGCCAGTTCTTCGCTCGTCGGGAAGGCGGTGCCATAGAGGCGCTGCAGCTGCGGCTTCGTCTCGTCGCCCATGTAGAAGGCGCTCGCCACCGACATAATCTTCACGTTCTTGCACTTCGACGTGTAGCCCACGTGCGGCCCCGCACAGAGGTCGATGAAGTCACCGTTCTGGAAAGTGGAAATCTGCTCGCCTTCTGGAATTTTTTCCAGCAGGTCCAGCTTGAAGACGCTCGGATTCCCCGGACGCTCCGTCAGGCCGCCCAGACGGCCGGACTTCGCCAGCGCGATCGCTTCTTCGCGGCTCACGCCCTTCCATTCAAACTTCTGGTTCTCCTTGGCGATCTTCTTCATCTCCGCCTCGATCTTCTCGAAGTCGTCCGGCGTGATGCGGTGATCCGGGAGATCAAAGTCGTAGTAGAAGCCATTCTCCACAGGCGGCCCGTAGGCAAACTGGGCGTTGGGCCACAGGCGCAGGATGGCGGTGGCCATCACGTGGGCACAGGAGTGGCGCAGGCGGTCGATGTCGGACATCTGAGCGCGTTCTTCGAGGGTCTTGCGGGCTTCGGACATGGTTGTAAATGGGGCGTGTCCATGCCTCAGGACACGACGGGATTCAAGGTGATTAACAACACGATCCCTCATGACGCTGTCTGGCGCTGAGGATTACGTGCCAGGAACAGGTGTGGCGGGCGTGATCAGGCGGCGACGCGTCACCACAGGCACATCCCCTGTATTTACCGAAGGTGTAGAGGCAGCCTGCACCGTTGCGGCACCAGCATTGACAGTGCCTATGGAGCGGTTGGCGGCGGACACAGCAGCCACAGGAGGCTGCACCACAGGCACACCACCACCTGGGCTTCCCATGGGGTTTCCTTGGGGCACCTGCGGCATTTGAGGCATCTGCACCCTGGGATTCTGATTGGCAGCCTGAACTCCACCCGGGCCCATTGGGCCACGATTTTGCTGCTGACCAGGCTGCATGCCACCCGGGCGCTGCTGTCCGGGGACACCGCCAGGCACCGGAGCCTGCTGCCCGCCTCTGGCAGCATCCGCCCCGGCCACCTGCTTCAGGTAGTCGTTGTCAAATTTCACCTCAGCCGTCTGGCTGCCCATCGTGATCTCAGCCACGGCATCCTTCCGGCTACTGCCAATCTTCAGCGCCTTGAGCTGCATGCCGTCCTTGCCTTCCCCCTGCGATTTTCTCAGCGAGGTGCGTTTGCCGGTCTTGGTATTGACCACCACGACTGTGGGATCCTTGGCATCGCCAAAGTAGGAACCAATCGCTAGATCCTTGGCAAAGGAATCCTGATCCAGCACCGTGGGCGCTGTTTTCAGGGTGAATGGGTTTTTGTTCCAGCCAGCCTCATAACGGTCAATCGGGTAGGCCTTGGGGGCTTCAAAGGTCTCAGGCTGCGTAGTCTCCGGAGCCTGTTCCTGCACCGGCTCCTGTGCAGATGCCATGCCAGCACACACCAGACAGAGCACCACAAGGAGAACCGCCCTCGGGAGGTTCCCCGCTGCCGGCTGAGGCTTGATGGCTGACAGGTTTGTCTGTTTCAAATCAGGTGGCTGTGGATGAGAAATCGAATTGTTTCCAACAGTGCTGCCCTCGGCAAAAATCGCAATAGGAACCTTTGGCCAAAGCTGACAAGGGCTAGATCAGATCAGCAGGTGCCGGTTTCGTCTCCTACTTCTGCTTGTCGCGCACGTAGATGATTTCGCCGGACTTCAGGCGGTAGGCTGTGCCCAGGCGCTCGCCCTCGCCGCTCTTGCTGGCGGTGCTTTCCTGAAAGCGCTCCACCTTCATGCGGGCGGCGTCGATAGCTTCTGCCGTGGGGGATTTGTCAGCCTGTGCATCAGCAGCGGCAGCCGGTTTGGGGAGGTTGAAATAGCTCACCACTGCGAGCAGCAAGGCTGCGGCAAAGGCAATCCAGACATCGAAGAGATTGATCAGTCCTGTGGCGGGATCGTCACCTTCGGAGTCGTCCCAAAGGCGCTTTTTCATGGCATGGCGGGACGGTTGGCGTTGATGAAGAGATGCTCCAGCGTGCTGAGATCGCTCTGATACCAGTTCTTCCGCACGAGGTTCATCGTATAGGAGCAGCAGCCCAGCAGCACACCCACCACCGTGGCGGTGAAGGCCACCACGAGATTGCTGGAAAGCGTGGCCAGATCTCCCGAGGCCAAACCGGTGAGCGCAGGCCCCAGCGGAATGAGCGTGCCCATGAGCCCGAGCATGGGGGCGATGCGCGTCATCCACGTCAGGCGGGAAAGCGCAGTGGCAGTCTCGATCTCCAGATCCACCAGGCAATGCGCCAGCTCCCCTGCTCCGCCCCACTGGGCCAGCAACTGGTGCAGCCGTGCCGGGAGGCCGCTGGTGGCAGTACTTAGAATTTGCAGCAGCCGCACCTGATCCCCGCCCTCCACATGCGCACGGCGGAGCTGGGCCAGGATGAAGGCCGTGTGGCTGCGCCCCAGCCACTCACGCAGCAGCCCGCCCAGCAGCATGGTGCTCCAGCCCACAAGGATGACGATGGCCGCCAGCGTGGGCAGCAGCACCGCTTCGGAGATCAGGGAAAGGAGTTGTTCGAGCAGCTTCATGAGGCGGATCCGGCCTTTTTAAAGAAGCCGGCCACCATCAGGAGCACAGCTGCGGCGGCGATCAACCAAGCGAATGAATTCCATGCAGGTTGCAGCACCGTGCCCTCGGGCTGCGGCGGCTGCGGTTTATCTGCGGCTGCCGGCTGGCTGATCTGAGTGCCACTGACCTTCTCCACCGCAGTGGGCGGCGGCTCGGCGCTTTGCTGCAGTTTGGCCCGCATCTCCTGCGCCAGCGCCGCACCTTCCTGATCTCCCGGCGCGGTGAGCTTGGCGTTCACAAAATCGGCCATGCGGGTGTTTCCACCGCTGACGAGACCACCGGAGTCGCCATGCGCATTCACGGAGCGCGCATAGATCTCTGCCAGCGTGCGCACCTGCTCGGGCGTGGCCTGCCACAGGTCCTTGCGCGCGGCCTCGATCAGCGTGGCGCTGATCTCCTGCATGGCATGCGGAGACACGCGCTCAAACCACTCGGGCAGCTTGAGATTGTGCTTGTCCTTCACCAGCACGTCATACACCTCGTTCCATGTTTCCTGCGTGATGCTACCCCGCCGTGTGACGGACCAGCCAAAGGTGTTTTTCACCAGCTCGGAGATGTGCCCCGCCCCGGCGTAGTCGTGCGATTTCATCCCCTCCAGCCAGCGGCGGTTAAGGAGCTCGGACTTCAGGTTGGACGCCAGCACCTCCTCGAAGTCGCGTACGCGTGCCCCGCTGGGATCGCGCACATCGGAGATGACGGCGGCGGGTGATTTGCCGGTGACCTTCGTTACCGCCATGCTCAGGCCGCCGAGATACTCGTAGGCGTGGTGGTTGGAGAGCTGGCTGGTCATGTTGGAGGCCCACACGCGCAGCACGGTGTCGGTGTTTTGCAGCGCCTCCTCGTAGAGCCCGTCCACCTTCTCGCCCCAGGTGTCCTGGGTGTACACAAAGCTCATGCTGTCCGTGTACACATCGGTGATCTCATCGTCCTTGTCCCACACGCCGGAGCGCGGCACGAGGTAGAGGATGTTTGTGCCGCTCATGTTCCCCGGCTTGGTGCCAAAGATGCGCGCAGCGGCATATTGATCGGCACGTGCACCGGAGTATCCACGCTTGAGCAGGCGCTCCTTGGTGGCGGCCACGGCATCGCGCACGGGGTTTTCGGTTTCAGGTGCGGCTGCGGCCATGCGCACGGCCTTGTCCAGCAGCGCCACTCGCGTGGGGAAGTTCTCCTTGTACTGCCCGCCCATGGCAATGAAAACCTCCACGCGCGGCCGCTTCAGTTCCTCGGCTGGAATCAGCTCCACATCGATGACGAGGTTGTTCTGGTTCCAAATCGGGCGCACGCCCAGCAGCGCCAAGATCTGCCCCTCCATGACGCCAAAGTCGCGCATGGTCTCCATGCCATTGAGATCCATCGCGATCTTCTTCGGTTTGCGCGTGCGTAGCAGTTCATCCACCAGCTTGCGCGCAGTTTCCCACGCGGGGCGTGTCGGGATCTCCTCGGGATTGAGTGAGTAAAGATTGCGCCCGCCGGGAGCGGTGGCCGGATTACGGATGGGGTCAGGACCAGGCCCCGGCTCCATGTAGTGGCCGCTCAGTGCGGTGATGAGCCCCGCATGCTCCTTGCCTGCATCCAGCAATCGCGCGCGCACATCCCGTGCAAAGGCCAGGTCCTTCTCCAGGTCCGCTGTCATGCGCACATCGGCTGGCGGAGGGCCGTCCAAGGCGGCGCGCAGAAACTCCGCAGCAGCTGCTCTGTCCTCCTTCTTATGCTCCAAAGCAGCGCGGTGAATTCCACGCGTGGCTGCCAGATGATCCAGCAGCGGCTCTCCCAAAATCTGCGCCAGATACGGCACCATCTCCTGCTCATGCGGCCCCTCTCCCAGCACATGCAGGCGCAGCGGCGTGCGTGATTCAAAGAGATTGTGCAGATGCTCGTCCAGGCGTGTGACGGCTGCGTCATCCAGCACAGCCTCCGCAGAGCCAGCAGCGCCATGCAGCTTGGCCTCCCGCGCCTGCTGGCTGATGCGCTTGCGGTATTCCTCCTTCAGCAGGCCGTCCTCCAGCGTGCGGTATTTGTGGATGTCCTCGTGCAGGTTTTTAAACTCCTCATCCAGCCCTGCGGCCAGCGTGGGCGGTGGCATGTGGTCCACCAGCGCGGCATAGGAGCGGCGGCGCGAGAGCGTGGCCTCGCCCAGATTGTCGGTGATCCACAGATTCACCACCGGCATGTGCCCGGCGCAGATGTCGCTCCAGCAGTCCTTGGAAAGACCGGCCTCCTTGCCGGGCATCAGCTCCAGCGTGCCGTGCGTACCCCAGTGGACGATGGCATCCGCATGGTACTGCTGATCCAGCCACCAGTAGAAGGCCAGGTAGTTGTGCGGCGGCGGCACATCGCGGTTGTGCAGCAGGTTCTCGTCCTGCTTCTCGCCACGCTCAGGCTGCGGCATGAGCACGAGGTTTCCCATCTCGATCTTCGGCAGAACGATGTGCGGCTCCCCATTGCGCCGCACCACCATGATGCGCCCTGGAGGCGGGCCGAATTTCTCCACCATCACCTTGCGTGCGGATTCGCTCAGCTTGGTGTTAAACCACTCCTCATACTGATGCAGCGGCACAAGCACAGGCTGAGACTCATCCACGAGCTTTTCCAGATCTCCCTGCGCCCACGGGCCGATGTTGCGACCGCCGCGTTTCATCGCCGCGATGAGAGCCTTGGAGTCTGCCGGTGTGTTCTTGAGAGTGAACCCCGCCTCCTTCATTTTAGGCAGGAAGCGCATGAAGCTCTCCGGCGCGTCCAGAAAGCCGCCGGTGGGACTGCCGCGCATGAGGTCATCCTGGCCCAGTCCTTTGTTATAATAGATCAGCGCGATCTTCTTATCCGCATTGCTCGTCCGGCGCAGCGCGGCCCAGCGTGCGGCACGTGCGGCAAAGGCCTCGATGCGGTCCGGGATGGGTTCATGCAGGCGGAAGCCCTGGATGTTCTCCTTCAGTCCGCCCACCACCACAGGTTCGATCGTTCCCCAGGATTCCTGAAGCGCCATGAACATGCCCACGTCCCGGTGCGAGAGTCCGCGCGGATCGCGCAGCCACTCCTCATTCGTGGTGGCCAGCATGGAGATGGGGCGTAGGTAGGGCGCGTTCAGCTCCTTCAGCAGCGCCGTGCTCTGCCACATGGCGCCGTGTCGGTCCTCGATCAGGATGGTGGGCTTGGCGGCCTGCACGAGTTTGGTCACCTGTGCCTCCCGGTCTCCAAACACCGGCACCACATTGAGTCCATGCTTTTCCAGCGCCTCTATCTGGGCGTCGATGACCTTCAGATCATGCGTGATCCAAAACGACTGCTGCAGCACCAGCACCGCTACGGAGGCCTCTTCAATCCAGCGCTTCTTGCTGCGCTTGAAGGCGATAAGTTCTCCGATCTCGGCAAAGGATTCCTCGCGCGCTGGATCGTAGTAGCCCGAATCTGGAATGAGCACAGGGGGCTCGATCTCCCCCTGCTGCCCGCAGTGCTTCACCATGCAGTAGCGGATCAGGCGACGCACGTTTAGCATGCCATTGGGCCGCCAGTAGGCGGGCACAGCTTCGTCCTTGAGCAGCAGCCCCGCCTTGTCCAGATCCATCTGGCTGCCGCGCGCATCCAGCGGGATCACGCGCTGCTCAGGATTGAGCGCACGGGCCTTTTGCAGCAGCTGCGTCAGCGCCGGAGCCTGCTCGGCCTCCAGATTGAGCACAAAGACGATGCGGTAGCGCGCAGCATCCGCCTCCTTCTGTGTTTCATTGAAGGCCTGGCCTTTGAAAAAGGAAGCCTTGATGCCGCTCTCCCGGCACGCGGCCTCCACCTGCGGCATGGAGCGGTCCCAGATGCCGATGAAGGCCCAGTCCAGCGGCTCCGCCGCATCCACCCGCCCTGTAAACAGCAGCAGACAGCAGATAAACCAACTCAAAAGACAGCGCATGGCAGGGATGGGGGCTGGGGAAAAGATGACTGGCTGGAACCGTTCAAAAATGACGAATGAGTAAATCCGAATGACTAAATAATGTCGAATGGCAAAGCTCAAAGATGGACGTGAACTCGCCACATGTCCTCCACTCTGCTCCTGAAGCGGGCGGTTTCGTCATTCGCGCTTCGTCATTCATTCGTCATTCGGATTTACTCATTTGTCATTTTGTAGCGCCGCTCCATCAGAAGCGGCACGCCTCTTCTGTCTTCTTAGAACGTCAGTCTTCCGCCCACGACCACGTTGAAGCCTGCGGCCTGGCGCTCCTGCTGGGAATAGGCCTCGCGGTATTTGGAGTCGAAAACATTGTTCAGATTCAGAGTGAGTGAGAAGGAGCTGTTCCCCTGCTCCCACACCTTGACCCCGGAGCGGATGTTCGTCACGATGAAACCTGGGATTTGGAAGTTGGGATTGATCGGCAGGTTGGTGGTCGTGTTGGGAGAGCCCAGCGCCGGGTCGGTGGAGAAACCGGCGTCGATTTCGTCGCTCGTATTGTGGCGGATCAGCGGACCGGCCCACAACTCAGAGACGTCCACCCACCATTTTTTCTCCTCGCTCTGGAAGCGCACGCCAAAGCTGCCGTAAAGCGGCGGGATGAAGCGCAGCGGCACTGCCTGGGACTGGTTCTGGCCGTAGGTCCAGGTGGTGTTGTTAAAGACGCTGAAGTGCTTGTCCAACTGGTAGTCCAGGGCCAGCTCCACGCCGGTGATGTAGCCTTTGGAGGAGTTGGAGTTGCGGGTAGCATTGTAAGTCACGCCACCGATGACAACGGTACCAGAGGTGGTGGAGACGATGAGGTCGCGCAGCTGGGTCAGATAGCCGGTGAGCGAGCCTTTGAAGCGCTCCGTGTGCATGCGTGCGCTGAGCTCATAGGTCACGCTCTTCTCCGGGTTGAGCATGGCGCTGGGCAGTGAGGCGGTGAGACTGGAGAAGACGGGCGTGCCCGCGCTGAGAAGATCGCTGTAGGTGGGGGTGCGGTAGCCGGTGGCCACATTTCCCACGAGGTCAAACGAGTCCGTCACCTGATACACGGCCCCCACATTCCAGGTCACGGCATTCCAGTACTTGTTGGCCATGAGATCGCTGAGGGAGTAGCCGGCACCGGGGATCACGTCCATGATCTCCGGACGGGAGCGCAGGTGTGTGTTCTCATAGCGTGCGCCCATGTTCACCAGCAGACGGTCCACAGGCTTGAAGTCGAGTGTGGCAAAGGTGTCAAACACCGCATAGGTCCCGTCCGGTGTGATGCCCGCCGGCTGTGAGATGGTGGTGACCCCGGTGGCCAGCACGCGGGAGTTCAGCACCTGGGAGGAGGACAGATTCTCATGGCGGTAGTCCATGCCGATGACGAGGCGGGTGTTTTCCCCGAAGGTGGCGGCATTTTGGATGCCCACCCCCCATACGTCCTGGTCTGAGTTGGTGATGGTGTTGTTGAACGTGGTGGCGCTCTGCACACGGCGCTCGCGCAGCTGGTCGTAGTACTGGTAGTAGCCGTACACCTTGAGTTCCTTGCTGAGGAATCCAAGATCCTCGGCGGTGTAGTCCATCTTCACGATGCCACGGCGCTCCAGCGGGGTGTAGATGCGGGGGATGCCGTTGACATTGAGCCGGGACTGCACGTAGCTCTTTACATCCGTGCGCTCATTGCCCACCCAGGAGAGGCGAAAGGTGTGCCCTTCCACAGGACGCCAGGCGAGGTTGGCGTAGCCGCCGCTGGCATGAAAGCCGGTGGGCTGTAGCGGGCCGGAGGAGCTGTGATAGTTCCCCACGTCCTGAGCGGACCATCCGGCGGAAAAGGCCAGCTCCTTGGTGCTGGCGTGCGTGTTGATCGCGCTGGTCATTTCCGAGTTGTTGCTGCCGTAGCGGGAGTAGATGTCTCCACCCACGTTCAGGCTCTCGGAGAATTCACCGCGCTTGGAAAAGACATTGATCACACCACCGATGGCGTCGCTGCCATACTGTACGGAGCCCGCGCCACGCACCACCTCCATGCGGCCCACGGAGTCGATGGGGAACTGGTTGAAGAAGGGATTGGGGCCGGAGAAGATGGCGCCGTTGTTTATGCGGATGCCATCCCAGAGATACACCAGTTTGTTCCCCATCTGGCCACGGATGATAGGAGACCCCTGCGCTGCCACCTGGTTCACCCAGATCCCGGGCTGCTCCTGGAGCATCTCAGAGGGAGCAGTGGCTTGGTAGTGCTCGATGCGCTTCTGCTCCACCACGTTGGTTGACTGGGGCACTTTCTTCTGCTCCGTGGCTGTTCTGGAGGCCGTGATCACCACGGTGGGCAGCTCATCGGGCTCTTTCTTTTCAGTCTCCTTTTTGGGCTTTTCAGCAGCATGTACGTGCACGGCCAGCAGTGCGGTCAGCGAGAATGCGAGAGCGGGAATATAAGAACGGGAGACAAACATCGCGCTCCTCTTTGCATCCCCTGCGTAGAGTGGCAATCCACGCTCTTTGGAAAGGGGGCGAATGGTCACTTTTTATCCATATCGCACTAGGAATGGCAGGCTTTTGACCGATGGGCAGCGCCCCTGCCTTCTCTCTAGCGCCGGTTGTCCACCCCGGTGGCAGACAGCCAGTCGCCAGCCTGAGGTGTGATCTGGCCATTTATACCGTCCGCAGAAAAGGCATGCCGAAACGGTGCATCCGTCCCAAAATGGCGGATATGAAAGCCACGGCATCTTCAGTTCTCATTCTGGGTGGCGGTTGTTTTGGTCTCACAGCCGCACTCGAGCTCCGAGCCCGCGGCTGGCAGGTGACCCTGATCGACCAAGGCCGCCTCCCGCATCCAGACGCCGCCTCCACCGACATTAGCAAGGTGGTTCGCATGGACTATGCCACCGACAAACAGCACACTGAGATGGGCGAACGCAGTATTGAGCTTTGGCATCAGTGGAATGCACAGTGGAAAGAAAACCTCTACCATGAGACAGGTTTCCTTGTGATGTCTCGCGGAGCCCTCATGCCGGGCGGCTTTGAACATGACAGCCTGGTCTTTGGAACAGGCCGTGGGCACTCATTGCACCGGACCTCCGCTGAGAGGCTGCGGGAATGTCACCCCACGTGGAATGCCGATGCCTACCAAGATGGCTACCTGAACCCCAGAGGAGGCTGGGTGGAGAGCGGACGTGTCATCGCCCGGTTGGCCGCCGAGGCACGAGCCTTCGGGGTGCAAATTCACGAGGACGTTGCTCACCCCCGCCCCATTTTTGCAAACCGCTGTTGTACCGGCATCACCTCCGCCGACGGACGCACTTGGCAAGCTGATGCAACGATCATTGCCGCAGGTGCCTGGACGCCAAGTCTCTTGCCTGAACTGCGAGAGGTCATGTGGGCCACGGCGCAGACCGTATTTCATTTCAAGCCTGAGAATCCCGATCCATTCACTCCACCGCATTTCCCCGTTTGGGGCGCAGACATCGGCCGCACCGGCTGGTATGGCTTTCCAGCCAATGCTGATGGCTTGGTCAAGGTGGCGAATCATGGACCAGGCCGCCGGGTGGAGGCCTCCGCCCTCCGCAGCCTGCCGGACGGGGAGGAAGCGCGCTACCGAGCCTTTCTCCAAGAAACCTTTCCCAGCCTGGCCGCAGCCCCGCTTTATTCCACACGCGTCTGTCTCTACTGCGACACCTTTGACGGAGCTTTCTGGATTGACCACGTACCGGATCGACCAGGCCTCATCGTCGCAGCAGGAGACTCGGGGCACGCCTTCAAATTTACACCCGTCATGGGTGGGATCATTGCAGACGTGGTTGAGCATAAACCCAATCCTTGGACCCGACGCTACCGCTGGAGAGAAAGAACCGCTGCAAATTCAGATGGTGCCCGTGCCTCATCTTGAAACGGTTCACTAGTAACATTCCAGCTCCGCCTGATGGTGTCCAACATTGCGAAAGTTCGGCTTGGAGACGGCAGCTTAGGTCAGAAGCTCAACTTGATGCTGGTGCCTTTGTCTCAAAACAGCATGGGCTGATCGTCCGCTTCAACAGCGGCTTTGGCACGCTTCTTTTTGGGGGTTAGTTCTTCGGCTTGAATCACCAAAGCATCTCCTTCTGTAGTTTGCTCAGGTAGCGGCTGAACTGCTTCTCTCACAGGCTCTAATGAAGGGGGGGCTACATCTGTAGGCACCTCTACCACCATCGACTCTTGAGGAGCATCAGTGGCCACGATAGGTGCTTCCATGATCGTTACATTTTTCACCGCCACTTCGTGGTCGGATATAAACACTGTTTCACCGACTTCTAAATCTATATTTCGTATTTTTACGTCTTCAACATGATCGGCATTGACCACTTTTTTAGCCCGCTTGGTCGTCCCCTTTTCTCTTTTTGGTAACGCTGTGGATGGTAATTCGTCGTTAGCTCCTGCTTTGCGCAAACGATGTCTGGCCACACGTTTGGCAGTCAGCGCCTTGTTCTGCGCAACAGGGCTGTTGTGCCTTTTGAAATTACGAAAAGATAGTTTCCCATTCGTATCAACCAGCCAGCCTGTGTGCTCAAGTGCCAGGGCAAATCCTTTACGCCCAACCACGCGATCAATAAACTCTTTGGTAACGCTTAAGTCGTTAGGATCTATCCGATTCAGCTCGGCCCAACTCCATAGACGAACGAGCTTGCCCATCACCGTATCTTCATCCATGCGGAGCTGAGTGGATAGGCTGCAGATCTCCGGCTTGTCCGGTGTGCAGGTTTCGATCTTAATCCAAGGGCGTCTCATAGGGCTCGTATTTCAGCGGGAGAGCAGGTTGCCGTCAAGGAAACCTTATTAACGTTACATTGTCGCTCTGTGAATAACCTCACATACAAGCTCGCCGACTGAATGGACTTCTTGCCTATCGGTCTGAATCCAAGATCATGTCACGCGATCTTCCACGCCTCGCGCATCGGCTTGAGCAGCATCTGGTTGGCCGCGTCGTCGCTTTCAAAACGCTCGGCTTTGGGGTCAAACTTGAGCGGGCGGCCCAGGGCGGCCGAGATGGCGCCGATGTGGCAGGTGGTGGCGGCACGCTGGGCGATCTCCGCCGTGGCGGCTGTGCGGCCCCGGGAATAGACTGCGTCGATGAAGTTGCGGTGGTGATTCTTCGACTCGAAGAGCTTCACGTCACTGTCCTTGAGCTTGGCGCGCAGGATGGCGTCGTCGCTGGCTTTGAGGACTTCGGACTCGGTGTAGATCCAGCCTTCGCTGCCGATGAATTTGGTGCCCCACTTGGTTTTGTCGTCTGTGCTGGTCATCACCACACGCAGGCCGCTGGCATAATGATACTCGATGCGGAAGCTCTCGGCAGCATCATAGATCCCGCTGGTACGGCGTTTCACCTCGGTGGCGCTGACTTCGGTGGGGGTGGTTTCGTCCATGCCCGCGCCCCACTGGGCCACGTCCAGGAAATGAGCGCCCCAGTCGGTGATGTAGCCGGGGGCGTATTCCTCGATCCAGCGGAAGTTGAAATGGCAGCGCGCTGCCGTGTAGGGCCTTTCCGCCGCCGGGCCAAGCCACATGGCGTAGTCCAGATGGGCGGGCACGGGCTCGGGGGCCTCCAGGCCGGTGAAGCCGCCACGGATGGCAAACTTCCCCGGCACTCCGATCTCGATCTCCTTCAGCGTGCCGATGTAGCCATTGCGCACGCGCTCGCAGGCCATGCGCACCTTCAGGCCGGAGCGCCGCCAGGTGCCGCACTGCAGCACGCGTTTGTTTTCTTCCACCGCCCGGCAGATGGCACGGCCCTCCACGATGCTGGCACCGAGGGGCTTTTCCGAATACAGATCCTTGCCAGTCTTTGCTGCGGCGATGGCTACATTGGAGTGCCAGTGGTCGGGAGTGGCGTTCATGATGGCGTCCACATCACTGCGGGCCAGCACCTCGCGGAAGTCTTTGAAGATGGCGCTCTCGGGCAGTCCGGCCAGCTTGGCGGCAGCGGCGGCGTGCTGGGAGTCCACATCGCAGATGGCCACGACCTGCACACGCTCGTCCGCCATCAACGCCCGCAGATTGCTCGTGCCCTGCCCACCCACGCCGATGCAGGCCAGGCGTACTTTCTCATTGGGAGAAACCGCGCCAGCACGGCCCAGTGTGGCGGCGGAGACGATGAAAGGAACAGCAGTTTGTAGAAACTGACGGCGGGAAGTGGAAGCAGACGCAGACATGGGAAAGAAACGCAGCTCGTTTCCGATATTCATCACCCACCCGATTTCTTCACCCGCTCATGGATTCCTCGCCCCTGCCCCGCCGTCGTGACTTTCTGCAAACCACCGGCCTGGGCCTCATGGGCTGGCCGCTGATGCAGGGACTCTTTGGCAGCACAGGCAGTGCAATGGCGCAAACAGCAGCCTCTGCACCCGCACTCCCGCCGCTGAACCGCTTTCCGCGCATGATGCAGGACTGGCTGGTGGCGGAGGTGCGTGCCGCCGAGCAGCGTGGCAATGCACGACGCGAGGCATTGAAGACCAAGGCGGACGCCGAAGCCTATGTGAAGTCTGTACAGGAGCGCATCCGCCAGTGCTTTGGCCCCATGCCGGAAAAGACACCCCTGAATGCCAAGGTGACGAAGACGATGGAACGCGATGGCTACCGCATCGAGAACATCACCTTTGAAAGCCGCCCGGGTTATCTCGTCACAGGAAACCTCTATCTGCCCACTAGTGGCAAAGCCAAGGCGCCAGGTGTGATCGGTGTATGCGGTCACTCGCTGAATGGCAAGGCGGCGGAGGCCTACCAGAGCTTTGCGCAGGGACTCGCGCGCCAGGGGCAGGTCTGCTTTCTCATTGACCCCGTGGGCCAGGGAGAGAGATTTCAGTACTTGAACGAAAAGCTGGGCTCACGCCTAGGTGGCGGCACCTCGGAGCACAACCAGATGGGCGTGCCACAGGCGCTGGTCGGAGAGTTTCTCGGAACTTGGTTTGCCTGGGATGGCATCCGTGCACTTGATTACCTGATCACACGCCCGGAGGTGGACACCACTCATCTCGGCATCACTGGAAACTCCGGCGGCGGCACGCAGACCACCTGGCTCTGCGGGCTGGAGCCGCGCTTCACCATGGGCGCGCCCTCCTGCTTTATCTCCACCTTTCGACGCGATGCGGAGAACGAGCTGCCGCAGGACATGGAGCAGTGCCCGCCGCGTGTGCTGGCGCAGGATCTGGATCACTGCGACTTCCTTGCTGCGATGGCGCCGAAACCGGTGATCATCCTCGCGCAGGAAAAGGACTTCTTTGACAATCGCGGCTCCACCGAAAGCTACGAGCGTCTCAAGAAGCTCTACACGCTGCTCGGTAAACCGGAGAACATTCAACTGCACATCGGACCCGATCCGCACGGTTACTCGCAGTCCAACCGCGAGGCGATGTACCAATTCTTTGGCAAGGCCACCGGCATCCCTGCCGCAGCTGCTGAGCCGGCGCTCACCATCGAGAAAGACGAAGTGCTGCTCTGCACACCGAAAGGACAGGTGGCGGAGGCGGGCTCGCGCACGCTTATGACCTTCACGCGGGAAAAGGCGGACGATCTGGCCGCAAAGCGCAAGGCACTCTCTGGCGAAGCATTGCAAAAAGCTGCGCGCAAGGTGCTGAAGATGCCCACGATGACAGATAGTGCGCCAGACTACCGCATCCTGCGCAGCGTGGGCGCGCGCAAGTATCCCACCAAGGGCTACTGCACCTATGCCGTGGAGACGGAGCCGCTGATTCATGCGCTGGTCACACGCCTGAGCGACGAGGCGCTGACCTCGCGCCTGCCACGCGGACAGAGCAAGGCCGTGCTATACATCTCTCATCGCTCCGCCGATGCCGAACTGCGCAGCGATCCCTTTGTCAAAGAGCTCATTGCCGCCGCGCCTGACGCAGCCTTCTTTGCCTGCGATGTGCGCGGCATGGGAGACTCCCAGCCCGACACCTGCGGTGCGAATCAGTTTCTTGGCCGCTACGGCAGCCACTACTTTTACGCCGCCTTCAGCCAGATGCTCGACCGCCCGCTGCCGGGGCAGCGCACCTATGACGTGCTGCGTGTCATCCAGCTGCTCGCTGCAGCAGGACACACGGAGATCCATCTGGCTGCTCAGGGCTGGGGCACACTGCCCGCCGCCTTTGCCGCGCTGCTCAGCCCGGATATTAAACAGGTCACGCTCAAGCATGCACTCAGCTCCTTCCACGAACTGGCCGCGCACGAAGACCAGCAGTGGCCCGCCGCCATCATGGTCCCACAGGTGCTGCAGCACTTTGACCTGCCCGACTGCTACGCGGCGCTCAAAGCACAAAAGCTACAGCTCATCGAACCCTGGGGCGCTGCGGATGGCATGAAGCAAGAGTAGGCCAGCTCGTTTTGTTTCGCGCTTTTGTGTGCAGAGGGATTTTTTGTCCTCTTAAAACCGTCCGTGTCTTCATGACGGACAGTCAGTTAACCGTGGTCGGGCTGGCGAGATTCGAACTCACGACCTCTTGCACCCCATGCAAGCGTTCTACCAGGCTGAACTACAGCCCGACCTAGGTTTGACTTCCCGCCAGCGGCGCCGCATTTGGGGTGGCTCCGGTTGGTGGGACGTGCATTGTGGAGAGTCCTGAAAGCTTTGCAACTGCGATGTTGCATTCTTGTGAGAATCTCTGCGCGGCTGGCTTGCGAATTGCCTTGAGACTCAAGTTCTAGTAAAAGCCATGGAAGGATTTTCGACTCCTTCTTTTTCCTCACCCCAAGCGCATGGTCACCATCACACTCCAGGAACTCACCAAACGCTTCAGCGGCAGCGTGGTTCTCAGCAGTGTGGATCTGCAGGTGCCTGCCGGGGAGCTGTTCTTTCTGCTGGGCCCCAGCGGCTGCGGCAAGACCACGCTGTTGCGCCACGTCGCGGGCTTTTACCGGCCGGACGAGGGGCGCATCTGGTTTGATGACGAGGATGTAACCCGCCTGCCTGCGCACCGTCGCGGCACGGGCATGGTGTTTCAGAGCTACGCGCTGTGGCCGCACCTGAACGTGGCGCAGAACGTGGCCTTTGGCCTGGAGGAGCGGAAGCGCCCGCGCCGGGAGATCGAGCACCGCGTGGCAGAGGCGCTGGATCAGGTGAAGCTGCAAGGCCTGGGCACGCGGAAGATCCAGCAGCTCTCCGGCGGACAGCAGCAGCGCGTGGCGCTGGCGCGTGCGCTCGTCATCCGCCCCAAGTGCCTGCTGCTGGACGAGCCCCTGTCCAATCTGGATGCCAAGCTGCGTCTGGAGATGCGCACCGAGATCCGCCACATCGTCAAAGAGCACGGGCTGACGGCCATTTATGTGACGCATGACCGCGACGAGGCGCTGAGCATGGCTGACCGCATGGCCATCATGGATGCGGGCAAGCTGGTGCAGGTGGGTGTACCACAGGACATCTACCGGCACCCGGCCACACGCATGGTGGCGGAGTTTATCGGCGAGACGAATTTCGTCGAAGGCCGTGCCATGCGACAGAGCAGCTGGGCGGGCTTTTACGATGTGGAGACTCCATTTGGAACACTGCGCGGCCGCACCAATGACGGCACCTGGCAGCCAGCCGCGGGTCAGCCTGTGGTGCTGAGCATCCGGCCGGAGTCGCTGACCTTTGGCACCGTGGTGGATTCATCCAATCGCATCCCCGGACACGTCGTGGACACCACCTATCTGGGTGCCACGGTGCAGTATCTCATCCAGGTGCACGGCGGTCCGCTCATGAAAGTGTGCGAGACCAACCCCCAGGAAATCCGCCTTCCCTCCGAGGACGAGGTGCGTGTGATGGTGGCGATGAACGATGTGGTGATCCTGCGCAAATGAAGGCTCTGCTCCAGCACCCGCGCACGCAGGCCCTGCTATCATGGCTGGGGCACTGGCGCAAGGAGACTGCGGTGTGCCTGCTCATGCTGGCCACGCTGGCGGGTCCATTCCTGCTCAAGCCAACGCAGAGCACCGCACCGGCACACTATGACCGGCGGCTGATCATTGTATCGCCGCACCATGACCGCATCCGCGAGGAATTCGGGCACGCCTTTGTCGCACACTGGAAACAGAAGACTGGAAAGACGCTCTTCATCGACTGGCGTGTGCCCGGCGGCACCTCGGAGATCGCGCTGCTGATCAAGTCGGAGGCGCTGGCGGCATTTCAGCAGCACTGGGAAAAGAAGCTGCATCAGATGTGGAGCCCTGCCGTGGCCGTGGCATGCCTGAATCCGAAAGCCGCTGCCGATGATCCCGCACGGCAGGCCTACCTGAACTCGAATGTGGGCACAGGCATCGATCTCTTCTTTGGCGGCGGCGCCTTTGACTTTGAGCAGCAGGCGCGCGCAGGTACGCTCGTGGCAGGTGATGGCATCAAGACAGGTCTCAGCGCGCTGGCCAAAAAGCACCCCGAGTGGTTCAGCGATGCGGGCATCCCCGAAAAGCTCAGCGGCGAGCCCTTCCGCGATCCCCAGGGCCGCTGGTGCGGCACCTGCCTCTCCAGCAGCGGCATTGTTTTCAACCGCGATGTGCTGCGCCGCATCGGCATCCAGGCCGATCCCACCGCCTGGGCAGACCTGGCTGATCCACGCTACTACGGACAGATAGCCCTGAGCGATCCGGGCAAGAGCGGCTCCGTGACGAAGGCGCTGGAGATGCTGATCCAGCAGCAGATTGAACTGGCGCTGGAGCGGCTGAAGTCAGTGCCAAAGTCCAAGCTGACACCGCAGCAGATGGAGGAGCAGGCTGTGGCCGAGGGCTGGAATGAAGGGCTGCGCCTGATCCTGCGCATCAGCGCGAATGCGCGTTACTTCACCGATTTTTCCACCAAGATCCCGCTGGAGGTTGCCAAGGGCGATGCTGCCGCGGGCATGTGCATCGACTTCTACGGACGCTCTGCCGAGGAGGATGTGCGGCGTGCGGACGGCACCTCGCGTGTGGGCTTCATCGCACCGCTGGGCGGCACGTCCATCAGCGTCGATCCCATCGGCCTGCTGCGCGGTGCGCCCAGTCCGGAACTGGCCACGGCCTTCATGGAGTTTGTGCTGGGAGACGCCGGGCAGAAGCTGTGGAGCTACCGCGTGGGAGAGCCCGGAGGCCCGCGCCGCCACGCCTTGCGCCGACTGCCCGTGCGGCATGATCTCTACACGCCGGAAAACACCGCCCGCATGAGCGACGGGGCGGAGCAGCCCTTTGAAAAGGCCCGCGCCTTCACCTACCACCCCGAGCGCACCGCAGCTCTTTTCAGCGCCATCCGCTTCATCGTCCGCGTCATCTGCGTGGACTCCCATGAAGAACTGCACACCGCATGGCGGCAGATCATCGACAAGGGCATGCCCGAGCGTGCCGTGCGCGTGCTGGAGGATCTCACCCGAGTGAAGCACGAGGCCGCCACCGGCAACATCTCCCGCATTCTCTCCGCTCGCGACAAAGTACAGGAAACCCGCCTAGCCCGCGAACTGGGAGACGCCTTTCGCAATCAATACATCAAGGCCGCCCGCATTGCCGAGCGGGGGATGTAAATCACTCACTCAAGACGCATGTCCAAACTCCTCTCACTGCTGATCTTTCTGGGGATGACTGCGTTCTTCGCCTGTTTCTTTGCCTACCCCATCTGGGCGGCGCTAGAGGCGGCGTTTCGGGGGCCGGATCATCGGCTCACGCTGGAGTATGTGTCGGAGGTGTTTCTCAATGAACTCTACCGCGAGGGGCTGTGGAATTCCTTCATCATCGCGGTGTGGACGACGCTGGGCGCGCTCTGCGTGGCGCTGCCGCTGGCGGTGTGCTACGTGCGCTTCACCTTTCCCGGTCGTGCGCTGCTGAACTCCCTTTTGCTTATGCCGATGATCCTGCCGCCTTTTGTGGGGGCCATCGGCATCAAATCACTGCTCGGGCAGGCCGGTGCGCTGAACAGCCTGCTCATCAGCCTGGGAATGATGGACGCCATGCACCCCACAGACTGGCTGGGGCAGCAGCGCATGCTGGGCATCATCCTCATGGAGGTGCTGCATCTGTATCCGATCATTTACCTGAATGCGGCGGCGGCTCTCTCAAACCTAGATCCGGCCCTGGAAGAAGCGGCGGCAAACATGGGCTGTGATGCCTGGAGCCGCTTCTGGCGCGTGACGCTGCCTCTCATCATGCCCGGTGTGTTTGCGGGCGGGACGATCGTGTTTGTGTGGTCCTTTACCGAGATGGGCGTACCGCTGCTTTTTGACTACGACCGCGTCACTGCGGTGCAGGTCTTCCGCAGCATCAATGACCTGAGTGGAAACCCATTCCCTTATGCGCTGGTGGCGGTGATGCTGGTCTTCAGCACGCTGTTCTATCTGGTCAGCCGGCTGCTCTTTGGCAGTGCGAATGCCGGCGGTGGCGGACGTGCCACCACAGCACGGGAGGCCGCCCCCCTGCCCGCTGGTCTGGGCTGGGTGTGCACGGCGCTCTTTGCCAGCGTCACCTTCCTGGCCGTGCTGCCGCATATGGGAGTGGTGCTGCTGTCCTTTTCCAAAGACTGGTACGGCACGGTGCTGCCGCACTCGCTCACGTTGCAGCATTATCATGATGCGCTGGGTCATGAGCTCACGCTCTCATCCATCGCCAACAGCCTGAAGTACTCTGCGCTGGCCATGCTGGTGGCGCTGGTGCTGGGCATCGGCGTGGCCTATGTGTCGGTGCGCACGCGCATCTGGGGGCGCCAGCTGCTGGACGCCATGGCCATGCTGCCGCTGGCAGTCCCTGGTATCGTGATGGCCTTTGGCTATCTGGCGATGACGCGCGAGGGGCGGCCCTTCCACTGGCTCATGCTGGGGGAGGATCCGCTGATGCTGCTGGTCATCGCCTACGCGGTGCGCAGACTGCCGTATGTGGTGCGCTCTGCCGCCGCCGGATTCCAGCAGGTGAGCCCCGCGCTGGAGGAGGCCGCGCAAAATCTCGGCGCACGTCCGGAGAAGGCGCTGTGGCGCGTGACGCTGCCGCTCGTGGCTCCGAACCTCGTGGCTGGCGGTCTCCTGGCATTCTCCTTTGCCATGCTGGAGGTGAGCGACAGCATGATCCTAGCGCAGCAGTCCACGTACTTCCCCATCACCAAGGCCATCTACTCGCTGGTGCTGGCACTTGGCAGCGGTCCCAATCTGGCCTCCGCCCTCGGCGTATGGGCCATGCTCTTCCTGGCCGTGACCATTCTCGGTGCCGGGGTGATTTTGGGGAAGAAACTCGGCACGCTGTTCCGTGGGTAAACAACATGCACTCATGAAGCCCAGGCGCCCCGTCAAAATCAAAACCTTCGAGCAGGCCTATGAGTTCGTCCTGCAGGTGAAGACCTGCCTCATCTTTGGCTCCAAGACCTCCGACCTGCCCTGCCTGTGGGATGCTGTGGATCTGCCTGGCAGGCAGCCCGGACAGAAGGGCTGGGGCCAGAAGGTGGAGGCCGTGTGGGCTTGGAAAAACGAGCTGCCTGCGCAGTTCCCCGACGAGATCTTTTACGGCAAGCTGCCCGGCGGACTGGCCATGCTGATGTGCGTGGACTACCTGCGGCGCGTGCACTATCCGGCTCAGCATCGGCCAGTTTCCACCTGCAGCCCGCTGGCGCGGCGTGCGTTAGAGCTGATCCGCAGCGAGCCTCATACCACGGCAGAGCTGCGCAAGGCGCTCTCGCCTTCCGGCGCGATCACCAAAAGCAAGGTGGACGGTGCTCTGGTGGAGCTGCAAGTGACGCTGAACATCACCCGATCCAATGCGCCGAAGCTGAAGCGCGACACCTGGCTGCCGTTTACCGAGCAGTATCCCGATATAGGAGGCGAGGCATGAACCGCACGGACCGTCTCGTCTCCATGGTGATGCTGCTGCAGTCGCGCCGGGTCATCACCGCTGCGCAGCTGGCGGAGCATTTTGAGATCACGGAGCGAACGGTGTACCGAGATCTCGCGGCGCTGGGAGAAGGCGGCGTGCCCATCGTGGGAGAGCCGGGCGTGGGCTACAGCCTGATGAGTGGCTACTGCCTGCCACCGGTGATGTTCTCGCCGGAGGAGGCCTTTGCCTTTGTGACCGGAGGGCTGCTGGTGGAGCGCATGACGGATGCCTCCATGCGCGATGCGATCCGCTCCGCCATGGGCAAGGTGACAGCCGTGCTGCCTGCCGGACTGCAGGGGCGCGTGGACCGCCTGCGCAAGACGATGGTGATCGGCACCCGCCCGCCGACCAAGGGCAGCGTGCCGCTGAGCACCGTGCAGCGCGCCATGGCGGAGGGGCGTGTGCTGCGGCTGGACTACCTCGGTGCTGCACGCGGTGAGCCCACCGAGCGTCTGGTGGAACCTCGCGGGCTGGTCTTCTACATGGATCACTGGCACCTCATCGCGTGGTGCCGGCTGCGCGAGGACATGCGGGACTTCCGCGTGGACCGCATCGTCCGCTGCGAAACTCTGCCAGAGCCGATCCCGCCGTGCCCGGGCTTCAATCTGGACGAACACCTGGCCAAATGCGTGGTGCCTGACCGCAGCGACTTTGCGATCATCGAAGTTCCTGATTACCTTCTCGAAAGCGTGCGCCGTTTCTGGGGGCCCACGATCGTGGAGGAAGTGCCGGTCGTGGGAAGGCGTGCGCGCGTACGCTTCGCCTACCGCTCCGAAGGGCTCCCCTACGTCTCCCGCTGGCTGCTGAGCCTTGGGACCGATGCTGAGATCATCTCGCCACAGGTGCTGTGTGAAAAGGTGGCCGAGATGGCGCAGGCCACCGCAGAACATCATCGGCAGAAAAAACGTCTCGGATGAAAACACCCCTGACATAGGGTTGTCAGGAGGTGGTGCGAATGTTGGCAGGTGATCGCCACTGACTGCGATCCATCTTAACAAAACACAAGCCAAGACCCACCCCATGAGCCAGCCCAACGAACCCACCGTCTCCTTTTCCCTCACCTGCAAAAGCGCCGCTGATGCGCTCGACTTCTACGCCCGCGCCTTTGGCGCGGTGGAGCTCTTCCGCCTCTCCCCGGCCCCAGGCGTGGTGCCGCATGCTGAGTTCATGATCGGAAACACTCACATCTATATCTCGGACGAAGCCCCCTCGGCGAACGCCCACGCCATCCCTGCGGGTGGCATGGCGCCCTGCGGGTTTACGATTCAGGTTGAAGACTGTGACAAGGCGTTTGAACGCGCGCTGGCAGCAGGCGGCTCTCCGCTAAGCCCGTCGCGCAATCAGTTCTGGGGCAGCCGCACTGCGATGATCCGCGATCCCTTCGGCTACCGCTGGAGCTTCAGCCAGCACCTTGAAGACGTGCCGCCGGACGAGCTGCTCAAGCGCGCGCAGGCCTTCATGAGTGAAGGTTCAAAATAGGGCCTTTGTCTCAGCCAGGTGGCGGGGCCGCCTGGCTGAAGATTCACCCAAGAGCTATGAGGATTCATGGTGCACCGCCTCAAACACAGCTCCGCCAAGAAGGCGTTCGCCGTCATATAAAGCGCAGATCTGCCCAGGCGTAAGCGCACGCTGAGGCTCCGCGTATTCCAGCTCCGCACGGCCATCTCCCAGCGGGCGGAAGGTGGCATTGCCAGCCGGGCAGCGATAGCGTGGCTGGGCCTGCAGCAGACGTTCTTCCGTCAAAGGCACGCCGGTGCTTGAGATGGTGTGCAACGTGGCTTTCCGCGCCCAGAGGAGCGGAGTGTCCGCATTTTCGATGGCGACAACGAGCTCGTTGGTCTGCGGTCGTTTGGCCACGACGACGTAGGCCTGCTTGTGGATGGGGCTGGCGACGCCGTGCCCCTTGCGCTGGCCGAGGGTGTAGAGATGCAGGCCACGGTGCTCCCCCATGACTTTTCCTTCCAGATTCACAATAGGACCGGGCTTGTCCGGCACAAAGGTGCGTAGAAAGTCCTCCATCTTTACCTGGCCGATGAAACAGATGCCCTGGCTGTCTTTCTTTTCCGCCGTGGAAAGGCCAAACTCACGTGCCAGATCCCGCAGCTCAGGCTTGAGCAGATGGCCGATGGGAAACTGCGCGATGCGCACCTGCTCCGGCTGCATCATGGCCAGGAAGTAGGTCTGATCTTTGTTGGGGTCCACCCCACGCAGGATGGTGCCTGCATCCAGCTTTCTAGCATAGTGCCCTGTAGCAATGGCCGCAAAGCCGTGCTCCCGCGCCCACTCCCAGAGCACGCCAAATTTCATCTCACGGTTGCACATCACATCAGGATTTGGCGTGATGCCAGCCTGGTAGCCTTCGAGGAGGTACTTCACGACCTTTTCGCGGTACTCGGTCATGAGATTGACCACACGGAAAGGTATGCCGAGCTGCTTGGCCACCGCTTCGGCATCGGTGATGTCCTCCTCCCAAGGGCAGTGGCCGATGATGTTCTCCTCGTTGATCCAGTTCTTCATGTACACACCGGACACGTCATGCCCCGCGCGGACGAGCACGGCGGCGGCCACGCTGCTGTCCACGCCTCCGGACATGGCTGCGAGAATCTTCATTGTATGAGAATCGGCGGCTGTGAGCTTCCGTCAATCAAGAGGCGCATTGAGTGATATACCGAAGCCTTTGCCATACAGCAGATAACGTCTCATCATGCGTGCATGAGATCTGTTTTAATTGTGGTTCTTTTTGAGTGGGGCTTGCTGCTTTCCAGCTGCGCAGGCATTCGGGGCGGCTCCTCTTCACTGCCTGTGCTGATGGTGCAGCGGCTGGACTGGATGGATGAGGTGGCTGAGGCCAAGCGTGCCAAGGGGCTGCCCATCACAGACCCGAAACGCGAAGCCGAGCTGCTGAACGCCATGATGCAGCGCGGCACGGCTGCCGGACTACCGGCTCAAAAGGTGCGGCTATTCTTCAGCGGGCAGATACAGGCGGCCAAGGTGCGACAGGAGGAATGGCTGTGGCAGCACCCCGCTGCTAGTGGTGGCAAGGCCCCCGACCTCGCCACCACCATCCGTCCAGCGCTGGATCAGATCGGACGGAAGATGATCGAGCGGCTGGCACAGGAAACACAGGAGATCTGCTCCAGCGATGCCCTGCTGATCGAAAAAGAGACCCGTGAGCGCCTGGCCAAGGCAGGTTACACGGAGACTGTTGCCCAGCCTGCGCTGCAGGGGCTGATTGCAGCATTGCGCCGAACGGCTCATGAACCAATTCCTACCAAGCCCCAAGCGACACCTACCACCAGCAGAAGATAACCTTCATGAACGCCTCTCCTTCATCCCTTGCACTGAGTCTTCTCCTGCCGCTGGCAGCCCTGTTTTCCACAACTACCTGCCCCGCCCAGCAGCCTGCCATGCCGCATTGGAGTCTTGGAGCGCCGGTGCTGGACCTCTCACAGCCCTCCCAGGGCGCACCGATCAAGCTGCTTGACCCCTGTGCGGTGCGTCATGATGGCAGGTGGCATGTATTTGCTGGGTCCATGTATTTCGCGCTTGATGAGTTCAAACCTGGCGGTCCGTCTCCACAGCCGGTCAAGCTCCCCGTGGAGGGCGCGTTCGTGCCGCAGGTGTTTTTCTACAGCCCGAAAAAGCAGTGGCACTTCATCGGCCAGATCGCAGACACGAGTGGGCGCTATCCCAAAAGCGTGCCTGTGCTCAGCACCAATGAGAACCTCAGCACCCCCCAGGGATGGAGCAAGCCGGTCATTCTGGATGTCCCACCACCTGAGACTGGAGACAAGCCGGTCAAATCATGGATGGATTTTTACGTGATCTGCGACGACACCAAGGCACACCTCTTTGCCACCGGTGGGGGACGTATGTGGCGCTCTGAAACGGCGCTGGAAAAGTACCCAAACGGCTGGTCAAAACCCGTCGTGGCGCTGGAGGGTGATTTCCTCTACGCCAGCCACACCTATCGCCTGGACATGCCGGGCAAACCTCCACGCTACTGGATGAACCTCACCGGGGCAAAGAAGGAAGCAGATGGCAGGCGGCTCCAATATCAGCAGAGCTATGTAGCCGAAAAGCTCGAAGGCCCCTGGCATGCAGAGCTGGCCACCGCAGAGTCTCCCTTGGCCGGATGGAACAACATCCGCATGCAGGATGGAGACTGGACGGGGGATATCGTGCACGGGGAGCCTCTGCGCACGAGCATTGATGAGCATATGCTTCTTGATCCAGCTTTTGCTGGTTTCATTTTCCATGGAGGACATGGGAGCAGCAAGACACCCTGCATCGGTGTACTGGAACGCATCAAGCCCTGATGAGCGGGCATGCTGGAAACTAGGGCTTCCTGCCACGGTAGACAGGCTCAACTTGATCTTTGCGCTCCCCGCATTCAGATGAAGGCATGGCAAAGATCCAAAAAACTCCCACTGGCGAATTCCACTCCGGCTACGGCTGCGTCATCATGGCAGCGGTTGTCGGGGTCTTTGTCTTTATAGTCTGGTGGGGCTACTACACGCTGACGACGATGGACGCCGCCATAGCAGCAGTCAGCCAGCCAGCCCCGGTGCAGCTCCCTGCTGTGCAGGCCGTTCCAGGACTGGAGCAGAAGCTTACTGCTTTTGCTGCTGATGTCACTGCGGGCAAGCCCGCCACGCTCAAGTTCAGCGTGGTGGATCTCAATGCCCTGCTAACTCTCGCGCCAGATGGAGGCAATGGCAGCTACAAGGACATGCTGCGGGTAAAATCGCTCGATGCCGCCAAGCAGACCATCACCACCGACGCCAGCCTGCCGATGAACACGGCCAAATTCTGGGAGGACAAGAAGCGCTACCTCGTGGGCGAGGTGGATTTCTCCCTCGAAATGACTGCCCTGGGTCCCGATGTCAAGGTCAGCGCCGTGCGTGTGCCAGGCAAGACGATCCCGGAAGAAATGGTCAAGGGCATGGCCATGTACGGCTACCTGGGCCCTTACCAGAACCACGCCACCATCGGCCCCGTGCTGAAGGCTCTCAAAAGCTACAAGGTGTATGCCGATGGCGTGGTGGTGAGCACCGTGGAGAGCAAGTAAAGCGGTCCGAAACAGCCTGTTACAGCGGCGTTGTTTACGCGACCTTGACCGCGCAGCGGCGCTCTTGACTCTCCCGCCATGACCGAACTCCCGCAGCACCCGAATCCCTGGAAAACAGTCTCCACCCGTGAAACCTATGCCAACCCCTGGCTGCGCGTGCGTGAGGATCAGGTGATCAAGCCCTCTGGCGGCCCGGGAATCTATGGTGTGGTGGAGTATAAAAACATCGCAGTGGGAGTGGTCCCCATCGATGACGAGGGCTGCACTTGGCTGGTAGGACAGTGGCGCTACTGCCATGGGCGCTACGAGTGGGAAATTCCCGAGGGTGGCTGCCCAGCAGGTGAGGCCCCGGCTGACACCGCCCGACGCGAACTACTTGAGGAGACCGGCATCACGGCCGCCACCATAGAGCCCCTGCTCTCCGGCATTCAGCTTTCCAACTCCACCACCAATGAGGTGTGTGACATCTTTGTGGCCACCGGCCTGACCCACGGCAAGGCCCAGCCAGAGGACACCGAGCAGCTGGAACTGCTGCGCCTGCCGCTGAGCGAAGCCATCCAGATGGCACGAGACGGCCGCATCCGCGATAGCGTGAGCGTGCTGGCCCTGCTGGCGGTGGCCGGACGTAAAGGATGAGGTAAAAATCCCCATTCAGACTCATGTAAAAGCCTTGTCTCCGCCCGCACGCGGTGACAGAATTGCATTCATACACGTTATGACCTCGGAGCAACTCCTCGAACTGAAGAAGATGGTGGAAGAAGCAGGCGACCTGCCTGCGACGGCGAAGGAAAAGCTGCTGGAGCTGCTGGCCCAGCAGCAGGCGGCGCAGGGACAGTGGATCTCCTCAGTAGAAGAGCTGGAGGCCGCCCACCCGGAGGCCACAGGCTTCATGAACCGGCTGGCCACCACCCTGGCCAACATGGGCATTTGAACCGTCAGGGAGGCCTATCATTTCCGCTTTCTTTAAAAAGACTGCAATCCGCCTTTGACAGAACTTAGGAGGCGTGTAGTTTCGCGCCCCTTTTTCCCCGGGGAAACTGTCGCCATGCCAAACACACAAGTCATTCTCAAAGAAAAAATCAAAGGCCTCGGAGCCGAAGCTGACGTCGTCAGCGTGAAGCGCGGTTTTGCGCGTAATTTCCTGCTTCCCCAGGGCAAGGCCTACGAGGCCACCAAGGGAAATCTCCGCCACACCGAGCGCCTCAAGGCCATCCGCGCTGAGCGTGAAGCCAAGGAACTGGCCGAAGCTGAAAAGCTGGCCTCCAAGCTCAAGAAGGTGAAGCTCAAGCTCACCCTCTCCACCGGTCAGGGTGGCAAGGCTTTCGGCTCCATCACCAACATCGACATCGCCAAGGCCTTGGCTGAGGAGTCCAAGATCGAGGTGGACCGCCACATGATCGTGCTGGAAAAGCCGATCAAAAACACCGGCAACTTCGAAATCACCGTGAAGCTCGGCCACGACATCACAGCCACTGTGAAGCTTGCAGTGTCCGCCGCTGGAGACAGCGCTCCCGCCGAAGAAGAAGCCGCCGCTGAATAAGCGCTGCTGTTTTTCTCACAAACCCCAAAACCTAGGCAAGGCCGCGTGATAAACGCGGCTTTGTTATTTTCTAGCGTTTGCATGCCTGCTTTATGCTTTTCCTAACGCCATGAGGCTCTGGCCGCAAAAACACTCGAAAGAGACACTTCCGTACAGGGTATTGGTATTGACAATTCTGCCTCCGGTTTGGAGCATGCAACGAACCTTTTACCATGAAGAAATACAACGTCGGAATCATCGGATACGGCTGGGCCGCCACCGCCCACATCGAAGCCATCAACAAGACCAATCAGGCGCAGGTCACCGCGATCTACTCCTCCCGCAAGCTGGACGACGCCGAACTCAGTGCCAAGCACGGCTCCCCCATCAAGAGCTACCAGAACCTTGACGAGATGCTGGCCAGTCCTGACATCCACGTGGTGGACATCACCAGCTATCCCAGCCAGCACCGTGACCAGGCTGTGGCCGCCGCTAACGCCAAGAAGCACATCATTCTGGAAAAGCCGATGGCCAATTCCCTGCAGGAAGTGCGCGAGATCGTGGCTGCTGCCAAAGCGAATGGAGTGAAGGGCTGCGTATGCTTTGAGTGCCGTTTCTCCAATCAGTTCCAGGTGACCAAGGCCGTCATCGACGAGGGCCTTCTCGGGAGCCTGCACTACGGCGAAGTGGACTACTACCACGGCATCGGCCCGTGGTACGGCCAGTTCCGCTGGAACACCGGCAAAAAGGACGGCGGCAGTGCACTGCTCACCGCCGGCTGCCATGCGCTGGACGCCCTGCTCATGGTCATGGGCGGCGAGATCGAAAGCGTGACCAGCTTCTCCACCAAGACTCAGAGCGAGATCTTCAAGCCCTACGAATACGACACCACCAGCGTGACGCTCATCCACTTCAAAAATGGTGCCGTGGGCAAGGCCGCCGCTGTTGTGGACTGCCTGCAGCCCTACTACTTCCACACCCACCTGTGCGGCAGCCAGGGCAGCCTGCTGGACGACAAATTCCACTCCATGAAGCTGCACACTGACAAGCACTCTTGGAGCAAGCTCTCCATGAAGATGCTGGATTCAGGCGACGTGAGCGATCATCCCTATCAGTCTCAGTTCCAGGCCTTCTTTGACGCCTTGGACGCTGGGAAGGACATGCCGCTGACGAGCTTTACTGAAGCTCAACGCACCTTTGAAGTCATCTTTGCTTCTGACAAGAGCGCAGCCCAAGGAGGCAAGCCGGTGCGCATCTCCGATCTGGACTAAGCACCATCCTGCGGCGCAGCGCCCCCACCTAAACGACCGCGTGGTATCTTTGGATGCCACGCGGTTTTGTTTTTTTGAGCACTTTCCCTTTCACAGCGTCTCTTGCTTTCTCAAAGCAATGAAGAATGATTCTCCCATGAACACGCACAACCTGCTGTCCGTCGGCAAAGCCGGATTCCTTTTGGTCACGGCACTCCTAACCCTCACGAGCTGCGACCCATACTACGGTGGCTACGGCTATGGAGGAGGATATGGATACGGAAACTATGGCTACGGCGGCTATGGCTATCCCGTGGGCCTGCGCCCCTATGTGCCGGTGTATGGCAGCAGCTACAACTACTCCTACTACCCGCGCTACTCCGCCTACTACCACCGCCCCACGCAGCAGTACCACTACTTGAGCGGCAACCGCTGGATGTCAGGCCCAACGCTGCCGGGCTACTCACCGCGCACGATCCAGGCCTCCCACTCGGTGCCGTTTTATTTCAACAACCATCCCTCGAGCTACCACAGCCAGGTGAGCCATGCATTCCCGCACAACTGGTCTCCTCCCAGCGGAGGTTCCACTGGTGGCGGCTTTCCTCACAGTGGCGGCGGCAGCCACGGTTCTGGCTGGAGCGGCAGCGGTGGTGGCGGGTGGAATGGCAGCGGTGGTGGCTACCACGGCAGTCACAGGCACTAACCAGTCAGCAGCCTGAGTTCATTCACCGGGGAAGGCAGATGCTGCCCTCCCCTTTTTTACGCCTGTTTCTGCATTCAGCGGAAGAGCTTCTTCACCTTCGCGGGACCGTTCACCAGCACGCGGCGCTTGGAGAAATCCAGTATCATGAGCGCATCCGGCCGCACACCTTTGATGTGCTGCTGGCCGGACTGCACGGTGGGGTCTCCCTCCAGCACCACCTCCGTGGAGTTGCTGCGGAAATGAATGTGCTGGGATATACCGAAAAAAGTGCCGTCCTTGGTGATGACCGTGACCTTGCTGCGCTCTGACGCACGCGCCAGCACCGGCCAGGGCTGCCTGTCTCTTTTCACATACACCAGCTTTTCCCCCTGCAGCAGCACGAAAGGAAATTCATTAACTGCCAGCTGACGCCTCGTATCATCGATGGAGCCCAGATTGCCCTCCGTGTGAGTGCCTGCGGCGATGGCCAGCAGCGAGGTAAACATGCCCATCACATCCCCCGCCCTGCCGGTGATGCCTGAACTGGCCCGCCTAGCCTTTGGCGAGCCCTTTGGCAGTTCCTCATCCCGAATGAAAAGGCTGCGGGAGACAAGCTTGTTTTCCTGCACCTCCAGCATGGGGCCCGGCAGCGCCGCCCACTGCTTCAGGTCCGGAAAAGGCAGATAGTCCAGCGGCTCAGAGGTCAGAGGATCCGTCATGCCACTGAAGGCCCTGTGAGCCAGAGAGCCCATGTGCATCTGGCAGGAAGTGAGTGTGAGCAGGCAGAGTGTAAAGACCGGCAGCAGCCACCGGGGGGAATTCCAAATCATGGCCATGATAGGCTGTCGTTACCACATCCATGCGCAAGCATTGATTTCATGCATTGCCACTCATGAAAGATTGCTGAGTCATCGTCAATGAGATGCAAATTCCGGAGATTCTTTACCCCTTGTTAGGCTGTCGGCTGAACACCAAACTTTGGCGCATGAGTAGGTTACATTCATGACGTCTTTTTGCAGTTCCTCGAATGAATCCGAGTGTGCTACAAAAGCGTATAGGACGCGAGCCTATCTAACATTTTGACACACTCAATCCCACCACCCCACCCCCTGTCATCCACGACACTGCTGCAGCTCTCTGCCATTTTGGGCATTGAGCTGGATGTGGAACGTGCACGTCTCGCCACTGAACATGCCCTCCGGAAGCAGGACCTGCCGGGAGAGCCGCTGGAACTGCTGTGTATCGCGGCGGCAGATGCAGGCATGCAGGTTTCCCCCGTGCGACTGCCGCTGCGAGAAGTTGTTTGGCACGCAAGGGAGGATTCTCCCGTGGTGATATGGAGCGCTGGAGAGAGCTGCTGGCGTGTGATCACCAGCGCAGGCTGGTTCCGCCTGCGCATGGCAGCAGACGAGCATCCAGACCACCGCATGACACTCTCCCGCCAGGCGCTGGCGCGGCTGCTAGGACTCAATAACGTGGATGCGGTGGTGGAGGCAGGAATCGTGCATGCCAGCCGCCCAGCACAGGCGATGAGCGCATTGCAGGATCCTGCGCCAACAGGCGACCATGGCTCTGCGGAAGCCCATGGTCATGGCGGAGAAAGCCCTTCTCGAAGATTCATCGGCCTGCTGCTGGCCGAGCGGCAGGAAGTGCGCACGCTGCTGTTATTCTCTATTTTCTCGGCTTTGCTATATCTGGCCGTACCGCTGGCGGTGGACGCAATCGTGAGCAATCTGGCCTTCGGCGGGCAGTCGCGCCCGTATATTCAGGCGTTGGTGGTGGTGTCTCTGGCGTTGTTTGGCTGCCTGGGGCTGCAGGCCGTGGTGACAGCCTTTCAATACTATGTCTCTGACGTGATCCAGCGGCGCATCTTTGTGCGCACGGCGGCAGATCTGGCCTACCGCCTGCCACGAGTGAAAGCCCAGGTGCATGATGAGGTGCATGCGCCGGAGATGGTCAACCGCTTTCTGGATGTGGTAACGGCGCAGAAGTCCACGGCCATGCTGCTGCTGGACGGGGTGAACCTCGTCTTCGGCGGGCTCATCGGCATGCTGCTGCTCTCGTTGTATCATCCGCTGCTGCTGCTCTTTGCGGCGGTGCTTCTTGGGCTGATCATTCTTAGCTTGTGGCTGCTCGGACGGGGAGCTGTGGCCACGAGCATCGAGGAGTCGCGGATGAAGTATGATCTGGTGAACTGGTTTGAGGAGGTGGCTCATTTCCCCTTTCTCTTCAAAGGGCCGGGAGGCAGCCGTATGGCGCACGAACGCGCCAATGAGCTGAGCACAGGCTATGTGATGGCGCGCAGCCGGCACTTCCGTGTGCTGATGCGCCAGATCGCGGGGTTGCTGACGCTTCAGGTGGTCGCCTCGGCAGCGCTGCTGGTAGTGGGCGGGTATCTGGTGATCAGCCAGCAGATCACGCTGGGCCAACTTGTGGCCAGCGAGATCATCATGAGCGGCATCGTGACTTCCCTCTCCAAGCTGGGGAAGCAGCTGGAGGCCTGGTATGATGCCATGGCGGCCATGGACAAGCTGGGCCACATCTTTGACCTGGAGACGGAGCGCGAGGGCGGGGAGAAGCCCGCAGGTCGCAACTCTGCCGATGGAAGCAGCGGCGGCGCGGAAGTGGTGGCGGGGGGCATGTCTTTTGCACATCATGCAGGTGCCGTGCTCTTTCGAGGGCGCAGCTTCAGCATCCCCGCCAGCACGCGAGCCGCTGTGGTTGGGCCGCATGGAGCTGGAGCCAGCTCTCTGCTGGACATCCTCTTCGGCCTGCGCCAGCCAAGCGCCGGCTATGTGATGGTGGACGGCGTGGACCTGCGCAGCTGGGATCTGGAGGCTCTGCGTGAGAGCACTCAACTGCTGCGCCGGGATGAGATCATGGACGCCACGGTGGTGGAAAACCTGCGCCTTGGCCGCTGTGACATCGGCATGGATGAAATCCGCGCTGCGTTGAAACAGGCCGGTCTGCTGGAGGAACTGCTGGCGCGTCCGGAGGGGCTGGGCCTACGGCTGAAGATCGGCGGTGCACCACTCTCCGGAAACCAGCGCATGCGTCTGCTGCTGGCGCGCGCCATAGCACAACGACCGCGACTGCTGCTGATTGATGAGCTGCTGGACAACATGGACGACGCCTCCTTTGCACAGCTCTCCGAGGCCATCCTGGGCAAGGAGCAGCCGTGGACTGTGGTGGTGGCCACACGCGATGCACGGGTCAGTGCGCGGTGCGATCAGATCATCGAACTGGCCCCCTGCCATCTGAATGGTGGCACCATATCTCAGCCCCATGCCGCCTGATGCCATGATGAGCCAGACGAAGACGACGCAGATGACTGATGCCATGAATTCCCCTTCCCCATCTTCCGCCCCCTTTTTCACTCCATCAGCCCCTCGGCTGCCGGCACTCAGCCTGGCCAGTCCGGCGCGCTTTATCCGCATCTTCAGCCGCGTGCTGGTGGTATGCTTCATCCTAGGGGTGCTGGCCCTGCTCTTTCTGCCGTGGCGGCAGTTTGTTGCGGGGACGGGGCGGGTCATTGCCTTCAATCCGCTGGACCGTCGCGTGAATGTGGAGGCGCAGGTGTCCGGCCGTGTGCGCAATTTGCACATCACCGAAGGCCAGCGGGTCAAAAAGGGGGAGCTGATCATCGAGATCCAAGACAACGACCCCAACCTCATCAACAACCTGAAAGCACAGCGCGAGGCCATCGAAAGCCGACGTGACTTTGCCCAAGGGCGTGTGGAGTCGCTGACAGCGCAGATCACGCAGCAGGAACTGGCCAAGGCACAGGCCATCGATGGCGCAGAGCAGCGCGTGGCCGGGGCCAAAATTGCGGCGGAGACAGCGCAGCTGAACTTCACACGTACACAGGAGCTTTTTAACAAGCAGCTGGAGTCCCAGCGCAGCCTGGAGCTGGCCAAGCTGCAAAGGGATGCTACGAGCGCAGACCTGAAGTCCGCCGAGGCGGCGCTGAAGCGCACTGGTAATGACATGGATGCGCTGATCGCCAGCATCCATGCTTCCAAGGGCAGCGCGCTGGCAGAGGTGGCCACGGCAGAGCGCGACCTCTCGGTGATCGATGTACAGATCAATCAAAACCTGCGACAGGTGGTGGAGGTTCCGCGAGATGGCATCGTGCTGCAGGTGGCGGTGACGGATGGCACCTACCTGCGCCCGGGCTCGCTCATCTGCGTGATCATACCTGAAAGCGACAGCCGCAATGTGGAGGTATGGGTGGACGGCAATGACATGCCATTGGTCCACGCGCGCACAGAGGAGAATGGCGTGGTGACACCCGGCAGCCAGGTGCGCCTGGCCTTTGAAGGCTGGCCAGCGGTGCAGACGATTGGCTGGCCCCAACTGGCCATCGGCACCTTTGCAGGAGAGGTGGTGTTTGTGGACGCCAGCGACGATGGACAGGGGCGCTTCCGCGTGCTGATCGGTCCGGCGGATGATGTGGTGGATCGCGGCGACGGCAAAGGCCCCGTGAAGGTGGGCTGGCCGGACCGCGAGCGCTGGCTGCGACAGGGCACACGAGCAAATGCGTGGATCCTGCTCAACGAAGTGCCGCTCTGGTTTGAGCTCTGGCGGCAGATCAACGGCTTCCCGCCGGTGTACTCGAATGCGGACGGCAAGCTGGATCCCACCAAGAAATGATTTTCTCCATGACATTGAAGATGATGCTGAAAACACGCATGATGATGAATCCGCACACTGGACGTCGCGTGAGCCGCTGCCGTGCTGCCGTGGTGGCACTGGTGCTGCCCTTATCCGGCCTGGAGGCTGCACCGGAGGAGAAAGCACGCCCTCTTCTGCTGACAGAGGTGCTCCAAAGCGTCGAGACTCAATACCCGCCCTACCTCGCGGCGCTGATCGAGCAGGACATCGCCAACGGACGCGTGCGCCAGGCGCTGGGCTCCTTTGACTTGAATCTGAATGCAGGCAGCTCCTTTTCGCCAGCGGGCTACTACGACGGGCAGACAGGCTACGCCATGTTGGAGCAGCCGCTGACCAACTGGGGCGGCAGTGTGTACGGCGGCTACCGCCTGAGCAGCGGCTTCCTGCCCAACTACAACAAGGACCGCACCGGCGTGGACGGCGAAGGCCTGTTGGGCTTTCGTATCCCGCTGCTGCGGGATGGCACCATCGACCGCCGCCGCGCCTCTCTATGGCAGGCGCAAATCGACCAGGAGCTGGCAGATCCCTTCATTCAGCGGCAGTACCTGGACTTTGTTCGGGCAGCTACCATATCCTACTATGGCTGGCTGGCCTCAGGTAAGAGGCTCGCACTTTCAGAGGCGCTGCTCCGCGTGGCGAGAGACCGCGACTCAGCCATCGCCGAGCAAGTGAAGAACGGTGCCTCGGCCCCCATCGTGCAGGTGGACAATCAGCGACTGGTGGTCAGCCGCGAGATCGCAGTGGTGCAGGCCACGAGGCGGTTTCAGGCCGCCACCATCGAGCTTTCGCTTTTTTACCGGGATGCCCGCACGGCTGAGCCCATTCTGGCGAAGCGCTCCCGCGTGCCCTCAGCCTTTCCTGAGCATGACCGCCCAGGGGAGTCACAGCTCACGGCAGACATCGCGAGGGCGCTGATCTTCCGCCCGGAGATGCGGCGCATCGAGCTAACGCTGGAAAAGACGGGGATCGACCTCCGCCTGGCCAAGAACAACCTGCTGCCCAGCTTGGAGGTGGGCGTTCAGGCCGCACAAGGAGTCACTGGCAAAACGCCGCGCGACATCGAGCGAACCGAGGTGGAGGCCAAGATCGAATTCAAAGTGCCGCTGCAACGCCGCGAGGCCAAGGGTCGCGTGGACGTGGCGCAGGCGCAGATCGAGCGCCTGAACCAGGAGTTGCGCTTTGCTCGTGAGCGGATCGCCGCAGATGTGCGCGATGCCCATAGCGCATTGCACACCGCACACGAGGTGCTGCAGCAGACACGGCGGAACGTGGAACTGGCCCAGCAGCTTGCCAACGCTGAGGCCGAGCGCATGAAGCAGGGTGCCACCGACCTGCTGGCGTTGCAGATCCGTGAGCAGGCCAGCTTTGACGCCAAGGTGCTAGAGGTGGAAGCCCAAGCCGAATATTTCCGTGCCCTGGCCAATTACCGCGCTGCCATAGCGGCAAGGAACTGAGCGGCAGCGCTAGTCCTGAGAAAGTGTCAGCCTACCGCCTGCATTGATTTCGTCCGCCGCCAGATCATGAAGAGCCCCAGCGCTGCTGTCGCTGCGGAGATGAACTGGTAGCCGCTGAGCCCGAGCCAGATCTTGGGCGTGTCGCGCATGAATTCGTGTGCAAAACGGAAGCCCCCGTAGGCAGCAAGGTAGAGGAAAAACAGACGGTCCCGCAGCAGTCCGCGCTTTTGCAACAGCAGGATGATGGCAAGGATGACCACCTGGAACGCGCCCTCGACAAACGGTGCGGGCCAGCGCGTAACGCCATGCACATCCCGCATGGCAAAGACACCGGCCACCGGCCTGCCGAGGCAGCAGCCGTTAACATAGCAGCCCACGCGCCCGAGGAGGATGCCCACAGGCACGATGACGGCAAAGGCATCTCCTGTGGAGCTGCGGTGGCCCACGAGATGCTTCACCCACTCCACCCCGGCATATGCGCCTAACAGGCCGCCGAGCACGGACTTGCCCGTGGCCCAGCGCAGTAAACGGTCCGGCTGCTGCCACTCCAGCCAGCCCTCCGCCAGCAGGTAGGCCACCTTGGCCCCGGCAAAGCCGCCGATCAATGCGCCGAGGTAGATGAGCAGCATCTCGCTCTGGCCTTTCGCCCGCCGGTACCAGAACACCGCGCCGATCACCACGCCCAGCATCATGCACAGGGCATAGACCGGGCTGCCGGGAAGAAACTGATGCTGTGGGGAGGGATTCACAGGGCCTGGCGAGTGTCGGCAAAGCCGGAGTAGTAGCGGCAGAAGGAGTCCAGCTTGCCATCCGGGCGGATCACATGCGTGCAGCAGCGGTCGATGCGGTCCTCGTCCCAGGTCCAGGCATCCATGAAGGGCTTGACCATCAGACGAAAGGCCATGCTGCGCGTCTTTTCCATGGTTTTCAGCAGTTCGCCGAGCGGCTCGTTTTCACAGCCGCACTGGGCCAGGTCTGCCAGCGTATAGTGGATCTTGTCCTGCAAAAAGCCCTGCAGCTTGCTGAAGTCGAGGAAGTCACTCACATGCCACACCTGCCCCTCGCGGCGGATGAGGTAGCCGATGGTGGCGCAGTTGGGGTCTCCGCACGGAAGCGGCGTGAAGTCCTCGTAGCGGAGCTGCCCCTGGGATTGCTCCACGGCTGCCATGAGGATGTCTGCTGTGTTCAGGCGCTGCTTTGCGGTGGGCAAATGATTGCGCCCGCTGAGAAACTCCGGCTGAAAGGTGATGCCGTGGATGTTCGCATCCTCCAGGCCAAAGCGCACGGTCTGCCAAAGATGAGGCAGGTTTTCATGCGTCACGGTCATGGCGAGTGTGACGGGAATGTTTGCCGCGGCAAGATTGGCCAGCGCCTTCTGCTTCACCTCGCGAAGGTCGGCACCGCGCAGAGCCTTGTGCCCGGCCTCCTGCAGTCCATCAAACTGCAGATACACCTGCAGGCCGCCATTGTGGAAGATGGCTCCCAGCTCATGGCTCAGCTCGGGGTCTTTGGCAAAGCGCACACCGTTGGAGTTGATGAGCAGGAAGTCGATCTTCTCATGCGCCTTGGCCCAGCGGCAGAGTTCGGTGAGCTGTGGGTGCAGCGTGGGCTCGCCACCGGAGAGTTGGAGGATTTCGATCTTTCCTTTGCGTGCGATCACGCCATCCACCCGCGCCTGGATGTCCGCCACCGGGATGGCGTCCACCTTGGACCCAATGCCCACGGGCGAATCCGCGTAGCAGGTGGGGCACGCGAGATTGCAGGAGTTGACGATCTCGATCAGCGCCAGGCAGGTGGAGAGCGTTTCGATGGAATTGGTCCCCCGCCCTTCCGCGTTGCGTCCCATCGTGCCGGCGGACGTTCCCTCCGCCGTGCAGCACGCACCGCCGGAGCAGCAGCGGTTTTCCTCCTTGCCCTGTGCCAACCAGTAAAAGCGCGCATCACTGGCAATGCAGGCACTAAACTCTCCATGCGCGATGCAGCGGCGCTTCAGATACACTTTGCCGTCCTGCTGCTCCACCGTGGCCGGGCAAGGCCGGTGGCACTGCGGACAGCGTGAGGTGGTACGTTTGAGCAGTGTTGCGGTCATCGGTGGCTCATGTTGTTCATCATCGACACACAGCCCACAAAAAAGGAGGTTAGCATGAGCAACCAGCCGCCAAACGTCAGCGCCACAGCCATGCAGCCCGAGCGATTCCTGCCAAGTTTGACAGAAGCGACGATGTGCAAAATCAGGATGGCTGCTGCGGCCGTCCAGCATGATGCCACGCTGATCTCAGTAGGCGGCAAACCATTGGAGACAGGCACCGCAGCACCGGGAGCGATCACGGTGGCGATAATCCACGCCAGCCACCAGACACCTTCGGCGGGTGGTGGCGCAGGCTGCGACGACGGTGGGAGCGGAGGTGGGGAGTCGGACATGACCTGAGTTTAGCGTATCGCCATAAGCACGCAGCCAGCGAAAAATGACGCCGCCATGAGCACCCAGCCGCCGACTGCCAGAAAAAAGGACAGACAGGTAAGCTCAGGAGCCAGCCGGATGCATGCCCCCAAATGCAGGCCTAAGCTGGCGCAAACCAGCAGCAGCATGCATACATAAGCGTAGACCGATCCCACACTCAAAAAAAGCCCCGCCACTGATGGCAAGACCATAGTGGAGAGCAGCCATGCCGCCCACAGGCGTCCGGCCTCAGGGGGCACGGGCTTTGCCGGAGAAGGTGGTGGTGCAGATTCTTCGGTCATTGTTCAAGGATGTGTTCTGCCTACGAGGCAGCCTGAGTAAAAAGATGAAACTATCAACACCCCGCCACCAAACATCAAAAAGAAGTACAGCCAGCTCTTCGGCGGAGCCAGCTTTTTGCACGCCCACTCATGCACCATCAGGTCCGCCAGGCCTAGCGCAAAGATAAAGAACCCAAAGACCTCTCCAAACAGAGACCCCAAAGCGCCGACCACGGCAGGCAGGATGAGGGTGGTGGCCAGCCATATCTTCCACCAGCGGCCTGTAGCGCGTGGGTTGGATCGCGGAATCTCATTTTCGTCCATCCCCGTCATTCAACCACCTGCCCCACCTTCTGGCAAGATGCCATGCGGCGCCGGCGTTCCCATGCGCCCAACCATGCTCATGATACGCCGTCTTTTTCTTTCGTTGCTTGCCCTGCCCAGCTTTCTCGTGGCCGCCGATGCGCAGCCGCCGCCAAACATCGTCATGATCATCTCAGATGATCATTTGTACAGCGACTATGGCTTCATGGGAAACAAAGTCATCCAGACGCCGAACCTGGACCGCCTGGCCTCGGAGAGCCTCACCTTCACACGTGGCTACGTGCCTTGCAGCCTGTGCTGCCCCAGCCTGGCCACGATGATCACCGGGCTGTATCCGCATCAGCACAAAGTCACCAGCAATGACCCGCCCATTCCCGCTGGAATGAAACCGCGTGAGTTTCAAAGCAGCCTGCAGTTTGAGGCAGGACGCGAGGTGATGAGCAAGCACCTGGAAGAAGCCGGCACGCTGCCGACGATGTTGAAGCAAAAGGGCTATCTGAGCCTGCAGACCGGCAAGTGGTGGCAGAAAAGCTACGAGCGAGGTGGCTTCACCCACGGCATGACGCACGGCGGCCGCCACGGCGATGCGGGACTGGACATCGGCCGCAAGACCATGCAGCCCATCTATGACTTCATCGCCACGGCACAGAAGGAGAAGAAGCCCTTCTTTGTGTGGTATGCGCCCATGATGCCGCACGATCCCCACACGCCGCCGCAGCGACTCTTTGACAAGTACAAGGACAAAACGCCCAGCCCCCACGTGGCCAGGTACTGGGCCATGGTGGAGTGGTTTGACGAAACCTGCGGCGAGCTGATCAAGCACATCGACGACAACGGGATGAAGGAAAACACCATCTTTGTCTATCTCAGCGACAACGGCTGGATCACCAACCCGAAGACCGGCCGATATGCGGACAAGTCCAAGCAAAGCCAGTATGACGGTGGCCTGCGTACGCCCATCATGGTGCGCTGGCCCGGCCATGTGCAGCCGAAGATGAGTGATGAGCTGGCGCAGTCCATCGACCTCGTGCCCACGCTGCTCAAGGCTGTCGGTATCCCGCCGACGAAGCCCTTTCCTGGCATCGACCTTCTGGACACCACTGCCGTCAGCGCCCGCAAGACGCTCTACGGCGAGTGCTTCACGCACAACTTTGTGGACCTCAACGTGCCCGCCACCAGCCTGCGCTGGCGCTGGATCGTCGATGGACACGATAAGCTCATCATCCCCAACGCGGCCAACCAGCCCAAGGACGTGGTGGAGCTCTATGACCTGAAAGCGGACCCGCAGGAGGAGAAAAACTTGGCAGCGGAGAATGCTGACAAAGTGAAAGTTCTCAGCGCCAAACTGGATGCCTGGTGGAAGCCGTGACAAACACCCGGCGCATCCGTCTTGATTTCTGCCTCCAACGGCGTTAGTCAGAGGGGTTCACCCCAATATAAAACACTCACGCTTTATGATCGGCTGGCTGGTTGCCTTCATCTCTTTTGCCATCGGCTTATTCAACTTCTGCCTGCTCAAAGGCTGGTTGGTGGTGCATCCGCTGGACCTGGAGTACTCGGAGGCCTGGATTCAGAAGCACCGCTTCACCACGCTGATCACCGCCCTGATCACCACGGGCGCCGGTGTCATGTGCGTGCTGCATGCCACGGGGACGGTGCAGTTCTTTGCTGCAAAGGCGTGAGTTCGCAAACAGGGTGCTCTGTTACTCGTTAGGTGGGGCGTTTATCCCGCGCTGATCGACGAGCAGGAGTGACCATCGTACTGGATCAATCCAGAAACCGGAACTCCGGTGTGGACCAGAGATCCTGGATGAAGCGAGCCCAGAGATCGCGGATGTCTTCCGGGGTGGCGTTGCCGGACTGGCTGGACTCAATGAACTCGCGCACGAGAGCGCGCTCTTTTTCCGTGGGCTGGCGCTGCAGGGAGTTGCGAAAGGCGGTACCGATGCGCGTATCCGTGTCAGGCGCGGACTTGAGCACCACATCAGCAGCGCTGCGGGCCTGCTCGATCACCTTGGGGGAGTTCATGAGGAAGAGCGCCTGCGTAGCCACGGTGCTGGTAGTGCGCTGTGCGATGGGCTGGTTGATGTCCGCAAAGTCAAAGACCTCAAAAAGCGGGTGGCGCACGTTGCGGAAGGCGGCTGTGTACAGGCTGCGGCGGGTGTCCTGGAAAGCGTAGCCGTATTCCAGATTCTGAATCTTCTGATCGTTGGCATCCACGGCCTTGGCCTCACTGATGCCCTGGCCGCCAAAGCTGCGGTCCAGCGTGCCAGCAGCACTGAGCATGGCATCGCGCAGGCACTCGGCATCCATGCGCTTGCGGTTCATGTGGCTCAGCAGGCGGTTGTCCGGATCGGTGGTGGCTGCATGTGTGGAGGCCATGCGGTAGGTGTGGCTCATGACCATCTGCTTGATGAGATGCTTGAGGCTCCATCCATCCTCCATAAAGCGCACGGCCAGATGGTCCAGCAGTTCGGGGTGGCTGGGGGCCTCTCCCGTGGAACCGAAGTTGTCCGTGGTGCGCACAATGCCCGCTCCATAGATCCAGTGCCAGATGCGATTGACCATGACGCGCGCGGTCAGAGGATTGTCACGGGAGGTGAGCCACTGCGCCAGTTGCAGGCGGCCGCTGGCGTTGGTGGGAATAGCGGGCGCGGTGCCATGCAGAGCAGCCTGGATGAAGCCGCGCGGCACGACGGCTCCGAGATTGCGGATGCTGCCACGGATGTGGATCTTGGCGTCTTCCGGCGCGGTGTCTTCCGCCACAGACATGGCCTCGGGGCGGTCCTGTCCGCCTTTCTGCACGGCCTTCAGCTCCTTTTCCAGCTCTGCCAGCTGCTTCTTGAGCTTCACGGCGGTGGGAGATTCCTTGTCCTTCTCTTTCTTTGCCACCACGTCGTCCACGGTCTCGTCTGCCGGGAGAAACTGCACCGCATCCACGGTCACGAAACCCTGAGAGGAGGCATTGGAAACCAGCACAAACCCCTGGCCGTTCGCTTCAAAGCGATAGGTGCCCAGAGAGGCAAATTGCAGCCCCTTGAGGGAATCCGTGACCATCTTCACCGCTTTCAGTTCCTCGCCGTCGGCATGCAGGATGGTCACAGTGGCGCTTTCTGCACGGTTGGGACCGGCATTGAAAGCCAGGCGCACCTCATAGCGCCCGGTCTTGGGAATCTTGGGGGTGAAGGACACGGTCTTCTCCCCCTTGCCTTCGTTGTTGTCGCTCAAGTAACCGCTGCCGATGTAGGGCGCGTAGCTGGTGGACTGCTTCCACATGCCCACCTTCTGCGCGGCGGTGTCATCCACTACGATGCCGGGAAGATCACTGATGGAAATCGTTCTGCGCGTGCGCAGATCCGCGCTGCCGGCATCCCGCAGGCTGTCCTTGATCGTAGCGATCTGCTCCTTGAGCGCGCCCACCTGCTTTTCGTGTTTCTGCAGTGCCACCTCTGCCTCGCCATCCATGGGCAGCGGTGTGTCGATCCAGTGCGCCACGTTGTCGGTGTAGTTGCGCAGCGTCTTGGTGCTGCGCAGGATTCCAGCCAGTGCGTAGTAGTCCCGTGCGGAGATGGGGTCAAACTTGTGATCGTGGCAGCGTGCGCAGCCGAGCGTCATGCCGAGGAAAGCACGGCCCATGGTGTCGAGCTGCTCATCCACGATGTCCATGCGCAGCATGCCCTTGTCCTGCTCTTCGTAGTTGGTGGGGCCCAGGGCAAGGAAACCGGTGGCAGTCACCTGCCTGCGGCGTGCGGCGGCATCGGCGGCTGGGAGAATGTCTCCCGCCAGATGCTCGGTGATCATGCGGTCCAGCGGCACATTGTCGCGAATGGCCTCGATGACGTAGTCGCGGAAGCGCCAGGCATCTTTGAAGGGTAGCGAACGCCCGCCGCCGGAGGATTCCGCAAAACGGGTGATGTCCAGCCAGTGAGAGGCAAAGCGCTCGGCAAAGGCGGTGGAGGCCAGCAACTCGTCCACGCGCTTTTCATACTCCGCAAGCGTCTGCGGCGCAGGCTGGGAGAGATCAGGTGGCAGCCCGGTGAGGTCAAAGGCCAGACGGCGCTGCAGCACGGCGGGACTGGCATCAGGCGCGGGCTGCATCTGCTGCGACTCCAGCTTTGCCAGAATATACCGGTCGATGTCGTTCGCAGGCCAGTCGGTGTTTAGTACTGCAGGCGGTGGCACATCGCGTGGAGGCTGGAAGGACCAGAAACTGGCGTCTGCACGTGCGGATTTTCCTTTGGTGCTGCCGGCCACCTCATCGCGCGGATCAGGCGCACCCGATTCGATCCAGAGTTTCAGATCGGAGATCTCGCTGTCCTTGAGCTTGCGCTTGGGCGGCATCTTCAGGTCGCGGTCCAGGTAGGAGACGGCGTGCCAGAGCTTGCTTTCGTCCAGCTTTCCAGGCACCAGCGCGGGGCCGGAGTCGCCGCCGGTCTGCCATCCGGCGCGGGAGTCGAGGCGCAGGCCGCCCTTCTGCTTGTCCGGGCCGTGGCACTCGATGCAGTTCTCAATGAGCAGCGGGCGGATGCGCTGCTCAAAGTGCGTCAGGTCCGCAGCACCTGCGGCGGAAAGACATGCGGAGGCTAGGAGTGCGCGGCGGATCATCTGGGGGTGGTGAGCCTAGGCAAACGAGCCGCGCGCAGAGCCTCTTTCATCAGGCGACAAAGCGCAGGATGTGATGCTGCCGGTAGCTGCCTATCACCGCAGGTGCCTTGAGATCGGCCTGCTGCGCCATCTGCGCGATGTCGGCCAGCGTTTCAGGAAAATCATAGGCCTCAACGTGCGCACAGGCTTCGTTCAGATGCTCGGGGTGCACTTCCCGCCATTCGTTGCGCATGAAGCCAAGGTAGCCCTCCAGATACTGCTCGCGGGTCTGCCCTTCGTCGCGCAGCACATCCACCAGGATGAGCTGCCCTCCAGGGACCAGGCGCTCGGCGCAGGCGGTGAGCAGGCGCTGCTTGTCCGCAGCATTCAGATGATGCACGGCAAAGCCGGAGAAGATCACATCAAAGGCGCAGTCGGTGTCCTCCACAGCCTGCAGCATGTCCTTGTGATGCAGCGCGGTGTTGGACATACCCTTTAGGTAGCCGCGGGCTTCCTCCAGCGCTGAGGCGGAGAGGTCCACGCCATCATAGCTGGCAGGCGGCGCGGTTTTCAGGCACGGGGCGAGAAAGCGTGCATTGCCACAGCCGAGGTCCAAAAGGTGGTAGGGCCCCTGCGCATGGCGCTGCTGCAGGAGGTCGGATACATGACCGTAAATCTCCTGGTGGAACATGTAGTTCTTCTCGGAGATGGCGTCGTATAGGGTCCATGCTTTGCGAAAGAGCGCGGTATTGTCGTCTTGAGAGAGGCTCATTGAATAAACAGCGAAAGGCGTCAGCGCCCCGGTCCGGCAGCACGGCCAAAGCGTGCTGCCGAAGGGCGGTCGGGCCGCATGAGAGCATCATTCACGCGGCGCGCCAGTGTTCGCTTTCAGTCCGGATTAAAACGGACGCGGGCAGATGATGTGCCCGCCGCCATGCGGACGATACCACACGCCACGGTGCGTGTAGTAGCGCACACCGCCGTGGTAGTAAGGCCTTGCGCCCACAGGGATAATCACTGGTGCCGGCACCGGACGCACGACAGGACGACCGTAGACAGGACGATAGGCTGGGCCGTAGTAGCAGGAACTCAGGGTGAGCACGATGAGAGAGGCGGAGATGACGCGTTGGAGTTTCATGGTGGGAAGTGGGTGGTTGCCCCGCCGAAACAGACGCTTACACCCCAAAATTGCTTCAATCTTTTCCCGTCCATTCCGCGAAAGGGAGCGTTTTTCACTTTCGTTTGTTACCTCCCTTCTCAAAGTACGCCTTCCAATCACCCTGCCCCCCCATGACCCCAGACGAAGCCAAAGCCCAGCTCGACAACCAAGTCCGTGAAATCATCAACTGGCACTTCTCCCCCGAGACCGGCTGCCAGTTCTGGCTGGAATGGGCCAAGAAGAACTTCGACCCGCGTGGCAAGGTGAACAGCTATGAGGACACCGTGGCCCAGTTCCCCCATTTCCAGGATGAGTGGCTGCGTGACCTGCAGCCCGAGGTCTGGGTGCCCGCCGCCTTCAAGGGCAAGCCCTTCAACATCTTCGAAACCGGCGGCACCACCGGCATGCCCAAGCAGCGCATCGGCTGGAACGACTTCCGCGTGGACTACGAGGAATTCAGCCACAAGCTGGACGACAAGCACTTCCCCCCGGGTGAATCCTGGATCATGGTCGGCCCTACCGGCCCCCGCCGCCTGCGCCTGGCCGTGGAGCATCTGGCCAACTATCGCGGCAGTTCCTGCTACTTCGTCGATCTCGACCCCCGCTTCGTGAAGAAGCTCATCTCCAACAAGCAGTTCGACGTGGCGCGCCAGTACATGGACCACGTGGTGGATCAAGCCGTGCTGCTGCTGAAAAACCGCAAGATCTCCGCTATCTTCACCACGCCCAAGCTTCTGGAAGCCCTGGCCGAGAAGGTCGACCTCTACGACGCCGGCATCCGTGGCTGCTTCGTGGGCGGCACCACCATGACGCCACAGTATGTGCGCTTCATCGTTGAAGAGGTGCTGGAAAACCGCATCGGCTTCTACCCCACTTATGGCAACACTCTCATGGGCCTGGCCGCCAGCGTGCCCATCCAGCCCGAGGACAACTTCTCCGTGACCTACTACGCTCCTCAGCCGCGTGCTGTGCTGCGCGTGGTGGATCCGAAGCAGACCGACACCACCGTGGAATACGACGCCTGGGGCCGCGTGGAGCTGACCACTCTGACCAAAGAGTTCTTCATGCCCCGCTTCCTGGAGCGTGATGAAGCCATGCGCCGCAAGCCCCGCGCGCCCTACGCCTGGGATGGCGTGGCCGATGTGCGCCCCTTTGGTGCCATGGAAAAGACCATCGTGGAAGGCGTATACTAAGCGTCCCATACCAGCTCATTTTTCAACGGGAGTGCGGACGCCGCGCTCCCGTTTTTTGTGTCTGCGACGCCAAACAATGCAGGGCCTGAAACGGGAAAATTTAAACCTTCTTCCCATATGAATTGGCCCGTAAAGAGGCCTCATTAGGTTCCCTTCATCCCCCCACATCTGTGGGAGTTTTCGGGATTTCCAAAGAGAACGAGAAGTAAGGCCTCATGAAAACAGCCATACTATCCATCCTGCTCACCGCCACAACGCTGCCTGCCAGCGCCGAACTCATCATCACCTACGCGGAGAATCCAGAGTCGAACCTCTCCACCCTGAAAAACACCAATGTCTTCACTTTTGACGATCTGAAGACCGGGGTGGACAAAAACGTCTCCTGGAGCGGTGTGGGCAGCTTTGACCAGCTCTACGTCAAAAATGCCGACATCTACGGCGGTGCCGCCAGTGCAGCCAATCCGAACGGCACCAAATATTCTCTGCAGGGAGCCGGCACCGGTGTGCTCAGCAGCACGCTGACGCTCAACAAAGACTCCTCCTATTTCGGCATGTGGTGGTCTGCCGGAGACTCCAGCAATGTGCTGAAGTTTTACGAAAACTCCACGCTGGTGGGCACCTTCACCACCAGCAGCCTCATGAACCTCCTGCCCTCAAGTTACGATGGCAATCCCAAGGATCGCTCACAGGACCGAAACGAGCCCTTTGCCTTTATCAACTTCTTTGGGGATGCCAACACGGCCTGGAACAAGGTGGTGCTGACCAACAATAACTCCTCCGGCTTCGAGTCAGACAATTACACCAGCCGCACCACAGCATGGAATCCGCTGGTGGACGGTGCGCTGCCCGGCATTCCTGTGGCCATCGTAAACGGGACTACCACCACCAAGGTCACCAAGGACACCCTGGCAGGCACCAAATGGAGTCTGGGACAGACCGCCGTGGCAGCCGCTCCCGGAGCCCCCGCTCCGCCGGTCACTCTGCTGGCCGCCTTTGCCGGTGTCATCGGCCTTCGCCAGGTGCGCGCACGTCGGAAGCAGGCGGCGTAAGCCTGAAATACCCGTCAAACATCACCACCCACCACCGCCATGGCCTTCCGCCCCACTGCCGCCAGCTTGCGCACCACGATTGCCGCCGTGGCGGTGGCGGCTGCGGTGCACCTCACGCAGTCAAAGGACATGGTGGTGGATTTTACACGCCCCATCGTCCTGCACGCGCTGCAGTGGCTGGGCAACGATGCGGCTGACTGCGGCGATGAGCTGCGCGTGGGCCGCCTTATGGTACCCTGGACACGTGACTGCGCCGGGATCAATCTCCTGCTCATCCTCCTGGCGCTGGCGGTGTGGGTCAACCGCCGTGAGAACCGAGCCTGGCGCTTCTGGCTCTGCATGGCGGGCATGGTGCCGGCTGCCGTGGCGGCCAATGTACTGCGCGTGCTCACGCTGCTGACCTACCGCACCGTGGCCTATCCCGGTGTGGAGAGCCCGCAGACGCATTACTTCATGGGCTTTATGTGGCTGGTGCCGTTTATCGCCCTCATCACACCTAGAGACCACCGTCCTGCCTCCGCTGGTCTGATGGAAACCCTGCACGCCGCTGCGGTGGTGGCGCTGCTGGCCCCCATGGCGGGCACCCCCAATGCAACGCTGCTGACTCTGGCGGCCATCATCAGCCTTTCCCACTGTCGGCTGGTCGAGGGCAGCGCCCGCTTCGCGACATGGCCGCTGGCTGCTTGGGTGGTTGCGGGCTTGGGTATCGCCGTGGTGGGCATGGAATCCTTTTGGCTGCCCTGGCTGCTGATATGCCCCCTGCTGGTACAGAAGCACTGGGTTTTCAGCATTCCTGGTGCCGCCTGCCTGGCCTGCACCCACTCTTTGGTGGCCATGCAATCGTGGTCGTGGGCTGTGGCAGGAGTGGGGCTGGCATGGGCTTGGCGGTCTGGTGAAAGTCCCGCCCAACCTGCCGCCCCAGCCTCTGTCCCAGCGCCGGAGCCGCAGCCTGAGCCTGTGCACCTCGGGGCATATCTAGCCGCCCGGGCTGGCCAGACCGTATTCATGGCCTGCTTGGCCCTGCCTTTTTTAGCCTCCACTTTGCTGGCCTTTGGCCTCAAAAACTGGGAGCCCCCGGCTGGCATGCTCTCCCGTTGTATCTCGCCCAACTGCTACGAGGTCCGCCTGCCCGGCCAACCGGACGAGATCGGTCTGGCCTGCTACAGCTCCGCCAGCCGCGACCGCCACCACACTCTGAATGTGTGCCTGAAATACCGGGGCATCGAGCTGCAACCGGTGGAAGGCAGCCCCGATGTGCTCACTGATGGCAAAAACTGGTTCCGTGAGTTCTTCCTGCAGGACGGCCACCTGCTGCCGGACTACCCCGCTTATGTGCGCGCTACTTTCCGCCCGTGGTCGGACCCAGGCGTGCATCTCATCTTTGTCTCCAGACAGCAGGCCCAGCATCCCGGCGCCTTTAATGCAGCCTGCGAAGAGCTGGCGCAGAAGTTCTACCAGAAGTGCCTGAGTGTGCAGGAAATGCAGGTGGCGGAACGGAGCAGCAGGTAAGGCCCCATACACAGCGCCCCGGCGCAATACGGCCTGTTTTCCGTGCTGAAAGCGCAACCATTGCACTCATGCTCAGTTTTTGACTTCATGGTCAAAAAAACTCCCGTTTGCATTCCCGCCTCTGCGCGCTTTAGGACTCGTAACTCGATACTCTTGAAGACTCTCACGCAACCGCAGGAATGAAGATCGCACTGGATGTCATGGGGGGCGACTTCGCCCCGCAAAACCCCATCGGCGGCGTCAAACTCGCCCTCGAATCGCTGCCTGCCATCACCAAGCTCTTTCTGGTGGGCGATCCGGCCGCCATTGAAAAAGAACTGAAGGCCCAGGGAGTCTCCAGCCCCAAGCTGGAAATCGTCCCCGCCAGCCAGGTGGTGGACATGGCGGACAGCGGCCTGGACGCCGTCCGCAAAAAGAAAGACAGCTCCATCAGTGTGGCCGTGAACCTGGTAAAGGATGGCAAGGCAGAAGCCGTGGTCAGCGCCGGGCATACCGGTGCCGCCGTGACCGCCTCCCTCATCAAGCTGCGCACCCTCACCCACATCGAGCGGCCCGCCATCGCCTCCATCATGCCCTCGTTGACCAAGCACTGGGTGCTCATCGACGCTGGGGCCAATCCCGACAGCGAGCCCGCCCATCTGGTGCAAAACGCCATCATGGGCAGCGCCTTTGCCCGGCATGTGCTGGGACGTGACAACCCCACCGTGGGTCTCATGTCCAACGGCACCGAGGAGGAAAAAGGCAACGCCCTCTGCAAGGAGACCAGCAAGCTGCTGCGCCACACCGCAGGCATCAATTTCATCGGCAATGTGGAAGGTCACGACGTGTGGGACACCCCGCCAGACGTCGTCGTGTGCGACGGCTTCACCGGAAATGTCATCCTCAAAAACGCCGAGGCCCTGGCCCACTCCATCTTCAGCATGGTGAAGAGTGAAATTAAGAGTTCCTTCTGGACCAAAATCGGTGGCCTCCTGGCCAAGCCTGCCTTCAAGCGCGTACACACTCGCACCAACCCCGACGAGGTCGGCGGCATGCCGCTCCTAGGCCTGCGGGGCATCACCATCATCGCCCATGGCAGTGCATCTCCATTTGCCATGAAGAACGCCATACGGCAGGCTTGCGAATCCATCCAACACCAGGTGGGGCCCCACATCGAGGCCGCCGCCACCGCCCATTCCATCTCCCTCCATGCCCGCTCCTAGTTCCCAGCCCTTCTGCGCCTCCAGCATCATTGGCACCGGCAGTTACATGCCCGAGAAAGTCCTGACCAACGATGATCTGTCCAAAATCGTGGACACTTCCGATGAGTGGATCACCTCCCGCACAGGCATCAAGGAGCGCCGCATCGCCGCAGCTGAGCAGGCCACCAGCGACCTGGCCGCCGAGGCCGCCCGCAAGGCCATGGAAAGCGCCGGAGTCTCCCCTGAGGAAATCCAGCTCATCATCGTGGCCACCGTGACGCCGGACATGTTCTTCCCCTCCACCGCCTGCTTTGTGCAGAAGAAGATCGGGGCCAGCAACGCCGTGTGCTTTGACGTTTCCGCCGCCTGCTCCGGCTTCCTGTATGCCCTCCAGGTGGCGCGCCATTTCATCAACACTGGCAACCGCACCACCGCCCTGGTCATCGGCGCTGAAAAGCTCAGCAGCCTGATCAACTGGAAGGACCGCAATACCTGCGTACTCTTTGGCGACGGCGCAGGTGCCGTGGTCATCCGCCGTGCCGACGAGGAAACGGACGCTCCTGGCCGCGTGCTCTCCACCGTGATGGGCACCGACGGCACCCTGGCCGATGTGCTCAAGGTCCCCGGCGGCGGCTCTGCCTGCCCGATCACTCCGGAAAACGTCGAGTCCCATCCCAATACCATCCACATGGAAGGGCGCGAGACCTTCAAGCATGCCGTGACCCGCATGCTGGAGGCCTCCCAGCAGGCTCTGGAAATGGCCGGACTAAGCGCCTCTGACGTGGCCCTCGTCATCCCGCATCAGGCCAATGCGCGCATCATCAGCGCCATCGCCGAGCGCCTGAACCTGCCGCTGGAGCGTGTGTTCATGAACCTGGACAAATACGGCAACACCAGCGCCGCCACCATCCCCGTGGCCCTGGACGAAGCCAACAAGGCCGGACGCCTCAAGAAAGGCGATGTCGTCCTGCTCGTAGCCTTCGGCGGCGGCTTCACCTGGGCCAGCTCCGTGGTGCGGTGGTAAGCTGACGATTGGCCACAAAGAAGCGCAAAAAAGGAACAAAAACTCAGGGCCATTCGGCTTCTGAGTTTTTTGCCAAATCTGCAGCCTGCTTTGCCCTAGCTTGGCCTGTGCATAGGTATGCTTACCTTTTGTGAGTTTTTGCGCCTTTTTGAGGCCAACCCTCCGGCATTTGCCCTTTGCATCGCAGCACAGCCTGCCATATTCGCCGCCCCTTTTTGCCACCTCCAGACTTCTCATGTCCCCCAAGCGCATTGTTCTCAAATTCGGCTCCGGCATCCTCACGCGCAAAGACGCGCCTGAACCCGATCCCGTGCAGCTGCGCAAGCTGGTGGAGGCTGTGGCCTTGCTGCGGCGTGCCGGGCACAGCGTTGTGGTGGTCAGCAGCGGTGCCGTGGCCTCGGGGTTGAAACCGCTGGAGTTCAAGCAGCGCCCCACAGACGTGACCACCCTGCAGGCGCTGGCAGCCGTGGGCCAGACACACCTCATGCACGCCTACGAGTCCCTGCTGCGGGATCACGGCCTGCACGTGGCCCAGCTTCTCGTCACGCACGAGGACTTTGAAAACGAAGACCGCGCCCCGCGTGTGAAGGCGGTGCTGGACCGCCTCATTGAGTTCACCCAGGTGGTGCCCGTCATCAATGAAAACGACTCGGTGGCCATCGAGGAGCTGCGCTATGGAGACAATGACAAGCTCTCTTCCCGCGTGGCCCGTTTCTGGGGAGCCGACGTGCTCATCCTGCTGACCAGCGCCCCCGGCCTGCTGCGCGACATGAAGAAGCCCGAGGAAGGCCCCATCCCCGTGGTGGCGGATGTGGACGAAGTGATCCACCACGCCGAAGAGGAAAAATCCGCCCTCGGCACCGGCGGCATGATCTCCAAGCTGCGCGCTGTGCAGGATGCCGTACACGGCGGTGTGGAGTGCATCATCGCCTCCGGCCGCCACGCCGAGCAGATCCCCAGCCTAATCGACGGGCACGGAATCTGCACCCGTTTCCCCGCTGCCGCTCGTTCTTAATTTTCCCGTCCCCTTCCCGCCATGGCCTCAAAAGACATCGCCACCCTCCTCATTCACTGCCCCGACCGCCCCGGCCTGGTGCACGATGTCACCGGCTTCATCTTCTCGCATCAGGGGAATATCATCGACCTCCAGCAGCACATCGACTCCGAGCAGGATGCCTTCTTCATGCGCCTGGAATGGAGCCTGGAAAACTTCACGCTGGAGAATGATGAGATCGAGGCCCGCCTGCAGCCCCTGGCACGCCGGCACGAGATGCAGATGCGCCTGAGCTTTGCCAGCCAGCGCAAGCGCATCGCCCTCTTTGTCACCAAGGAGAACCACTGCCTCTACGACCTGCTGGCCCGCCATGAATCCGGCGACCTGCCTGTGGACATCCCGCTCATCGTGGCCAATCACGAGACACTGCGCCCCGCTGCGGAGCGCTTCGGCATCCCCTTCCACTACTTCCCCATCACCAAGGAGAACAAGCTGGAACAGGAGGCCGCGCAGATCGAGCTGCTGCGCCAGCAGCGCATCGACACCGTGGTGCTCGCGCGCTACATGCAGATCATCAGCCCGGCGATGATCGCGGAGTTCCCGCACCGCATCCTCAACATCCACCACAGCTTCCTGCCCGCCTTTGTGGGAGCCAAACCCTACCACCAGGCCTTCCAGCGTGGTGTGAAGATCATCGGCGCCACCAGCCACTACGTCACCGCCGACCTCGACGAAGGCCCCATCATCCACCAGGACGTGATGCGTGTGAGCCACGAAGACAGCGTGCACGACCTCGTGCGCCTGGGTCGCGACCTGGAGAAAACCGTGCTCGCCAAAGCCCTGTGGTGGCACGTCCGCGAGCGCGTGCTGGTCTTCAAGAACAAGACCGTGGTGTTCGATTGAGCCGCTGAGCCTGGCCTCCAGCCCGAAGTCCCGTGCCAGCCGAAATGTTGCATGTTGCACGTCCTATACACGGCAACATGGCAACATTCCCACTTTAGCCGCCAAAAGGGATGGCATCCTGTGGCACAGCATGGCAGCCCGTGGCAGCAGAGGGAAGGCGTGGCGTGAAATCATGGCAACATTTTGAGGGCTATCAATGAGACCCCTGGCAACATTTTGGAGGCCTCAAACGGGGCCAATGAGGATAGCCCACCCACCTGCCAGCGAGAGACAGCCCTGGCCTGACTTCTCCGCCCTACGCCTCTGCTGCGGCGCAGGCCCTCTGGCAAGCATGTAATGACCATCAAGCAAGGAGACCTGTGTCGGGCGGCAGCAAACTGGTCCGCACAGTCCCCTGTGCGGTTCGAGCAGCCCAGGACTTACTTTCTTCCATAAACTTCGCGAAATGCCCACTCACACTGCGGATTCATCTTTTCTAAACACGCAATGCCCCCGCCTGCGCGAAGAGGCTGCTACGAGAGTAAATGCAGCACCCATGCGCACAGACTTCTGCGCTGCCTGCGGGTGAATGGTGCATCAGGGGCTGGCGAGCCGCACAGAGGACTATGCGGACCACTCTGCCCCCATCTTTTACAGGTCATAATATACCATGTTCTATGATTACATTCACATGTCACCCACATGAAGCATCTCATCACTTGACGCAGGCCCTTACCTCTCGCAGGCGCGAGCCCGCTCCGGCCAAAATGTTGCCATATTGCAAGTATAGGATGTGCAACATGCAACATTTCACCTTTCAGCCGCTGGTGGTGGCAGCATGACAGCGCAGGTCATGGCATGAGATGGCATGCAGAGGAATGGCCAGCTCCAAAAACACGCCAAATGCCGGCAACATTTTGGGTGCTCATTGAAGAGCTGCGGCAACATTTTTGAGGTTGAGGGGGCCGCTTTGCATGGTTCGGGCTTTCCTTCACCGCTCAAAGATCAAACTCTCCCCCCGGTCTGCGACCTTGAGGTAGCGGTAGTAAACCTCCAGTTGCAGAGTGCAGAGGCACTGGCGGTAGATGGCATCGGCGGCATCGCCTGCTGGCCAGTTGGGGCGGCCACGTTTGAAGGAACCATCGGCATTCTGCGCGCCGAGGATCTGTGGCAGAAACTGTGAGTTGTAGAACTTCCAGTCGTCACCGCCTGCCTGGAAGAAGGCCTGGGTGTAGTAGTACCAGCAGTAGAGGTTGCAGTTGCGCTCCCAGTCCAGAGGCTCGCTGCTGAGGAACTCGCGCAGAAAGCGGATGCCTTTCTTCACAGCGGTGGCCTTGTGATCCGCCAGCGTCTGCAGGCCCAGCACGCCGCAGCCGGTGAGGCTCCACTGGTTGTAGTGCTCGTCGCGGTTGGTTTTGCCAAAGCCGCCGTCCTTCGTCTGCTTGGACTCCAGGTAGTCACAACAGCGCTTGATAGCGGCATCCAGCCCCTCAATCTTGAGCCCCGTATGCTTCGCGGCCTTGAGTGCCTGAAACTGCCAGCCGCTCACGGAAAGGTCCTCGCTGCTGCTTTCTTTGTTGTAGGCATAAGTTAGTCCAGCGTCCTTGCCGCCGTAGGTCCAGGCACCGCGCGGGTTCTGCTGGTCGATGATGAGGCGCACGCCTTTCTCAAACGCCTCCCGCAGTCCGGGCAAACTGCTGTTTCCAAGGCGGTAAAACGAATACAGCTCCCCCAGCGCATAGGTGGCGATGCCGTGCTCATAGGTGGCGGAATTGGCCAGCGGCTGCTCGGATACGAGGCCGTGCGGATTCCTCCGCGCCAGCTCCACCAGATAGAGCAGGCCGTTGCGCACGTTCTCGCCGTAGAAGGGCGACTCCGGCGTCTCGCAGCGCCCCAGGTAGCAGAGCAGCGTGAGGCCCGTCATGGCGGCCTTGTTGGTGCGGCCCCAGGAGCCATCGGCATTTTGCTGCGACTGAAGCCACGCCAGTGAGCGCGACACCGCCAGCTCACATTCCGGCGTGCCGCCATTCTGCCGGAGTTTTTCGAGGCGTGTTTGCATGGAACAGCGACCGCTGAATATGCTGGGCCCACGAAACACGGCAGCAGACGGCCCAAGGCCATCCAAACTGGATCTGCCAACAAACACCTGAGTGCTCACCTTGACACCAGCCACCACAATCCCTGGCCCTGCGTCAGGCAAAGGCATGTCATAGGCATTCATTAGTCTGGGGCCTTCACTTGGCTCCACAACAACGCGCGACTGCGGCGGTTTTCTCATCATCGTGGCATGGTTCTTCGTGCTCACGCGATATTCCAGCGTGCGTGCAGCTTCCTTGCTTGCCTTGCTCACTCCTGCAGGAATGAAATCCACCTCAGGCTTCACGATCTGGCTGCCGACGATGAACAAACCCGCCAGCAGCAGCGAACCCACATGCACCGCGATGCTGAGCATGAGCGAACCACCACCCATCTGCCGCCAGCAGCGCAACCAGGCCGGGGTGCGCGGGTGTGAGAATGCTGGAGGTATGCGAGGCTGTGGGGCAGACTCCTCAACCATCACCGCCTGCAGCACTGGCTCCGCCACATGCGGCGGCTGAAACCGCTCCCAGCCCGGAGGCACCTGATGACCTGACTCGGACGAATGATGTGGATCGTGAGTACTCATGGTGGCGTGATTGGATTTCACGCTGCATGACGATGAACCGAAGGCTTTCTTGGGATAGGGGGCGTCAAATTACAGCGGCCCAGCGGGTGCATTGATGAAAGCACCAGTGCTAGTCTTCTGCGGCACCGCATCCGCCGGCACCACGAGGACCGGACATTCCGCATGTTTCAAAATATCGTCCGAAACGCTGCCGACTAACAGCCTGTAAAAAGCACTGTGGTGGTTTGAGCCAAGCATCACCATGTCCGCATGCAGCGTCTTGATCTCGGCCAGCACGGCCTCAAGGTCCGCCCCCTCCAGCTGCCGGACAACGGCATCCACGCCAAATTTCATCATGGAGTCCCGCATTTCCAGAAGCTGCTCATATTGCATCTGCACCCGCTCTTCTTCCGGCTCCTGCATCACCTTGGGTGCCATCACTCCCATGTCGACCACCACCGGCTCCAGCGGCACGACATGCAGAATGACCACCTGCGCCTTGAGCGCAGCCGCAAGCTGATGCGCCAGCTTGAGAATTTTGAAAGCGAGATCAGACAGATCGACAAGAGCAACAATCGTTTTCATGGCCGCAGCTGGGGTTGTTCCATGATAATACGGAACTCCCCGTGCAAACACGTGTCAGAAATGCACCGCCATCTGCTGCCTGCTTCAATCAGTCGCGCTTTAAATGCCTGTATGGCAGCGCCTTCAGATTGCTGCTGCATGGTCCAGGCGTATCCACCCAAAGCATGCGGGCGGCGATTTTGTCATAGGCGCGGCGGTGGGCCACGGCGGCTTTGACGGCCACGACGGAGAGCTTTTCCACGGCAATGCCCCGGCTGTGCCACTGGCCGAGATCGAAGGGCGGCGTCTTCACGCTGGTGATGAGAATGGTGATGCCTGCATGCCGCACCACAGCGCAGCGGCCCATGTCGAAGACATCCCCGCACATGCTGGCGAGATGGCTGTTTTTATCCTCCAGTTCAAAGCGGCCATCGTCATGGAGCGCCACGAGTTCCACCTCCAGCTCCAGCGGGCCAGGGTCAAGGCGGCTGCCTTTGCCGCCGAGTTTGATCGTGCGCTCTCCAGCAGCCAGAGCCTCCACTGATTCGTGATCGGCGATGCAGATGGCGGCATCTTGAATACCGTGGCGAATGAGCGCACGCAGCAGCCCTGTGCAGTCTCCAGGTGCACCGCCGCCGATGTTGTCGGCAGGCTCCACCAGCACGGTGAGGCCCGAAGGCTGGGGCTTGAGCTGCACCAGCACCTCGTCAGCAGATGGGTCGGTGATCTGTCCCAAGTGCGTGAGTTTCTGTGCAGTCTGCGCCAGCGCCTCCAATTGCGGCGTGGCATCTGCCGTGGTGCAGGCCACAAAGCTCACGCCGGTGTCCGGTGTGTCGGCAAAGCTGAATCCGGCGACGATGTTCATGGCCCAGAGCGATTCATCCGCTCCCTCAAACTCACGCGCCATGCGCTCCAGCGTGAGCATGGGATCTGCCGCCGTGGCTGTGCCAGTAGGTGGCCAGTTAAGGCCAGGCTGGTGGAGCTGCATACGCGGGCGCTGCCCTGTGGTGAGGCAGCGCTGCAGCAGCCGCGCGGCGATGAGGCCCGCCTCACGAGCATCGGTGTGCGGATTTTCGCGGTAGCCCACGAGGCAGTCTGCCAGCGCGGCCATCTGCGGGGAGAAATTAGCGTGCAGATCAAAGACGCCAAAGATGGGTACGCTCGTGTGTGTGCGCAGGCGGCGGAGGATTTCCCCTTCCACATCCAAGATCGTCTGAGAGACCATGGCCCCATGCAGCACGAGGTAGATGGCGTCGTAATCTGCCCTCGCCACAGCAGGCTCGAGATCCTTCCAAAACTGCTCGATCACCTCGTCAGCCACAGTGGCCGAAGGCTGCGCGCGGTAGTCGGTGGCGGGGATCATCTGCCAGCCATATTCATCCGCCAGCTCCAGCACACCACCCAGCGGCGAGGAGTCACCCTTGCTGCCCCACAGCTCCTCACCGCGCCGGATTTGGAAATCAGAGAGCGTGGTGAGACCGTCGAGAAAGGTGTGGGTCTCATGAAAGAGACCGGCGATGAGGATGCGCATGGTGAGAGATTAACGCACGATCACCCGCGTTCCTGGCCGGATAAGAGTGGGCAGGCGTATGGCGTCCCAGTTGGCAAAGCGCACACACCCGGCGCTGCGGGTGCGTCCGATGGTGCGCGGCTGTGCCGTGCCGTGCAGGCCGATGCCCGATTTGCTCAGTCCGCACCAGATCACACCGATGGGGCTGTTGGGACCCGGCGGGATTTGAAAGGCTTCCTCCCCGCGCACGCCTTCCTCCAGAAACTGCTTGTCGTAGCGAAAGGTGGGCGTGGTCACCATGCTCTGCACCTTCCACGTGCCCACGGGGATGAACTGCGGCTTGCCCGGTGTGATGGGAAAGGCCGCCAGCATGACCTCCTTGTCATCATACACCGCCGCCATGCGCTCCGTGGTGTCCACCACGATGGTGCGTGCACTGAGTGCAGGATCTGCCTTGAAGCCCTGCATGGGCTTGATGTCCTCGATGCGGAAGGACTTCACGTTTGGCACCACGACAATGTCACCGGGCTTCAGCGCGGAGAGGTCCTTCTTGGGATTGAGCACAGCCACGAAGGACTCGTCTGTGTGAAAGCGCTCGGCGATCAGCTCCAGCATGCTGCGGTAGGCCATGTAGGGGTAGGCCGAGGCTTTTTCATAGTCCTCTGGCAGCTCGGTGGTGACGTACTTCACCAGTACGGGCTGGATCTTAAAGGCGGCATAGACCACGGGCACCTCGGCCTCAGCAGCTTCCTGGATGCGCGCCCAGTTGTAGATGTCCTTGAAGCCGTGGGCGTAGTTGTAGTTCACCACCGCCTTGTAGGTGAACTCTCCCACCGCGCCATCCAGCTTGCCTGGGCCGTAGAGGTGCTTGTCCAAAAAGATCTGGATGCGCAGAATCGTGTCGCGATCCTTCGGCACCGAGGGATCATTCTTGGCCGGTCCGGTGTCCTGAGCGCGGACCCCGGCCACGAAAAGGCAGCAGAGCAGGAGGAGGTGTTTCAGCATGCGACCGCATGCTAGTGCGCCTTCGGCCATGAGCAAGGAGGTGAGAGGAAAGACTACTCCCGCAAAGACTGCATCCAGCGGTCTAGCTGCTGCATGAGCTCCGGCGGGCCGTCTTCGGGGAAGTTCTGGATCAGCCAGCCCACGTCTTCGCGGGCACCGGCTTTTTCGCCAAGGCGCTGGCGCATCTGTGCGCGGGTCAGGCGCTCGGCGGCGGCCTGGGGATCAATGGCCAGCACGAGGTTCAGATACGGCAGTGAATCACGCAGGGAGCGGCTGTCGTCAAAGACGCTGCTCATGAGGTTCCGCAGCATGCGCAGCAGGATGGCCTGCTTGGTGGTGGGGGCCAGCGCAGCCTCGGGAAAGCGGCCATCTTCGGTCAGATCCAGTGCCGCCTGCTCCACGGTGACGAGCTTGCCATGCTCAAAGACATCCACCAGTTGCAGCTCGCCCTCTGGACCATCGCGATAGCCCACCATGAACTTCCCCGGCAGCGGCACGCCGAAGACGCCCTGCACCCCCAAGGCAGATGCCAGCTCGATGTAGAGCACACTCAGCGTGATGGGCAGCCCCTCTCGGTCATCGATGACTTCATTCAGGTAGCTGTTGGAGCGGTTGCTGTAGTCGCCACGGCTGCCATGGAATCCGTTCTCCTCAAACAGGTAACGATTCAGGCGTTTCACCGCTGCAATGGTGCCCTTCTTAATCTCAGGGTCATCCTTGAGATCCAGCACCATGGCTTTGAAGCTGCTCATGTAAGTGCTGATGTCGATCTCTGGATTGTCATGCCGCGCCAGCAGCAGGGAGCAGCGCAGCAGGTTGATCTCAGGCTCAGGCTTGGCCAACTCTGCGAGGATGTCCTTGGTCATGGCGCGGCGGTGCAGCTCGCGCTCCAGATCTCGCAGCCTGACGGCTTCCTCCTCCAGCCTGCGGCGCTGCTCCACCAGCACGCGGCGTGCAGCCCCGGGATTTTCCAGCAGGCCTTCGAGAGTCTGGTCCGTCGTGGCGGCAGTGGCCACATACTCCTGCACCTTGGAGCGCAGCCGGGAGGCCAGTTCGGGCTGCAGCGGCTTCTCAGCCAGATCGGTGCCGATGCGGAAATTGCGAAACTCCGCCACTGTCGTCCGGAATTTGCACAATCCGGCTGCACCAGCGCGAATACCGGTGTCGTCGCTCTCGATGACCTGCTTTCCATTCACATAGCAGACGATTCGCTCTGGCTCCACGCGCACGCGCAAGGTGTTCCAGTCGCCGGATTTATAGGCATCGCTGGGCACATCGGCCAGAATGGTCCAGGAATACACATCGGGGCCGTTGAAGCGGGTGAGGCGCAGCTTTCCTCCTGAGGGGTAAAAACCATAGTGCTTGTCCCCGCCATCGGAGCAGAAGGTCAGGCCCGCAGCGCCGGATTCATCATCCATCTTCACCGTGGCTGCGATCTCAAAGGTCTCTTCCGGGACCTTCTGTGTGGAAAGGCACAGCGCACGCCCGCCAAAGCCAGAGCCGGGAAATTCGGAGCGGATCACCCCGGCATGCTGCGTCCACTGCGCCCCCAGGTGCGAGTGCCACAGTTTGGGATTTAGCGCGCCGATCGTGAGCCAGCGGGACATGGGCACCGGGTTCGGCTTTTCGATGAGGTTTTTGAGCTCATTCACCGGCATGGCAAAGCCGAGATTGTCCGTCTTGAGGGACTTCAGCGTCAGGAGGCCTAGCACCCTGCCCTGCATGTCCAGCAGCGGGCCGCCGCTGTTTCCTTTTTCGATAGGCACGGCCACCTGCAGCATCTCCAGCCCGTCCACCTCGCGCGTGGCGGAGAGCACACCCTGCACGATGCTGAAGGCCAGCCCCTCAGGCGCGCCCATGGCCACAATGGGCTCTCCCTGCTGCACCTTGCTGGAGTCTCCCAGAGGCAGCGGCTTGAGCCCCTTGGCCTCGATTTTGAGCAAAGCGAGATCGTGGTGATTGTCGCTGGCCTGTACCACGGAGACATCGTGGGTCTTGCCATCGTGCATCTCGATCTGAAGCCTGCGGGCCTCTCCAATGACGTGCAGATTGGTGGCGATGAGCCCGTCCTCGCTGACCACAAAGCCGGAGCCGATGCCGTCCGTGCCCTCGCGCCCGATCTGGGTGATCTTTACCAAAGATGGGCGGATGGCCGCTGCCAGCTCGGCAGCGGTGCGGGCTGCGGGTGCAGCGGGCTTGGTGGCCGAAGCAGGCACCTTCGGTTTGGAAGCCGCGTGCGCCTGACCAAGCAGCAGGCTGGTGAGTAGCAAAAGGTAAACCGGGCGCATGGGGGAATGGTAATGCAGGAAACGCGCCAGACGAGCGATTCCATGCATCAGAGATCAACGCCGCTGCAACGCCGCAAGCCATCCTTTCAATTGGATTCAAAATATGTAGCCTGCGCTTTTCCTGCCAGCTTTGCCTTCCTGTTTGCGATTTAGTCTTCCCCGATTCAAAGAACCTCCATGCGCCCGATCACGCTGCTCTCCTGCCTTGCCTTCATCTCCGCCCTGCACGCGGAGGAGTTTCCCAAACCCTTCAACACCGAGAAGGGCGACCCCATGCCGGCCGAGGAGGTGGCGCGGACGATGGAGCTGCCGAAGGGCTTTAAGTGCGTGGTGTTTGCCGCGGAGCCGGATGTGCAGCAGCCCATTGCCATGAGCTGGGACAGCAAGGGCCGCCTCTGGGTGGCGGAAAACTACACCTATGCGGAGAACCCCATGCGCTGGGACACCAAACTCCGGGACCGCATCATCATTCTGGAAGACAAGGACGGCGATGGCAAACACGACGGCCGCAAGGTATTCTGGGAAGGCGGCAGCTACCTGACCAGCGTGGAGATCGGCTACGGCGGCGTGTGGGTGCTAAACAACGGCACACTGAGCTTCATCGCTGACAAAAACGGTGACGACATCCCCGATGGCGAGCCCGAGGTGCTGCTGGATGGATTCAATGTGAAGACCATCGGCCACAACATCGTCAACGGCCTTCGTTGGGGCCCGGACGGCTGGCTGTATGGCCGCCACGGCATCACCGACACCTCAAGCGTAGGCGCTCCCGGCACGCCTGCGGACAAGCGCGTGCGAATGAACTGCGCCATCTGGCGCTACCACCCCACGCAGAAGATTCTGGAAACCGTCTGCCACGGCGGCACCAACTCCTGGGGCCATGACTGGACAGCAGATGGTGAGCTCTTTTTCATCAATACGGTGATCGGCCACCTCTGGCACGCCATCCCCGGCGCGTACTACCGCCGAATGTTTGGCACGCATCTGAACCCGCATGTGTATGAAATCATCGAGCAAACCGCCGATCACTTCCACTGGGACAGCGGTTCCGAGAAGTGGGACACCATCCGCAAAGGTGGTGCCAGCCCCAAGACCGATGAACTCGGCGGCGGCCACGCGCACGTGGGCATGCTCATCTACCAGGGCGGCCTGTGGCCCAAGGAATACCAAGGCGCCGTGCTCACCTGCAATCTGCATGGCAACCGCATCAACGTGGACAAGCTGGAGCGCCAGGGCTGCGGATTTGTAGGCAAGCACACCCCTGATTTCATGAAGGCCAAGGACAAGTGGTTCCGCGGCATCGACCTCCTCACCTGCCCAGATGGCAACGTGATCGTCTCCGACTGGAGCGACGGCGGCGAATGCCACGACAACGATGGCGTGCACCGGACGAGCGGACGCATTTACAAGATTGTATACGGGGAGTCGAAGAAGGGCGAGCGCACCGCAGATAACAACTGGTGGGCCCGCATGGACCTGCAGAAGCAGTATGAAAGCGGCACAGGCCCTGCATCACGCGCACTGTGTGGTCTTGCCGACGCTGGCAGCAAAGACGGTCTTGTGCGCCTGCATACCGCATCTGACATGCAGCGCCTACCTATTGAATCCCGCTGGCCCATCGCCACCGCTTTGGCCAAGCACGAAGAAGACGCCAACGACCGTCAGCAGCCTCTCATGATCTGGTATGGCATCGAGCCTGCCGTGGCGGCAGATCCGATGAAGGGCGTGGAATTGATCAAAGAAGCGAAGCTGCCCACCGTGCGCCGACTGGTGGCACGCCGGATTGCGGAGATGATCGAGGCAAAGCCTGAAGCGGTGGATGCGCTGGTGGCGCTGATGACGAACAGCATCGAAGCGCAGGAAGACGTGCTCGCGGGCATCACCGCCGGGCTCGATGGCTTCAGCTCCGCCAAGAAGCCGAAGGGCTGGGATGAGTTTGTGGCCAAGGCTTCTGCTGACAAAACTGGAGACGCCGAACACGCCAAATCACGCGCCTCCAGCATTCAGGCTCTATCCATGGTCTTCGGCAGCGGCCGCGCCTCAGACGAGTTGATCGCCATCGTGAAAAACACGGACGGCGATGCCAACGCACGCCTCAATGCCTTCAAGAGCCTGACCCGCACCGCCAAGCCGGAGCTGCTCTCCGTAATCCGCAGCCAGATCAATGACAAGGTGCTGGGCACCGATGCACGCAAGGCGCTGGCTGCATATGATGACCCGAACATCCCCAAGGCCATGCTGAATCCCTGGCCGGGCCGCAGCGAGGAGCAGCAAGCAGCCACCGTAGCCACGCTGACCACACGCGCCAGCTATGCCAAGGCGCTGCTGGAAGCCATGCGTGACAAAAAGGTGCCCACCTCCGTGCTCTCCCCCTTCCAGGCACGTCAGATCCGCAGCCTGGGTGATGAATCCGTGACCAAGCTGCTGGTCGAAGCCTGGGGCGAGATCCGCGACACCCCAGAGGCGAAGAAGGCCGAGTTCACCAAATGGGAAGGACTGCTGACGAAAGATGCGCTGGCCAAGGCTGATCCCTCCAAAGGCCGCATGCTCTTCACCGCCGTGTGCAGCGCCTGCCATAAGATGTATGGCCAGGGCGGTGCCATCGGCCCCGAACTGACCGGCAGCGACCGCCACAACCTGAAGTACCTGCTCGAAAACATCCTGGACCCCAGCGCCGTGGTGCCTGCGGACTTCCGCGTGAGCGTGCTCAATCTCAAAGACGGCCGCACCATCACCGGTGTCATCCCCGAGCAGACAGAGCGCACCCTCACCGTGCAAACGCCTGCTGAGCGTATCACCATCGAGCGCACCCAGATCGTAAAGCAGGAACAGCTGCCAATGTCGCTCATGCCCGAAGGCCTGCTCTCCGCGCTGGGAGATGAAAACGTGAAGAACCTGATCTCCTACCTGATGTCGAACGGGCAGGTGGAGATGCCGAAATAAGAAGGACGAACGCCTGATTCCGAATGACGAATTGATTGCGGTCTCGCAGTCATTCGTCATTGATTCGCTTCGCTCACCCTTTGGGCAGCCTTTGGCTGTCTGTCTCGCTTCGCTCGGCTCTGCATTTGTTATTCCTCTTTATGCCCAACCTTCTCGACTGGATCGCCGCCGCACGCCCCAAGACCCTCGGAGCCGCCATCGCGCCTGTGGTGGTGGGATGTGCGCTGGGGGCCAGGATCTCGGGGCATTTTGACGGGTGGCTGGCCTTCTGCACGCTGGGCAGCTGTGGGGCGCTGCAGGTGGCCACGAATTTCTTCAACGACGCGCTGGACTCCATCAAGGGAGCGGACACGGCGGCGCGCATCGGCCCACGACGCATCACGGCCAGCGGTGCGGCGTCTGCCAGAACGGTCAAACTGGCCGCCTGGCTCATGCTGGGTGTGGCCACGCTGCTGGCGCTGCCGCTTTTTGCCGCGCGCGGGCTGCCCATCCTTTTCATCGGCATTCCATCGCTGTACTTCTGCTTTGGCTACACCGGTGGACCAGTGCCGCTGGCCTATCGCGGTCTGGGCGAGCTGTTTGTGATTTTGTTCTTCGGCTTTGTGGCGGTAACCGGCACTGTCTTTGTGCAGACGGGAGAGTGGCGCGAGGCCGCTGTGGTGGCCGGATTCCAGATCGGCTGCCTGAGCACCGTGCTCATCGCCATCAACAATCTGCGAGATGTGGCCGAGGATGGTCAGACCGGCAAAAAGACGCTGGCGGTGCGCTTTGGCGTGGGCTTTGCGCGTACAGAGATCGTACTGCTGCTGGTGGCAGCGCATGCGGCAGGCATCTACTGGTGGCAGCAGGGCTGGCCGCGTGCCTTTGCACTGCCGCTCGTCACCCTGCCACTCGGTCTTCTGATTGCATGGAAGGTTGTCACCCAGCCGCCCGGACCGGGCCACAACCGCCTGCTGGCCATGAGCGGTGCTCAGCTTCTGGCTTTCTCCGGCCTCATGAGCTGGGCCATCGCCAACGGACCACGAGGAATGTGATGACCTGAAAGGCTCTTCTGGCACAGGCCGGGAGCGTCGTCTATGACGTATAGGATCTGTGCTTCCCATGTCCTCGCCCATCTACGTCCACGAATACCTCCTGCGCAGCGGCGTGGCGCTGAATGCGGTGTCCATGCGCCGTGTCTTTGCCGGGGCATTGATCTTCGTGGATGGCGGCTACGGCTGCATCCACCCCTGGCCCGAGTTTGGCGATGCGCCTGTGGAGGAGCAGCTGCGCCTGCTCAGCGAGGGTGTGACCACACCCGTTACGGCTATGGCGCTGCGCTGTGCGGAGATCGACGGCGCGGCGCGGCGGGCTGGCGTGAGCCTGTTTGAGGGGCTGGAAATACCGCGCAGCCACTACTCCTGGAGCTTTGCCAGCGACACCGAGCCGCAGATGCAGCGCGTACTGGAAGAAGGCTGGCCCGCCATCAAAGCCAAGGGCTTTGCCAACTACGGTGAGACGACACGCTTTCTCGAAGCCTGCTCCAAACGCTTCGAAGCCCAGGGCATACGCCTGCGCGTGGACTTCAATGGCGTGCTGGACCGGCTGACGTTTGAGAAGTTCATCGAGTTCATGCCGCTGCGTGTGTACCGTGCGCTGGATTTTGTGGAAGACCCCTTCCCCTATGACGCCGCCGCCTGGGAGTCCATGAGGCAGCGCTGGGGGGTGAAGCTGGCTCTGGACAAAGGCTGGAAAGACGGCACGCAGGGCTTTGACGCTGTGGTGGTGAAGCCCGCACGGCGGGACTGGCGCACCGTGGCGCAGACGCACCCACACAGCCCGCTGGTGCTCACCTCGGCCATGGATCACGCCCTGGGGCAGATGTTTGCAGCCTACGAGGCGGCGGTGGCTTTGTCAGAAGGACAGTCGCTGGACTTCTGCGGCTTGTGCACGGAGCACCTGTTTGAAAAAGACGCCTTCTTTGAGCGTGTGAGCTCCCACGGTGGCCACCTCACGGCAGACCGCAGTGGAGGCGGCCTGGGCTTTGGAGAAGTTTTGCAGTCACTGCCATGGAGACGCTTGTAAAAATCGGGCCAGAATTCTGGACAGACGGTAGTGTGTGCATCGCGGAGGCTGCACCTACGGCCGAAGGCGCCTCATTGGCGGCGTATGCAAAGCACACACTGCAGGCGCATGACTGGTGCTTTTTCCAAACCAGCGGCACCGAGGGAGCGCGAAAATGGGTAGGTCTGACCAAGGAATCTCTGCGCATCTCCGCGCGCGCGGTGAATACGCATTTTCACATCACCGCTCAAGACCACTGGCTGCTCGCTCTGCCCACGCATCATGTGGGCGGCTTCGGCATCCTGGTGCGTGCGCACCTCAGCGGTAGCGCCATCACGAGGCTGGAGGGCAAATGGAATGCGCGGGCCTTTGTGCAAAAGTGCCTAGAGACAGGTGCCACGCTGGCTTCACTGGTGCCCACGCAGATCTTTGACCTCGTGTCAGCCCAATTGCGTGCGCCCGAGTCCTTGCGTGCCGTACTGGTAGGGGGCGCTGCCTTGAATGCCGAGCTTGAAGCCGCAGCCCTGGGCCTTGGCTGGCAGGTGCACCGCACCTATGCCATGACAGAAACCGGTTCCACCCTGGCCGTGCAGCCGCAGCCGGGCGCAGAGCTGGAGGTGCTGCCGATATGGCAGGCAAGCACCGATGCCGAGAGCGTGCTTACAGTGCAAGGGCCTGCTCTCGCTCAAGGCTACGCCATCTTTGAAAAAGGCCGCTGGCACTGGGAGCCGATACCTGAAGAAGGTCTGCGCACACGAGACCGCGTCGAGATCAGCGCCGCAGCAGATGGAGCACGTTTTCTGCGCTTTATAGGACGTGAGGCGGGCATGGTGAAAATCCTCGGAGAGCTCGTCTCCCTCAGTCCTATTCAGGATCGCATTGAGGCGTTAAAACTTAGCTTGGGAGTGCAGCATGCTGATGCAGCAGTGTGCGATGTCCCCGACAGCCGCAAAGAAAGCCGCCTCGTTCTCGTCGTAAGCGGCATCAATGACGACGAAGCCACCCAAATGCAAAAGGGCCTCAACGAAACGTTGAGGCCCTTCGAACAGATTCTTGATGTGCGGTTTGTGTCAGCCATACCGCGCAGTGAGCTCGGCAAAGTGCGACTGGCCGAGCTGCGTGCGCTGCTGCACTGGAGAATTACTCCTTGGGAGCCGAGCCATCCAGCGGAGTGATGACAGGGCGGTCCTTCATCTCAGGAGAGATCAGGTAATTCTTCGGATTCGCAGGATCCGGCACGAACGAAATGAGGAAGAGCTCCTCGATACGGTCGGTGAGTGTCTCCTGTGAGGTGCGCACAGTTACATGCACGTAACCCTTGTCCTTTTCTTCTGCGAGACCGAGGACAGTGATTTTGAGGGTTTCCTGCTTACGCTTGGTGGCCTCAGGAGTCAGCTTGAGCTTCTTGTGCCACGCTTCACGGTCCACTTGGTAGAATTCCTGCGGAGTCATCTTTTCCAGATCGCCAACACCCTTCACGTTGTATCCGGCGAGCATGTTTTCCTCGTCGGTCATGGTCGGGGCGGATTTGATGATGCTGACGGTTTCCCGCTGGCGGCGTTCCAGGGAAGAAGGAAGCAGCATCTGTGCCGCAGTTTTCCAATCTTGCTGCACCACAGCAGCCAGATATTTCTTCACCATTCCGGCGCATGGGTGGTCGGAGGGAAGCTGCTCAGCACGCACAGGCTGTGCTACGAAACTGAAAAATGAAACGGCCAATAGGCTACGAAGTAGAAAACGCACTTGCATAAAAGGAGATGAAATCGGGGGACGGGGCGGTTTGTAATCGCAGGCGCAAAGCCCGTCAAATAAAGAAACCCGGTCCGGACAACCGAAAGCAAAGCGCTCATTCAGAATAGAAACTTGCGCCAGAGCGTAGGAATTTTCTTTTCTTTATGAACAATTGGAGCCTATTTTGCGACAAAGCTGATTGCTTTGACAGCACAACACACACTCCTATGAAACACATCCTCCTCTCCATCGTTACTGCTGCTACCATCACTTCCTGCGCCTCCGGACCTGCTGCTCAGCAGGGAGCCGTCATCGGCGGACTCGGCGGCGCTGCTGTCGGCGGTATCATCGGCTCCCAGAGCGGTCGCGGTCTTGAAGGTGCCGCTATCGGCGGCGCACTCGGCGCACTGGGCGGCAATGCCATCGGCAATGCCAAGGACCAGCGTCGTCGCGGGTACTACTACTAAATCGTGCTCTACATCGCGTCCGATTCGTATTACTCCTGAAATCGAAACGACATGAAAAACACCCTCATTACTGCTCTCTCCGCGCTCTCGCTTGTTTCGTGTGCCACGGGCCCTAACGCGCAGACTGGTTCTGTGCTTGGTGCCTTGGGTGGTGCCGCTGTCGGCGGCATCATTGGCTCCCAGAGCCACCGCGGGCTGGAAGGCGCGGCCATCGGCGGCGCTCTCGGCGCTCTCGGCGGCAATGCTCTCGGCAATGCCCGCGACCAGCGCAATGGATACGGCTACGGCCAACAGCCCCCTCCGCCTCAGCAGCAGGGCGGCTACTATGACAACCGTGGCAACTGGCGTCAGGGACCGCCTCCTCAACGCGGCGGTTACTACGACAACAACGGCAACTACCGTTACTACTAGTAGTCGCATCATTTGCTTGCACAGCAGCAATCCCCGGAGAGCCTCACTCGATGACAAAAATCGGTGAGGCTCTTCAATTTTTCCGTGAAAACAGCTGGCGTTCCATTCTTGCGAGACTGAACTCTCGCGACACGCATCCCTTCATTCAGTTCATCAAATACACCATTTGCGGTGTAGGCTCGCTGACTGTCACCACGGCGATCTTTGTGGCCCTTTCCAAGTGGGGCATGTTTCCAGCCTTGGACAGCAGCCTGCCCAACGAGGTGCGCGCGCTCAACAGCACGTACAACAACCTCATCTCCTTCTTCTTCGGGAACATCTTTGCTTATGTGACCAATTCCCTCTGGGTCTTCACCCCGGGGCGTCACCACCGCGTCCTGGAGTTCATCTACTTCACAGCGGTAAGCACCACAGGCTTCACCATCGGTCTTCTCTCAGGGCCGCTGCTCATCAAGATGTACGGCATCAGCACCCTGGCGGCGCAGCTTCTGCTCATCGTTTCCTCCACGATGGTGAATTTCGTGTGCCGGAAGTTCTTCGTTTTTAAAGGCTGAGTTGCACGAACGATGCTGCACATCGTCCTCTTCCAGCCGGAGATCCCACACAATACGGGGGCGATCGGTCGGCTTTGCCTGGCAGCCGGAGCGCGACTTCACCTGATCAAGCCGCTGGGCTTCAGCCTGGACGACAAGCAGCTCAAACGCGCCGGGCTGGACTACTGGCAGGAAGTGGACGTGCACGTGTGGGAGCGCTGGGAGGATCTGCGCACCTCCATGCCCCTGGATGCAGTCCTCTATTTCATCGAGTGCCAGGGTGAAAAAACCTACTGGGACACCAGCCTCTCCGCTGAGGATCTCTATCTCGTCTTTGGCCCGGAGACACGTGGCATCCCGCCCTCCGTCATCCGCACGGAGCAGTGCCTGAGCATTCCCATGCAGGGCACCCGCAGCCTGAATCTGGCCACTGCTGCCGGCATTGTCATGTATGAGGCGCTGCGGCAGCGTACACTAGCGGGCATCATGCCTTGACGCCGCGTGGCATCTGCGGAGCGTATGCTTACCTCTTTTTCATGAGCCAGCAAGCCGCCCCACTCGCCGCACAGGATGTGCATCGTACCTACCACCTCGCCGGGCATGACCTGCCGGTGCTAAAGGGGGTGAATCTCGAAGTCGCTGCTGGGGAGAAGGTTTTTCTCTGCGGCCAGTCCGGCGCGGGCAAGACCACCCTGCTCTACGTGCTCGGCGGCCTGGAGCAGCCCACCTCCGGAGATGTGATGGTGCACGGGCGCTCGCTCTATCACACCGCTGCGGAAGAGCGCGCACGTACGCGTAACCAGGTCATGGGCTTCGTCTTTCAGCATTACTTCCTGCTGCCAGAACTCACTGCATTGGAAAATGTGATGCTGCCCTCCATGATCGGCGGCCGCAAGGCCGAGGCCCGCGCCCGCGAACTGCTGGACAAGGTGGGCCTGAGCGCACGCCTGCAGCATCTGCCCACCGAACTCTCTGGCGGCGAGCAGCAGCGTGTGGCCATTGCCCGCGCTCTGATCAACAATCCCGGCATCATCTACGCCGACGAGCCTACCGGAAATCTCGACGCCAGCACCGGTGGCGGCGTGATCGACATGCTCATGCAAGTGGTGGACGAGGCTAAAAAGACCCTCGTCGTGGTCACGCATGACCAGACCCTGGCCAAGCGTGGAGACCGCCGGCTTATCCTCAAGGAAGGCCGCCTGGAGGAAGGCTGACGATGACGACGCGCTCGCCACGGCGCTGAAACGTGGTTACATTTTAGCGCACGTATGTCTTTGGAATCTCCTCAATCCGCCACTGACGGCCAGTCCACCGCCACAGCCAGCCCGACGCCCAAAAAGCGCGGCTGCCTCAGCTCGCTTATCCGCACGGTGTTTTTGCTGACTCTGCTCACCGCGCTGGTGCTGCCCTTCACCCCCTTTGCGGGCAAGATCAAACGCGGCATCCAGGACATTGTGGCTTCCGCACGCGGGGCCAAAGAGCGCATCGTCACCCGCGATGTGCTGCGGGACGTGATCAAAGAAGTTCCTGTGGTCAAGGAAGTGACCAGGGAGGTCATCCGCGAGGTGCAGCCACCGCTGCCGGAGAAGTTCATCGCACGCAAAGATGTGGACGTGGCCACGCTTTTCAATGGAATCACCGTCAAGACCAACCTCATCACTGAGGAAGGCGGCTTTGCCAGCCTGGAGCGTCTGGACCCCGAAGCCTACAAGGCGGAGTTTCAGCTCAGCATTCGTGTACCAAAGGCCAACCAGACGATGGCCGAACTCTCGCGTATCAACAAGAACCTGCCCACCATGCTGCCGGGATTGGAGACCATGCTCAGCAGCGCCAAGGTCAGCGGCTTCTACCACAAGCTATACGAAAACAAGACTCACCGCGTTCAGAACGATCTCACACGCCTGAACAAGATCCTGGACCGTCACAACTTCTATGACACCGAGACCATCCTGGAGATGACCCATCCTGCCACCCAGCGCCGAGCCCTCCTCATCCAATCTGAGATGGACGTGGTAGCCGACGGCTCCGACGGCGACCGCATGCCCACGCTGGATGAATACATCTACCTCTCGGATTACTACCAGCCCTTTACCAGCTACGCCTGGGCCAAGACCTCCAAGACGCCCAACCCGCTGCAGGCCAAATGGGAGGAGCGCCTGCAAAAAGCACAGGATGAATTTTCCAAGAAAGGACTCAGCGCCGCGCGCAATCGGGAGCTGAAGGTCATGATCGACCAGCTCAAGCTCGAGATCAGCGATTTCAAAGCCCGCAGCAGCCTCATTGCGGAGAAAGACCCCTTCATTGTGCTCTCCTTGCTCTTCCGCGGCTATGCGGACCAGAACAAGCACACCCCGCAGATCGGCGACTACGCCGCCGTCATTCACGAAGGCAAAATCTACCCCGCCATCTGCGGTGACTACGGCCCCAGCTTCAAGATGGGTGAGGCCTCTCTGCTCATGGCCAAGACCATCAACCCCAAGGCCACCCCCTATATCCGCCCGGAGAGCGATCTCAAGGTGACCTATCTCATCTTCCCCGGCACTGCGGATAAAGAGCGCGGGCCACCCGACCTTGTGAAGTGGAAGGAAAAATGCCTCTCGCTCATTGGAGAAGTCGGCGGTCTCGGTGCAGGCTACGAGCTCTATACGTGGGAGGACCCGTTCAAGAAGCCCGAGCCGCCTCCTGCGCCTACAGCCACCACCGCACCAGCAATCCCTGGCACAGCCCCCACTACGACTGCCTCACCTGGAACTCCCGCTACTGCCATCCCGCCTCCTGCGGCTCCAGGATCTCCAACCAGCCCGCCTGCGAGCAGCATGCCGCCATTAGGCGCACCGCCGGCCACACCTGCGCCTACAGGAACCTCACCCCCAGCCCCTGCCCCCATCTCTCCCGAGCCTCCGGCTGAGCCCGTAAAATCTGGCACAACCAAAACCGGCGGCACCAAAGCAAAGTCGAAGAAGAAGTAGCTCAGCGCCACGCAGCCGACCACTGCTTGGCAAAATAGGTCAGAATCATGTCCGCCCCTGCGCGGCGAATGCCGATGAGAGACTCGTTCACGATCTTGGTTTCGTCGATCCAGCCACCGGCAGCACCGGCCTTGATCATGAGATATTCTCCGCTCACCTGATATGCCGCGATGGGCAGCGGGCTGGCGGCACGGAGTTTGGCGATGATGTCAAGATACGGACCAGCAGGCTTCACCATGAGGATGTCTGCGCCCTCCTCTTCATCCAGTGCAGCCTCACGCAATGCCTCGCGCACATTGGCAGGGTCCATCTGGTAGGTCTTCTTGTCACCTGCTTTGGGGGCCGAATCCAGCGCACCACGGAACGGGCCGTAGTAGGCGCTGGCATATTTGGCGGTGTAACTCATGATCGAGACAGCTTGGAAGCCGGCACCATCCAGTGCGGCACGCAGCGCGGCCACACGACCGTCCATCATATCGCTTGGGGCCACGATATCCGCGCCCGCTCGCGCATGACAGAGAGCCTGCTGGCAGAGCACGGCCACGGTCTCATCATTCAAGATGCGGCCATCATCGGAAACGAGACCGTCGTGACCGTCGCTGTTGTAAGGATCCAGCGCCACATCGGTGATCACGGCCAAGGTAGGATGGGCGCTTTTCAGCGCACGGATAGCGCGTGGCACCAGACCATCGTCGGCATGGCAGGCCTCGGCGCCACGCGTCTTGAGCTCATCCGGAATGCGTGGAAACAAAACCACAGCCGGAACCCCCAGCGCATGGGCTTCCCCTGCCTCCTTCACCAGCCCCTGGATGCTCCAGCGGGTGCATCCAGGCATGGAATCAATCGGTGTGTTGGCGTCGCCTTCCTGAATGAAGAGCGGGTAGATCAGATGACCTGGTGTGAGCTCAGTCTCACGGACGAGGTCACGGATGGCCGGAGATTGACGGTTACGACGGGGGCGGATCGGAAGGTTCATTGGAAGTGTAAAAGCAATCTAACAGCTCGAACGGCAAAGAGTGCCTGGCATTTCAGCCATGCCAGTCTCTTGTCATGTTAAAGCCAGCAGTCCGGACTCTTAGTAGGGGGCACCGTTGCTCAGCCCTGCGCCATAGCCACCGCCATAAGGCGAACTGGTGGAAGGATTCTGCATCAGAGCGGAATTCATGCGATAGGAGGAGCCTTGATTGATCTGGGTGGCGGTTTGATTGAGGGCGGAAGAAGAGTACTGAAGCGCAGCTGCTCGCTCTTCGGCCTCACGCTCCTTCTGTGCCTCTACTTCGGCGATCATGAGCTGCCGTACCTTTTCGGTAATCTGGCCACGATTAGCAGCCCGGTTAATCGCCACCACACGGGGATTCTCCTCGATGTAACGACTGATGTAGCGCTCGATCTTCTGAGCGTCCCATTTGCCCTCCTGCGGCTTCCCTGCAGACTTGTCGGCGATCAGTTCGGCTTCGGTGGACTTGGGGGCCACGCCCGTCTCCACCGCACGCTTCACGTAGGCTTTGGCCTCTGCGGCGCTGCCCGCCTGATAGTCAGGGAGGGTGCTCTGGCAGGAGACTAGCAGGGCCGCACTCAAAAGAAGAACGATGTGTTTCATGGTTGACCGCTGAATCTGGAGAAGGTTTCCCGCATCACAAGCCAAACTCGTGGCTGTCTGGCTGTCCCGCCCGGCAGGACAAAGTAGTTGAGAGCGTGGGCCCGCTCTGGAAAATTCCCTTCCCCCATGATGCCTTCTCCCCTCACCTTCCTCGTACTGCTTGGCACCGCCACTCTGGCCTACGCTGCCAAGCCGGTGTTTGAAAGCCCGAAGATCACCAGCACCAGCGCCCCACGTCTGCAAAAGGTGGAGGCATCTCTCAAGGGAGCCAAGGAACTCTTCCTGGTGGTGACGGATGAAGGAGGCATCAGCTGCGACTGGGCGGACTGGATCGACCCCAAGCTCATCATGGCAGATGGCAGCACCAAGGACCTGACCAAGCTCAAGTGGAAAACCAGCAGCCAGGGCTCAGGCGGCACAAACGTGGGCAAATCCGCCATGGGCAAGCCCCTGCTGATCAACGGGCAGAGCTACACCACTGGCATCGGCACCCATGCCTACTCGGTCATAGCCTTCGATCTGCCGCCGGGGGTGCAAGGCTTCACGGCGCAGGTGGCACTGGATGACGGCGGTATGATCCGTGGTGGCAAACCCAGCGATGCCTCGATCAAATTTCAGGTGTACACCGAAACACCTCCCGGCGCGCCCAAGCCCCCGCCACCCCTCGTGGATGATGGCAAGACCGAGGTGCCTGCGGATCTTTTCTCGGTGCCCGAAGGGCTGGAGGTCACAGTCTGGGCCACCTCTCCGGCTTTGTTTAACCCCACCAACATCGACTTCGATGCCCAGGGCCGCCTCTGGGTGGCTGAAGGTGTAAACTACCGCAGCAAGGGGAGCCGCAGGCCCGAAGGCGACCGCATCGTAATTCTCGAAGACACCACCGGCTCAGGTCGTGCGGACAAGAGCACCGTCTTTGTGCAGGAGCCCGCATTAGCTGCACCGCTGGGTGTGGCGGTGCTGGGAAACAAGATCGTCGTCTCCCAGCCCCCTGATCTGCTGGTGTACACCGACGTGAATAGCGATGGCAAATTTGATCCCACCGTGGACAAGCGCGAGGCCCTGCTCACCGGCTTTGGCGGCCGCCAGCACGACCACAGCTTGCACAGTGTGACCGCCGGGCCTGACGGCCAGTGGTACTGGAACCAGGGAAACACTGGCGCGAAATTCACCGACCGCTCCGGCAAGACCTTCAGCATGGGCAGCCCCTACATGATGCAGGAACTGGCCGGCCTGAAAAGCGACGACGGCCATGTGTGGATCGGCGGCTTTGGCGCGCGCATGAATCCCGATGGCACAGGGGTGACGATCATCGGCCACAATTACCGAAACAGCTACGAGCAAACCGTCACCTCCTTTGGTGATGTGTTCCAGAGCGACAATGACGACCCGCCCGCCTGCCGCATCACCCCCGTGATGGAGGGGGGCAATGCAGGCTTTGCCTCCGCCGACGGCCTGCGCTCCTGGGGGGCCGACAAGCGCCCCGGTCAGGATACGCCCACCGCTGAGTGGCGTCAGGAAGACCCCGGCACCATGCCAGCAGGAGATGTTTATGGCGGCGGCTCGCCCACAGGCGTGGCCTTTTATGAAAACGGCGCGCTCGATAAAAAATGGAACGGCCTTCTTCTTGCCTGCGAGGCGGGCAAGAACGTCGTCTTTGGCTACCTGCCCAAGCACGATGGCGCAGGCTGGAAGCTGGAGCGTTTTGATTTCATGACCTCCAACAAGGAGAAGGAATTCGCCGGCTCCGATTTCCTCGGCGGCAAGCCCTCTGGCGAACTCAAGACGCGCTTCCGCCCCAGCGATGTGACGGTGGGCCCCGATGGTGCCATTTATGTAGCTGACTGGTTTGACGCCCGCGTGGGCGGCCACGGAACGCTGGACGAGCGCTACACCGGCACGATCTACCGGATCGCGCCAAAGGGTTTTATCTCCAATGTGCCTGCGCTGAAGCTGGACACCACCGAAGGCCAGATCGCCGCCCTGAAAAGCCCCGCGCCGAATGTGCGCTTCAGCGGCTTCAACGCGCTCAAATCCCAGGGTGCCAAAGCTGTGCCTGCCGTCGCTGCATTGCTCAAAGATGACAATGCCTACATCGCCGCCCGTGCCGCGTGGCTGCTCGCCCAGATGGGAAAAGAAGGAGTGGCCCAGGTGAAACCCTGGCTGGAGTCGAAGTCTGAAGAGCAGCGCCTCGTAGCTTACCGTGCCCTGCGCCGTGCCGGTGTGGATGTGCTGAGCATGGCCTCCACGATGGTCAATGATTCCTCCGCCGCCGTCCGTCGCGAAGTGGCGCTGACGCTGCGGGAGGTGCCAGAGGCTCAAAGCCTGCCGCTGCTCGTAAAGCTGGCTCAGCAGTTTGACGGCAAAGACCGTGCCTACCTCGAAGCACTTGGCCTCGGTGCCGAAGGCAAAGAGGCTGGACTCTATGCGGCCATCTGCCAGGACAAGCCAGCCACCTGGACAGAGGCTCAGGCCTGGACCGCGTGGCGCCTGCACCCGACTACGGCCGTGGAGGCCTTCAAAGCACGCGCTCTCGACAGCACACTGACCGAAGCCCAACGCAAGCTCATGATTACCGGACTGGCCTTCGTGAAAAGCCGCGAAGCCGCCGGTGCCATGATGGAGCTGGCCGTGGCAAAAAACTTCCCCATGCAAGAGCTGGCCAAATGGTGGCTGCTCAACCGCAAGGGCAACGACTGGCAGGCCTACGATGTGGACAACGGCCTCAAAACACTGGGCCTGTATGACCCGGCAAAAGTGAAGCTCCTTGCCGTAGAAATGCCGCCAGAACTCAAAGGAGTGCCCGAACTCCCCACGGGGGCGGAGATCGCCAAGCTGGCAGGAGACGTGCAGCGCGGACAGGCCGCGATAGCCGTTTGCTTCACATGTCACAAGGTGGGCCAGCAAGGCGTGGAATTCGGCCCCGATCTCACCGCCTTCGGCCGCCAGCAGCCGGTGGAGGTCATCGCCAATGCCATCGCCAATCCCTCCGCCGACATCTCGCACGGCTACGAGGGCAGCGAAATCAAGACCAAGAACGGCCTCACCATTACCGGCATGATCCTTTCCAGCGGAGACCCCGTCATGATCAAATGCATGGGCGGGCTGGTGCAGACCGTGCCCAAGGACCGCATCGCCAGCCAGAAGAAGATGAGCCGATCCCTGATGTACCAGCCTCAGCAGCTCGGCCTCACACCGCAGTCCATCCGGGACATTGTGGCCTATCTAAAGAGCCTGTAAGGAGCCAGCGGCCGGCGCCATTTGCTGACTTTTGCCGAGGAAATCTCTGAACCATGCGCCGTCTGGCGCACGTATCTGGTGGCATCAGACAACCGCATGGACATTTTGTCGAAGACATTCTCTGCCAAAGGCTTTGTGCTCCCGCACACTCTCCCAATGATTGTGCTCGACGAGTGCTACCACTTTCCGGGTTGCTTCCTGCCCCTCTTCATTTTTGAAGATCGCTACCGCCGCATGCTCGACCACGCCCTGCGTACAGACCGCATGTTCTGCGTAGGCGTGTCAGACGGGCATGACGGCGTGCTCCCGGTCGTTACAGCCGGACTGATCCGCGCCTCGGTTAAGAACCCGGATGGCACCTCTCAGGTGATGCTGTACGGAGTGTGCCGTGTCCGCATCACGGGCTGGGAGCAACTAACGCCTTTCCGCATCGCGCAGGTGGAGCCCGTGCTCACGCAGCCAGCTCCTATCAAAACCTTGCGCGAGCTCAAGGCTCAGGCTCTGGAACTCCTGCCCCCGCCCACTGACGACAGTTGTGCTTCCATGATGCAGCTGCGCACGGACTTGGAAGACATGGACGAGCCCGAATCGGTGTGTGACATCCTGGCATTTCACTTCGTCCACAACAAATCTGCACTCCGCCGTCTCTTGGAAGAGTGCTGCCCCCGCCGCCGCTACGAGATGCTCATCTGCGAACTGGAGAAGGCACAGGGCTGCTGAAAGTTGGGAGCTTTTCAGGCCTCGTCCCGCACTGGATTTGTCAGCGCGCCGATCTTCTCGATCTCGACGCTCACGCTGTCCCCATCCCTCATAAAGACTGGTGGTGTGCGAGCTGCGCCCACACCATGAGGCGTGCCGGTAAGGATGACTGTGCCAGGCATCAGCGTGGTGCTGCCACTGAGAAATTCGATCAGCGTCGGGACATCAAAAATCATGTCGTTGGTGTTCCAGTCCTGCATCGTATGGCCGTTGAGTATGGTTTTGATGCCCAGACTGTTCGGATTGGGAATCTCGTCCGCCGTCACCAGCACAGGCCCCAACGGGCAGAAGGTGTCAAAGGACTTGCCCCGGCACCACTGGCCGCCGCCGCCATGCTTCTGCCAGTCGCGGGCGCTCACGTCGTTGGCGCAGGTGTAACCCAGCACGTAGTTAAGCGCATCGGCCTTGCTCACGTTCTTTGCCCTCTTGCCAATCACGACCGCCAGCTCCGCCTCGTAGTCGACTTTGTCGCTCTTCAGCTTGGTGGGCAGCAGGATCGGCTCGCCGGGGTGCTGCACCACGTTCGGCAGTTTCATGAACACTACCGGATGCTTCGGAAGCTCCGCCTTCGTCTCCTCTGCATGCTTTTTGTAATTGAGCCCGATGCACACAATGGCAAATGGCTGCACAGGTGCCAGCAGCTTCACCACCTCCGCCTTGCGGTTTGTCACGCAGTGCTCGCCGAAGATGTCTCCCTCAATCACCAGCGCCGAGCCATCGGCCTGCTGCGCTGCATGTGCGATGTTCCCTTGAGAGTCGGAGTAGCGGATGATTTTCATGGCTGGAGTAGCGCGGGCAATCCTGCGCGCGAATCGAGCTTTCTCAATGGGCAAGATTGCCCGTACTACTTCACGCGCCGATTCCAGGCCACCAGCTCCTCATACTTTGCGCCGGAGCCACCAAAGAGATCTAGCGCACTGCCCACCGTGCCGTCCACGCGGCCATGGCTTAGCTCGTCGATGCGCTTCAAATCATCCAAGTGCCGGATGCCGCCTGCATAGGTCATGGGAATGGGCGAGTGCTCGCCGAGAAACCGCACCAGCGCCTCATCAATGCCCTCGCACTTGCCCTCCACATCTACGGCATGAATTAAAAACTCCGCGCACTGCCCGGCCAGAAAACGCAGGGACTCCGGCGTGACCTCCAACGTGGTGAGCGTCTGCCAGCGGTTCATCGCCACCGTCCAGCCCGTGGCCGTCGTCTTGCAGCTCAGGTCGATGACCAACCGGTCCTTGCCAGCAGCAGCCACCATGGCATCCAGCTTTGACTGATTGAACGTGCCGTCCGCTTCAAACAGATAGCTCGTCACGATCACATGGCTGGCTCCTGCATCTAGATACTCCGCCGCATTCTCCGGGCGGATACCCCCGCCCACCTGCAGCCCGCCAGGATAGGCTCCAGTCGCCGCTTTGGCCGCCGCCTCGTTACCCTTCCCCAGCAGGATCACATGCCCGCCCTTAAGCCCGTCGCGTTTGTAAAGATCGCCATACCAAGCCGCCTCGCGATCACTCACAAAATTCGTCTTCAGCCCCGAGCCATCATCCCGCAAAGATGAACCGACGATCTGTTTGACGCGGCCATCGTGGAGATCAATGCAGGGGCGGAACTGGGTCATGAGGTGGGTTGGGGAATCTTCTTCTTCCTCCTACTCCTACTCTTCCTCCCTTCAAGGTGGTATATCACCATTGAGTGACAGACTGGCCATCCAGCCCCCTCTTGACTACTCTCCCTTCCCTGCTTTGATACCTCCATCATGACCGCGCCCGCCAAGGCTCTCCTTCTTCTCTCCCTGCGACTTACGCTAGGGTAGGCGGCCCGTGTTTCCTCGTCATGCCCTTTGCCGTCACGTCGCGGCTGTTTCTCTCAGGTCAGGAAAATCCATCCTGCGCACGCCTGAAATCTCGCTAATCCTTTTCATTCTGTTTTTGTCATGTTGAAGAATCCGTCCTCCAAGTATCAGCCCTTTCCGCTGATCAACATCCCGAATCGTCAATGGCCGAGCCGCCATCTGACCCACGCGCCCATCTGGTGCAGTGTCGATCTGCGCGATGGCAACCAGGCGCTCGCCGTGCCGATGAATGTCTCACAGAAGCTGGACATGTTTGATGCGCTGGTGCAATGCGGCTTCAAGGAAATCGAAGTCGGCTTTCCCTCCGCCTCCAACACGGAGTTTCAGTTCAACCGCCGCCTCATTGAGGAAAAGCGCATCCCAGAGGATGTGACAATCCAGTGCCTGGTGCAGGCGCGCGAGGATTTGATCGAGAAGACCGTGGAAAGTCTGATCGGCGCCAAGCAGGTCGTCATCCACATGTACAACTCCACCTCGCCTGCGCAGCGCAAGTATGTGTTTGGCAAGAGCAAGGAGGAGATCATCGCCGTGGCGGTGAAAGGCGCGCAGATGATCAAGGACCGACTGCACCGCCTGACCGCAGGTGGCACCAAGGTGACCCTGCAGTACTCCCCCGAAAGCTTCAGCGCCACGGAAGTGGAATTTGCCAAGGAGATCAGCGAAGCCGTGATGGATGTGTGGCAGCCTACGCCGGAGAACAAGATGATCCTGAACCTGCCGGACACGGTGGAGGTGGCCATGCCGAATGTGTATGCCGACCAGATCGAATGGATCTGCACGAACATCAAAAACCGCGAGAGCCTGATCATCAGCCTGCACACGCACAACGACCGCGGCACCGGCACCGCTGCCACCGAACTGGGCCTGCTGGCCGGAGCCGACCGCGTTGAAGGCACCCTGTTTGGCAATGGCGAGCGCACCGGCAATCTGGACATCGTGCAGGTGGCCATGAACCTCTACATGCATGGCATCGATCCCAAGCTGGACTTCAGCGACATGAGCGGCCTCATCAGCATGTACGAGCGCACCACCGGCATGACTGTGCCTCCCCGCCAGCCCTACGCAGGCGAGCTGGTTTTCACCGCCTTCAGCGGCAGTCACCAGGACGCAATCAAAAAGGGACTGGCTGGCTACGAACAGCACAAGTCCATCTGGGACGTCCCCTACCTGACCATTGATCCCGAGGACATCGGCCGCGAGTACCGCGAGGTCATCCGCGTCAATTCGCAGAGCGGCAAAGGGGGCGTGGCCTACCTGCTGGAGAGCGAATTCGGCATCGAACTGCCCAAAGACATGCAGCGCGAGTTTGGCCCGCTGGCCAATGACATCGTGGACAAGCTGGGTCGCGAAGTCACCGCCGCAGAGCTCAAGGGCATGTTCTGGAAGGAATACATCGAGCGCGAGTCCCCTTACTCCCTGCATCACTTCCACGCAGACGGTGTGGATGGCGTTTTCACCTGCCGCTGTAGCCTGGTCATCAACGGCAAGGAGCGCGGCATTACCGGCAAAGGCAACGGCCCCATCGCCGCTTTTGCCCAGGCCCTCATTCAGGAGGCCGGAGCCCCTGCCTTTGAAGTGGCCACCTACCGCGAGCAGAGCCTCAGCTCAGGCACGGAGGCCAGCGCGCTGGCCTACATCCAGATCAAGACGACCAGTGGCAAGACTATCTGGGGAGCCGGTGTGGACACCAACATCGAACTCGCCTCCATCAAGGCAGTGCTGAGTGCGGTGAACCGGGCGGCGTGATGCCCCCCAGGCCCTGTCTTCCGCGTAGATGCGGAAGACGGTCTGCGGGATGCAGGCACTCCAGCCGAAAAGTTGGTTGCTGCCCGCTGCCGAGTGAGGTTTATCCACACACCCCATGTCCCTGCAAATCCCCGACTACCCTTTTCAAGCCTACATCTTCGACTGTGACGGCACGCTCGTTGATTCAATGCCACTGCACTACATTGCGTGGGTCGAGGCGCTGAAGCAGCATGATGCGCCGTATGAGTTTACCGAAGAGGAATTCTATGCGCATGCGGGCATGAAGGAGCAGGATGTGGTGAAGCTGCTGAATGCAAAGCATGGTGCCAATGTCGATCCAGTGAGTGTCGATGAGCTGAAGATGGAGATCTTTGCCCGGCGCATCCCCGAAGTACAGGCGGTGCGCCCGGTGGCGGAGTTTGCGCGCTCACTCGAAGGCCGCTTTCCCATGGCCGTGGCTTCCGGCAGCGAGGAATCCACCGTGCGCGGCTGCCTGACCGCCACCGGTCTGATCGACCTCTTTCCTATCATCATCACACCCAGGAAAGTAAAGCAAGGCAAGCCTGCGCCCGACATGTTCCTCCTGGCCGCCGAGCAGATGGGCATCGCCCCCAGTGAGTGTCTTGTACTGGAAGATGGCAACAGCGGCATCCAGGCGGCCAAAGCCGCAGGCATGCAGCATGTCTTTGTGCCACGGACGCTGAGGTGAAACAAAGTGCGGCGCGCGAGCTAGAACGTGCGAGCACTTTTCACTTCCTCCACGCCTTCCAGCACGTCACAAAGCCCTTGGCGAAATCCTGCGGCCGAGCGTCCACCCAGGCGTCAATGTCTTTGGGCTTGAACCATTCGCCCGTGGCAATCTCCTCGGGCAGGCAGCGCACGGGGCCGTCGTGATGGGCGAGGCGGAGCTCGACGAATTCGTGATCGGTGTTGTCTCCGGCCGGGATCTGTGCGGCGAGTTCGGTGGACGGCACGTGGATGCCGATCTCCTCGCCCAGTTCGCGCACAGCGGCGGTGGCGTAGTCTTCTCCGGCATCCAGATGTCCTGCAGCGCTGCTGTCCCACTTCAGCGGGGACACATCTTTGAGATGCGAACGCTGCTGCAGGTAGATCTGTCCACGCTTGTTGATGACGAAGATGTGCACCGCACGGTGCAGCAGCTTGCGCTTGTGCACTTCACCACGGGTCAGCTGGCCGATGACCTCGTTGCTCTCGTTCACCACATCGAACATCTCGCTGGCCTTCTGGCCTGCATCCGCCTCATGGCGCTGCTCATAATGGCGGGCAATTTGAATCCACTGCGCCAGAGACAGCGCCTCAGCACGCACGGTGGGGGAGACGCCGAGCGCCTGAATAAGAGAGTCCCAGCCGCCAGGGGCATCTGGCAGCAGGTTTTTGAGCTGCTTGCGCCGCTGGGAGAAACCCATGCGCACCAGGCGGTCAAACAGCACGTGGTCAAACACCGGCAGCGTGGCTGGATCTCGCGGAGTCAGGCGGATGATGGCGCTGTCCACCTTGGGTTTGGGATTGAAGACCTCCGGCGGCACCACGCGCAGCATCTCCACATTCCAGTCCTTCTGCACCAGCAGACTCAGTGCGCCGTAGGAGTCGTCTTCGCAGGTGGCTGCAAGGCGGTCGCACACCTCCTTTTGCAGCATAAAGACGGCGCAGCTCACCGGTGTGGGCGGGGTGAGCCAGTGCTTCAAGATCTCGCCGCCAACGGAATAAGGCAGATTGCCCACGAGCTTCAGAGGACCATGACGGAACCACGGCCGGAGATCAATGCGCGTGGCGTCATTGTGAATGACCTCCACGTCACCACGTCCTTCAAACTGCCCTTGCAGTTCCGGGCCGAGCTGGGCGTCTTTTTCGATGAGAATGAGCTTTTTAGGGCGCCCTACGAGATGCTTGGTCAGAGCCCCCATGCCAGGACCGATCTCCACCACGAGGTCAGCACCATCTGGCTGCACCTGATCGCCGATCCAGCGGGAGATCTCCTCATCCTGAAGGAAGTTCTGCCCCATGCTCTTGCGCGGGGTGAAGTTCTGGCGTGCGGGGGCGGATTCGGAGCGGCGTTGGTCGCGGTATCTCATCACTGCATAGAGTCACCAAAACAGCCTCACATCAAGCAGCCAGCGACATCCCGTGCGAGATCGCAGAAAGCAGGCTGCGGATAGCGTTTTTCCTTGCGCATCATTTCTTGACCCCCGGCCCAGATGGCGCACTCTGCGCTGTGCTCAGAACCCTCCTCAAATCCAAGCTCCACCGCGCCGCCATTACCGATGCCAACATCGCCTATGAAGGCAGCATCACCATCCCCACAGATCTCATGGAAAAAGCCGACCTGTGGAACGGCGAGAAAGTGCTGGTGACCTCGATCACCAACGGCGCCCGCTTGGAAACGTATGTCATTCCCGGCCCCAGCGGCTCGGGCCAGATCGTCGTCAATGGTGCCGCCGCCCACCTGATCAACACGGGCCACCGCGTCACCATCATGGCCTGGGGCGAAAGTGAAAATCCCATCATCCCCAAGCGCCTGCTGCTCAATGAGCGGAATGAGGTGGTGAATGACACCGTTTTGTGAGGCTTGAGACGGGCACCCCGTCACAAGAATACCACCATGGGCCACTTTCGGCTTTTGATGCCGTCGGAGGGGACCGTATGATCTGGGCATGATCCAGACTGCCGCCTGCTCCCTCACGCTGCTGCTAGCCTTCAGTTCCTCGCTTTTCGCCCAGGCGGACGGCATCAAGACGAAGACCACCTACGCCAAGGCCTACGGTGAAACCAAAAACGCCGTGGCCGTGGATCCCGCCAAGGATCTGCCGCGCTACCCCGCCGTGGAGCCCAAGGACGCCATCGGCACCTGGCAGGTGAAAAAGGGCTTCAAGCTCCAACTGGCCGCCAATGAGCCGCAGGTGCGCAGCCCCATCGCCGTGTGCTTTGACGAAAACGGCCGCATGTTTGTGTGCGAGATGATCGACTACAGCGAGATGCGCGATGTGACCCCGCACCTGGGCCGCATCTCCATGCTGGAGGACAAGGACGGCGACGGCCACTTTGAAACCAGCACCGTCTTTGCCGATGACCTCCCCTGGCCCACCGGCCTTGTGTGGGCGAATGGTGGCCTGTTTGTGGGAGCCACACCGGACATATGGCGCTTTGAGGACACAGATGGCGATGGCAGGGCCGAGGTGCGCGAGAAGGTCTTCACGGGCTTTGGCACCGGTTTGAAGATCCTCAATGTGCAGGGCCTGATGAACAGCTTTCAGTGGGGACAGGACAACCGCATCCACATCCTCGCAGGTGGTGGAAATCGCGGCGTGATCACCTGCCTCAAACGCTCAAATGACAAAGGCATCGAGCTCGGCGGCAAGGACTTCTGGTTTGATCCTCTCACGCTGGAGTTTGGTCTGGAAGGCGGCGGCGCGCAGTATGGCATGAGCTTTGACAACTACGGTCGCAAGTTTGGCTGCTCCAACAGTGACCATCTACAGTATTGGGTCTACGATGACAAGTATGCGAACCGCAATCCCTACTACGCCATGCCGCCTGCCAAGCAGAGCATCGCAGTGGATGGCGGTGCGGCGGAGGTCTTCCGCATCAGCCCGGATGAACCCTGGCGCATTATCCGCACGCGCTGGCGCATCGCCGGTGTGGTGAAAGGTGCCGTGGAAGGCGGTGGCCGTGTGAGCGGCTACTTCACCGGAGCCACCGGCACGACGATCTACCGTGGCGATGCCTATGGACCGGACTTCGTAAACAACAGCTTCACTGGAGACGCAGGCGGCCAGCTTGTGCATCGCAAGCTCATCAAGCCCAGCGCGGACGGCATCAGCCTCATTGGCGAGCGCCCGGCAGACGAGCATGGCTTTGAGTTCGCCGCCAGCAAAGACACCTGGGTACGCGTGGTGAACTTTGCCAACGCGCCCGACGGCTGTCTGCACATCTGCGACATGTATCGCGAGGTGATCGAGCACCCTTGGAGCATCCCGGACGAGATCAAAAAACACATCGACCTCAACAGCGGCAACGACCGCGGCCGCATCTACCGCATCGTGCCGGAGGGAGGCGCGGAGCGCATCGGCCAGAAGGTGGCTCTGGGAAAAGCCAGCACCGAAGAACTCGTGAAAACCCTTGGCCACCCCAACGGCTGGCACCGCGACACCGCGCAGCGCCTGCTCTATGAGCGCAAGGACAAGGCTGCTGTGCCGCTGCTGGAGAAAGTGCTGAGCGGAGACAATGCCCTGGCCAAGCTGCATGCGCTGGGGGCTTTGGCTGGCTTGGGAGTGCTGAGCGAAGATCACATTCTCACGGCACTGAAAGATGGCAGCTCTGCTGTGACAGAGCGTGCCTGCATTCTCGCCGAATCTCTCGTCTTCAAGAAGGCGAAGTCTGCAGATGACATTGTGCCACTGATGCTCAAGCTTACAGGCAAAGAAACAGCCGCACGCACGCGATATCAGGCTCTTCTCAGCCTCGGCAGTGTTGGACACCAGAACTACGGCACCAAACCGGATGCACTGGATGCCAGCATCGAGACTTCATTCGCCGAAACGATGCAGGATGACACGCTGAGAAGCTCGAAGAGCTGGGTAGCAGCAGTAGCGGGTGCACGGCCTCTGATTACTCAGCACACGCTGCTCCTGCTGCTGAAAAAGGATGCCGCCAAAGCCCCCCCCCCCTTGATCGAAGCCGTGGCCGCCATGAAACTTGAGCCAGGTGATCTCAACATTTTGATTTCATCCATCAGCAGCCTGCCAGCGAGCGCACTGGCGGGTGCTATTCAACCTCTGGCCAGCGGCTTGAAGCGCGCTGGCACCAGCATCGAGAAAGTGGACCATGAGCACAAGCTCGCCGCCGTCTTCACCAAAGCAGCTGCAAGCGCCGCAGATGCCAAGGCCACCGAATCCACCCGCCTGGAATCCATCGAGTTGCTCGGCCTCACATCCTCCAAAGAAGCCAGCGACGCTTTGATTCAATGCCTGACCAAAGGTCAACCGGATGCGGTACAGGCGGCGGCGGTGCGCACGCTGGCGCAGAGCGGAGCTGCTGCGGTGACGAAGACGCTGATCACAGGATGGGCCGGGTATGGACCGACGGCCAAAGAAGCGGCGCTGACGGCTCTGCTGGCGCGTGAAGATCGCGCACTGGCGCTGCTGGAATCCAATGTCGTAATGCCCACGGAGTTCTCCGCCTCACAGGTGCAAGCACTGCTCAAGCACAAGTCTCCCAAGGTCGCCGCTGCGGCCAAAACGGCGCTGGCATCTGTCATTCCACCATCTCGCGAGGAGGTCACGGCCAAGTTCCAGCCCGCCATCACGGCCAAGGGAGATGCCACCAAAGGCCAGGCGCAATACATGGCGCGTTGCATGGCCTGCCACCGTGCCGGAACGATGGGCATGCAGGTGGGCCCAGATTTGATTACGGTAAAAACCAAGGGCCGTGAGGCGTTGCTTACGGCAATTTTGGATCCTCACAAGGAAGTAGCATCACAGTTTATCGCTTATACGGTCAACACTAAGGATGGCCAGACGCTGGCCGGAATTATTACAAATGACACTGCTTCAAGCATGACCCTGAAGATGATGGGCGGCGTCGAAAAGACGCTGCAACGTGCTGAAATCAAAGGAAGCACGTCCACAGGGCAGAGCCTCATGCCTGAGGGGATCGAGACCGGAATGAGCGTCTCAGACATGGCTGATTTGCTTAGCTTCATCGAGGGACAGTAAAGCCCCCTCATTGCGGAGTCGTTTTTTCTTTGCAGCGGAGCGCACTCCGCGCTCCTGTGACCTTTCATGAAGACCACTCCCGTAACCTTTGAAGATCTGCAGTCCTCCGTCATCGCCGTGCCTCCGCTGTGCCGGAACAAAGATCTGTCCCTGGCCAAGTCGCAGAACAGCCGCTTGATCAAGCACATGTACAAAGGCGGCATCCGCACGCTGCTTTATGGGGGAAACGCTAATCTCTACAACATCGCCCCAAGTGAGTACCACGCGCTGCTGAAGATGCTGGTGGACATCTCTCCGGACGACATGTGGGTCGTTCCCTCCGTAGGCCCGATGTACGGCACGGCCATGGATCAGGCCAAGATCCTCAGCGAGTTCGCCTTCCCGACGGCGATGCTGCTGCCCACGCTCTTCCCTTCCAAGCCTGCAGGCGTGGCCACAGCCATCCGTCACTTTGTGGAAAAGTCCGGCATCAAGGCCGTGCTCTACATCAAGGACGGCGCCTACATTACTCCTGAGCTCGCCGCCGAGCTGGTGAATGACGGCCTCATCTCCTGGATCAAGTACGCCATCGTCGAGCCAGATCCGAAGAAGGATCCCTATCTCAAGAAGCTAACCAAGCTGGTGGACACCAAGCTCATCGTCAGCGGCATCGGCGAGCAGCCGGCCATCATTCACCTGCGCGACTTCGGCGTCACCGGCTTCACCGCAGGCTGCGTTTGCATCGCCCCAAGCCGCTCCACCGCCATGCTGCAGGCCATCCTGAAGAAGGACTGGGACACCGCCGAGAAGATCCGTGAGGAATTCGTGGCCCTTGAAGACCTGCGCAATGCCCACAGCCCCATCCTCGTGCTGCACCACGCAGTCGAGCTGGCTGGTGTGGCGCAGACCGGTCCCGTGCTGCCGCTGCTCACTGAGTTGCCAGCCAACCTCCTCACCAAGATCGAGAAGGCGGCCAAGGCACTACTGGCCAAGAACGGCTGAGAAAGGCGTTAGTCTCCGCTAAATGCCGACAGGTTTGAATTGACGGTTTGTGACAACTCACGTCATGCTCGTGCGTATTCTCACGCCATGACCTCACGCCGTCACTTCATCCAGACTCTTTCCTCCACCGCTCTTTTCGCCGCCTCGGGTGGCATCATGGCCCAAGAAGCCGCCAAGCCCGCACGCAAGCTGCGCAAGGCCATCATGGGTGGCACCCTGGGCATCAAGGGCACGCTGGTGGAGAAATACAAGGCGGCCAAAGAGGCTGGATACGAAGGCGTTGAGCCCGCCGGTGGGATGAATAATCAAGAGGTTATCGACGCCCTCGGCCAGTCCGGTCTGCAAGCCGCCAGCGTCTGCTGCCACACCCACTGGAAGCAGACGCTCACCCATGATGATCCCAAGATCCGCGAAGAAGGCCTGCAGGGTGTGCTAACAACGCTGCGCGATGCCAAGGCCTACGGCGCCGATTCCATCCTCGTGGTGCCAGGAGTGGTGAGCGAGACCGTCCCTTACGATGTGGCCTGGGAGCGCTCCATCACCGAAATCAAGAAGGCCGTGCCGCTGGCCAAGGAGCTGGGCGTCAAGATATCCATCGAAAACGTCTGGAACAACTTCATCCTCAGCCCCCTGGAAGCCGTGCGCTATCTCGACGAGGTGGGCGATCCCATCGTGGGCTGGCATTTCGACATCGGCAATGTGCTCCGCTACGGCTGGCCGGAACAGTGGATCAAGGTGCTGGGCAAACGCATCAACCGCATCCACGTCAAAGAATACAGCACCAAGAAGATGAAGGAGGAAGGCGTGTGGAAGGGCTTTGACTGCGATCTCACCGAAGGAGACAACAACTGGCCCGCCATCATGAAAGCTCTCGACACCGCTGGCTACAGCGGCTGGGCCATCAGCGAGCAGCGCGGAGGAATTAATTCCGGCGGCCTCAAGATGCTGACCGAGCGCATGGACAAGATTTTCGCAATGTAAGCAATCGTTCTCGATTTGCCCATCATTTGCCATTCATCATTTACTCCATGCCTTCCGCACTCGCCATCTTCGCCCATCCTGACGACATCGAATTCGTCGCCGCCGGAACCCTGCTGCAGCTTCAGGCTCGTGGCTGGGACATCCACTACATCAATCTCTGCACCGGCAATGGAGGCTCCGTGCAGATGGACGGCCCGACCACAACGAAGAAGCGTCTCGAAGAAGCCCAGGAAGCCGCACGCATCCTGGGGGCCTCGTTTTACCCGCCGATCTGCGATGACCTGGAGCTGACGTATTCCGTCCCCTACCTGCGCAAGGTGGCGGCCGTGGTACGCATGGCCAAACCCAGCATCGTGCTCACGCATGCCCCCTCAGATTATATGGAGGACCACATGCAGGCCTGCCGGCTGGCAGTCACAGCGGCGTTTTCCCACTGCATCCCCAATTTTCAAACAGATCCCCATCTGCCCTCCTATTCTCACGATGTGACAGTTTACCACGCCATGCCGCATGGCCTGTGCGATCCTCTGCGTCAGAAGCTTATGGCTGGCCAGTATGTGGACACCACCAGCGTGCATGCCCGCAAACGCGAATCTCTCGCCGCCCATGAAAGCCAGAAGCACTGGCTGGACGTGAGCCAGGGCATGGACTCCTACCTCATCAGCATGGACGAGGCCTCCCGTGCCGTGGGCAGACTTTCCGGCAAATTTGAATACGCCGAAGGCTGGCGCAGGCACTTGCATCTGGGCTTTAGCGCCAAAGAAATCGATCCGCTCAAGGACGCCCTGGGCGATCTCTGCCTCATCAATGAGGAGTACGAAAAGGCGAAGGCCGTGCCTGTTTGAGTTTCGAATTTCGAGTTGCAGGTGAAAAGTTTAAAGTTGGCCGCGTGAGCGCTCCCCACTTGAAACCTTGAACTTTGAATCTTTAACTCGGACCTATGCCCGCCTCGCTCACGTACCTGCTCGTTGACGGCCACAGCGTCATACACGCATGGCCGGAGCTGCTGCGAGAGCATCGGGTGGCCTCGCGCCGCCACCTGGCTCGGACGGAGCTGCTCAAGCGGCTGCGAAATCTCCAGGACATGAGCGGCATGCAAGGGGTGGTGGTCTTTGACGGCGCCAAGCAGGGCACCAATGAGGAGCGCGAGCCCCAGGGGCTGCAGATCATCTACGCAGATCCCGGCACCACGGCGGATACCATCATCGAGCGCCTGGTGGCCAGGTATGGCAAGGAGCGCCCCATGCGGGTGGTCTCCGCGGATGGCATGGTGCGTGAAACAATTCTGTCACTTGGAGCCGAGTGGATCAGCCCCGAAATCCTGCGTGGCATGTGTGACAGCGCTGAAACGAGCATGCGCGCCCGCCTTGCCTGATCCTAATTCACGTTCTAACATCATTGCATTCATCATGAGATTTTTCCCCGCCTGTCTTTTCCTGATTCTTGGACTCTCCGCAGCACTGGCCCAGGAGGCTCCTAAAGTCACCCCCATGTCAGATGAGGTCAAAAAGCTGCTGTTGGAGGCCCGAGACATGCGGGTAAAGCAGCGTTACAGTGATGCCCTGGAAAAACTGGATGCCGCTGAGAAACTGGCACCCAACGTGCCGGACATCTACGCCCTGCGTGGAGACATCTACCTGGCCCCGCGCCGCCGAGATTTTGATCTGGCCCAGGCTCAATTTGAGAAAGCCGCCCAGCTCCAGCCGGACAGCCCGCTGCCCAAGTTCAACCTGGCCGAATTCCACTTTGTGAAACACGAGTTTGACGTGGCCCTGCAGTCTTTCACCAAGCTGACCACCGACTACCCCAAGCTGCCCATGGTCGTCCGCCATCTGGTGCACTACAAGCGCTTCCTCTGCGAGCTCAAGCTGGGGCACCATCCTGCCGCCAATCAGATCCTCGCGGATCACTTCACCTTCATGGACGACACTCCCGCCTACTATTTCTGCAAGGCGGCTCTGGGTTTTGATGCCGGAGACACGGCCAAGGCCAACGAGTGGGTAGCCCGTGCCGTGGCCGTTTTCAAAGGGCCTAACTGCGAGCCCTATTACGATGCTTTCAAGGAGCTGCGCTGGGTGCCGGACCTGGACTTTTCCGCCGCTCCAGATACGCCTAAAAAACCGTGATGTGGCGCATCGCAGCTGATACGGGTGGCACCTTCACCGACTGCCACGCACTCGACCCACAGGGGCAAGAGTCGCGTTGCAAAGTGCTCTCCACCGGTCATCTGCGTGCGGTGGTAGCCGGTGGCACGGATGCGGTGTTTCAGCTCTCCGGGCTCCCCCCCCTGCCAGCGGGTCTGCTGAATGGGTTTCAGGTCAACACGGTCGGCATGTCGGATGCACGCACCATCACGGCGCATGACAGCGCCACGGGCCAGATCACCCTTGATGCCACGGCAGCCTGGCACCCTGGCACCCTGCTGGAGCTGACCACTGGCGAGGAGGCGCCCGTTTTGGGCGCCCGCATCCTCACCCGCACGCCACCTGACGGGGATTTCCCCCCCATGAAGCTGCGCATCGCCACCACGCGGGCCACGAACGCCCTGCTGGAGCACAAAGGCGGGCGCATCGCCCTTTTCATTACCCAGGGGTTTGGCGACCTTCTGCAAATCGGCGACCAGCGCCGCAGCGATCTCTTTGCGCTGAAGCATGAACCGCGTGTGCTTTTCCACGAGGTCGTCTGCGAGGTACCCGAGCGCATCAGCCTCACAGGAGAAGTCATTGAGCCGCTCGATGAAGCCAGCGTGCGCTCTGCGGCGTGCGAGTTCATCACAAGTGGCATCACCACCGCCGCCATCTCTCTGCTGCATGGGCATGCACAGCCGCAGCATGAGCTGCGCGTGGCCGCCATTTTACGTGAGTGTGGGTTCACCCATCTGACACTCTCTCATCAGACCGCAGCCTTTGCCAAGCTGCTGCCTCGCACCCAGAGCACCGTGGCGGACGCCTATCTGCATGCCCCGGTGCAGTCCTTCCTCAATGGCATCCGAAAGGTGTCGCCAGACATGCAGGTGATGACCAGCGCAGGCGGGCTCAAGACTGCCGATGACATCCGGCCCAAGGACATGCTGCTCAGCGGCCCTGCTGGGGGTGCCATCGGTGCGGCGAATGCCGCACGGCTCCTGGGTATCTCCAAGATCATCACGCTCGACATGGGCGGCACCAGCACTGACGTGGCGCGCATCGACTCACGGCCGGGCTACCGCTTTTCTCAAAACGTGGCAGGCATGCAACTGCTCGCTCCTTGCGTGGCCATCGAGACGGTGGCCGCTGGCGGGGGCTCCATCTGCCATCTGACGCATCATGGTCTGGCGGTGGGACCGCAAAGCGCTGGCTCAAATCCCGGCCCCGCCTGCTATGGCAAGGGCGGCCCGCTGACCATCACGGATGTGAACCTGCTGCTCGGCCGCTTTGACCCGGCGCGGGCGCCCATTCCCCTGGATATGGATGCGGCACGGCGGCGCCTCAGCGAACTGCATGCACAGACCGGCAGTGCCGGCACCGAGACCGAGCTGCTGCACTCGCTGCTGCGTCTGGCCGTGGAGCACATGACCGATGCCATTCGCCGCATCTCTATTGGAGAAGGCTACGACCCCGCCGAGCACGCGCTGCTGGCCTTTGGCGGTGCCGGACCTCAGCACGCCTGTGCCGTGGCCGAGGCACTCGGCATGCAGACTATCCTTGTGCCAGAGCATGCCGGCATCCTTAGCGCCGTCGGTTTGCAGGAGGCTGTGCCTGAGCAGATCTTTGAGAAAGAAATCCGTCAGCCGCTGGAATCCGCACTGGCCATTCTGCCAGCCGTGCTTGCAGCACTGCCTCCCGGTGAGCGCACACAGATAGCCGAATTGCGGCTCAAAGGCCAGGACACGCCGCTGCAGGTGGAGTTTGTCGATCCCCCCAATCTTCCTCAGCTCTATGCCCGCGTGTATGAGCGCCTGTTTGGCTACCCGCCACCGGCTGGACGCGCGATTGAGCTGGTGAGTCTGCGCATCATCGTGAGAGAGCCCCAGGCGACGGCATCTGCGACCGCTCTGAACTTCGAGACGCTCAATCCCACGCCCACGCTGCTTCAGGATGCCTTCAGCACCATCGTCATCGCACCGGGATGGACGGTGGAGAAAGTTGCTGGCTTTGGTCATGTGCTGCGCTCTGCCCGTGTGTCAGGTATAGCCCCCACTCTTGAGCGCGATCTGCTGCGCCACCGCTTCCACTCCATCGTCAGCGACATGGGCGCTCTGCTCTGCCGCACTTCCATCTCCACCAACATCCGCGAGCGGCTGGACTTCTCCTGTGCGCTGCTCGATCCCCACGGGCATCTGCTCTCCAGCGCCCCGCACATCCCCGTGCATCTAGGGGCACTGGGCGTGTGCGTGCGTGAGGTGACCAAGGCCGTGCCCATGCTGCCAGGAGATACCATCATCACCAATCATCCTGCGTATGGCGGCTCTCATCTGCCGGATGTGACGCTCATCACCCCCGTGCATGATGCGCGACAGCGGCTCATCGGTTACATCGCCAATCGGGCGCATCATGCCGAGATCGGCGGCATCACCCCCGGTTCCATGCCCGCCAATGCCACACGGCTGATTGAGGAGGGCGTGGTCATCGCGCCGCAGCATCTGATCCGTGGTGGAGTCTCTTGTTTTGACGACATCATTACCCTGCTGACCACCGCAGCATATCCCACCCGCAATCTGGCCGACAACATCGCCGACCTGCACGCCCAACTGGCCGCCAACCTGCATGGAGCAGAGCGGCTGCGTGCTCTGGCAGATGATTCACTGCAAGGCCTGATGCAGGGCATCCTCAATCACTCCGCCGCAGTCATGCGCACTCAGATTGCCCGCCTGCCTGACTCCATCTCCGCACAGGAGAGTCTGGACGACGGCTCAGTGATTGCCGTGACGATACGCAAAAGCTCCGGCAAACTCATCCTCGATTTCACCGGCACCTCGGCTGTGCATCCACGGAATCTGAACGCCACCACCGCCATCATACGCAGCGCTGTGCTGTATGTGATGCGGCTCATGCTGCAGGAGGATCTGCCGCTGAACGAGGGCCTGACACAGCCGGTGGAAATCATCTGCCCCGAATCGCTTCTCAATCCCACTTTCACCGGAGATGCCGCGCGCGATCCCGCCGTGGTAGGAGGCAATGTGGAGGTAAGCCAGCGGCTGGTGGATACGCTCATCAAGGCGCTGGGCCTGCAGGCCTGCAGCCAGGGCACGATGAACAACTTCCTTTTCGGCGGAGCTGGCTTTGGTTACTACGAAACGATCGCCGGTGGCGCTGGCGCAGGCCAGGGCTACCACGGTGCTCATGCGCTGCATACGCACATGACCAACACCGCCATCACCGATCCAGAGATCATCGAGCAGCGCTACCCGGTGCGCCTGCGCCAGTTTGCCATCCGGCGCGGCTCCGGTGGCGCTGGAGAATGGCACGGCGGAGATGGCGTGATCCGCGAGTTTGAGTTTCTGCAGCCGCTCACCGTCAGCCTGCTGACCCAACACCGTTTGGAGGCGCCCTTTGGTCTGCACGGCGGCTCCGCCGGGAAATGTGGTCGTCAGACTTTGATGCGTAACGGTGTCTCCACACCGCTGGAGGGCTGCATGTCGTTTGACGTGGAGGCTGGAGATCGCGTGATCATGGAAACGCCGGGTGGTGGTGGATGGGGCTCACCATTGTAAAACGAACGTCCGCGCTCGTTTTACGGCTTCTTGGCCACCAGCGTCAACCAGGGGTGGTCATCTGTCATGATGAGAAGATCTCCGCGCGGCTCGGTAAATGGGATGGTGTAGGTGGCTTTGACCGTTTCCACCGCATCAGGTGCGCTGGTGGTAATCTCCACTGCAAAGGGTGCCTGGCTGGCTGCGGCTTCAGGAGTAGCTTTGAGAGTGAGCTTCACATCTCCGCCTTTCGCGGGCACATCCACGCTCTCTGAAGTGAAACCTGCGGGCAGATTGACCGCCTGGGCCTTGATCTTGCCACTGTAGGTGCCACTGGTTTTAACGTTGAGCTTCACCTCCACGGACTTGCCCGCTTCGAGGCGATAGGCGTGGGTGTCGAGCGTGGCGGTGAGACTGGGCTTGAAGGCGGCGACGGTCAGCTCATAGCCATGCTCCGCGCTGCCGTGATGGAAGCGGTCTGTGACGATGAGTTTGTACTCGCCATCGCTGGGGACTTTCCAACGCAGTGCAGGGTCCAGCACTTCTTTCTCGCTGTCGTCCGCCTGCTGCAGCACCTTGCCTTTGGAATCTTCGATCCTTAACGCGGCATCCAGCTCACTGTTGTGCTGGCTCTGGGCACGCACGCGGAGCTGCAGGTCATCGCCTTTCTTGGCGGTGAACGTGTAGGCGTCTTCCTCGCCATTCTTGCTGATGCAGCCATTCACCGTGGCAGGCAGCGTGAGAGTTTTGGGCTCATTCACCGCCACGGCAGGCTTGGGCTCGTCTGTCACAGTAAGGCGATACACGTGATTGGCGCTGCCTTTGAAGCTGACATCTGCCGCAGGCGGATGCGCAAAAGAGAAAAGCTGTATATACAGCGTGACGTCGGCTGCGGGCGTGTATTCAATGCGGGGGTCGAGATTGTGTGTGTCATGCCCGGCGGCGATCTCCACGCCCTTCTCGTTCAGCAGGCGCATGGCGGGGTCCATGGGCGAGCCAAGCGCGTAGCCATGTAGCTCCAGGCGGATGCTTTTGCCCTGCTTTGCCTGAATGGCGTAGGTGTCCACATCCCCGGCTTTTTCCAGCACGCCGTTGAAAGTCACGTTCATCTTCGCAGGTGAGGCACTTGCGTCGGCCAGCGTATCGTTAGGTTCCTTCTCGGTGAGCTCTTCAAACTTGCCCACCTCCACGATCCGTGGCGGCGAGGCGTCGCTTTCATTGTAAAGCCGAATCAGGCAGGGACCGGGCACCGCCTCTTTGGCGATGTTGAGAAAGAACTTCATGGGCTTGTCGCCCCCCAGCACCACCACCTGCGGGCTGCTGCTCCAGGCCAGAAAGCCCTCTTTCTCCAGCCCTTTTCCCACAGCCTTGGCCTCCACCTTTGTGCCGATCTGTCCACCGGCGGGAAAGAGGCTGTCAAAGGCTGGAGGAGCCGCCAGCGCGGGGATGACGAGAGCCGAATGCACCAGCGTGCACAGCCATGCAGTCAGGCGCATCGGCAGTCGACGTTCCACTTTCACCGTTGAGAGATGCATTACGCAAAGAGCTCACGGATGGGCCTGCCGCCATTGATCAGCTGCACCGGACGGCCGCTGCTAGTGTGCAGGATCTGGTGCGGATCAATGCCCAGCTTCTGATAAAGCGTCACGGCAAAATCTTCCGGCGAATAGATGTTTTCGCTGGCGTAGTAGCCCTTCGGATCGGTGGCACCGATGATGCCACCTCGTGGGACTCCCGCGCCTGCGAAGAGGATGTTCATCGCGCCTGGCCAGTGGTCACGGCCGGAGTCCTTGTTGATCTTCGGAGTGCGGCCAAACTCTCCCAGCGCGACGACCAGCGTGCTTTCCAGCAGGCCGCGGCGGTCGAGGTCGGTGATGAGACCAGCCATGCCCTGGTCAAACTTCTGCATGAACTCGCCTTTGCAGGTCTTGAAGAGATCGCGGTGATGATCCCAGCCGCCGTAGTTCACGGTGACAAAGGGCACCCCCACTTCCACCATGCGACGTGCCAGCAGCATGCGCTGGCCCACATCATTGCGGCCGTAGAGATCGCGCGTCTTGTCGTCTTCCAGGGAAATGTCAAAGGCTTCCTGCGCGGGCTTGGAGGAGATCAGATCCACCGCCTTGCCGTAGAAGGTGTCAAAGCTCACTGCCGGGTCTTCCGCCAAGGCGTTGTTGATGCGCTGCATGCGGTCCAGCGAGTGGCGCAGCTCGCGTCGGGACAGGCCGCGTGCGTCGCTGATGTCCGTGGGCAGCACCACATCACGCACCTTGAAGCCTTTGGAGTTCGGATCACCGCCAGCCACAAAGGGCGCATGCTCGGCACCGAGGAAATTGGGGCCGCCGCTGCGCGTCATGCTCGGCAGCGTCATGTAGGCTGGCAGTCCGTTTTTCACGCCGCGTTTGTAGCTCACCACACTGCCAAAAGAGGGGTGGAACGTCACAAAGGCACCGCAACCCACCGGCACCGGCGTGGGCGCTCCGGTCATCATGTAATGATTGCCGCCGCCGTGGTTCGGGTCTTTGTGCGTGACGCTGCGCAGGACCGTAAACTTGTCCGCCACCTTGGCGAGATAGGGCACGCTCTCGGAGAAATGCACGCCCGGCACGCTGGTGCGAATGGTCCCAAGCTCACCACGGATCTCGCTCGGTGCATTCGGCTTGGGGTCAAACATCTCGTAGTGGGACGGGCCACCGTCCAGCCACACGAGGATGCAGTTCACCGGACGGGAAAGCGAAGGCTGCGGAGCCTGGGCCGCCATGGCACGCGCCCGCAGCAGATCCGTGAAGCCAAGGCCACCACCTGCGGCGGTGAGACCGAGCTTCAGAAAATCACGCCGCATGTGACCGGCGCAGTTGTGGGTGAATCGAGACATTCGTGTGAGGTGTCAGATGTGAAAATTACGCCACATCCGGGGGATTCTTGCGAAAGCGAACAAAAGTATCAAAACCAGTGAAAGTCATATCAAGGCACACGGCGCACTTGGCCCTGCCTCATTCTTCGTCCTCATCCCACTGGTTTGGACCGTTCTCCACCGCTATCTTGCGCATTTCTTTAACCAGTTCTTGTGCCTCAAACCGAAGGCGATGCGCACGCTTCCAGAAAAGGGTGTCAAACACCCACCTGCCACGATACCGACCTACGCGCACAGGCTGGCAGCAGCCGTCGTTTTGAGTGAGCGCCGCAATGACGTGATCTTCGCGATCAAGCATGATGGCAATCAACTGTGGCTCAAAGGTAGTGATCTGAAGGGGGTGCAGCTTGTGCGCACGGGCATACTCCAAGAGGCGTCCGCCAAAATCGCCATTTGGGATGATTGCGGTAATGTCCAGCCAGTCATACCCTGGCAGACCGCTTTCTCCTCCATTGTAACCCAGAATGAGTTTCCGGCATTCGGCAGCGCGAATGAAGCGTGCCCAGTCACGGGCCTCCTTTTCAGTGAACACATAACGCACATCAGCAGGCCATAGTTTGCGCACCTGCGACTCGATTTTAGCCAGGTCTCCCTGCCTGCCTTGAATCCTCGCTGGACCAGGGCCGGTTTTGAAAACGCGTTTCTTGTGCGCACAGCCCAGTGTGCCGAGCAGCACGAATACGATCCAAACGAAACAAAGCGCCCTCATCGGCTCAGTGATTAAACACAAACTCCGCCGAGTTGAGCAGACTCCACATAACATCCTCAATCGCAGCCTGACGATTAGCGGCTCCGGCGTCCACGGCCTTGCCGGCGATGGCGGCTTCTTCAGCCGTGGGCAGGCGTGAGTAGCTGGCGAGGTAGAGCTCTTCCACGATTTGCGCAGATTTGAGGTCGCTTTTGGCCAGGCGGGCGGCGCGGCCTTTGGCGCTGACAAGCATGTCCTGCAGCTTGGTGGAGTTCATGAGGTGCAGGGCCTGCACCACGCTGGGCTTGGCATCGCGCTCACAGGGGCATTCAGAGCTGGCATTGGGGCGACCAAAGGCGTCCATGAACTGGCTCTCCAGCTTGTGATTCCACGTCTGCTTGGCCAGCGAATCGGAAGGCATGCCGCTGAAGGTTTCGCGAACCTCGGTGACGGCGCACACGGCGTCCAGCAGCGTTTCCGCAGGCAGGCGGCGGCGGTAGCTGCGGCTGTAGTTTTTCACGTCGGCCACGTTGGTCTCGTTGGGCGTGCTGCTGAGTCGGTACACCTGCGAGAGCATGATGGTGCGCATGAGATGCTTGAGGTCATAGCCATGCTTCACAAAATCCTGTGCCAGCCAGTCCAGCAGCGCAGCATTGCTGGGCGGATTGGAGGCGCGGAAGTCATCCACTGGATCGACGATGCCGCGCCCCATGAAACTGGACCACACGCGGTTCACGATGGCGGGGGCAAAGTAGGGGTTGTGCGGATTTGTCATCCAGTCGGCCAGCGCGGCGCGTGGATCGGTCGTTTCCGGAATGGCGATCTCCTTGTCCGCAGGCGGGCGCGGTTTCAGCGTGGCCTTGGTGACAGGGTGCTCTATGCCCGCATTGCCCGGCGCAAACCACATCTGCTCGGGCTCGCCGCTGATCGGCGCGGAGATCCCCTGCCCCTTGCGTTTCATCTGCGTGAAGAAGGCGGCCATCTGGTAGTAGTCCGTGAGGTCCCACTTCTCTGTCGGGTGGTGATGGCACTTGGCGCACTCAAGACGAACGCCAAGGAAGATCTGCCCTACAAAGGTGGCGGCGTCCACGGGCTCGCGTTTGTCGCGCCAGATGGCCACAGGGCCGTCGTGATGCGTGTTTCCCTGTGCCGTGAGCAGTTCGCGCACGAGGCGGTCCCAGGGCTTGTTTTCGCGAAAGCTCTGGCGCAGCCACTGGTCCAGCAGATACACGGGCTTCACGCCCACTCGGGAGGGATTGGGCCGGATGAGATCCCCCCACTTGATGGCCCAGTGGTCGGCCCATTCAGGACGCTGCAGCAGGGCATCCACCCACTGCTCGTGCTTCTTCGGATCCTTGCTGGCGGCAAAGGCGCGCGCTTCTTCCACTGTGGGCAGCATGCCAATGGCATCCAGCGTGCTGCGGCGCAGAAATTCCGCATCGGTGCAGGTGTCGCTGGGCAGATGGCCAAGCTTTTGGAGGCGGGTATAAACAAGCTTGTCGATCTCATTGCTCACCGTCAGTCCGGCATAGCGCTCGGGTGGCAGCAGCTTGTCCGCAGGCACCGCCACGCGCGAGATGGCCACCTGGCCCATGTAGCGCGCCACGATCACGGTCTCGCCACTTTCCGTGGTGGTCTTCATGTGCCCCTCTTCATCCACCGTCGCGATGGCTTTCTCAGATGAGATGTAGTCCGTCAAAGCGGTGACATCGCGTGAGGTGCCATTGCTGTACCTGGCAGTCACCTTCAGCACCCCGGCTTCATTCTTGCGATAGGTCTTTTCCGCCGGCTGCACTTCGATGCCAGTGAGCGTGGGCTGGCCGGGAGTCTCATACGGCATGCCCTGGCGGATCCACTCGGCGATGGTCTTGGCTGACTCGGAGTCCGGCTCAAAACGCTGCCCGCCCTCGTGCTGCACACGCACCGTGGCCTTCAGCAGCAGCAGGCTGTCCTCTGGCATCGCAGGAAACACCCGGCGACCGCGCGAATCCTTGGCCAGCTCCATGTAGTCGCCCTTCGGATCAAAGGCAAAGATGGAGAGCTTGAATCCCGCCTGTCCGGACGACTTGGCATGGCAGCTTCCCAGATTGCACCCGGCCTTGCTGAGCACGGGCAGGATGTCCTGTGTGAAGGATAGCGCCTTGGGATTCGGCGCAGGCGGTGCCACTGCCGCAGGCACTGCCAGCTTGGCGATCTTCTGCTTCTCGTCGATCTGGTAAACCTCTCCCGCATCTGTGGCGGCGTACACATTCTTGCCGTCAGGGCTGAGCACGGCGGCATTGGGCACCCCCTCGATGCTGCCCACCTTTTTGTCCTTGCCGGAGGTGAAGGCCAGCCGCACGCCATCGTGCTCTTTGAGCTCCGTCACACTGTGCACGCTGCCGTTGTCGTTGAAGTAGGTCAGGCTGGTGGAATCAGGCGACCACAGCAGCGCATTCACCGGCGAGGATTTGTCTCCCAGCAGCATGATCATCTCCTTGCTGGCGATGTCCCACACCTTCAGATCCTTGTCGGCGCTGCCGGTGGCCAGCCATTTGCCATCGGTATTGAACCCCACCGCCACGATGTGGCCCACATGTCCCTCAATCTTGGCGGTTTCCTTCAGCGTGGCGGCATCCCATACCTTGGCCAGATTGTCCGCACCACCCGTGGCGATCTGTTTGCCATCTTTGCTGAGTGCCAGGCTCAAAACATTATCCGCATGAGCTTCCACCGTCTGCGCGGGCTTGGGCTCTCCGAGCTTCCAGCGGTGCAGCACTCCCTTCAGGCTCATGGCCCCATCGGCGAGAATGAGTGTGGCATTGTCCGGCAGAAAGAGCAGGCCTGTCACGCGCCCTTCCAGCGGGGCAGCCAGGGTATGCTTCACTTTCCAGTCCGCTGCATTCCAGACGAGAAGGCTGCGGTATCCACCCGCCGCCAGCAGAGTGCCATCAGCGCTCCATGCCAGGGACTGCACCACATCCTTGTGCCCTGTGAGCGTGGCCACCACAGGCGCACCCGGAGCAGCCAGATCGTGAATGATCACCGCATTGCCACGGCCCACGGCCAAACGCTTGCCATCGGTGCTGATAGCGATGGCCTCTGCGGGCGTGTGTCCGGCAGGCAGCGCCGCCAGCTTGTCAGCAGGCGTGAGTTCTCCAAACTGCTTCAGCGCAGCATCATCCCATGGTGCGCCCGCATTCACCCAGGCCTTGAGCAGGTTGATCTGCTTTTCCGGAAGCTGTTTCTTCGGCGGCATGTGAGCATCGCCAGGATCGCTCAGTGCCGCAATGAGCGCGCTGTGGTCCGCGTCGCCAGAGACCATGGCGGCCCCGTTTTCGCCGCCCTTCAGAGCCAGATCGCGCGTCTCCAGAGAGAGCCCGCCTTTCTTTTTGTCGGCATTGTGGCAACCCAGGCACTGCGTCTTTAAAAGCCCCATCGCCTGCGCGGGATGCACCTTGGCTACCTCAGCGGCAAGCGGGGTGGTGAGCAGAAACAAGGAGATGACGTAACGGCTTTGAATCATGGGGGAATGATTCATCTACGGCTGAAAGGGGCGCCCTCTTGCCAAGGGAATCCACGGCATGACGCATCGCAGGCTAATGCAAGCGTCAGTTTCCGATGGCCCTTCTCAGCAGATTCTCTGTGATGCGCTGTACACGCGGGTCGGGGCCATGCGGGCGGGAGTAGTGGCTCCAAACGGGCATGTGGCCGGGGGGCTTGCTCAGCCCCTGGGCCCACCAGATGGTGGCGGCATTGAAGACGAAGTTGTTCTTCGGCCCAGGATAGATCGTGGCGGTCCACTGCTGGGGATTCACGCCGCTCTGCCAGGCGGTGCCGCCTGCGACCACTTCGAGCCCGGGGATCTTGGCGGGATCTCCGTGATACTCCCACCCGACCATCCCAGGGATGCTATCGCCTTTTTTCATGCCGGTGCCTTCAAAGAGCCAGTGCTCCGGCTGCGTGCAGATCCAGTCGCCGCCGCCGTTCACGGGAATGACATTGATGGCGCCCATGAGCAGGCCTTCATCGGGGCCTGTGGTGTGACCTTCAAACTTTTTGAGCTCATCGAATTTCTGCTGCCTCGCCAGTCCGGCATAGGGTGCTTCACGCGTGATGATGCGGTTTGGCACACCGGTGGAAGAATCGCGGAAAGGACTGACCCAGCAGACGGAGTTGCCGGAAAGAAAGAGGAGGCTGACCCCGGCATCGCGCATGGCCATGGCGCTATGGTACTGACGCACATCCCAGTATTCATCGTGGCCCCCACTGATCCAAGCCTTGCACTTGAAACCGCGCTCGGGAGTGACCATGTCGCTGTTGGAGCAGTAGGTCACATCGTAACCCCTCTGCTCCAGCCAGTAGGCCATGGGAAACTCAAAGCAGAGCCACTCGCCGCTGCCGACGGACTGCGGGTTTTCATAGATCTGGCGGTATTTGCCATAGGGGCGGTCAAAGCTGATGTCGATGCCCGGCGGGCTTACCATGCCGGGATGCACGCCGTCATCGTAGAGGGAGAAAGTGTCGGGCCAGCGATTGTAGGCCTGCCAGGTGTTGTCGCTGCACTGCAGGAGGATGTCGGCCTTGCGGTCGTCTTTGACGATGAAGACCACGTAGCTCTGCCAGTAGGGCTCATCGGGAGAAGCCGGCAGCGTGGTCAGCCTGCCAAGATACACGCCGCTCAGCCAGTCCTGCGGGATGGTGATGGAGGTGGTCTTGTCCCAGCGGCATTCGCGGAGTCGCCGCCCGCCGATTTCCGGAACGATCTGTTCCTTGCCCTCAAAGGGGCCGTATTCCCCCATCAGGCGCGCACCGCGCCTACCGTAGTAGCCCGAGCGGAAGACTTCGAGCTTAAAGCGCGAAGCCGGTTTGGTGCTGACGAAGATGTCCAGTGTCTCGCCCGCTTTGACCGACTGCCTGGAGCAATACCCCTCAATGAAGGAAGTGCGGATGCCCTCGTTTTTGTCGAGGCGCATCCGCGTAAGCTGCCAGTCGGTGGATCCAGGCTTGGAATTCTCGGCGGTGATCAGGGACATTCCCTGATTACGCAGCGAGAAACCTGAAACGATCAATAGGTGGCGCGGCCACCGGACAAATCAAAGACGGCACCGGTGGTGAAGGAGCAGTCCTCCGAGCTAAGCCAAGCCACAAGAGCGGCAGCTTCTTCCTTTTTCCCGAATCGATTCATCGGGATCTTGGAGAGCATGTAATCGATGTGCTGCTGCGTGAGCTGCTTCAGGATATCCGTTTCGATCACGGCGGGCGTCACCGCATTGACGATGATGTTGCTGGTGGCCAGCTCCTTGCCGAGAGACTTGGTCAGGGCGACCACGCCCGCCTTGGAGGCGCTGTAGTGGGCGGCGTTGGGATTACCCTCCTTGCCGGCGATGGAGGCGATATTGACGATGCGGCCATAGCCGTTTTTCAGCATGTGGGGCACCACGGCATGGCAGCAGTGGAAGGGGCCGTTCAGGTTGATTGCCATGACGCGCTGCCATTCAGCGGGATCAGTTTCCCAAGTCTTCGCATTGGTGCCTGCGATACCTGCGTTGTTCACGAGGATGTCTATCTTGCCAAAGGCACCCAGAGTCGATGCAGCGGCGCTTTCCACGGAGGAGATGCTTGTCAGGTCCACGGTGGCGGTGTGCGCTTGGCCGAGTGCGGATAGCTCAGCTTTGGCTGCATCGAGCGCGGTGGCATCGATGTCCCACAGGCACACACTGGCACCCGAGCGCAGCATGCGCTCTGCGATGGCATACCCGATTCCGCGCGCACCGCCGGTGACGATGGCCACTCTGTCCTTGAGGTCGATTTGATTCATGGACAGAGGAAATCGCGCCTAGTCTTCCCAGACTTTCAGGAGTTCCACCTCAAAGATGAGAGTTTCATTGGGTCCGATGTCGATGCCTGCGCCGCGTTTGCCGTAGGCCAGCTCGGAGGGGATGAAAAAGCGATACTTGGCCCCCTCCTGCATGAGCTGCAGGCCCTCGGTCCAGCCTTTGATCACGCGCTTGAGCGGAAACTCCGCCGGCTCGCGTCCAGCCAGGTAGGAGCTGTCAAACTCCACGCCATTGAGCAGCGTGCCACGGTAGTTCACCACCACGGTGTCCTTGGCCTTGGGGCTTTTGCCAGTGCCGGGGGTCAGCACTTCATACTGCAGGCCGCTGGCGGTGGTGGTGATGCCGGGCTTTTTGGCGTTATCGGCCAGGAAGGCGCGGCCGGTTTCGAGGGCGGTGGTGGACATGATGTAAAAAAGGGCGCGCTTCTTCAGCGCAAGCCCGGGCGCATGCAACCCCAAATCACGCGCAATGCACCGCTGGTTTTCGGCGAAATCCCTGCCACTCTGCGCACGTATAGAGAATACCCCCATTCCCTCCATTTCATGCTACGCAGACTCCTCTTCGCGTCCCTCGCCCTCCCTTGCCTGCTGCCTGCCGCTGAGCGCGGCCAGGATGCCTACACCAATCGCATCCTGCCCCTGCTGCAAAAATACTGCTACGACTGCCACGGCGACGGCACGGACAAGGGTGACTTTGCGCTGGATGAGTACCCGGAATACGGCAAGCTGATTGCCGACAAGGTGCTGTGGGATCATGCACGGCAGCAGCTGGTGACGCACGTGATGCCACCAGAGAAAAAGGAGAAGCCACCGCTCAATGAGCGCGATGAGATCGTGGCATGGATCGACGACACGGTGTTCTGGTTTGACCCCAAGAAGATCGACCCGGGGCACATCACCTACCGCCGCCTGAACCGCACGGAGTACAACAACACCATCCGCGACCTGCTGTTGGTGGATATGAAGCCCGCCAATGAGTTCCCGCCGGACGATACCGGCTACGGCTATGACAACATCGGCGATGTGCTGAGCATCTCCCCGCTGCTGATGGAAAAGTACATCCGCGCTGCGAACGCAGTGGCCGACAAGGCGCTGGACACCTCCGACGTGGAGCGTCTGGATCTGGAACTGGGAGCCAAGAAATTCTGGAACCAGAAGGGCGAAACCAAGGAATGGGATGGCGTACGCTGGTTTCATAGCAACGCGGATGCCGCCACGAAATTCACCGCGCCTGCGTATGGCAACTACCAGCTGAAGTTTCACCTGTCCGCCACGCAAGCCGGGCCTGATGCGGCCAAGGTGATGCTGAAAGTGGATGACAAGGAGCTGGGCACCTTTGATGTGACGGCACGCTACAATGGCGACAAGGGCCCGTGGCAGGTGATCCAGCAGCAGGTCACGCTCAAGAGCGGCGAGCACAAGATCGTGGTGCGATTTTTGAACGACTTCGCCGATCCGCAAAATCCTGATCCGGACAAGCGCGACCGCAATCTGGCGCTGGACAAGATCGAGGTGGAAGGTCCCGACGGCCTGCTTCCGCCTCGTGGTACACGCCTGGTGCAGTGGCTGCTGGACGGCAAGCCTGCCGGGCTGCCAGCGCTGAAGCTCACAGGAGAGGACTTTGAAAACGGCCAGGGGAATGCCAGCCGCGACACCGGCACCATCGAACTGGCCATGAACGGCTATGTGAAGCATCACGTCGATCTTTCCCTTCCAGGCAAGTACCGCCTCGGCATCAAGGCCGGGGCGCAGCAAGCCGGTGGCGAGCCCGCGAAGTTTGACGTGCGCATCGGCGGCAAAAATGCAGGCTCCTTTTCCATCACTGCCAAAAACCAGACGCCGCAGTGGTTTGGCACCGAGGTGGAACTGCCTGCGGGCAAGCATGAGATCCAGGTGTGGTTCCTAAATGATTTCTACGACGAGAAAACCCACCAGGACCGCAACTTCTGGCTGCACCAGCTCACTGTGGAGGGTCCGATGGGCCAGCCCAGCGGCATCGCTGCGGCCGACATGCACGCCATGGTGGACAAGCTGGGGCAGCGCCTCTTCCGCCGCCCGCTGCGCGATGCGGAGAAGGCCAAATGGCATGGCATTGCCGACCTCGGCATCCAAGAGAAGCTGGAGCCGCTGGATGCACTGGGTTACGTGCTGCGCGGCATGCTGGTATCTCCTGGCTTCCTCTATCGCGGCTCCCCCACTCCGGTGGGGCCCGTGCAGGATGGCGTGGCGCTGATCGATGAATACAGCCTGGCCTCCCGTCTTTCCTACTTCCTGTGGTCGTCACCGCCGGATGACAAGCTGCTGCAACTGGCCGCCAAAGGCGAGCTGCGCAAGAACATGGCCGCCGAGGTGAAGCGCATGCTGGCCGACTACCGTGCCTGGAGCCTCACAGAAGACTTTGCCGGCCAGTGGCTGCAACTGCGTGACATGGACATCGTGAATGTGGACGAGCGGCGCTTTCCTGAATGGAAGGGCGGCATGGCCTACGCGATGAAAAAGGAGTCACAGATGTTCTTCGACAACATTCTGCGGAACAACCTGGACGTGATCGCCTTTTTGAATGCGGACTACACCTTCCTCAATGAGAAGCTGGCGCGCTACTACGGCATCCAGGGCGTGAAGGGAGACAAATACCAGAAGGTGTCCCTTCAGGGCACACCACGCGGCGGTGTGCTGACACAGGGCAGCATCCTCACGCTGACCTCCACGCCCACGCGCACCTCACCGGTGAAGCGCGGCAAGTTCCTTCTGGAAAACATCCTGGGCACCCCGCCCCCACCCGCCCCAGGCGGTGTAGCGCCGCTGGATGAGCGGAAGCAGCAGTTTGGAAAGATGACACTGCGCCAGCAGTTTGCCGAGCACCGCAGCAATGCCTCCTGCGCCGGATGCCATGCCTATCTGGACCCGATGGGCTTTGCCTTTGAAAACTACGATGCCATCGGCCTCTGGCGCGATGAGGAGAAGAAGCAACCCATCGATGCCTCGGGCTCGCTGGTGCGCGGGCAGACCTTTGCCAACCTGGCCGAGCTGCGCACGGTGCTGGTGCGGGATCTGGGCGACCAGTTTGTGAAAAATCTGGCCGACAACCTCCTCATCTATGCGCTGGGCCGTGGCCTGGAATACTCCGACAAGCCGACCACCGAGGAGATCCTGCGCAAGTCCAAGGCCGCGGGCAACCGCATGCAGGACCTCATCCTGGCTGTGTGTGAAAGCGTGCCTTTCCAGAAGATGAAAGCGGCCCCGCAGACAGTAGGCAAATAGGCATCTGGTTCACGGACCAGACCAGTCGAAACATCTTGGACGCGCGTGCGCTCCACGGTTAGTTCGTGCCCATGCATTCCATCCTGGTTATCGGCTGCGGCAGCATTGGCGAGCGGCACCTGCGCTGCTTTCAGCAGACAGGGCGCTGCCACGTGAGCGTGTGCGACGCCAACGCGGCTCTGCTGGCAGAGGTGAGCCAGCGCTACGACGCGCCTGCCTTCAGCACACTGCAGGAGGCGCTGGCCGCTCAGAGGTTTGATGCGCTCGTCATCTGCACGCCTGCCCATACGCATCTGGCCATCGCCCGTGAAGGAGCAGCGCATGGTGCGGCGCTGCTGATCGAGAAGCCGCTTTCGGTGACGCTGGACGGTCTGGAGGAAACACGTGCAGCCATCGCCAAAAGCGGGCGCTTTGCCGCTGTGGCGTATGTTTACCACTGCTTTCCTTGGGTCGTGGCGGCGCGTGAATTTTTGCACAGCGGCGCGCTGGGCAGACCGCTGCAGGCCACGGTGGTGGCGGGGCAGCATTTCCCCACCTTTCGCCCGGCCTACCGGAACATCTACTATGCTCGGCACGAGACTGGCGGCGGTGCCATTCAGGACGCGCTGACCCATCTCATGAACGCCATGGAGTGGCTGATCGGCCCCATGACACGGCTGTACTGCGATGCCTCGCATCAGCGGCTGGAAGGCGTGACTGTGGAGGACACGGTGAACATCTGCGCCAGACACGGCAGCGTGATGGCCAGCTATGCCATGACGCAGTTTCAGGCGGCAAACGAGACCACGCTGGAAGTGCAGTGCGAAGTTGGGAGCCTCAAAATAGAATCCCATGCACAGCGCTGGGGCAGCATGCGTCTTGGAGAGACGGCCTGGGAGTGGCGCAGCACCGCGCCTCTGCAGCGGGATGATCTTTTCATCGCGCAGGCAAACGCCTTCCTCGACGGCATGGAGGGGAAACCGTGCACGCTGTGCACCTTTGAGGAAGCGGCGCAGACGCTGCGCTGCAACCGCGCCGCGCTGGAGTCCGCCGCCACTGGCATGCCAATCACGATTTCATGAACCCCGAAGGCAAAGAACTACGCCTGGCCATGCTGGGCATGATCGAGGGAAACGGCCACCCGTATTCTTGGAGCGCCATCATCAATGGCTTCAATCCGGAAGCGATGGCGCAGTGCCCCTACCCCGCCATCCTCAGCTACCTGGGCAAGCAGCGTGTGGAAGACGTTCGGGTGCCCGGCGCGCGTGTGACGCACCTGTGGACAGATGATGCCGCTGATGCGCCGAAGGTGGCGGCAGCGAGCCTGATAGCGCACACGGTGGCAAAGCCAGAAGACGTGATCGGTCAGGTGGATGCGGTGATCATTTCCACCGATGATGGCGACGACCACATCCGCCGCGTGCGCCCTTTCATCGAGGCGGGGCTGCCGGTCTTTGTCGATAAACCGATGGCGACGAACATCGCCGACCTGCGGCAGTTTGTGCAGTGGCACGAGGCCGGGTCCACCATCCTCTCCACCAGCGGCATGCGCTATGCGCCTGAGATGCGGCTGAATACGGAGCAGCAGGAGCTGGTGGGAGATATGCGGTGGATCACCAGCTTTACCTGCAAGACGTGGGAGCGCTACGGCATCCATGCACTGGAGGCGGTGGAACCGCTGCTGGGGCCGGGCTTTCTTACTGTGCAGGCGCACAGCGATGCTGGTGGCGATGTGATGCACCTGACACACCGCTGCGGTGTGCGTGTGACCATCGGTGCGCTGCACGATGCGTATGGCAGCTTTGGCGCAGTACATCTGTATGGCACCAAAGGCCAGCTGCCGCTGCGTCTTACCGATACCTACAGCGCCTTTCGCGGTCAGCTCGTGGCCTTCATCGACATGCTGCGCACGGGGGCACGCCCCCTGCCCTTTGAGGAAACGGTGGAGCTGATGGCGGTGATCATTGCAGGCAGGCGCAGCCGTGAGCAAAATGGGGCGGCCATCCACATCTCAGACATCCTTTCCGAAACTCATTCATGAAACTCCGCCCCTCACGAATCCTACGCGAACTCCGTGCCGGTCAGAACAGCACCGTGCTCAAGCTGAACCTGGGAGATCCCCGCATCGTGGAGCTGGCCGGGCTCAGCGGTGCCAGCGCGGTGTGGCTGTGCAATGAGCATGTGCCCAATGACTGGCTGAATCTGGAGCACCAGGTGCGCGCCGCCAAGCTCTATGACATGGACACCATCGTGCGTGTGAACAAAGGCGGCTACAGCGAATATGTGAAGCCTTTTGAGTGCGATGCCACGGGCATCATGGTACCGCATGTGACGAGCGCGGACGAGGCGCGAAACGTGGTCGATATGGTGCGCTGCCAGCCACTGGGCCACAAGGCGCTGGATGCCGGAAATATGGACGGTCTTTTCTGCCAGGTGCCGCTGGCGGACTACGCGCACCACTGCAATACCGAAAAGTTCATCATCCTGCAGATCGAGAGTCCAGAAGCACTGGAGGTGGTGGAGGAGATCGCGGCGGTGCCGGGATTCGACATGCTGCTGTTTGGTGCTGGAGATTTCAGCCACCGCATTGGCAAGCTTGGGCAGGCCACACACCCCGAGGTGGTGGCCGCACGCAAGCGCGTGGCAGCCGCTGCTCTGAAACATGGCAAATACCCCGCCGTGGCATCGCTCTACGGCCAGAAGGAGGAGGTGCTGGCCGAGGGCACGCGTGTCTTCACGCTGGGTGCCGATGTGATCGAGCTGGGCAATGCCTTCAAGAAGCTCGTCGGTGATTTTGGCGGCAGTGCTGCGGCCAGCGGCAGTGATTCAATCTACAAATCCAAGTAAGCCCCATGTCTTCCTCTCTCTTCTCCATCTCCGGCAAAACCATCCTCCTCACTGGCGGCGCGGGGCTGTATGGCCGCGGTCTGGCAGCCATGTTGGCAGAAACGGGCGCCACGCTGATCCTAGCCTCGCGTGATGTTTCCAAGCTGAAGATTGTGGCGGAGGAAGAGACAGCGAAGGGGCACCGCGTCTTTGCGGAATCGCTGGACCAGGGAGACGAGGCCTCGGTGATCTCGCTGCATGAGCGCATCTCAGCGCAGCATGGAGCGCTGCATGGGCTGGTGAACAACGCGGTGCTGCGCCCGATGAAGGGAGCGAATGGCGCGGTGGAGCAGTTTGCGGAGTCGATGCGCGTGAATGCCACTGGCGTGATGCTCATGCACCGGCACTTTGGCAAAACGATGGCCGAAGCAGGGCGCGGCAGCATCGTGAACATTGGCAGCATCCAAGGCATGATCGGCCCCAGCTACGAGCTCTACACCGGCACCAACATGGGCGACATGCCGCCGGACTACTTCTTCCACAAAGGCGGGATGGAAAACCTCACGCGCTTCTACGCCGCGCTCTACGGCCCCCATGGTGTGCGGGTGAACAACCTGGCTCCGGGTGGCTTCTTCAACAACCAGCCCGAGCCCTTCCTGCAGCGCTACTGCGAGCACACCATGCTCGGTCGCATGGCGGACGAGACGGACCTCGGCGGCGCGGTGATCTTCCTCCTCAGCGATGCATCCCGCTACATCACCGGGGTGAACCTGCCGGTGGACGGCGGCTACACAGCAAAGTGATCTGCCCGCCCAGCGGGAGGTTTTGGCAGTTTTGGCAGTTCTTTTTGGAGCAGCAGAATTATTTTTTCAGGAAGGCGTGGAGTGCAACCCATGGAACTTCATCTCATACCAACCCTTTGCGGGAAAAACATTCAAGAACAAGCCTCTTAGAAATGACAAGGTAATGATGTGGATTTTATCCCCCTGGCAGACGCGAGTATGCCTATGCTGTTCACTCCAAGAAGAAGGAAGCATAGATAGCTGCTATGAATGAATAGATCATCAATAGCTGTGCCAAAAATGGCATCTCATGACACCCTGTTTACCATGGATAAACGGCAGCAATTTTTCAGGACACTGGGAATTCAGCTAGAGCCACAATGTTTGTAGTACCTAGAGGCCGGTGACAGCATTCGCATGCTGTGTCTCATTTATTCCGCTCTCGACCAGCAGGAATCTCATTCCTCACGAGACTTTCCAATTCACTCTAGAACCATAAAATACCATGGTGATCTATGAATGACACATCATTCCACCTCATGGACTGATGTGTCACACCCATCTAGGCAGTGCCACAGGAGCACAGCCTGTCTTCAGGATGTGGCAGGCTAAGAGGCGCTTCAGAGTCATGACTGATTTTCATTCACATCCTGTTTTAGGCATCTCACTCCTGGAATGTGGCGGTCTGCGGCTAAGTCATCGCTCACAAAAAATAAGTTCATCGCTCAAAAGGAACTGCCAAAACTGCCGAAACCCTCTGGGACTGGAGGTTTTGACAGTGACTTCAGCGTGTTGAATTTTGACCTGCGGCACCTCCTAGCCTCCGCTCCAAGCTTCGAAAAATTATTTCACGGCTCAAAGCGTACTGCCAAAACTGCCGAAACCTCCCACGCCGGGGGTTTTGGCAGTTTTGGCAGTGTGTTTTTGACGCTGAAAAATGCGTTGGGGATGGCAGGGGCTGCCAGAGCAGCCTGCTTCCCACACCATCGGACCGGGCTCATATTTACCATTTGCTGACAATTCTCCCTCCTGGTCATCACAAGAAGCTAACACAGCCCGGGCTTGATGGTCGGCACTATGAAGATCCCTGACCGCCTGCTGCTGCCTCTGGCAGCCCTCGCTTTTCCCGCCATCTGCCCGGCACACACGCCTGGAGATGTCGCGACCACAGGCCGGAAAGGCCCCTTCACCGAGGAGATGCGCCAGCACATCCTAGATGACTTCATGGCCTCCTCAGCCGGACAGAAGCTCATGAGCAAGGCTCCAGCCCCGGTGGTGGCCAAGCCGACCGCTCCCAAGGCACCGCTGCGCATGGCCGCCGGAAACAGCATGACGGGCCTGCCTGCGCTGATGCGGCTGGCCTCGCTGGCGCAGCTTTCGTCCTATGTAGCACCTGCGGGCAATGGAGCGCTGATGGCGGCTTCATTTGCACCTTTCAAACCCAAGGTGCGTTTTTACTGGGATGGCACCACATTTTACGAAGAGTCTGACAACATGCCTGACAACATGCCCAACCGCATGGTGGGCATCAGTTCCTGGCAGCAGCAGATCCCGCTGCCGGTGGCCTACTTCTCAGGTGTGACCAACCCTGAGGGCACAGCGGGCTCTCTCGGCTATGGGCAGCCCAACTACTGGCGCCTGCCGCTGGTGCCCACGGTGGCGGCCTCTCCCACGCTGATTTTCACCCCCGGCTCCACCAACAACAACTTCCAGCGCGGCGCGGTGGCACTGGCCTCCAATGGTGTGGCCATCTTCAATCCTGCCAACAACACCGGCCGCGTGTCCTACGAGATCGGAGAGCTGGACTACTACGGCGGCCATTGCGGCATGGCGGACGACTACCACTACCACATCGTGCCCATGCATCTCTCCGCGCGTTTTGGCGGACCGCTCAGCGATGACAAGCCGGTGGCATGGGCGCTGGATGGCTACCCCATCTATGGCTACGTGGAACCGGATGGCAGCACGCGGCAGACGCTGGATTCCCTGGGCGGGCACGACCACGGCAGCGGCTGGGGCTACCACTACCACGCCGTAGGCACCAACACCGTGGACGCCACCCACCCGTACGGCACACCGCAGTCGCCTTACATGATGACGTCCTTCAAGGGCACGGTGGTGAATTTCGGCGGTCAGGTGGACGGCCAGCCCGAGATCTCCGCCATCCGCCAATCGGGCACCGGTGGCTATACCGCACAGCCTGTCAGCGGCGCAGGTTTCAATGCCAACGCCTACAAGAATCCGGTGGCATTGACAACCGACGGCTCAGGCAATCTCATTGAAGACACCTCTCCTGGTGCCGTAGCCTCTGCGGACAACTACCGCCTGCGCGTGACCATCAACGGCACCGACTACGACGAGTGCTGGAAGATCAACCGCAATGCGAACCCCAAGACGCTCACCATCACTTGGCGGCTTCCAGGTGCGACGACCACGACCGTTTATACCCCGAGCGCGACAAGCAATGGCGGCGCACGACTCACCACCTATCCCATGTCCGGATGGAGCGAGATCAAGCTGCCAGATACCGGACAGACGATCACCGTTTCCGGGGCTCCATTCGGCGAAGACGCCGACTATACGATCAACCCGCCCTCTCTCACGGATAATGGAGACGGCACCATCACCGACAATGTCACCGGTCTCATGTGGCAGAAGACAGACGCAGGAGAGTCCACCTGGGCCAGCGCTGTGACCAATGCCTCCACGCAGAGCACCGGCGGCTACACTGACTGGCGTCTGCCCACACCTGCAGAGCTCTTCAGCATTTTCAACCACAACAACAATCCTGCTTTCGACCAGACCAAATTTCCCAACACCAACAGCGCCGACTACTGGTGGACGAGCGACATCTACGGCACCGATGCCACGCACGTGTGGTGCACGAATGCCGGTGGTGGCCTAGGGCCAAAGCCGATCACGGAAACGATCAGCGCAGGAGGCAGCCTGCGCTACAACGCACGCTACGTGCGTGGCAGCAAGCCCGGCAACGGACACAGTTACGTCAATAACAACGATGGCACCATCACCGACACGGACACCAGCCTGATGTGGACGCAGCTGCCAGCCGCTGCCATGAACTGGCAGTCGGCCATCAGCTATGCGGAAAACCTCTCGCTCGGCGGCTACGGCGACTGGCGTCTGCCCACGGTCAAAGAGTTGCAGACGCTCACGGATTACACGCTGGCCACGGCCACCACCACCACGGGCCTCAAGCCCGCGATGAATCGCACTCTGTTTGCCAAAACACTCGCCGGTTGCATCACCACCGCAGGCGGCACCACCATCACCTGCGCAGACACCACAGGCATGATTCCCGGCATGGTGCTGGTGGATCCCTCCAATCCGGGCGGCACCTATCTGCCAACCGGCACACCTCCGGTGGTGGCCAGCGTCACGAGCGCGACCACCTTTACCGTCACCAGCGGCACGGGCATCCTTGCGAGTTCCGGTCAGACCTTCCGAGCGCTGGTGCCACCCACAGCCTACTGGACCTCCAGCGCGGTGAAGTCGGGCACGGTGACTCAGGCGTGGCTGGTGGAAATGGGCATCAACAACTCCGTTCCCGCACAGATCGGCCCCACACGCGGAGCACAGGGCATCATCAGCTACGAGGTGTTTGCCTCCACATATCCGGTCTTTGCAGTGCGCACCACCAGTGTGACCACGCAGATCTCCGTGGCTCAGGGTTCCAGCACTCTGACAGATGGCGTCAGCAGCGTGGGCTTCAGCGGCATGAGCACCAAAACCTTCACTATCACCAACAATGGCACCACTTCGCTGACACTAAACGGCGTTACCATCGACGGCACCAATGCTTCCAACTTTGCCCTCATCAGCGCGCCTGCCAATCCCACCACACTGGCTGCGGGTGGCAGCACCACCTTTGGAGTCATGTTCAGCAATGCCAGCCCCGGCAGCTCCTACTCAGCAGCGCTTCACATCGCCTGCAGTGACACCGCCGTGGGCTCCTCGTTTGACGCCACGCTGACGGGCACCGTGCCCGTGATCGGTACGCCTGCAACAAATCCCACAAGTGTGGAGAACACGGATACTCCGTATGTGACCACGCAGATCTCCCCGCCCTCCGGCACCACCATCTCGCAGGTGCAGCTCTCTTATAGCATGGGCGTGCAGACCCCCAGCCAGGTCTTCAGCGAAACGATGACGCCGGTGGTTTACCCCCAGCCCTGGCAGGGCAATGGTGCACTGAATGCCTGGACCACGGCCTCGGGCGGCAGCGGCCAGATCAGTCAGAATGGCAGCGGCAGCAATCACAGCACACCGATCAGCCTCACCGCCTGCACCACCACCAGCGGCAGCGCCACTGTTACATGCGCCAGCACCGCAGGCGTATGGCCAGGCATGCTCGTGGCTGGCACCAACATTCCCACCGGAGCCACCGTCAGCAGCGTGACCAACTCGACAACCCTGGTGCTCAACTCCAGCGCCACGGGCAGCGGCAGTGCGCTCACGCTTTACGCCGGAGGCCTCACGCTCAGTGGCTGCTCTATCACCAGCGGCAGCGCCACCGTCACCTGCTCCAGCACGGCTGGTCTTATAGGTGCTACGACGGTGAGCCTGACCAGCGGAGCCACCACGAGCGGCAGCGCCACGGTCACCTGCGCCAGCACCACGGGCGTGCAGGTGGGCATGACTCTCACTGGCACGGGCATACCCGCAAACACTGTCGTCAAAACAGTGACCAACAGCACTCAGCTCATCATGAGCTCCAACGCGACGGCAACGAACACCGGGCTGGCCATCACCGCCACGCTCTCCGGCATGCCCGTCACAGGACAGGGCATTCCGAACAACACCACCGTCTCCGCCGTGAACAGCGCCACGCAGTTTACCCTCAGCGGCAATGCTTCAGCCACCAATGCCAGCGCCACACTCACAGCCGCAGGCACTGGTCTGCAGTTTACCCGGGGCAGCGCTCTCTACACGGACAACACCGTCACCACCACCAATGCCATTCCTGCAGCAGGACTCTCCGGCACACTGCAGTTTTATGTGCAGACGCAGAACATGGTGGCAGGAAATGGATGGACCATGCAGCTCTCCCCCGATGGGGGCACCACTTGGAACACACGCCTGAGCGAATCCTACGCCTCCACCACGGTGAATCTCAGCGGCTGCAGCCTCACCAGCGGCAGCACCACCATCACCTGCGCCAGCACCTCCGGCCTCACCGCAGGCATGAGCGTGGGCAGCCCCAGCCTCGTGCTCACGGGCTGCTCCACCAGCACAGGCAGCGCCACCATCACCTGCGCCAGCACCACCGGCCTCACGCCAGGCATGGTGGTAGTGGGTGCAGGCGTGCCCAACAACGCCACTGTCAGCTCCGTCACCAGCGGCACGCAGTTTGTGCTCAGCGCCAATTCCACAGCGAATGGTTCCGCACAGACCTTCAACGCCATCTCGGGTGTCATGCTCACCAGCGTGGCCACCACCTCTGGCAGCACGACTGTTACCTGTGCCAGCACCAGCAGTCTCGTGGCAGGCATGTCCCTGACCGGAGCCAACAGCATTCCAGCCAATACTTATGTGAGCTCCATCACCAACAGCACCACCTTTGTGCTGAGCACGGCAGCCACCTCCACGTCCACAGGACAAGGCCTGGTGGCCACCTATCTCGCCGCCGGTTCCACAGTCACCTCGGTCACCGATGCCACGCACTTCGTCGTGAACACAGCCCCGGCTCTCGCCGCGTCCTCCATCGCACTGGCAGGCACAACACTGAATCACGGCTACCAGTCTTACAGCTACACATTGCTGCAGAACGAACTGGTGAACACGCTGAAGATGCGCTTCCAATACAGCGGCTACAATCCGCCCACTCCCACCCGATCTCCAGTCTTCAATGTGGATGACATCTCCATCTCCACCGTGCCCGGAGTCACGCTCACCATGTTTGACGATGGCACCCACGGAGATGGCGCAGCGGGAGACGGAGTGTATGGTGTGCAGCTTCCCGCCTTTGCCTCCGGCACGCAGATCAGCTACTCCATCCAGGTCAAAGACAGCACCGGTGCCACCACCACGCTGGCCAATGCAGGCAGCTACACCGTCACCCTGCCGCTGGCCATCACCACTGCACCTGCGCTGCCCAATGCGCTCACCAGTGCTGCCTATACGCAGTCTCTGACAGCCACCGGTGGCTCTGGCAGCGGCTACACCTGGAATGTGACCGGCGGCTCTCTGCCACCCGGTGTCACGCTGGGCACCAATGGTACTTTCAGCGGAACGCCCACGGCGGCGGGCACCTATGCCTTCAGCGTCACGGTGACCGATAGCGCCTTGCACACCGCCTCGCAGCTCTTCACCGTCACCAGCAGCACCCCGCCCAACGTTCTCATCATCGTCACCGATGACCAGGGCTGGGGAGACATCGGATACCACACCTATGCAGGCCGCGTGCATGTGGATACCCCGGCGATGGACAGCTTTGCCACCAAAGGCATCCGGCTGGAGCGCTTTTACCCCACCGCTGTCTGCAGCGTCACACGCTCCACCTTGCTCACCGGACGCTCCGCCATCCGCACCGGCGTGAACAACTCACGCGGCCTGGATCTGAGCGAGCACATCATGCCCCAGACCTTTGCCGCCTCCGGATACCAGACCTTCATGGCGGGCAAGTGGCACTGCGGCGGCGCTGACAAAAACATCGCTTACACAACCGTGAACGGCCAGAATACACTCATCATTCAGGAGGGCACGGCCTACGCTCCCACCAACCGTGGCTGGGGCCTCCACTACGGCACGTACTCCGGTGCTATCGACTGCCTGACCCACCGCTCGGCTGAAACACTGATCGACAACGTTTATCACCCCGACTGGTGGCTCAACAATGTGATCGTGGATGGTGCAAGCGAGCACACCGACTCCCAGGGCCACGGCGGCTACTCCGGCGATCTCCTGACAGACAAGATCATCTCGCAGATCCAAAACCGCGACACCTCCAAGCCCTTCCTCGGCTACCTGGCCTTCAACACCATCCACGGTCCTGTCTCCGCACCAGCGGATGTGCTGGCAAAGTACGGCACTCCCTCCGACCCCACGCACTACATCGCCGATGTGCCCACACGCACCCTCGCTGCCTCCGTGGATAACATGGATAAAAACATGGCGCGTGTGCTGGCCGCGCTGGATACCGCGGGTATCACCAATAATACCATTGTCGTCTTCTTCAGCGACAACGGCGGCGAGAATGCCACCGGCGGCTCTGACCTGCCGCTGCGAGGTGCCAAGACCGATCCGTATGAGGGCGGCATCCGTACTCCCGCAGGCATCCGCTGGCCCGGCCAGCTGGCGGGCGGACTCACCGTCACCAATTGCGTGACCACCAACGGCAGCACCACCGTCACCTGCGACAGCACCACGGGTCTCTACAGCGGCATGGCCTTGGCCGGCACAGGGCTGGCCTATGGCAGCACCGTGGCCTCCGTGACAGACGCCACCCACTTCATCCTCAGCGCAGCGCCTGCCACAGCGAGCAGCCCCTCCTCCATCACCATCACCGCAGGTGTCATCAGCAACATGTACCTCTGGGTGGGCGATCTCTTCCCCACGCTCTGCGCAGCCACCGGAGTCACTCCGCAGAACACCAAGCCCTTCGACGGCTTGAACATGTGGCCTGCACTGAAGTCCATCTCCGGCAGCGCACCGGATGGCACACAGACGCGTTTCCAGACCAATCCAGACGGATCTAAAAACACCACGGTCACCAATATCTCTCCGCTCGTCACCGTGGCCAGCCCAAATGTAGGCTTCAACAATTTCACCGATCCCCTCAGCGGCCAGACCAAAACCTTCAAGCTCATCTACAGCGCCACAGGCGGCGGTCGCGGAGCCACTGCCACGGCCACCGTTTCCGGTGGTGTGATCACCAACCTGACGCTTAACAGCGGCGGCACCGGCTACACCAATACGCCCACCATCAGCTTCAGCGGAGGTGGCGGCACCGGAGCCACCGCCACTGCCACGGTTTCCCAAGGCACGGTCACTGCCGTCAATCTGACCAACGGTGGAAGCGGCTACACCTCTGCGCCCAATGTCCTCTTCAGCGGTGCGCTGCTCCTGACCAACAGCAGCACCACCGCAGGCTCCACAGCAGTCACCTGCAGCAGCACCGTGGGGCTGCAGGCCGGTGCTTCCATTTATGGTGTCGGCATCAAAGGCGGTGCCACCGTGGCCTCCGTCACCGATGCCACGCATTTTGTCATGAGCGATCCGCCCAACGTGGCCTACTCGGGCATCACGCTGAACGTGGGCTTCACCACCTATCAGCTCTTCAACATCCAGGACGACCCGTATGAAACCACCGACATCATGCTCGGCGCGAATGCCTCCTCATACTCAGCCATCGTGTCGTCACTGCAGTCGGCCATCAGCATCACGCCCGAAGTCTATCCGCCCTACATCGGTCCTGCGCTCATCACCAACACCGCTGCACAGGGAAGCACCGTACAGCTGTATGCGCCCTTTACCTCGTATGCGAAAAATGCGCCCACGGTGCAATGGCGCAAAAACGGCGTGAATCTCAGCGATGGCGGTCGCATCAGCGGCTCCACTTCTTACACCACTGCGGTGGCTCCAGACGGCAAAGTGTACGTTTCCGGCTCCAGCTACGCCATGCTGACCATCACCGGGGTAACAACCGCCGATGCTGGCTCCTACGATGTCGTGATCAATAACGTGAACACCTATGTCAGCCCCAACGTGACCAACAGCGTCACCAGCCCGGCGGGCACGCTGACAGTCGTGGTCGGAAGCCCGGCGCTGAACACTCTGCCCGCCTACACCACAGGAACCACTCGCACGATCTCCTGGCCTGCGGTGACGAATGCCACCAGCTACACCGTGCAAGCGGCCACGGATGTGAACTTCAGCAGCATCCTCTCTTCGCAGACGGTCAGCACCACCAGCGTGACGTTCAGCGGCCTGACCAGCGGCACCCAGTACTGGTACCGCGCCACCGCCACGGACGGCGTCACCACTTCAAGTTACAGCAGCATTGTCACCTCCACACAAGATGCAGTAAATCCCGCCGTGGCCATCACCACCCCGGCCGACGGTGCCACCAGCAGCCAGACGACAGTGAATGTACAGGGCACCGCGTCAGACGCGCCCTCCGGCATTGCATCCGTCATGGTGAATGGCGTGGCCGCCACCACTGCGGACGGTTACGCGCACTGGTCCGCCAGCGTCCCTCTGAGCGTGGGAGGAAACACCCTCACCGCCACCGCCACGGATGCCGCTGGCAACATGGCTGCCAGTTCCATCACCGTGAGCCTGTCCCCCATCACGCCCGTCATCTCCTCTGTCTCCACCGCACCCACGTCCCCCACCTACATGGACTCTGTTTACGTGGTCGCACGTGTGCAGGCCGGGCAGGCGCCGGTGTCCAGCGTGAAGCTCTCCTACAACACCGCCACTCCGGTCAGCACCACGATCTGGCGAGAGGTCTTTGGCAACACCTCCTCCAACAACTGGAATGGCAGCGGCGCGCTCAACTCGTGGAACACCGTCGGCGCAGGCAATGTGCGCCAGGCCGTGAGCAATGCAAACCACACCACACCGCTCAGCATCACCGGCGCATCCACCACCAGCGGCAGCACCGCCGTGACCTGTACCAGCACGGCGGGTCTCTGGCCAGGCATGCTGATCACCGGAACAAACATCCCTGGCAGCACCAGCGGAGCCTCGACAGGAAACACCACCGTGGCCTCCGTCTCCAGCACCACCACCTTCGTGCTCTCCCAGGCCGCCACTGGTACCAGCACAGGACTCACACTCACCGCAGCAGGCGTGACGCTGACCAATGCCAGCACCACCTCCGGCAGCACCACCGTCACCTGCGACAACACCGCAGGCCTGATCAATGGCATGTCAGTCACCGGCACCGGAGTGCCCAACAATGCCACCGTTTCCTCCGTGACCAATGGCACCACCCTGGTGCTGAGCATCGCAGCCACGGCCACCGGCAGCGCGCTTACTCTCTCCGCGTCCGGCGCGGCAGCCGAATTCAATGGCGGCACCACAAGCCTCACAGGCTCGATGTTCACCACCACGGGAAATATCAACACCACCGGCACCGCTGGCTATGTGGAGTTTTATCTCCAGACGCTGAGCCTTGCCGGACCGACCACCACGGTGAATGTGTCCGGCACCCTGACCTCAGGCAGTGCAGTGGTCACAGGATCGACCACCGGTTCTCTCGGCGTGGGCATGCTGGTGCAGGGCTCGGGCGTTCCCGCTGGCGCCACCATCATCAGCATAGACTCCGCCAGCCAGTTCACCATAAGCGCAGCGGCCACCAGCGCTGCCACTGTCAGCATCACCGCCACCAACAACAACCAGTGGACCTTCCAGGTGTCTTCCGACGGCGGCAACACCTGGAACACCCGCCTGAGCGAGGACTGGAACAGCAAAACTCTCGGCCTCACCAGCGTGGTGACCAATGCCACCGGCAGCGCCAGTGGCAGCACCGCCGTCACATGCACCAGCACCAGCGGTCTGGTGGCAGGTCGCGCACTCATCGGTCCCACAGTGTATGTTACCGGCAGCACCACCAGCGGCAGCGCAGTGGTCACCACCAGCTCCACCTCCACGTTGGCCGTGGGCATGTTCCTCAGCGGTGCCAGCGGGATCCCCAATGCCACGCGCATTCTCAGCATCGACTCCGCCACGCAGTTCACCATGAGCGCGAATGCCACGGCCACCAGCGCCAGCAATGCCATGGCCGCCACCACCTTTGCGCCGAATACCACCGTCAGTTCCATCACAAGCGGCACCTCCTTTGTGATCAACACCGCCGCGTATGTAAACACCAGCGCCGCACCAGTGGCAGTCAACGCCACCAGCATCAATCACGGCTTCCAGCTGTTCCACTACGACCTTGCCGGCGCGGAGCTCGGCACGCAGACAAAGCTGCGCTGGCAGTTTGCCGGTTACACTCCCACCTCCCCCACGGGCAAACCGCGTGTGGATATAGACGACATCATCGTGGGCACCACTGCGCCTCCAGCGAATGTACTCCTGACCATGGTTGACGACGGCCTGCATGCAGACGGTGCGGCCGGTGACGGAATCTACGGCGTGCAGATTCCTGTGCAAAATGGAGGTACTACAGTGAATTTCAGCATCACCGCCACCGACAGCTCCAGCGGCGTCACCGTCAATCCAGCGTCCGGCACCTACACCTACACGGTCGCCTCCTCGATCACAGACGCCACCATCAAAGGCGCTGAATTCCTCGGCATGCCATCAGACACCAGCATGACGCTCAATGTCGTGGGCAGCACCGACCTTTACGCCTTTGTCGAATACGGCACCAGCCCCGGCAGCTATACGCAGGCCACCACACCCGCCCTTTTCCAAGTGGATGCCGCACACCCCGAATTCTACAACCCCGTGGAGATCACCCTCAGCGGCCTGCAGCCTGACACCGAGTACTACTACCGCTTCCGGTATCGCGGCACCGGAGCCAGCTTCTACAATGCGCGTGGAGAGCGCAGCTTCCACACCGCACGCGCACGCGGCACCTCGTTCACCTTCACCATTTCGGCAGACCCGCACCTGGACGTGAACACGGATCTGAGCCTACTGGATCGTGCCATGTCAAACATCGCCACCGACGCACCGGACTTCCACATCGACCTTGGCGACATCTTCATGACGGACAAAATGGAGCAGCCTCTCGCCAACGGCATTCCTGCCATCTGGGGCGGCGAGCTCTCCACCGGCCAGCTCAATCAGACCCTGCTCAACAACCGCGCCATCCTGCTGCGCAACCAGTTTGAACTCGTCTGCCACAGCGTGCCGTTTTTCTTCACCCTCGGCAACCACGAGGCGGAATACGGCTACCTTTTCAACTCCGCCACCGACAAGCTCAACAACATCCCTGCCTGGGATCTTCTGGCGCGCAAAGCCTACTACCCGACACCGGTGCCCAGCGCCTTCTACTCTGGCAACCCCACCCCGCTGACCTACACCGGCGGCAGCCTAGGCCTGCTGGAGGACTACTATGCCTGGGAATGGGGAGACGCCCTCTTCATCGTGCTCGATCCATTCTGGAACACCACCACCAATCCCAACCAGGGCAATGACGCCTGGAACTGGACGCTCGGCCAGACGCAATACAACTGGCTGCGCGACACGCTGAAAAACAGCAGCGCTCGTTACAAGTTTGTCTTTATGCACCACATCGTGGGCGGCACCACCACGCTGGCGGATGGAGTCACCCCAAACGTGGCTGCACGCGGTGGCGTGGAGGTAGCTGGCTTTTATGAATGGGGCGGTCTCAATGCCGACGGCACCACCAATGGATTCGCCTCCCACCGTCCCGGCTGGGACATGCCAATTCACAATCTGCTGAAGCAAAACAAAGTCAGCGTCGTCTTCCACGGGCACGACCATCTCTACGGCTATCAAACACTCGACGGCATCGTCTATCTCGAATGCCCGCAGCCCGGCACCGCCAACTACACCACACTCGGCAGCGCCGCCGACGGCAAATACACCCAGGGCCTGAGCAGCCTCCTGCTCGCGGACTCGGGCCACATCCGCGTACGTGTCACGCCCGCCCAGGTGGTGGCCGACTACGTGCGCGCCTACCGCCCGCAGGATGAAAATGCCTCGCGTCACAATCTGGACGTGAGCAACAGCTTCACACTCCGCCCCACCGTCTTTCCGCCCATTGAGATGGTGGCCGCCGGAGCCGGGCAGGTGGTGCTGCGCTGGAATGCCGTGCCCAACAAACCCTATCAGATTCAATACAGCACCGACCTTGTCACCTGGCAGACCATCACCACCACCCCGCTGACCTTCACCAATACCAACACCAACGCGACCTACACGGACACACTGCCAGCGCGCATCAATGGCCAGCGGGCTTTTTATCGGGTCATGTGGACACCCTGACCTGGCACCGCAAAAAAGGTCCACCTTAAGGCTGCCGCAACGCCTCCACCGGAATGCGGTGGCATTTGTCGGTGCGAGACTGCTTTTTGTCCTCTCCGCCGAGGCAATAGACGTAGTCGCCGAGCTTCACCAGTGCAACCATCGAAGCATAGGGCAGCGCTTTGGTTCTGGCATACGTGTCAGACTTCACATCATAGATCAGGGCATCTGCCGTAAAGTCATCTGTATAGCCACCGGCGAGGTATAGATGCTGATCATCAAGCGCGACGGCAGTCATGCCGCGAGTGGCCAGGGGCAGAGGCTGCAGTTTTCGCCACGTGTTCGCAGCAGGCGAAAACGCATAGGCCTCCCGTGAATTGACTGGCGCGCTGGATGCCGCGTCGTAGTTCATGCCGCCAAAGATAAAAAGCTCAGCACCTGCCACCGCCGAGGCGGCGACGGCGAAAGGTTTGCCTGGGTAGTCGGCTTTGGGCGTGACCTGCCAACGCCCATCCGCAGAAGCCACAGCGTGGACCTTGCTGCTGACACCTGCAATGTTAGCGGCATCTGGTGTGCCGCCAGCCATGAGATAGAGCCCTCCTATTACGCCGCCTGCAGCCAGAACAACAGCATCTGGCAGTGTGGGAATCTGCACACGAGACTTGGTGCCTTCCGGCACCTCCAACCATTTCAGCGACAGGGCACCATCGCTGCCGCCCAGCCAGGCCAATGAGTCGGCGGTTTGCAATGCGGTTCCGTACGCAATTGCGTGGCTCATTTCTGGCAGCTGCGACCACTTTCGTTCCTTGGGGTCATAGGCATGCACCGCCTTGAGCCAGTTTTTCTTCCCACCCTGCCAATTTGTGCCGCCTGCGATGATGATTTTTCCCTGATGCACTCCACAGACAAAGCCACCGTTGGGTTCAGGCAATGACGGCAGGGGCTCCCAGTCAGCGGCGTGCAATGAACAAGAGAACACCGCAAGGAGCGCCAGGTTAGACAGTCGTTTTGTCATCAGGATCCGTAGCGCGCTCATAGTGGTCGGTTTGAGGTGATTTCCAGCCGGGACGCAGTCGCACATCGCTTCTGCCGCTCAGAACGCCGGGTGCGCTTGACGGAGAAGCGTCGTTTTTGCGGCGCATCTCCCACCAGCACTGGCCGCAGTGGTTGTGCTCGTGGTCGATGACAAACCCGGCCTTCTCCATCAGCGGGCCGATCCAGCCCATGCAATGGTCGCAGTAGTCGGTATATTGATGCAGGCCGTTGCGAATGAGGAATCCTTTGGAAGGGCACTCGTGCATGTCGATGCGGAAGACATCCTCCGTGACCGTGCGCTCATACACCGCACCTTCGTCCGCCAGCGTGGGCCCCCAGTACTCCTTCATGCCTTCGATCCCCTTCCCTACGATGAGCTCCACCGCATGCGACTGCGAATCCTGATGGATGGCCTCGTCCCAGTAGGCGCGTACCAGCTCATGTCCGCCCTGCTGGCGCAGCCATTCAAAGGTCCACTCGTAGTGCCCGCAGAAGTCGTAGCAGCCGATCATGATGCCGTGGCAATGTCCTCCAGGCTTTGGGCTTCGGTTTCCGCCGTACGTTTCATGAAGCGCTGCGTGCAGGTGCCACTGCCGCCACACACGCGCACTGTCATACCTGCAGGCGCAGCAATGGCTTCATTCACAAAATAGCAGTGCTGGCAGAACTGCGGCACGATCTCGCGGGCATGCTCTCGCAGATGGTGGATGGCCGGACAACGCCTCACTTCCAGACGGACTTCGGCGTCTGATTCCCTGATCTCCACATCCGCTCCGGGCTCAGCTTTGAAAAAAGCACGCCAGTAGTCCGCCACACCAGGCAGCCCCTGCTCCGCCCACTGCTGTGAAACCGGACGGTAGTAACTGCCGCCGATGTCGCGCCAGTAGCTGCGAAGCGCCTGCTCTCCACGATGTCGCAGGATGAAGCGAAAGGTGGCATTGGTGGCGAAATAAAAGTCCGCATGCCCGGCCGGCTTGGTGTCGGTGTAAGGCAGAGACGTGGGAGCGGGCGCGGCTTCTGACATGGCGGCTGGTATTCATGAATACCACCCATGTCCTCATTTTGCGCCCATATTCGTCTGGTTCAAAAAACTGACCAGAAAACAGCCTGGCCTGCGGCCGTTTTCCTGCGGTATCAATTCAGCCCGCGCATGACTCACTTTTCCTGGCTCGACTACACCATCTTCGGCGGCTACCTCGCGGCATCTGTGGGCGTGGGCCTGTTCTCGGCACGCGGGTCAAAATCCCTCGGCGACTACTTCCTGGCGGGACGTGGCATGAACAGCATCCTGGTGGCCATGTCCATCCTGGCGGCGCTTTTCTCCGGCATCAGCTATCTCGCGGGTCCGGCGGATGTGTACAAAAACGGCTTCGGCTTTGCCTACGTGATTCTGGCTTTTTTCATCGCCACACCGTTCACGGCGATGTACATGCTGCCAAAGTTTTACCAGTCGCGCTTCTTCACGGCCTATCAGTTTTTGGAGGAGCGCTTCTCCCTCTCCGTGCGGCTGCTGGCATCCGGTCTCTTCATCTTCCGTGTGGCGCTGTGGCTGGCTGCGGCCACATATGCACCTGCGCTGGCGCTGGAAAAAGTGACCGGCATGCCGCTGTGGCTCACCATCCTGGCTTCTGGCGTGCTGACCACGCTTTACACGGCGCTGGGCGGCATGCGTGCCGTCATCTGGACGGATGTGATGCAGCTCATCGTGCTCTTTGGCGGGCAGCTCGTGATCGTGCTGGTGGCCGTGGGCAAGATCCCCGGCGGGCTGGGCGGTGTATGGGACACCGCCGTGGCGGACCACCGGCTGGACCTCAGCCTCTCCTTCAGCATCTCCGAGCGCGTGAATCTCTGGGCTGTGCTGCTGGCGGGGGCCTTTCTGCATCTGGTGCAGATGGCCACAGACCAGGTGTCTGTGCAGCGCTACCTCACCGCGGGCAGCTTGAGGGAGGCGCAACGCTCCCTATGGATCAAACTCTGGCTCATCCTGCCCGTGCTCATCCTCTTCTATGGCACCGGGCTGGTGCTGTATGCCTTTTACAAGACTCATGGCGACCCCATGACCGCAGGGCTCATCGCCAAAGAAGACCAGATCCTGCCCTACTTTGTGGTGACGCAGCTTCCGGCAGGACTGCCGGGACTGCTCATCGCGGCCATCTACGCGGCCAGCATGTCCACCATCTCAGCAGGGCTCAATTCCCTGGCATCGGCCACGTTTGTGGACTTCAAGCAACGACTCTCCACACAGGCCGAAGGCACGCAGGCGCAGCAGGTGGGGCGCGCGCGAATGATCACGGTAATCTACGGCTTCATCGTCATCGGGCTGGCCTTTGCGGTGTCTCTCATGCCGGGAAATCTGGTCGAGTCGGTAAACACGGTCATCGGTCTCATCGGTGGGCCGCTGCTGGGGCTGTTCTTTCTGGGCATGTTCACGCAGCGGGCCACCACACGCGGTGCGCTGCTGGGCTGCCTGGCGGGCTTCATCTCCCTGCTTTCGCTCTATCTGTATCAAAATGGAGTGCTCACTGCTGTGAAGCCGCCGCTGCTGGTGTCCTTCATCTGGTTCAGCCTGCTGGGCACGCTGATCACCATGGGGGTGGGGCTGCTCACTTCCGGCCGATCTGACACGTCGTCAGTCCGCCATCAATGATGATCGTCTCCCCCGTGATGTAGCACGCGGCATCCGAGCAGAGAAAGACCGCCGCCCCGGCCACATCATCAGGAGTGCCCAGGCGCTTGAGCAGGATTTTCTTTTCGTAGTGCTCCACCATGGCGGTGTCACTGGCATGCACCAGACCTGCGGTGAGAGGGGTCTTGATCAGCCCCGGTGCCACGCCATTCACGCGGATGCCATGATCTGCCAGAGACACAGCGAGAGACTTCGTGAGCATCACCAGTGCGCCCTTACTGGCATCATATGCACAGGAATCTGCCTCGGCCTGGAATCCATTGGTGGAGGAGGTGATGACGATGCAGCCACCGCGATTTTCCGCCACCAGACGGCGGGCAAAGGCCTGCGCGGTGAAAAACACGGAGGCCATGTTGAGCTGCACGGTTTTGTTCCAGCGCTCGCGGGTCATCTCCAGAAAGCCCACATCAAAGAAGCTGCCCGCATTGCACAGCAGAGTGTCCAGTCCTGGCTCCGCCTCAAAGGCGCTCTGGACCAGCCTTGCCGGGGCGTCCTCCGCCGAGAGATCGCTGGAAACATAGGAGGCCCAGGCGGGAAAGTCTGCGGGGCGCTCATTCAGCCCGTGGCAAACCACCCGCGCGCCCGCCTCATGCAGACCGCTGGCCAGCGCCAGCCCGATGCCCTGGGATGATCCTGTGACTAGTGCCGCCCGACCTTCAAGAGAGAATGCTTTCATTATGCCTAAGTTTCTTATAACGGCGGCAGCAGGCAGGTCAATACACGGATCTTGTCAGGACAAAATCGTGCCCCCAAGATAGTCGCGGATGTTTGTGTGGGCGATACGCTCGACCATTTCAGTGCCGCCAGCGGTCAGGGCGTCCACTTCATCCTTGTAGGTGCTGATCAGTCGCACCACCTGGCCATTGATCTCAGCGGCGTAGCTGTAAAACGGCGAGTCGCTGCCCCACATGAACTTTTTCGGGTAGGCGGCGGCGAGGTCCATGATGACCCGTGCAGGGTCGGAGTAGTCGGAGTCAAAGCGCCGTGCTTTGGGAGCCACGTAGGGCAGATCCTGTACCGCGCCCACGCAGTGGATGCAGTGGGCGGAGTTGTCGAACCACGTGTTGGGCAGTGCCTGCACGCGGTCCAGACACTCCTTGTCAAAACGGCAGGAGTGCGCCAGGCAAAAGCGAACGCCAGGGTTCTCCTCGGCGATGTCTAGAATGTCATGCGCCTGGGCCCAGAGATCGCTCTCCGCCACGCTGGAATGGATGAGGAAGGGCACATCCCATTCGGCGGCCAGCTCCACAAAGACTTTGCCCCGATCACGCAGGTGCTTGATGTCCGCCTGCAGGATGGTGGTCTGCATCTTGATGCCGTGGAAGCGGTACTCGCCACGCAGCTTTCGCAGTTCCTTCTCCTGCGCCGCCGTGTTGCGCATGGGGTCGCCCATCACAAAGGGCAGCATGCGTTTTCCCTCCTCGGGAAAGAGCTCGTAGCACTCCTTCATGAGCCGTCGGTTTTCAAAGGCGTAGGGGATGTCCTGCAGGCGGCCCTTTTCGTCCTTGATCTCGTTGTCCATGAAGGCGGTGACATCCAGCGCGAGATGGCTGACAAAGGGGAAGACGATCCAGCGGTCTACCCCTAATGCGCGGCCTTCATCATGCATCGTCACAAGATGCTGGGCATAGGGAAAGTCGCCGTGCAGATAAAAGAGCAGGTCGGAGCCGACGTGGTTGTGGCAGTCGATGATCATGGGAATGAGTGCGCGTTGGTTGGATACTGAAAGACGTGGCGGGCCATCTCAGGGGCTGACCTGCATCCACTTTGTGGTCTCCATGCCGGAGGCCAGCTCGCGGATGTGAATCTCCCAGGTGCCGGGAGTTTCATTGCGGGCAAGATCCAGCCGTAGGGTCAGCTCGCCGTTTTCCACCACGTGATAACCGTCAAACTCGGCAGGCGCGCCATCAGCATCGCGGATGGTCACCGCCACCGGGATGGACGCAGGCATGGGCATGCCACCGGAAGTCAGCAGGCGCACGCGCAGCTCGGCGGTGTTTCCACACGTGGCAGTCTCGGGCACCTCGGCCTGCATTTCCAGCAGAGGCACTGGCGACAGCAGCAGAACACGTCCTTCCGAGGGTCCCAGTTTCAGCGGGATGATGAGGCCGCTGTCCTCACGCTTGGGCAGCAGGAAGGTGGAGCGCGTGAGATCGTACACGTTCACCTTGTCCTGTCCTAGATTGAGGTTGGTGGTGACCGGCAGCGCAGACTCCTTTACAAGTCCATGCTGCCCCACATAAGTGCCGGCCTCCCGACGGTCATTGATGACAAAAAGGCAGAGCGCCTCGCCCGTCTGGCTGGTGTGCAGGATGACTTCAGCGCTGTCGCAGCTGACCTTCGGTTGCCAGCCTTGGTCTTTGCACAAAGCTGTAAGCCGCTCTGGCAAAGACAGAGGCGGCGGAGGCTCGGCGGGCGGAGAGGTGGCATCGGGTGCCTGCACGGCCTGCGGCTGTGGTGGATGTTCAGGCATCGGCTGAAGCCATGAGGCATCGGCTTTCAGCGCCGGGCAGAGATGATCATCCGCCAGCACTTTGCCGCCTGACTTCTGCCAGTCTCGTATTCTTTCCACCACGCTGACAGGCAGCACATTGCAGTCTGGCATCAGCAGGATCTGCCGTCCATCCAGCGCACCATCCATGAGACTCTCCTCATACACGATGTCTGCCTGAATGTGCGCGCGCTGCAGCGCCTGCCAGAGCTCCAGCGTGTTGGAGGCACCTCCGCGATACAACCCGCGCCCCGCCATGACTTGGGAAGTAAAGCTCTCCAGCAACACCACGGGTGAGCGCCAGACCTGACGCCTGCCGAGCATGGGTCCCAGAGGCCGGAGGAGACGCTGCGCTACATCGCGTGCAGCCGTCAGACTCTGTGGGTGCGTGCAACTGGAGGCACCACACAGCGTGGCACCCTCCCCCAGAACCAGCCCTTTCAGTGGGCGCGATAGCAGCATCCAGAGATTCTCCTTCAAAAGCGCCGGAGCCATGGTGATGCGCTGCGCAGGCATGAGCCGGTCCGCTTGGAGAATCGAAGACGCAGTGCCCTCCGCACCCGCTGGCGAAACCAGTGCACGCCCCCAGCTCAGCGGCAGAATGCCGAAGACGCCCAGATCACGCTTGTGCGCCGCCCCCATGGCCAGCTGCTGGTCCATGCACAGCCCGGCCATCAGTGGATCACGCGTGTCCATGCTCTGATCCCCGATAATGTTCACACCATCGAACGCACCCGCTTTGGAAGGCTGACGCACCGAGGGATGATGCATGATCCAGGTGTCCACATGCTCCTGTTTGCGTCGATCATACGACTTGAACCATGCTTCATTCGCCGCGCCTCGCCCATTTCCTTCAGACCAGTACCAGCGGTAGTATTTCAAAACCGGGTGATCATCCGGGATCATGCGATCAGGAGGAAAACCCGGCAGCTTTTCCCAGTGCACGAAATCCGCCTGCACCTCCGCTGGAATGCCCTGCCCGCTGTATTTCTGGTACGCATCCTGCTCCGCCTTTCCGAGACTAGGATTCCAACCACCCGAGTAGGATGAACCGAGCATAACTCCATTCCAGTTGCCAAAGGTGCGATAGTAGAGAGTAAACATATTTCCGCAGGCCTCGACCAAACTGGCGGCACCAGCAGGAGCGAAATTCACTTCCGCAGGAATGTACTCCTTTCCGTCACGTCCCACTTTCTTCAGGCCCCGGCTCAGCATGATCTGGTCATGATCCAGCTTCGCCACCGTGCGCATGCCATTAAGGAGTCCGGTCTCAAGCCTGGGCCGCACTGTCAGCGGATGGTATTTATTGGCAGTGCCCACGTATGGAGCATCATCATTGAGAATGCCCGTCCAGTGCGTACAGGCCAGATCCTTCATCTGCGGCAGGGCCTCCACAGCCACACCATCCAGCACCACCGGAAGCATGTGGCTGTGGCGCGCGGTGATCTGAAAAGCCTGAGTGCGGCTGGTGCGGCTGAGGCCCGTGCCAATGGCCACCTCCAGCATATAGGCCCCCGGCTTGAGAGCTGTGTCAGGCCCGAACTCGTTCACGTTTGTAGTGCCGGGTTCGAGATCAGGAAAGATGAAGGACTGTGTCTCCCCATTCACGCTGAATGTCATGTTGGCACCACGCAACGCCACGCGGCGCAGATTGGTGCAGGTGATCTTCATCGGCAGCGGGCGCTCCATGCGCTCCCAGACATGAGATGTCCCATCGATCGAAAGCGCAAACGCCGCATATCCACGCACACCGGAGCACAGGCGCACCTCATCCATGATGCCCTGAAACGCCCCCATGCCTCCGGAGCTGTGTCCCAGATAGAGCGCCTGCGTGCCCGCTGCCACGGCGCCGCAGCGCTCGGCATATCCCTCTCCCGCCACCTGCGCATCCACGTGAAAGACAACTTTTCCCGCACCATCATAGCTAAAGGCCAGATGCCGCCACTCGTCCACCGGCAGCAGCACAGGTTCCGAGGCAAACTCCTTGGCATAGGTGCCAAAGCCCAGCCTCACCATCATCTGCCGCAGACCGCCCTGATCAGGTGGCAGCAGACTCCAGGAAAATTCCTCCATTCGCGCCCCTTGCTTGTCCAAGAGGCAGACGGCCTTCTGCATCACGGGACTGGCGGCCGGCCGCACCCACATCTCAGCAGAAAATGCGCCCTGCGGAGTGAGGTGCGGATGCGCCACGGCCACACGAGCAGGCGTGCCGCATTTCAAACCTCCGCCAAAGCGCCCCTCCGGCACCAAATTAGCACGGTCCACGATCAACTGAGCACCACGCCCTGAGGCATCCGAGAGAGGCATTTCGTCAAACTTCCAGCAACCCAGCACATGTGGCCCAGTGGCATCGAGATTGGCATAGCTCTCATCCCAAGGATCTTGCAGCAGCGGCGGAGGCGCGGCAGGTTTCGTCGCACCAAGACCAGCCCCGGCAAGTGCGAGGTGCAGCAGGATGACGGAAAAAAGGCGCATGGTGCAGCAGGTCGTGCTTTTAATTTACTGGGCTCCGAGATTTCTGCGAACGTCTGAAGGCAGGTCTTCCATCTGCTGATGCCGAAGATAGCGGCGCAGCACTGGCGGCAGATCTTCAGGCAGGTCCGCAGCCGCAGCCAGGCATGCAGATGTATTGACGAGACTGAAGTCCTGAGTCTCCAAAGAGGTAAAGCCTGGGTCACCCCCCTGCACCGAGGGTGCCAGCGTTTCGATCTTGCCGGTGAATTCATCCACACTGGGCAGCCAGCCCTCTGTAAGCCAGTTTTTACCCAGCTTGAGCACACCCAGCTTGCACATGAGGGACAGGTGCTTCCCGGCGCCAGTGGCATGGAGAATGTTTCCATGGCACTCCACCGTCTCCTCCTCCGATGAGAGTCGGAAAAGCGCAACAGGGCGCGTGCGTGTGGAGACGACAGTATTATGATAAAAATGCAGCACACCTTTGCGGTAGCTGGCTGTCTTTCCGCTGTCTCCGCCGTAGTGGACAAACTGGTTGTTGCCATCCCCTTCGCGCTCGATGAGCACATTGCCATACACATGGGTGTGACGGTAGGCCGGAGAAGCATTGAGCACTGGATTGCCGGTGGCGTCCACGAGATCAAGCTGGCGGTTGCCGCCTTCGATCCAGTTGTAGCGCACCACCAGCCCAGCGGAACGATCCTTCAGGTTGTTGCCAGAGCACCCTTCACGGAGAGGTCCAAAATGGTTGCCTTCAAACACGATGCCGTTGCATTCGGTATAGGCGTTGTGCTCGGTAATGCTGCCCGGATTGCCATTGTCGTAAATATGGCAGCGCTCGACGAGGATATTTTTCGATTTGGCACTAACCATGAGCCCATTGCTGCTGTCATGCAGCACGAGGTTTCTCAGCACCAGATGATCGACGATCTCCACATTCACGCTCGCGGCATCCTTGCTGTAGGGCGTGAGGCCGCGCCGGCCCTTGAAGCTGTTAGGCCCCCTGCCACCGCGGATGTCCAGATTTTCCAGCACGATGTAGCCAGGCTCCGCCACGGCCGAAACATTGGAACCTCCGATCTTCACCACCCCGCGCTCCTGTCCCCAGTAGTTGAGCTGCGGTCGCGTCACCGCATCCTGTCCATCAATGACAGGAAGCTGACCCGCAGGACCTGGCACACCGCTGATGGTGATGGGCTGCTTTTCAGTGCCTCGGCAGCAGATCACCCACTTCTCTTTGTATGGCGACTTGCGCCAGTGAATGCGCACCACATCACCTGCGGTCAGCTTTTCCCAGGGAACGGATCCTATCTCTGGCAGCTTTTGAGATGGGCCCACCTCAAATACCACAGCCTGCAGCATGGCACCCGGCAGCAGGCAGGCTGAAAGACAAATCAACCGGCGAAGAAATAATGTGGAACAGGACAAAAAGTGCATGATCAGGAATGGGATGGAAGCGTGGGCAACAAACGCCGACACTCCGGCGCAGGCACTCTTTTGCCAGTGAAAAATCCGTGCATCACACCAGTCGCGCAAAGCCCTGCTGCACCCCGGTGATGGGCTCCAGAGGAGTCTGCTCCATGAGGGCCAGCACCTCGTCCAGCGCTGCTAGCATGCCGGAGAGGTGCTCATCCATGTGCGACCATGTAACATAGAGCTGGCTGGACATGAGATAGCCGCGCTGAATCATGTGGCGGATCATGAGCGGTTTGGCAGCCGGATTGCCAAAGGCAAGCGAAGGCGCACAGGGCATGCCGCCGATTTTGAGCTCAAGGGATGGATGCCGTGCGGCCAACTCTCGAAGCCCCGACTGCAGGTGCTGCCCCATCTGCCACACCTTCTGCTGTACGCCCTCGCGCTGCATTTTATCGATGCAGGCCAACGAGGCAGCCGTGCCCACGCCATCGGTCCAGTAGCTGCTGGAAATGAAGCTGCTGTTCGCCGCATCCATGACTGAGTCTTTGCCCACAATAGCACCTGCGGGGTAGCCATTTGAGATCGCCTTGGCGTAGACTGCGATGTCGGGCTCAATGCCCAGCCCCGGAGCCGCGCCTGGAAAGCCAAAGCGCCAGCCGCTGGTGACTTCATCCAGCACGTAGACTGCACCTGCGGCGTGGCACTCGGAGATGACCTGCTGCAGAAAGTCATCGCGCGGCATTTCGGAGCGCATGGGCTCCATGACGACAGCGGCCAGTTTGCCATCCAGCTTTTTCAACGCGGCGCGGAAGGATGCGATGTCGTTGTAGCGGAAGGGCACGGCCGTGCCTGCCAGTTCGCGCGGCACGCCAAGCGGCTGCAGACCTGGAAGCAGATGGCCATCGAGCGCAGCGTCATCACCCAGGTTGGCAGCGAGATACCAGTCGCTCCAGCCATGGTAGCCGCAGAAGGCGATACCGCTTTTGCCCGTGGCCGCACGTGCGATGCGGACCGCAAGGCCAAGCGCCTCGCCGCCGCCGCGTGCGTAGCGCACCTTTCCAGCCCAAGAGTGAAGATCCAGCAGCACATCTGCCAGCTTTACCTCATCGGGAGTGGCCAGTGTAGCGTAGCTGCCGAGATTCACACGGCGCTTTACGGCCGCGTTCACTTCGTCATCGGCATGACCAAGCAGGATGGCACCGACGCCGCCGGTAAAATCGGTGTAGCGCTTGTTATCCAGATCCCACACACAGGCCCCTTTGGCGCGTGAGAAATACGAGGGCCAGGACTGCGGATCAAAAAGGTGCGCGCGCTTGGAGAGCAGCCCTGTGCCGCAAGAGATTTTGGTTTTGGCCTCTTCCCAGAGTTGCTGTCCCGAGTGCGTTTCTGGTGTTCGCTTCAGAAGGCGCAGCGCATTCTCACGGAAAATGTCTTCCAGATCTCCCTGAGTCATGCCGGTGTCTTCGCAGGCTTCGCGCAGGCAGAGCAGCGACTCGATGCCAACCGTAGTGTACTGACCGAAGATGGTGAGCTTGTCTCCAGTGATCTCGGGGTGAATCCAGGTGAAGCCGTCTCCCTGCGTGATGCAGGAACCACGCAGTTCACTTACCATGTAGTCGCTGCCCCAGAGTACACGGCGAGGACCCAAGATCTCCAGTGCGGCGCGAAAGGCTCCGGCCTGGGTGACAGCGGAGGTATCCACGACGACGTTGTCGAGGTCCACGAGATGATGCAGACCTTCGCGGGCGTGACGGTAATTGAATGAACGCGCCACATGCGCCAGCACCAGCTTGCAGCGTGGGTATCGACGGCACATTCTACGGATTGCCTCCACATTGCGCGTATCGGTGATGCCATCCGCCAGCATGATGTGCAGCATCAGGATGCCATCGTGCTCATGGCAGAGCTCCCACATCCACTCCGGCGCGAAGGATTCGATCTCCACCTCTTTGGTATCCGGCACATCGGCATAGAGACGATAGGGTTTGATGCCGACAAAGACGCCCGTGCTCAGGAGGCGGCTCACCTCGGCGGGATCATCCTGCGGCGCAGCCAGCACCAGCGCACGTGAGTTCCCTGTACCATCCACCTGCGACTGCAGCCAGGCATTCTCACCGGCACGGTCATTCCCAGCGCTGGGATAGCCAAAGAACAGCCCCTCCACCTCGCGCCCCGGCAGCCACAGCCGCATGGCTTCCTGAAAGTCTGCCATGCCATAGCCGCGATTTTCATCGAGAAACACCGGCCGCTTACCCTCGGCAAAATGGCGCGAGTGAAAGAGATGCGTGTGCACATCAAAGACCATGGCAGGAACAAAACCGTCGATAGCCCGGTGCAGCAGCTTGTAATCGGTGTCGTTGAGTTTGGTGACAAGAGTGAGCGACATGGCGGCTAGTCGTTGAGGTAGATGGCATACACCTTCGCGGCGCTGCCAGCAGGGATATTCACACGCAGCGCGGTCTTTTTACCTGCGGGCAAAGGCTTGGTCAAATTGAGAGGAACGCGGACGCCGTTGGTGCTGAATTTGATTTCATAGCCGTCCAGGGGATGATCAAGGTGATCCAGAAGCTGCACAGTGAGAGGGGTCTCCACCGTGAGGCCGTCCACATTGATGGCGATCTCCTTTGCCGTAAAGGGGCTGGTGATGAAGTGCCCCTCCTCCTCGGACACCTTGCGGGATAGAGAACCAAAGCCATCCCGCCGCAGCGTGGCGAGGCCGATGTCCATGTGCTCCAGTTCGCCGCCGGTATTCCAGTGAGAATACCAGATCATGGTCTTGTCTCCTTCGTTCACAAAGGCATGCCCCTGGAGGATGGCGATGTCGTCCCACTCCCCTTCCTTGCCACGCGGGATGATTTTGAAGCCGGGCACGGGCTCGCGGTAATGCACGCCGTCATTGCTGATCATGAGGCCCAGGTCCACACGCACACCGTAGTTCCAGCTCTTGCCCTTGGGCGGCGGTTGCTCCGCGTCCTGCCACATGCCGTGCAGTCCGACCATGACATTCCCCCGGTTCCACAATCCTGCTCCCATGTGCATCTGCTGGCCTTTCACCGGCGGATCAGAAAGTTGGCCAGGACGTGCATAGGAGAAGGCCTTGGCCTTGGACCAGGTGACAAAGTCCGGCGAACGGTAGGCCAGCATGTCGCGCCCGATCTCTCTGCCATCCGGCCGCCAGGACCAGGGGCTAAGGAGCTGGCCTGTGGCATAGTAAAAGTCACCGAAACGGTAGAGGCTGCTGACTTCAAAGCGCTCGCCGCCAGCATTGGCCGGCCGGTCGCCCACGCACTTCCAGCTCAGGCCGTCCGCGCTGGTGGCAGTGACAAAGGCTCCCCAGCGTTTCTCATTGGGACCTATCTTGCTGCGCCCACCTTTGACGTCCTCGATGGGCATGTGGGCGATGTAGGCGCACTTGTAGCGTTTCGAGGCATCCGGTTCATCTGGCTCATACAGCACTGAGAGAAAATCGTTCACACGAGTCATCGAATAGGGCGCGCCCTCAATGCGGCAGATGTTGTTCTTCGTGCTGCCGTTAAATTCCACGAGACCCAGCTCGGGCTTGGTCCAGGCGATGCCGTCTTTGCTTTCCGCATAGCACATGGGCCTCCACCAGCCAGGAGCCTGGCCTTTCACCACGGCCGCCTCATGCATGCCCAGGTACCACATGCGGAAGGTATCGCCCTGCTTGATCACCGTGCCATAGAGCACAGCATGCCCATGATCCGGAGCACCTGCCGGGCCATTGCTCAGCACCGGATTACCCGGATGCTTCTGTGCTGCCTCCAAAGTCAGCTTTAGATTGTGCTGCCAGGCGATGTTGTGATCGTCGAAAGCGAAAAACACCTGCTCAGCCGCCTGGAGCTGAAGAGCAAGCCCGCCAAGAAAGCAGAGGATAAGCTTCATGCCCGCGACTATGAAGTCAGCCTCCCACGCCACCAGCTTATTGAAGTGGTTCATTCACCAGACCAGACTGCACAAGAGGCTAAAATCATTCCGGCGGAAGGGTGCTGAAATGAGCACCAAGACCTGCGGTGCACTTATTTGATTCCTGGCATCAGCTTGGTGATCCAGCGCGCCAGAATGAGCAGCACGATGCCGGAGATGCCAGCCGTGAGGGCCACATGCAGAAAGCGCGCGGGCATCTGCGCAGTGGCGTCTCCCGTCACGCCGCCGGCCAGGATACCTGCCAGGATGTCTCCCAGCGAGCTGCCGAGAAACCAGATGCCCATCATCTGCCCGGTGAGGCGAGGAGGAGCGAGCTTGGTCACAGCACTGAGGCCCACGGGGCTGAGGAAGAGCTCTCCCAGCGTGTGCAGGATGACCACGCTCATGAGCCAGGTGGGCCACACCGGCCCCGTGGCCAGCGCACGTTCAGCCGCCCACGCGGCAACGACAAAGCCCAGCGCCAGCATGAGCAGCGCCCAGGACATCTTGGTAGTCAGGCTGGGGCTGGTGCCACGGCGATCCAGCGCATTCCACATCAGGGCCACCAGCGGTGCCGCCCCGATGACGAAGAGCGGATTGAGCGCCTGCACCCAGCTGGCGGGCACCTCCCAGCCACCCAATTTTCGCAGCGTGTACCGCTCGGCAAAAATACTGAAGGACGAGCCCACCTGCTCAAAGCCTGCCCAAAAGAGCGCAGAAGCCAGGAAGAGCACCAGGATGACCACGAGTCGCTTCTTTTCCGCAGGCTCCAGCCTGGCCAGAAAGAAGGCCCAGAGAAAGTAGAGCACCGCTGTGCCCGCAATGAACCACGCCGTGGAGTGAGCAAAGCGCACCACATCGATCTGCACCATGCCGCTGACTCCCAGCGCCACGAGCACCACCACACCCGCCAGCCCTGCCTGGAGCATGCGCCACTCCCGCTGCACATTCTGCCCCGCGTGATCCGCTCGCAGGCCGATATGCATCACATGCCGCTCCGTGAGGCGGAACTGCACCAACCCGAGAAACATGCCCACCGCCGCTGCGGAAAAGCCCCAGCGCCAGCCCACATGCTCGCCCAGCCAGCCACACATGAGCTGGCCAAACAGAGCGCCCACATTGATGCCCATGTAAAAGAGCGTGAATCCCGCGTCCCGCCGCGCACCGCCCTCCGGGTAGAGCTGCCCCACCAGCGCGCTCATGTTGGACTTCAGCAGGCCGGAGCCAAAGGCCACGAGGACGAGGCCGATGAAGAACGACTGCGTGCTGTGAATGCCCAGCACCACATGGCCGCAGGCGATGATGATACCGCCCCACCATACCGCAGAGCGTGCGCCCAGCAGACGATCCCCCACCCAGCCGCCGGGCAATGCCGTCATGTAAACCAGCGCAGTGTACAGCCCGTAGATGGCGGCGGCCATTTCGTCGGTGAGCCCCATGCCTCCGCGCCTCACCTCCGCGACCATGTAGAGCACTAGCAGCGCACGCATGCCGTAGTAGCTGAAACGCTCCCACATTTCGGTGAAAAAGAGCGTGTAGATGCCGCGTGGATGGCCGGTGGGTGCAGAGGTCATGGCGTGGGAAAGCCGCCATCCAACGACAGCGGCGCTCTCATTGCCAGCTTTTTGCGCACCAAGCTTGGCTCAAAATAGCACTCTATCAATTCAACGGCACCAGCTTGGCCTTAAACTTCACCATCGCCTGCTGGATAAGGGGATCTTGGTAGAAGTCATCAGGAAGCTGCGGACCGGAGGGAGCGGCTGGCTCGGCGGGTTTGACAGCCTCAGCTTTGGAGGCTTCAACCTTGGCGGCTGGTTTAGCCTCAAGCTTGGGCTCAGCTGCGGGTTTCGGAGCAGGCGGCGGATCATCCATAAGCCCGAGACCCATCTCTGAAAAGTCCGGGGCTTTCAGGCTGGGGTCCAGCACAAACTCGATCTTTACGGACTGCCCCAGGATCTCCTGCGCCGCGCTTTCCAGAAAGCTCAGCTGCGCCGGGCGCATGAGGCTGTCTCGTGCAAAGCCCTCGCTCGTAGGGAAGCCCACCTTCAGCACATTGCGGGTGATGCTCATGAGCGTGGCGGAGTGCAGCCAGGAAATGATGAGTGGGCGGCGCTCCTGCACAATGGCCACGAGACGCTTCCACACTTCTTCCTCGCTCATCGCAGAGGCCGCAGGCTCGACAGCGGGAGGCGGAACTTCCCTGACCACAGGCGCGGGCGCAGGGGCAGGTTTGGGCTCAGGTTCGGGAGCACGCGCCACCACAGGGGCCGGTGCAGGTGTGGGCTCAGCAGGTGGCGGTGCGGCCTTGGCCAAGGGCTCTGAAGGTGCTAGCATCGGCTCAGGCGCACGAGCAGCAGGTACCGGAGCAGGCTGCGGCCTCTCAGCGATGACAACAGGAGCCGCTGCAGGCCTCAGGGGCTCGGCGGCACGGCGGATCGGGGGTGGAGCACTCTGTGTACGCGGCGCAGGCTGAGGGCGGGAGAGCCCCTCGGCGCTACCAGAGTCCAGTGCAGCAATCACATCGCTGATGGCCACCTCATTCAGGCTCTGCACGGCGGCGATGACGCCCAGCTCAAAGTGCAGGCGCTTGTTGCTGGCCCAGCGCATGCGGGCATCCACATCGGCCAGGCCATCCACCACACGCAGGAGCTGCTCGGTGGTGGCCATTTCCGCCTGGGCTGCCACCTCCTGAGACAGCTCAGGGCTCAGATCTTCCGTGGCGGCCTCGGGGTCTGCCTGATGCACCAGCAGCGTGCGGAAATGTTGTATGAGATCCGCCAAGAAGCGGCCCAGCTCCTTGCCCGCCTCGTTCTGCTCATAAACCGCGCGCAGGGCGCTCACGGTGTCGCTTTCTAGAATGTGCCGCGCCAGGGCGGCCACGGACTCGCCAGAGGTGAAGCCAAAAACATCCAGCACGTCTTGCTCGGTGATTTTGTCGCCACAGAAGGCCACGAGCTGGTCCAGCATGGACTGCGCATCACGCATGCCGCCCTCGGCCCCCTTGCCAATGGCGAAAGCTGCTTTTTCGTCCAAGTCCACATTCTCCAGGCTGGCGATATGCAGCAGGTGCTTGGCAATGATCGCATTCGGGATGCGGCGCAGGTCAAAGCGCTGGCAGCGGCTGATGATGGTGGGCAGGATCTTGTTGGGCTCCGTAGTGGCAAAGATGAACTTCACGTGCTCCGGCGGCTCCTCCAGGGTCTTGAGCAGCGCATTGAAGGCGCCCGTGGTGAGCATGTGCACCTCGTCGATGTAGTAGATCTTGTAGCGGCAGCGGGTGGGGGCGTATTTGACGTTGTCTCGCAACTCACGCACCTGCTCCACGCCATTGTTGCTGGCGCCGTCGATCTCCAGCACGTCCATGCAGCGCCCTTCGGCGATCTCCAGGCTCAGCTCGTCCTCGGGGTCAAAGTCGATGCTGGGGCCGTTTTTGCTGCACAGGGCCTTGGCAAAAATACGTGCCGTGGAGGTCTTGCCGGTGCCGCGCGGCCCCACAAAGAGGTAGGCATGCGCCAGACGCTGCTGGGCGATGGCATTGCGCAGCGTGCGCACGACATGTTCCTGGCCGAGCACATCGGCAAACGTCTTGGGTCGGTATTTACGGGCAAAAACTTGGTAACTCACCCGTTCAGACTAACGAAGCCCCGGGGGGAAGCCAATGGAAGTTTAACGCCGCCTGCAACTATTCCCGACCCGGCAGCAGGAGCGGAAAAGAATGGAAAAAATTCAACAAAACAAATCTCTGCGGCGTTCCCAACTCTGCGGTGTAAAATCACCTCTCCCCCCCCGGACTTTGACCTCCGGACTGCCCCCTTCCCCATTTTCCCTCCATGATCTTCTCGCTGACCTCCCGCATCCTTCAAACCGTCGATCCCCTATGCCTCGCGAAAATCGGGTGGAATTTCGGTTACAAAGGCGCGCGCTCCGTCATGCTGCACAAGCAGCGCATGAAGCAGGGCCAGTTTTTCCCGCCGTTCTTCTACATCTCCATCCTCAACTCCTGCAACCTCCGCTGTCAGGGCTGCTGGGTGGACGTGGACAAACCGCGCGAATCCCTGAAGCTGGATGAGCTGAACAAGATCGTGAACGACGCCAAACGGCGCGGCAATGCCTTCTTTGGCATCCTGGGCGGCGAGCCCTTCATGCACCCGGAGCTCTTCGACTTTCTGGCCATGCACCCGGATGCCTACTTCCAGGTCTTTACCAACGGGCAGATGATCACCGCCAAGGCTGCTGAAAACATGCGCAAGCTGGGAAACATCACCCCCCTCGTCAGTATCGAAGGCACCGAAATCGTCAGCAACCAGCGCCGGGGCAACAAGGACGTCCTGACCCGTACCCTGCGTGGCCTGCAAAACTGCCTGGACGCCCGCGTGCTCACTGGCGTGGCCACCAGCCTGTGCAAGACCAATATCGACGACCTCCTGACCGAGAGCTGGCTGCGCCGCCTCATCGACATGGGTGTGCACTATGCCTGGTATCACACCTACCGACCCGTCGGCCCCAAAATCAGCGCCGAGCTCGCACTCACGCCCGATCAGATCACCCAGGTGCGCAAATTCGTCGTCAACATGCGGGCCAAGCTGCCCATCGCCATCGTGGACGCCTACTACGATCACAACGGCCAGGCTCTCTGCCCCATGGCCAACGGCATCAGCCACCACATCAGCCCCACCGGTGCCATCGAGCCCTGCCCCATCATCCAGTTCGCCAAGGAAAGCGTCCGCACCGAGCGCGATCTCTATGACGTCTTCACCGGCTCAGAATTCCTCCGAGACTTCCGCAGCATCGCCGCCCAAAACACCCGCGGCTGCATCGTCCTGGAGCGCCCGGACCTCGTGAAAGCCGTGGTCAATAAACACACCGCCAAAGACTCCACCATCCGCCAGACCGCCATGGCCGAGATCGAATCCATGACGCCAAGAACCAGCCAGTGGCGCGAAGGCGAGGAAGTTCCCGAAAAGCACTGGATGTACTGGCTGGCGAAGAAGTTTTTCTTCAATGATTTTGGGGTGTACCGGGGATTGGAGAAAGCAAGATAGTCGTCCCGGCCGTGCTGATTGGAAGCTGCAAGCAAAAACGCCCCCGCCCCATCTGCACAACCAGAGATGATAAACTCTGCCCCAGCTTATGGCATGCTTCGCCAAGGCTGAATCCTTAATCCGCAAAGTATCCCTTCAGCTCTTCACCGAAATGCTGCAGGGCGTTCTTGATGGGCAGAGGCACGCCACCGCCGAGGGCGCAGAGGCTTGTCTGCTCCATGGTGTCGAGGAGGTCGGTGATGAGTTCGCGATCGATCTTGAAACCGCTGTCGGTGCGGGCTTTGGCAATGAGCTCCTTGCCACGTGTGCTGCCAAGACGGCAGGGGAAGCACTTGCCGCAGCTCTCGTCCGCCGTGAACTGGAAGAGATGCTGGATGTACTCGATCATGGGCATCGACTCCGGAATGCTGACGATGCCGGCGTGGCCTTTCATGAAGCCTCCGTATTTGAAGGATTCAAAGTCCATCGTGAGCTTGCCCACGTGGCTCATCGGCACGATGCCGCCGAGCGGGCCGCCGATCTGGAGGGCCTTGACCTTGGTTTTGAAACCGCCGGCGAGGTCGATGATCGTCTGCAGCGGCGTGCCCATGGCGACTTCGTAGATGCCCGGCTTCACAAACCAGGAGTCGAGCGAGACCAGCTTGGGGCCGGTGGACTGCGGCGTGCCGATCTTGGCGTATCCTTTGCCACCGAGGGTGAGGATGGCGCGGATGTTTGCCAGCGTCTCCACGTTGTTGACGATCGTCGGCTTGCGGAAGAGGCCTTCAATGGTGGGGAAAGGCGGGCGTGTGCGCACCTCGGGGCGCTGGCCTTCGATGCTGGCCAGCAGAGCGGTCTCCTCTCCGCAGATGTAGGCACCTGCGCCCTTGATGGTCTTGAGCATGAAGTTGAAGCCGGTGCCGAGGATATCATTCCCCAGCAGCCCCGCGGAGCGGAGGTCTTCGATGGCTTCGTTCACGATGGTGATGGAGTCTGGATACTCGGCGCGGATGTAGAGGATGCCCGTCTCCGCACCGGCGTACCAGCCTGCCACCATCATGCCCAGCAGCACGCTGTGCGGCTGCTTTTCCATGAGGTATTTGTCGATGTAGGCACCGGGATCCCCCTCATCGGCATTGCAGACGATGTATTTCACCGGGCCTGAGGCCGCGCGGCAGCTGGCCCATTTGAAATGCAGCGGGAAGCCCGCACCACCACGCCCACGCAGGCCACTGTCCTTGAGATCAGCACCGAGGGCATCGCGGTCGCCATTGGCAATGAGCTTTTTAAAGGGCTCGTAGTACGCATCAATGCCGGGAAACTCAGCGGTGAGAATGGCGGGCTGCAGATGGGACACGACGGCATAGCGGTCCTCGGAGTCGCCCTTGCCTGTTTTGACCAGGTCGGCCACGGCGGCATCGCTCTGGCCGGAGTAGTTTTTGCCCTGATACTGGAAGGCACCGCCTTCATGGCAGCGGCCCAGGCAGCAGATGTGGCCGATCTCCTCCTTTTTGAAATGAGACTCCAGGGTGTGGTGCAGCTTGTCCTGGGTGCCGGCGCAGAGGCAGGCGCTGCCATTGCAGAGAAAGACCTTCTTGCCCTCGTTTTCCTTTTTTAGAAAGTCGTAAAAGCTGACCGCGCCAAGCGTGATGGCATCTCCAAAGAGGTGATCCTGCCCCATCTGGTGCACGATGTCGTTCTTTTCAGCCGTGCCGGCTTTGTCGGCGGCATCGACCATGCGTTCAAAGACGTTTTTTTCAACACCTTTGCGGAAAGAGAGTGCGCTGAGATTCTTGGACATGCGGTTGGGGAGGCAAGATTAACGACCAAATCCAGCAAGTGCATGCGCAAAAATGGGGTTGCGAAGGAAAAAGCGGAATGAAACAAAAGGCCGCCTCCACAGTTCGACGGACCAGATTGGCATCTCGGGCCTTCCCGGTGTACCAGCCCAGAAAGCGGCCTGCACACTTTTTGCGCCCCATGAAGCGACTTCAATCGTAATCACGGCCACCCCACTACCACACCCCCATGAGCAAGCCCGCCCTGCACACCCCCGCCCCCGACTTCACCGCCCCCGTCGTAGGAGGCAGCTATCAGAGTGGCGACACGGTCACCCTCAGCCAGCTGCGCGGCCGCCCAGTGGTGCTGTACTTCTACCCCAAGGACGACACCCCTGGCTGCACCAAGCAGGCATGCGGCCTGCGCGACGGCTGGTCGCAGATCTCCAAAAAAGCGCAGGTTTTTGGCGTCAGTATCGACTCCATCAAGCGCCACGCTAAGTTCATCGACAAATACACCCTGCCCTTCCCGCTCATAGCCGATGAAGACCAGCGCATCGTCGAAGCCTATGGCGTCTGGGTGGAAAAAAGCATGTATGGCAAAACCTACATGGGCACCGAGCGCAGCACCTTCGTCATCGACGCTGACGGCAAGATAGCCGCCATCCTGGAAAAGGTGAAACCAGACGAGCACCTTGATTTGGTTCTGGCAGCGCTGAAATAGATCATTTTCCAGCTCTGACCGCCCACTAAGACCTTATCGCTGCGGAGCTTCAGGCATGGGCATGATGGGAGTCATGGCACCCTGATTGGATACACGCACCGGCTGCACGCCAGCCGGGCGTCTGGGTGCCTTTGCTGGCATTGGAGGCATGACTGGTGGACGGACACCGGCTGCGGAATTCACCGCGCCGCCTCGTGCTGTCTCTGCAGCTGCCATCTGCGCGATGTAGTTTGCATCATACTTGATCACCGCGCTTTCCGCGCCCAGCGCCACCTCCACCTGGCACTCGCTGCGCGGGGCATCCAGTTTGAGGGACTTCAACGTCATTCCGGTGGATGCAGGCTGGTCCCTGCGCAGCAGGATGCGCTCTCGGGTCTTGGTATTGACCAGCACCACCGTAGGATTGGACGCCGAGCCGTAGAATGCACCGATGGCCAGATCTGCGGCAAACTCCCCATTGGGAGCGTGGGGCGCGACCGTCTTGAGCGTGAAAGGGTTCTTGTTCCAGCCAGCCTCGTAACGCTCCACCGGGTAGGCTCGCGGGGGCGTAAAGGCAGCAGACTCCTCCGCACGGGCAACCGTGGAAAGAGGGCCCGTCAGTAGCAGCAGTAAGGTGAGGAACTTCCTAAGCAGCATGAAAAAAACAGTCATATCATGCAAAATCGGCAGGCGGATCGCCTCCCAAGGTCATGCAAGATGACCCGCACATTACCATCATCCGAGAAGGCTGGCATCCTTTTTACGCAGGAGGTGGCTGCGCTCACTTGGCCCGCTGGAGGAACTGGCGCTCTTCATCCAGTAGCAGCACCTCCGGAACACGCTCCGCGATCTGGTAGGCCTGCTCGTTTTTGCCGGAGAGAGCCAGCAAACCCGCAGCCACCGCGCGCTGGCCTGGCGGCAGGCGCGCGGGCTCTCCCAAGGCCTTCAAGCTGGTGGCCAGTGCCTGTTTGTCGCCAAAGCGATAGGCCGCGAGGGCGCGCAGCAGCTCAGGCTGCGTTTGTTTGGAGTCCAGCCCATCGGCACCTGCGGCAGCGCCTGTCTGCACACCTGCCAGCTCGAGTTCGAGGCCCAGCACAAGTCGCAGGTAGGTGCAGCGCTCGGCAAAGACGGCGCTGGTAGGCCGCAGGTCCTGCAATCTGCGCGCAATGGCAAGCATGGTGGCCGGAACCTTCTGCAACTGCGCCAGCTCAGCAGCTTTTTGCAGCAGCTTGATGGAGCTATCCGTGTCATCCATGGCCGCCGCACGGTAGGCATCCACGGCAATATCCAGAAGGTTCAGCTTTTCCGCCACCACACCTGCGGCGATCAGCGGCGCGGGATTCACATCTTTTTTGGCCACGTCGATGCTGTTTTGCAGCAGCCGTGTGGTTTCCTTGAGGTCTGGCTGCAGGTGGCTCTCCACCTCCGCCAGCCACACTCCTGCCAGGGCCGCGGAAACCGGCGGACGGTGAGAGGTGAGCATTTCGTGCAGATCCTTCCAGCGCCCCTCCGCCACCAGTGCATCTGCCATGATGGAGTAAAGATCACGGGAGCGGATGGCGATGTCCTGCGGAAGGAGCTTGAGCAGACGTGCGTGCTGCCCCTGCTCCGCCAGCCAGCGTGCAAAGTCGGTAAGATTGCCCTCTTTTTCTTCCTTAAATCTCGCTGTCTCGGCATCCAGAATGGCCACACGTTGTTCCGGCTGCAACCGCAAGAGAGCGGAGACGATGGCCAGGTGGCTGCTGAGACTGCGGTGTGGATGTTTGTCCACCATCTCCTGCAGGCGTCGGGCTTCTGCAATGCTGAGTTCAGGGTCCCGCGAGAGCTGGAGCATGGCCTGCATGGCCACCTGAGAATCCTGTGCTGCCATTTCCCACAGCTCCGCGTAGGCGGCGCGGCGCACCTCAGGAAAGGAATGGCTGCGGTCCTCCATGGCGCGCTGCAGCCTGGCCTCCGGGGAGGTTTCCGCCTGGCTGCGCATGGAGCGGCGGGAGATCTCCGCCGCCTCTTCCGCGTGTCCTTCCGCAGAAAGGAGCTTGGACAGCAGGTCCATGCGTGCAGCGCCTGTCTTTCCAGAGGCTTCCATACGCTCATAGACTGCGCGGGCCTCGACAGTCTTCCGTGCCGCCAGCAAGCTCTCTCCCAGCAGGGCCTCCTGCTCCTCCGTCAGGGGCTGCTTGCTGGAGAGCAGCTTGAGCTGCTGTGCCAGCGTGGCGGGGTCTGTGCGGGTGGTTTTGAGAAACTCCACCACCACCTTGATCACTTCCACGTCCTCAGGCGCCCAGCGGCGTGCGTCGATGATACGAGGCAGAGCACCTGTAATGTCATTGCCTGAAAGCGCGGCCTGCGCCTCCTTCGCATACTGGCGGCCCCAGGCCGTCTTGAGCGCATCCTTTACCGGATGCCACGCCACCAGCAGCACCACCAGCATGAAAAAGCTGCCCATCACAAGCCAGGTAAACTTGCCGATCCGCGCCGGAGGCCGGGGCTGATCCGGCACCTGAGACTGTGTGGAGGGGCTGTAGTGAAAGGCCATGTTTGCGAATGGGTGCGTGGGAGAAACGTCTCAGAAACTACTCGCCGGGCTGGTTGCGCTTCTTTTCATCATCATCGCCACTGCCGCCGCCGTAGCCCAGCACCTCCACGGTAATGATGGAAGGAGTGTCCTCCTGCTGAGTGCCGGTTTGCTGCTGTTGTTGCTGCTGCTGAGCGGCCACATTGCTGGTGGCTGCGGTGCTGGATGCTGCGCTGGAAAGACCGCTGATGTTGGGCGCGGCCACACTTGGTGCACTTGGAGCTCCGGAGGTGCTGCCCGCCACCTGGATGTTGCTGGAGTTCAGCACTACCGTGGCGGCGATGTTCAGATTCCCCGTGGCGCGGATGCCGGCGTCTCCAGCATCCACCGCACCCACCGGCGCGATGAGGTCAATGTTGGCAGGCTTGATGTTGGCGATGGTAGCCAGCGCACCGATACCACCGCCTGTGGCCAGACCCGCGAGATCCGTGCTCACGCTGGCGCTCTGCGGATCGATAATCACGCGCGTAGGCGGTGCGGACTGCACCGTCTTAGCAGAGGAACCCGCTGCGATGTTGCCTGTGGAGGACCAGATGGTGATATCGCCACCCTTCAGCGTGAAGATACGAGAGATGCCTATATCCACACTCTTGTTGGCAAAAATGTTAATACCGCCACCCGCTTCTGTAATGATACCAGGAGGTGCCAGCTGAGTGCCGATGGCCGTGGGTGAGAGCTGCAGGCCGCCGCCCGGTGCCAGGAGAGAGATGTCTCCACCGCTCTTGGTGCGGATGTCGCGGGACTGCGTGTTAATCGTGCCCGTGTAGGTTGTGGCTGGGAAGAGAGCAGAGATGGCCTGGAAGCCCGCGTCGTAGGTTTTGTAGTTCGGGCTGTCAGGGTTGTTGTGGTCGCGGCCAGCATCCCGCAGCACGAGATAGAAGAGAGCCAGTGCATAGCGGCTCTTCTGGTCTGCCGTGAGAGTGGGGCTGTTCAGATTGATGGAAGGCACGCCCAGCGCCTCTGCTAGCTCCGTCAGGTAACGAGAACCAGCCGGGCTGGTGCCAAAGCTGTTGATGAAGTTGGTGAAGTTAAGGCTGCTGGCATTGCTGATGCCCACCGCCGCTCCACCCAGGCCCGCAGCTGCCACGATGTCAGCTCCCGCAAAAGGCAGGTAAGGATTGCGTCCATTGCCAATGCTGGTGATGCCCACTCCGGTGCCATCCGCATTATTGGAGCCCACCCCGAGGTCCAGATTCCGGCCTGAGAGCACTTCCAGCGCACCAGGACCGTTGATCTGGATGTCGCCTGCCTGAGGCTTCTCGCCCAGGCCGGTGATATTTCCTGCACTCAGCGCCAGCACACGGAGCGGCGTGCTCGCATTATAGGGGATGATGTCGCGGCCAGCCGCCACAATCGAAAGATCTGTGGCACGGTTGTTCTGAAGATAAAGGGAGACATCTGCGATGTCCTGCCCGCTGATGACCTGTGCTGACTTGGCGGAAAAGAAGGTGAATCCGTTGATGGATCCGGACTTGGCATAAATACGCGCCGGTTTGGTATCTGTGGCATGCAGCAGTCCTGGGGCGTGCAGCGCCTGCTTTGTCTGCAGCACTGCGGCGCTGCCACTGGTGGAGCCTGTTTCGTTAAAGTAGGCATCCAGCCGCTTCTGAAGGAAAAGCGACTGTGTGGTGTTGGCCAGAGTGGAACTGGGGGAGGTCAGAAGCGTCTGATAGGCGAATGGGGTGGTGATTCCGATCAGGGCGGAAGGATCGGCATCAGAAAGATTGATCCACCCGGCATTCCACACACTCGTCTCCACATTATTGAGCGTCACCACGCCAGTCTGGCTGAGACCGTTGACAGATCCGGCCACCAGCAAATCCAAAGTCCCTGTAGGAGAAGGGGAAAGATTCATCGTGCCTACCACATTCAGGCTGCCGGTGAAAGCCGTGACATTCAGCGTGCCGGGCATGACTGTGAAGGCCGTGTTAAAAGGGCTCACGTCGTCCTCGTCCAGTTTCAGCCAAGGCTGGTAATTGGAGCTTGTCAGGCCGCCATTGGCTCCTTTGGAACTGCTTAGCAGGAGCTGGGTCATGAACCAGGCCTCAAGCATTGGCAGCGCTGGCGGCACAGCCCCCACAGATGGCAATGTGACGCTCTGCCTCAGTGTCACATCCCCGGCCAGGGAGGAGACGCTCACGCCGCTGTCCACAGAGTAAGTGGAGAAGTAGGTCTTGTACCAATAGGAGTTGTTATAGCCCTGTGGCAGCAGGAAAGGATTGGCCACCGGACCGAGCAGCACATCTCCCACTGCCTTCACGCTGAATTTGCTCTTGCCAACAAAAAGCGTGGTGGGCAGCCAGGTGTCCGAGGCCAGCACGGACGGATTGCTGAAGGAAGAAAGAATGCCCAGCGAAGGAGAGCGGGTGCTGTTTGTCACGATGGAGGCCCCAGCATTCAGGGTGCCTGTGCCTCGTTCCACATAGTAGACACCGCCGTCGATGTTGCGCCCAGACTGCACCAGCAGGCTGCCGCCCCCCAGTTCGACCATATTGGCTGCATTTGGTGCGATAGGGTTTCCTGACGTGTCTGTTCCCTGCATGCGCGCATTTGTGGGGATGACGGCATTCACATTCGACACATCACGCCCGGCCACCAATGTGATGTTACCGCCCCCCAATGCGCCAAAGTTTTCGAAGAAGTTCGCAAAATCCACCCACCACGATGTCGAAGCCACATCCGGGTTGCTGCTTTGATCATACCTTGAGCGCGCAAACACGCCTGTGGTCGGATCCACAGCCCCGCGTCGGAAGAGCCAGTTTGTCGGCATGCTGCGCTTGGAGTCGGCGATGGTGTTGCCACTCGTATCCTTGGTCAGCTGGATGATGCTGCCTTGGGCATTCACATTCACATTCCCGCCTCCCATCGTAAACTGGGCTGGATAACGTGTGGTCTCAAGAACGGCCCCCAGACCACCGACAGGTGATCCGCTCATGTTTGGACGAGGTACATTGAAGGTGCCAGCCATCGTGCTGTTGGCTACCTGCGCACCTGCTGTGTAGATGCTGGCAAACTGGTTGAGGAACTGAACATCCCCGCCAGTGGCTATTTCAATGCTGCCTGTGCCGGTGCGGATGACCTGAAATCTACCCGTAGTGGTGGTGGGATTGACTACAGAGTTTGTGTTGATGGAACTTCCAGGATTGGTCGAGGCAGCAGCCCCTGCATTGCGTCCCAGCATGAGAGATCCCGTCGTGGCAGCGATGCCGGTGATTGTCTGCGGGACCACTTGGTGGAAGTCCACTGCGGTGAAATCCGACCCCGATGCCAGACGATAGGACCAGGACTGGAGATTGGTGGGCAGCGTGGCATTCAGCGCGCTCATGGTGGCATTGTAGGCACCGGTGGCGAAACCATCATTCAAGCTGTTGAAAAAGACCAGGTTTCCTGCAGCACGCATGGTCAGGATGCCCGGCACACTGCTGGGTCCAAAGCGTGCACCAGCCAGGTTCCAGTCTGCGCTAATGGTGGAAGTGGCGGTGCCCAGCGTCAGGTTGCCTGTAAGGTTCAGCACCTCGGCTCCTGGCAGGAGATAGAAAACAGACCTCAGAGCCGCCGCGTCCGGGTTGGAGGCAAAGAGCGCATTTGTGATCGTGGCCGTATTACCGGTGAAGGTGGTGGCGTTGGTGGTGATGGTGGAAAGCACCGTGGCATTCAGCGTGCCGCTGGCGGGCGTGAAGATCTTGTACCCTTCAGCCGTGATCAGGGAGGCTCCAGAGATCTGCGCATTGATGGCGTTCATCTGCAGGTTGTTTGCACTGGCATTCTGCGGCGCGCGCAGTTGCAGCGTGCCAGTGTAGAGGCCCCAGGCCGAACTGCCGGCAAAAGACACGCTGCCATTGCTGGAAAGCGTCACGGTTTTGGCCCCAATGACACTCGTTGGCGTATTGGCCGCCAGCGCGACTGTCTGTCCGTTGGTCAGCGTGATCACGCCAGCTTGTGTCGAAGTGATGGTGTCGTAGCCACCAAGATTGGCCGCCACGTTTGTGGCCACATTGGCCGTTACATTCAGCTTGCTCGAGGGGATGTTTCCTGCCACGGAAAGATCGATCTGCGTGCCGCTGCGCAGGTCCAGCACGGCGGATGTGTTGATGACACCATTGCGCTCAGACCCGGCCATCAGAGAAATGTTTCCGCCTTTGCCGGCGCTGTCAAAAGTGGCTGCCGCAGCTGTCAGCCTTCCTCCAAAGGTCAGCGTGGTGCTGGCTGGCACCGTGGAAGTCACCGCACGGTTCAGTGTGATCTGGGTGCCATTCACCGCTGTAACGTAGGTGCCGGAGGGCACGTTCACGCCGGTTACCGCCTGTCCCACACTCACACCTGTGGCACTGCCCAGCGTGATGACATTGCCGCTGGCGTCTGCAGTGGTGGCTTGTGTCTGGCCCGCACTGAGCACAATGCTGCCAGAAGCAGCCAGCAGGATACTGCCGCCCGTGGTGCCCGAGGCATCAATGGCGCCGCTGACGACGATGCTGCCTTGGTCAGCAGAGAGATTAAAAGTGTGAGAGTCTGCGTAGCCATCCACCGCCACGTCGCCGCCCAGCACGCGTATGCTGCGGGAGTTGTTGAGCCCAGCGCTGTTGAGCGTGTTGTTCAGCACGCCCAGGCTCGGCAGCGAGCCCGCTGTCAGCACAAAGGAACCAGACTGCCCTTGCGGCGCAGTGCCGCTGATGGTGCCACCCAGATTCAACGTGCCAGATGCAGTGGTGACAGTCAGAGTGCCCGCATCGCCCCCCAATGAATTGGCGGAGATGTTTAGCATGCTGCCTGCCAGCAGGTTCACATTCCCAGTGGCTGAGATCAGTGTAACCTTGCCCGCGTCAGTGTATTTCACCTGGTCAAAGAAGGTCTGCGCCGTTCCCCCGACATTGAGCGTGCCGGTCACGGTGGTGTCGCCGGTGGTGGACTTCACCGTGAGATTCCCGCTGGCCAGTTCGATATCCGCACCTGTTGCAACCGTGCCTCCCGTGAGGGTCAGGCTGGCCCCCAAGCCACCTGTGGCAAGCGTACCCGCTGCCGCGCTGCTGGTGAATGTGAGAGCTCCTGTGGCGGTGAGTGACTGGCTGGCAAATCCAGCCGCTGTGATCACCGGTGCAACAGCGCTGAAGTCTCCGCTAACAACCAGGCCGCCCGTCCCCTGGAAGATGATCCCGTTGCTCGCAGTGGCGCTGACGCCGTTGAATTGGTTCAACTGCAGCGTATTTGCGCCGATGGTCATTGTGTCCAGCGCATTCAGCACCAGGCTGCCAGTGGATGCGGCCACTGCACCGCTGGCAGCGGCGGAGGCAAAGTTGTCCAACTGGAGCTTCTGTGCCGTGAGAGTGACGGTGTTAACACCACTGCTGCTATTGTTAAAGCCGCGGATCTCACCAGCGCGCAATGCCAGAGAACTCATCTGCGCTGCCCCCAGCTGGCCGACGCCATAGATGTCGATCGTGGAATAGCTCAGCAGGGAAAGGGATTTCGCCTGCTGCAGGTTTTGCAGCACGGTGCCAGCAAGCACCAGTCCTGGATTCGGCTGAAGACTGCCTGGATTGTTGAGCTGCACACTGATCCGCCCGCTGTTGATGTTCAGCGACTGGCCAGTCACGAGCGCAGAGGGATTGAGATTCAAGACATTTGTGGAGTCCAGGATCACACTGGCCCCGGAGATTGAGGCACCTGCCGCGATGGTCAAAGCCGCAGCAGTGGCTGAGGTGACACCGGCACGCAGCACCTGCGCCCCAGTGTCTGCAGAAACGCGCAGCAGCACCCCTTCCCCGCTGCCTGAATTGGAGGCTGTACCGATGCGCAGCGTATCAGCGGAAGCGCGCATGCTGCCACTCTGGGAGATCGAGGCTCCCGCATTCACCGTGATGCTGCCATTTGCCACCAGAATCAGCTCCGGCATGCTAAGCGTTGAAGCGGATGAGTTCCCCACCGTGATGCTGCCAGTACGCACACTCACCTGCGTGCCTGCCGTGGTGGTGGTGCGCTGCCCGCCAATAAGCAAGCTCTCTGCACCAAAGCTGCTGAGCTGCGCAGCGTCCAACACGAGCACACCGGGCGTAGCACTTGTTCCAGCGGTGGCGATGAGGATGTCCGACGGACTGCTGATATCAATCTCAGCGCCACGACCAGTCGTGCCTCCTGCAGCCAGCAACTGCCCGCTGAAGGACAGGGTTTGCAAAGACTCCAGCACAAAGCTGCCCGCATCCTGCGGCAACAGCGGCACACTCAAATTGAGCGTCTGCGCACGGGACTGAAGATACGTGCTGGCGTTGTACCCAGTGTATTGGGCACGCGTGCTCACCACAGAGGCCGGAGCCACCTCAAAGCTGGAATAAAGCATGGAGGGCTGCACGCCGGCATTCAGCCCGTTGAACTGATAGCCGGAGACAAGGGAAGCGCCATCAGGCTGAAGCGCAGAGCCCAGTGGCTCTCCGGACTTGGGTGTAACCAGATAGGCCCCTGCAAGCAGTGCGAAACGCGCTGGCAGCAGGGTGTAAACACCCGCAGCCAGTCCGCTGCCACCCGCCAGATACACGCGGTCTCCCACACTCAGGGTGCCGTTTGTGTAACCAGACTCTCCGGAAGCAAGATTCAGCGAAGAAGAGGTGTTGTTAAACGAAGCAAAAGGAGCATATCCAAAAGCATAGCCCGGCAGCACTGCAAAGCTTCCCTGGCTGGCCAGAATGTCCACGGTGCCTCCGGTACCGCTCACCCAACGATAGGCATACAGATCTCCTCCCCCGCGCAAGTCCACCAGCGCACCATTCTGCACAGCAATGTTGAGAGCCGCTGTGTTCACCAGCTTCACTGGCAGCCCGCCGCCAGAGATGTCCACTCCTTTGGGATCAATCCAGGTAGTGCCATCCGAACTGTAGCCGTACGGAATCACCACCCCCTGGCCGGTGATGGGATCAATCTGTGACACTGAAGTACGGCTGCCGGAAAGAAGGTTCAGATTTTTTGTGATAGGAATGCTTCGACCAACAACCGCCCCTGCACCGGACAGCAGATCCTGCGGCGTGGTGCCTGTGCCGTCCCATCCCAGATTGATGGTTCCTGCCGGCGCGACAATAGTTCCGCCCTGATTGATGATGCTGGCGTAAACGCTCAGCGTGCTGCCTGCCGAGATAGGCAGGTTTCTCAATCCCGAGGACACAAAGGTCACTGTGCCATTTTGCAGCCCGCCGCCAGTGGTGTAATCATACGCCGCGATCATAAAATTGACCGCCGTGGGCGCATAGACCTGACCGGCGGTCAATGTGATATTACCCGCCACATTGAGAGTGCCATTTCCACGGATATCCCCGTTTGCGGCAGTGAGGTTGAGCGCCCCTGTGTTCTTGAGGACCAGATTTCCCACATCGATCATGCTGGCGGAGACATTCAAGCTGCCAGTGCCATAGGTAGGTGCCACATAATAGGGGCTTCCGGCCACAAGGTATGGCTGGATCTCCGGCTGCTGGGATTGTATCGGCGCACGAAATGCCATGCCCAGATCCACATAGGGCGCACTCAGGCTTACTGTGCTGTCTGTGGTGATCACACCACCACTGCCAATGCTCAGGCTGGCCGGTGCATTCAAGCTAATCGGGCCGGAGAACTGGACATTGCCGGAGATTGTCAGCGCATCAAAGCCGCCGTTTTGAAAAGTATCTGCCTGAAAATACCCCATCTGCTCCACCAAGGCACCGCCTGCGGTCCTGACAGCTTTGCCTGTGGCATTGCCTCCAGCAGTGTACAGCGGCGTGGGGATGGAGGCCGTGTTCTGCGTCACTACGATGGTGAGATCGTCGGGTTTGGGCACGACGTTGTTGTAAAAACGACCCGACGAAACGAGCAGCGTGCCACCTTCCGCAGTGGCACCTCCTCTGTGGGCACTCAGCGCGGCGTCCAGAAAGAGCATTTCAGAACCTTTGAAGGAAATGGTGCCGCCGCTGCTGTCGATCCGGGTGGCCACCGAGATCAAACCGCTGGCCGTGCCATTGGTCAGGGAATTGCTGGCGGACTGGCCAGCCTCCAGAGGTGTGAGGTCCAGCACACCGCTGGCACCGGAGGCGTCCAGCACTGCACCGGCTTCGGCGGCTATGTTTCCACTGATGGTGATGGTACCACCGCCGAGCACATGGCCTTTGCGCAAACCGTACGCACTTGGCGTCAACAGCAAGGTTCCTGCTGTCGAGAGACTGCTGCCAGAAGCCAGATCTACCGTGATCAAGCCTATCGTATTCGGATTGATGTCGGGATACTTGCTCTCGCCGGTCACCGTGATGGTACCGCCAGGTGCTGACACGCTGCCAAAGATCGCCACCGTGCCACCATTGAAAGTCACACTTCCCAGAGGATCTGTCTGGATGACAGCCCCGCTCTCCATGATGATCTCACCGCGGATCTCCAGCTTCCCGAGCAGTCCGTCAACAACGCCCGGAGCCTCAAAGTCCAGTTTGACCGGCTGGCGGACGCCCATGGCCAGAGTCTGCGGTGTTAAAGTCACGGAGCCCCCAGTCAGTAGTGCGACATAATTCTGCACCACAGGTGCAATCACAGTCCCTGAAGTGATGCGCACGGCGGTCGTAAATACATCAGTCGTGCCCGTGAGCTCGCCGAGGCCCGTGAGCTTGAAGGTATTGAATCCGCTTTGACTGAGAAATGAAGGATCAAGCACAATGGCACTTGGATCAGCTGTAGCGCCGCCTACCTGGATAACAGGTGCCTGGAGATTCAGCGTTCCACCCGTGCTGCCGGAGAAACCACGCATCATGGCCCCAAGCGTCAGACCACCTCCCACGACACCAGCATAGGTCGCGTCTTGTCCGGATTTGACCGTCAAAGTGCCGCCGCTGCCGTAGCTCACCACCGCTGCATTGCTCACCAAAACACCACCCGAAACATCAAGCAAGCCACCTGCCGCCAGACTCACCGTCATGCCATCCAGTTTGATGCTGCCCCCTTGAGTGGCCACCACCGCATTCAAACCATCCTCACTGCGCTGATCGACAATCTGACCGTTCACCGCCAGCACAGCAGTGCTCCCCAGTGTGATGTGGCCACGGGTGGGATCCATTGCGGGCAAGCCAAGATTTGAGTCCAGCACCAGGTCTGGAGCAATATCATAGGCTGTCAGCGTAATGGTGCCGCTCGCGGCGAAAATAGAGCCTTCAATGTCAAGATTGGCCGCCTTCAGAATCACGGAACCAAATGCTCCTGCATCAAGAGCAGAACCGGCAGGCAGGACGATGTTGCCATTCGGATTGGAAATCGTCAGCCTTCCAAACCCGAAGGTGCTGGCAAGCTCCGGAGAGAGATTCACCTCCGTAGCACGGCTGGTGCTCAGCGTGGCCAGCGGCATGTCTGCAGCGTCCACTGCAAAGGGGGCCACAGCAGACTGCGTCCCTCCCGGTCGCAAATAGACAGTAACACCGGAAGGATAAACAACCGTGTAGGGCGTAGTGCCTTGCTGAGACTGCATGGTCACATTCAGGCTTGATGCCGTGGCCGGGCTGCTGCGCTGTATGGGTCCGGAAACCGTGTAGCCATACATCCCGCCGTCCAGTGCCATGGCTGGTGCCGAGATGCTCAGGCTGCCACCATTGCCCCCCTGGAGGTAGCCAGGCTGGAAGGTGTTGTTCAGACCGAAAAGGGAGGTCGTGGTGCTGCTGGCGCCAAAGGCTGACTGTGTGGTGGTCGTCTGGCCGGTATAGATGCCGCTGTAAACCAGATCTGGCGTCGCGGTGGCAATGTTGATGATCTGCCCGTTGTAAACGAGTTGTGTCGTCTGCACCTGAGCCCCCTGGTAATTAATCCAGCCGCCGGAAACATCCAGCTTTGCCGAAGGCTGCACCACTACTGAACCACCTGCGTTCAGGGAGATGGAGCCACCCGCTGTGGTGAGCTCACCCACTGTGCGCTGAATGACGCCCACATACCCTGCCAGATCGGCAAGCGGAGTCCCATACCACACCCTGCCATTATATGTGCCCGTGTTCCTCAGGTCCACCGTCACGGTCTGGTTGTTAAGCACGCCTGTGCGTTGCAGCGGAGAGTTCGCAAGCTCGTTGCTTCGCAGTTGCACCGTAAGAATGTATTTGCTCACGGAGGAGTACACATCTGTGGAGCCGGCCACATTCAGCATGGCTCCGGAGTCCACATAGATCTGCCCCCCGGAAGCAGTGAAAGTAGACGTTCCGGGCTGAACATTATCCACAGTGGCCAGATAATCCCAGATGCCTGCGCTCACGCCGACCTTGGCATTGGGAGCCAGCAGAGTGGATCCACCGCCGAAATAGACAGATTTGCCGGTCACATTCACCTGCGAAACCAGCGCCAGTTGAGTGCCCACCACGGTTTCTGTGGAGGCCCATTCTGGCAGAATCCGGGTCACTGCACCAGTCCCCACGCTCACGGTGCCGCTGGAACGGTAAAGAAATGCCGGGGAATCTGCATACTGAAGGATGTTATACTGGGCGTTGCTTAGTGCATCATAAGACGCATTGAGGTCGATGCGCCCGTTGAGCGCCACAGAGGTGGTGCTGGTGATGACGCCATTCTGGTTCACTTCTTTGCCCGTCATCGTCACATTGCCACGAGGTGCATTGATGATCCCTGTATTTGTGACTGTGCCGCCATAGCTGCCCACACTGCCCACATACACATCAAGACCACGCAGGCTGGGATCGCTGCTGCTGTGCGCGGTGAAGCCCACCTGCAGACCACCCGCGATGATTGTCTGGCCATCCGGTGTGGAGATGCTGCCGTTGTTGGTGACATTCGGAGCAATGAGCGCAATGCGTCCACCTGAGCCTGAAACCGAAGGGCTGGTGAGCTGCGCGCCCGCCTGAACGGTGATGTCACCATTGTTGCCGCTGGGGGTGAGCACCGGCGGCGGCGTGGTGGCCGGCGTACCATTCGCACCTGCCGCCTGCGGCAGAGCCGAGAAGAGGAACTGCACATCCGTCTGATTCAGCAGGCCGCTGCTGACGAGGTTGTCATTGATCGGCAGCGTGGAGGCCACAAGCGTGTTCACATTCACCTGGCTGGAGCCGCCAAAGATGATGCCGTTTTGATTGATCACATACACCTGCCCCTGCGCGGTGATGGAACCCAGTATCTGTGAGGGATTACCCGTCGGGTCAGTGACCTTGTTGAATGCGATCCACTGCCCCACGCTGCTGCCGCCTGCGCTTTGGTCAAAGTTCAGCGTGGTGTGTTTACCTACATTGAAGCTGGACCAGTTGATGAAGGCCTGCTGCTGACTTTGCACGATGTTCACCGTGGTATTTCCACCGCTGGTGGTCTGCGTGGGAGAGCTGGCACCGGCAGGCGTGCCGCTGAGCACCAGGCCACCTGCTGCCAGACCATCGGGAACGTCAGGCAGTGTGCCTGGTGCGTTCGGATTGGGCCCGAGATTGTTCGTCGGCACCGTCAGCGCCAGTGCGTGTGCGGCATTTTGCATGGCCTGCACCGCCTGGATGGCAGTGTCTGTACGCGTGATGGCGTCTGCAGCATCCTGACGTGCAGCGGCGGTGCTGTCAGCGCTGCTGCCGGAGCCAGCGCCGCTGCTGCTCGTCTGAGAGGCGGAGGTTCCTGCAGCGGCACTGATGCCATGACGAAGGATATCAACGGCGAAAGCCACCGGGATCGGCCCCGGCAGCAGAGTGAAAGCAGCGATCAAGGCGGTGGCGCGGTGCAGAAGGGAAAACTCCCCCGGCGCACGACGGCGGCGTGATGAGGACAAGGACATGAAAAATCAGATCAGGGTTTGGTGGCTGCCCCTGATGGAGCAGCCGCAGGCAGCAGCTTAGACAGCGCGAGCTCGTTGATAACGAGGGGGTCTTTTTGCAACAATTCCGTCAGATAAGTCTGCGTGAGCACCCGGCTGCGCTCCGCACGCAGCTGGCGTGTGAGCTCCGCCTTGATCTGCTCCAGCGGTGGAGTGAAGGGCTGGCGCGCATCCAGCACCTTGATGAAATGCCAGCCATCGTCCAGGCGCAGCGCCTCGGAGGCCACATTGAATTTCAGCTCGGGCAGCTTGGCAAAGATCTCAGGTTGGATCTGCTTCTCAGTCAGCCAGCCGATCTCTCCTCCACGGGCCGCGCTCTCGCGCTCCTCGCTGTGGTCACGGGCGATCTCGGCAAAATCCGCACCTGGAGCGCGAACCAGAGCACGCACCTTGTCCAGCCTCTCGCGGGCCTTGGCAGCACTGGCCTTGTCCTGTCCCCGTGGATCGGCGATGTAAATCTGAGCTATGCGAAACGACTGCGGCACCATGAGCGCTGTGCGGCGTGCCTCATATTCACTGCGCAGCTCCGCCTCCGTAGGATAGCTCTCGGGTGGACGCGCCACATGCTTCAGGTAGGAATCTGCAATAGCCGCATCCGCCGCATGACGTGCGCGCTCGGCCACCTCGGGCTGCTCGTTCCATTTTTTGGCCAGAGCCTCTTGCAGCACGGCACGCTGGATGATGAGGGAGCGCACCAGCTTGTTGAGCCCTGCGGCATCTCCGCTCAACGCGGCGATCTCCTGCTCAGTAAGGCCTGCGAGCGCAGGCCGGATCTGATCTACGCTCACCTCCACCCCACCGGCACGTCCCAGCACCTCCGTCTCCTGCGCGGAAAGAGAGACGCACAGGAGCAGCAGCAGGGCCGGGATTGAAACAGACTTGGTCATGGTTTGGCTTTGGCCTTCCCTGCCAGAGCGGCCGCCGCTGCCGCCGCTGCCGCCGGGGCAGGCTTGGCATCCTCGGGCTTGATCTTGTTGTCAGTGAGCTTGTCCTGATACTCCTGCACCAGATTTTCCATCTTCACGCGCGTAAGGCGGGTGAAGGGCTCGCGTGCAGTCAGTGCGTCCCCGAGGCTGAAGCTTTCGTACCGGTTCAGCACTTCAGTACCGGCTTTGTAGAGCTCCTCGTTTTTGCGGCGGTAGTCTGCCACTCGACGATCCTGCAAAACCAGCTTGTCGGCCAGTTTGGCACGCTCAGCCTCTTTGGCGCGTGCGGTGTCTTCCATCTTCTGGTAGCCTGCTTTCCACTTGGCCAGGGATTCATTGAGGCGCAGCATCTCGGCGGACTGCTCCTCGTTTTTCTCCTTTAGATCGGTGATGGTCTTTTCTGCAGTGGTGCGCTCAGTGGCGTTCAGCTTGGTCAGCGCCTCCAGCTTTTTCGTCAGCTCGGCGTTTTTCTCCTCCAGCGTGGTCTTCTCTGCCTGGAGTGCGGCGCGGTCTGCTTCAGTCTTCTGCTGCTGAAGCATCACCGTGCGCAATTGCTCACGCATGCGCTTGAGCACAGCCATGGCAGGGTCCGCTTCCTCAGCAGCGTGGGTGGTGACGGCGCAGGCGGCAAACAGCGCACAGGTCAGGATGGTCTTGGGGGTGGGAATGTTCATGATTAGAAGCGGACGGAGAGGTCAAACATGAAGACGTCTGCCTTGAAGGTGGGGCCGGTGATCTGATTGGCGCTCATCCAGCTGATGCCAAGGCGTGCGGATTTGGAGATGGCCATGGCAGCTGCGAGGGTGTAACCCTGCATGTTGGTGCCACCGCCACCGAAGTTGGAATCATTGAAGGCGTCGATCACGGAGTCCGAGCCGATGTAGCGGTAGCTCAGCATGGTGAACCAGTCGCCGCGCTCCTGAAGTGCGGGGCGTCCGGCACGCATGCCGAGGAACCACGCGGTGCCGCTGCCATTGAAGCTGCCCGTGCCACCGTCGCGGTTGTTCACCGCCAGAGCATTGATGGTGGATTTGCTGAACGCCAGGTTGTCCACATACTCGCCGAGCAGAGAGACTTGCAGCGTTTGATAGTAGTTGAAGTCCACACGACCGGTGAAGGCCAGATTCTGGAAGGAGGAAGCCAGGCCGTAATACTGATACTGGTCGATGGTGCCATTGTTGTTCGAAGCATCTTTTGTGATATTACGCAGCGCCATGTACGTGTTCCCCTTCTGGGCAAAGGATGGGCGACGGTTGTCCGTGCTGCCCACGACGTTTGCATTTGGCGTGAGCATCGGTGTGGAGAGCTTTCCAGACACATTCTGGAAGTAGTAATAGGCCGCCCCCAGCTTGGCCTCGATGTGCTTCGTGGGTTTAAACTCAGCACCCACCTGCGCTGCATACAGATACTTGTCCGTGCTGCTTTGCTTGCTGGCGGAGTTGTTGGGGAAGTTCAGGTCCGTGTTGAAGATCGGGAAGGCTCCTCCGGTGGCATAGAAGGTGGTGCCCCCCTCTGCGGGCTGGTAGCGTGCCTTTACGGCGATGCCGTCAAAGCCCACGTCTTCATCCCACATCAGCTCGCTGCTGGTGGCGAAAGGATTGTCAAAGCGACCAAAGAAGAAGGACATGTTGTTATTCGGGTCCGCACTGGTCTGATATTTGATGAACCCGCGGTCCAGCCAGACGGAATCGAGGCTGAAATTGCCGCCTGTGCCGACATTCGAGCCAAGTCCACCCACGGCACCGACCGCCTGATTGGTGGAGACGGGCGTGTTGGTCTGGCCAGTGGCAACACGGAAACCTGCGGAGAATCCGTCTTCCAGCTGAATGTCAAAACCAAGGCGCGCACGCATCAGGTAGCGGTTGCGGTTCTGGTCCACGTTCAGATATGGTGGTGGAACGGGATTGTTGGTACCGATGTTGTATGGCAATCCTGCATTGATCCCGGCAAAGTTCGGGAACACGCCGGTGACATCATTGCCAGTAGGAAAGTAGTAGCCCTGGTATTGGGTGCGGATGTCGCCAAAGAGTTTGAAGCGCTTGGTCCACTCCGGGATCTCATTGGGCGCAGCCCAGTTGTCCCTCTTGGCCTGGGCCAGCACCTCATCACGCAGCTGGTCGCGGATCTGGTCCTTCACCGTCTCGGGCACGTAGGTCACACGGTATTCATCCTCAGCCACAGGTGGTGCGGCGGCGGCCTGCTGTTGCACGGCGGCCTGCACCTCTCCCAGCGTCTGCGCCTGGCTGCGGGCTATCTGGGCATCTTGCTCAGCCAGGCGGATAAGGTCCGCCGCATCCTGCTGCGTCAGCGCGCCACGCTGCACGAGGCGGTTGATCAGATTGATGGTGACGTTTTCAGAAAGGGAGGCCGGCGGGCGCGGGCTGGCTGTGCCAGCGGCTGGCAGCAGATCCGTGGCAGCAGGGGCGGATGGAGCGGCAGGTGCTGGCGCAGGGGCCGGACCAGCCGCAGCGGCGGCGGCGTTTTTCACCCCAGGTGTGGCCGTCGTGGCCTCTGCCAAAAGCGGCAGGGGCAGAGCAGGCTCACGGCTGGCGGCAGGCTCGGCGCGCAGCAGACCGCAGGTGCCGAGAGACATGGCAGCGAGGATGTGCCGGAGCTTCCGGCGGGATGGTGCAGGGGCACGCAGCATAAAGTAGGAGAGAGGGAACAAGCAGGGATCAGGGTTTGCGCGCGGTGATGCGCAGGTTGATGGGCATGGGCATGTCTGCGGGAGGCGGCTCGTTGAGCACGAGACCGATGAGGACCTGGTTTTTGATGGCGTCATCGACAGCGGGGTCTCCCGTGCTGCTGCCGAGCGTGACTTTGCTGATGCGGCCGGACGCATCCGGCCAGATGCGCACGACGATGGCCGCGCTGGCTTTGCGCGTGACTTTGTTGCTGCGCAGCGCCTCGGAGATGCGGTTCTGCACTTGGCCGGCGTACCAGCCCCACTTGGAGCCTCCTTTGCGTCCGCTGCCGCCGATCATGCCACCGCCACCACCGCCGCCACCCATGCCGAGGCCGCTGCCGTCTCCACCACCAATGGCGGTACCGAGGGGCTCATCGGCGGGCTTGTCCGCAGGCTTGTCGTCGGGCTTCTGCTCGTCAGGCTTCACTTCCTCCTGTGCCACCATCTCCTCCACCTTTTCTTCAGGCGGGGGCTCTTCCTTCTTCTCCGGCGGAGGTGGGGGCGGTGGCGGTGGCGGGGGGGGAGGCGGGAGAGAAATGGAGATCATCTCCAGCTTCTTCTTTGGTGCAGCTTTTGATGGCGTGCGATTGGCCAGAAAGTACCCGCCTCCAGCCAGCACCAGCCCGCCGATGATGATCAGCATGAGGTGGCGTTTGAAAAAGCCCGGTTCGTCTTCGTCGTCAATCTGAGGAGATGGCATGATGTGGTGGTTCCTCTTAGTGGCTTATTTTTTCGCAGCCTGTGTGGCCAGGCCGATGTTGGTAAACCCGGCACGGCCCACGGCGGTGAGCACGTCCATGATGGTCTGGTACTGCGTGCCGCTGTCTCCGCGCACCACGATGGGGGAGTCCGGTGTGGCCGTCTTGATGGCCTCCAGCTTGCTGGCCAGCTCGTCCAGAGTCACAGCGGTGGCGTTGAGCTTGATGTTCCCCTGGTTGTCCACGGTCACAGCCTGCATCTTCGGCCCTTCGATGGGCTTGGAGGTGGACGGACCGCCACGTGGCAGGTTCACCTTCACGCCCTGCACCCCTGCGGTGGTCATGATGATGAAGATCAGCAGCAGCACCAGGTAGAGGTCCACCATGGGCGTGACGTTGATGTCGTCGTAAGATTTGCTGTCGGCCTGCATATGAGGTTACTCCTTGTAGTGTTCGGCCATCTTGGTGACGAACTCGTCGATGAAGGTCTCCATGTTGGAGACCACGTCCTTGATGCGTGAGCTCAGGTAGCTGTAGATGAACAGCGCCGGGATGGCGACAGCCAGGCCAGCCACCGTGGCGAGGAGCGCACCGGCGATACCAGGAGCGATGGAGTTCACCTCCACTTCACCGCTTTTCGCGATCACGGCGAAGGTGATCATCACACCGATCACGGTGCCGAGCAGACCGAGGTAAGGACCACCGGCGATGCCGATGGTGAGGAAGACGAGCTTGCCATTGAGCTTCTGCACCTCGCGCACCATGCCGCCGTGCAGCGTGGCCTTGATGGCCTGGATGGAGCGCCCGGAGAGGCCCATGATCTTGGCCTCCTTCTTCTCGTTCGGGTTGAACGTCACCTTGCGGAAGGATTTCATGCGGTTGCTGATCTCCTGCGCACCCAGGTGGTAGAGCTGGTAGAGCGGAGACTGGTACATGAGCTTCTGCACCTTGCCGCTGACACTGCCGCCCAGGTTCTTCACGCTCTCGGCGTCTTCGGTGTCGATGGCAGTCAGGTCATTGGAGATCTTTTCCCAGCGTTTCATGAATTCGGCGGAGGCCTTCTCAATCGTGTTGAGGTACATCACCTTCCCTACTGCAATGCCCCAGCCCACCACGGCCAGCAGGGTGCAGAGGAAGATCACCACCCAGCCGTCAAAGGTCAGGTCTTTGGAGATATCTGTGATGAGGGTGAGATGCTTCATGATCTCGCCCTCTTCTTCATGATCGGAGGCTTCATCAGCGCCCACGGCCACGAGCTTGGCTGCGTCCGAGGTGCTGCCCTGGTTCACCGCAGCAAAGCGGATGAATCCAGCCGGGCGTGCGGTCTTGGCGATCTGCAGCTCGTCGATTTCTCCCGTGAAGCCCACGAGATCCGTGGTGGTGCTGTCCTTGTCGATCTCCACCGGAGTCTTGATGGAGGGAATGGCCGCGCTGACAGCACCGTAGGATTTGCCATCGAGATACACAGTGATGGTGCCTGCATCTGCCACAGCGGCGATGTGGTGCCAGCCACCGGCGGCGATGGGTGCGCCGTCGCTGCTGCGCTGCTTGTTCACTTCCACAAAGGGGATGCCGTTGTTCAGACCGAGGATGAAGCTATTCGCGCCATCGCGGCGGCTGAAGATGACCGCATTGGGCTGCAGCGCGCTGGGCTTGACCCAGGCGGAGACGGTGAGCGGAGCACCGGGGGCAAACTCAGGCAGCGGAGGTGCGGGCACCTTGATGGGGGCCTGGCCAAACACACGTAGCCCCGCGCCGATGAGGGAGCCCGCCGCCGGAGCAGGTGCGCCTTCGGCATTGGCACCGGTGGGAGAGGAATCCTTGCCGGAATCTGTGAAGTGATAGACCAGCGTGGTGCTGGCCTCATAGGTTTCCTTGGCAGCTTCAGGTGCGGGAGCTTCACCATTGCCGTAGTAGAGCCAGATGGTGCTGGCAGCGGCGGGCTTGAGGTCCGGCACCTGCACCCAGACGTAGGCTTCATTCAGAAGGGAGTCCCACTTTTCCACATGGTGCTTGAGCACGGTCTTATGATCGTCTGCCACAAAGCGCAGATCGCTGCCATCCTCCTTGGAAGACATGAAGGAGAACACGCCTTCGTGCAGGCGCACCAGCACGGCGCTGGTGCCGATGGGCTCGGCGATGGCCACGCCCTTGCCGGAGGTGTCGATGGTGATTTCCTTGCGAATGGTCCACTTCGCGTCCCACCAGTTTTTTTCGGCGGCATGCGCAGTGCGCACGGGGGCGAGGATCGAAGCCGTGAAGAGCAGCAGGGCTGGGAGCAGATGGAGGTGCTTGGTCATTGGAGGGGGTAAGAGGGGGAAAAAATTAAAAGTCGATCCAAACGCGGAAGCGCATGTAGAGGTCGTTGGAGATGGCGTGCGGCTGGCTGATGAGAGGCACCGCCAGATCCACCGATCCGTGCACGTGCTTGCGCAGGCGCATGCGGCTGCCCACGCCCGTGCTGGCCAGGTCAAAGTAGTTCATCTGTGCAGGCAGCGGATTGTTCACCATCACGCGGCCGGCTTCGTAAAAGGCGTAGAAGCGCCACTCATCGGGGCTTTCCTTGTCACCGGAGCCGATGAGTGTGGGGCTGCGCAGCTCAAAGCTGCCGATCACACCGCTGTCTCCCAGCTGCGTGGCTTCCAGATAACCGCGCACTGTGCTGAGGCCGCCAATGGCCATCTGCTCCGTATTCACCAGAGAAGAGCCAGTGACCTGCCCCTGCACCTTGGCGAAAGCCTGGAAGCCTCCCGGCAGATCATGCGTGTGGCTCGCATCTCCACGCATGTAGAAGAAGCCATCGTCCGCCTGATAGCGGCGGTTGGCAAACTCTGTCCTAGAGCCCATGCCACGCAGGTGGAAAACAGCACTGAGATTGAAGTCCGTGAAGCTATGCTCCCGCAGTTTCCCACCACTGTAGGCCAGTGTGAAGGGGAAGTACGTGACCGGAGCCGAACTAGTGACGCCCGCCGTCGTCACATCTTGAGCAAAGCGTTTGAAGTCCATGCCGGCGCTCAGGGAATGGAAGTAGCCTTTTTCCGTCGGCAGTTGCTTCATGAAGCGGAAGCCCAGCACCTCGCCACGCCCAGCCACAGCACCGCCGCCCAGCGTGGAGACGTTGCTGTCCTGCTTGGTGCCGTTGATCATGAGACTGGTCCCTTCCCAAGGCATCGGCATCATGTAATAGGCCGAATAAATGAGCGCATCTTTCACACGCTCTGGCGCGATCTGGAAGCTCAGTCCCAGGGTGTGCCCAAGCTGCCAGAGGTTGCCGTAGCTGAAGGAGCCGTTGAGGCGGTAGGGCGTGGTGTTGGCGTTGTGCCGGTTGTTAAACTCAATGCTTCCGTGAGTCGGAGACTTGTCCTCCACCACCAGGTCGATGTCCACCGTGCCAGGTGTGACACCTGCACGCAGTTCCGGGGTGATCTTGCGGTCGCGCATCTGATTGAGCGCGATGATGTCCTTCTTCACATCATTGAAGTTCGGCACCACCCCCTCCTGCATGGACGGCGCATTCTTTTTGATCTGGCTGGGCAGGAACCACTTGGCCCCCTTCACACGCAGACGGCCCACCGGAGCCTCCACCACCTGCATGATGATCACTCCGCTGCGCGGGTCCTGCTGTGGAACTTCGACCAAGACGGTCTGGTAGCCGAGCTCCTTATAGGCCTTCTCCAGTGCCAGGCGCGCCTGCTCGACATCCTGCTCTCCACGACGCGGTCCCAGGTAGGGATACACTGCTTTTTCGATGGTTCGCTGCGGCAGCTTCTTGGAGCCGCGCACGCGGAATTCACGAATAAAAATCGGGCCCAGCACCGCCTCCTCAGCAGCAGGAGGCTCCGATGCCCCCGCAGCTGCGGGTGCTGCCGCTGGTGCTGCGGCATCGGCTCTCAGAATGCCCGCCATGAGCCCGGCGAGATAAAACATCCGCCGCAGACCAGGCGTGAAACCAATGGAGTGAATGATGGGAAACTCAGAAGGCATGAAAGCGCGAAAGTCGCGGCCTCCCTATTTCTCTTCCAGCCCCCCATCTCAAGGCATGCAGAGTTACGATTACGTCACTCTAACTCAGTCTATCTTCAAAATATGGATTCAGAGTGACGTTCTTGTGCTGCAAAACAGGCATTTCCCCTTCGCAAAAAGGCGACGGCAATGCATTTCTGACCAAAACCACTCGTCTAAAGTTACATTATTGTAACTTATCTAAGACTTTGCGCCGCGTGCAGCTGATATTGATTAAACTTTTCCCATCCAAGATAGGCTCGAAGCTGGTCATCCATTTCCACCTGCGCACTCACCCAACGCGCCCGGTATCGCGGGTCAGATGGACTGCTGGGGGTTCCGACTTTTTCATTAAACTGATTGCGCATTTGGTCAATGGTAGCCACCTGCTCGCCACTGAGTCCAGCAGCAGGGCTCACCTCGCGAAAAATCATGGGCACCAGAACTCGGGAATCAGGCCTCCGAAGAGCAGACGGTGCTCTCACGGGTCTGGCTGTCACAGCCTGAGGACCAGCCCCACCAATAAATGCGGCCGCATCCCGGGAGCCCACCTCGCCTGCATGAAACGGCGGGGGGGAGGCAGGTGCCGCGGAAGAAGGAATTTCCAGCGCAGATGTCGAGACAGAAACTGATGCGGGTGATTTGTTGGCGGAATGGCTGGTGGCGGGCACCGAAGCACCAGCATCGAAAGCGACCGCGTGCGTAACATGCCCTGTGTCCGTCCCATTTTTCATTTTCTTTCCAGAGGAGCCGGCAAGGCCTCCCAAGGCTGCTGAAATCAGGCACATGGCCGCAGCCACCACCAGTTGCAGATGCGGAGAAGAGGAAAACCATCGGATCGTGATGCGAGGCTGGTGCTGCGAAATCATTTTCTTATTATCATGGGAAGGCCGGTGCGGAACAAACCGCACCGGCCGAAGATGTTACTCGTGCTTTTCTTCTGCCATCTGTGTGTTTTCAGAGGCAGTCAGATCAGAGTATTAGTAGGTCGCGCTGACGTTGCCACCGTCCACAAAGCGGTTCACGCGCATGGAAGTGACAGAGAGGCCTGCGGCGAAGTAGTCCACTGCGATGATCTGGTTCTTCAGCGCGTTGCCAAAGGTCAGCTTGTCGCCAGCGAGGCTGGAGCGCCACATGATGTTTTCATAGCCCCACATGGTGTAGGAACCATTCCAGATGGCCTGCGGAAGGAGGTTGGAGGTGCTGATGCTCAAAGCTGTACCAGCGGTGTATGCAGTGCCTGCAGGATTGGACACAGTGAAGCTGGTGCTGCTATTGATAGCGGTGATGTAAGAGTCTCCCACAAGGCCGGAGGAACGTACAAGCTGGCCAACCACGAGTCCGGTGGTGGTGCCCGTTGTGACGGTGATGTTGCCGGAGGTGTCCACATTGCCGGTGACGGTGGTGACCACACCGCCGAAGGCATTGACACCATTGTAGGACAGATAGCGGCAACCCACATTGCCAGAGCCCACTCCAGATCCGGTGCCATTCACCGCACGTGCGGCGTCAGATTCACCCAGGTAGCTGACAAAGCAGATCTTCATCGGACCGATGCCGGAGTTGTCGTCCGTCACGGAGGTGGTGGTGTAGCGCAAGTTGTCGGCCAGATTGCCTCCGCTGCTGAAGCCGGTCATACCCGGGTCGGTTGTTGGAACGGTGGCATCCACAGGGGTGAGGTTGATGTTCGTCACGGTGGTGCCGCTGACGCCGTTCACGGTGGAGCCGTTCACGCCAACCACGGAGGGCTGATATTGGGCCACCGTGGTGAAGATACCAATGCCACTTTCGGCAAAGCTGACCAGACGAGTGCCGGACAGAGGATCACGACCAATGGCATACACCATGGTGCCGGTTCCCTTGTCGGAGGCGTCAGCGTTGTTGTTGGTGAACAAAGCAGCAGAGCAGAAGCCAGTCTGGAACAGCGTGCGTGCAAGCTGCGGGGTCACATTGGTCAGGCCAGCAGGGGCGCTGGCGCTGGAAACCCAGGCGAAAGGCACGACGCCGACTCGTTGCGTTGTCAGGGAAGGATTGGTGAAGTTGGTGGAACCCTGGTAGTTGTCAGCCATCGTGATGTCAGCTTGGGCGACCGTGTTCAGATTGTTGGTGTTCACACTGCCTGTGCCACTGGAGCTCAGGGTGTAGGCGGTGCCTGAGGAGGCAGGATAATCCAGGAAAGAAAGGTTCTGATTGGTGGTCAGGGCCTTGATGCCGGCCACGGATCCGGACCAGTTGGTCTTCACGGTCACCACGCCAGAGATGCCGGAAACCGAGCCCACAAACACCTGGTTGCTGGAACCGGTAAAGTTGGAGCCCGTAAAGGCATAACCCTGACCGCCACCGAAGGTCATCTTGTTCTTGATGGCATTGGAAACGGCGGAACGGAATGCGGTGGATCCTGTGATGTAGATGGTGACATCTGCGAAGGCCGGAGAGGCCATCAAAAGGGCTGCGGCAGCAGAGAGAGCTGTCAGATTAAGTTTCATGGGTTCTGGAAAAGAAAAAGTGAGTGTTTAAGGTATTGACGAGAAGATGAGGCTTATGCAGCCACCGTGCTGCGGACAGCGCGACGGCGGCGCAGCATGAGACCGGCAAGGCCGGCGCCAAAGAGCACGGCACGCGTGGGCTCGGGAACAGCACCTGGGCTGGTGCTGAAGCTGACGCTGCCACTGGGGCTCAGCTGGAAAGTGCCGATGTAGGCTCCGGCATCTCCGATGCTTCCAGCAGGCGCGGTGTTGTACACCTGCATGCGGTAGAGATCGAGGGCGGAGTTTGACACGCCATTGGCAAAACTGCCTTCGAGGGAGTTGAAGTAGCTGAAGCTGCTGCCACCTGCGCCAAGAGGGTTCTGCGAGAACCAGCCACCCGTGGTGCTGGTAGCCTGCAGTGCTGCAGCAACGTTGGTGCCAGTGCCCGTGGCGACGGAGGTAAGACCAGCGAAGGTGTTGGCCATCGTCACAATGTTGGAACGGCCCGAGCCCTGAGTGGCGGCAGACTGACGTGTATAGGCCGAATCCGAGAAAGGACTGGACTGAACGCCAAAGGTGGTCTGAGGGGTGGAAGCATAGAGCGTATTGGCAGTGTCACCACCAGCAGCCGAAGCTCCAGGGGTGCCGACGATGCCCCATGCGATCGTGGAGTCGGTGGCCCAGCCTGAGCCAAAGGTGCTGCTGAGGACGGTGGAAAGTCCTGAGATGACTGTACCCACGGAGGCGCCGGTTTTGAAGCCGGAGGCCTGCCCAAGGTTAATGAGGAGAACTTGGGTATTTCCAGTCTGCTGGATTCCCATGATCAGATCGTCAGCCGTGTAGGCTGTTACCGCAGCTTTGGAAGCTGCAGGGGCGAGAGCCAGTCCGGCAAGAGCCAGAAGGGTCAGCGCTTTCTGTGGTTTGAACATCATTTGGTATGTGTGGTGGTGAGGTTTGTCTCCCCAAGGCGAGCCTTGGAAAGGCGGTGCATGCTTGCCCCTTGCACCCGATGCCCACCACCAATGCACTGTCACAATTTCGTTGCCTACCCCCCGCACACCAAACCTCAGCAGGATGCGTCTAGATCGTTTTTTTTCAGACATTTATCCCTGCCAGGAAGGACGGCCTGATTCCCCTGTTCCACTTCCTGCACTTGCCGTTTTTCTTCTTGCTCATTTAACAGCCGGAAAAAGGACGTTTTCCCTTCTCAGCCGCATACCGGCAGTCAAGTCTCCGCGGCGGAATTTTCCACCTGCCAATCAGCAAGCACGCAGGCTCAGTCCGGCAGCGGCAGGCGGATGGTGAAGACGGTGCGCACACCGGGCACGCTCTCCACCTCAATGCCGCCGCCATGAGCTTCCACGGCTCGTTTGACAATCGACAGCCCCAGACCAGTGCCCTTGCCTTCCTGCCCGGGTCCCTTGCTGGAAGAACGGTGAAAGCGTCTGAAAACAAACGGCACATCCTCTGGCCGGATGCCTACGCCATTATCCTCCACGGTGAGGATGCACTCGTGCGGCGTCCAGCGTCCACACACCTTGACCCGCAACCCGCTGCGCAGATTTTCCTTGAGCGGATGCTCGATGAGGTTGGTGAAAATCTGGTCCCAGTAAAAGCGGTCGCCATGCAGCACGCCGCCGTCCGGGGGGAAATCCACGCTCACCGTGGCCTGACGCATCTCGATGAGCGGCGTCAGGTGCTCCAGCGAATCCTGCACGCAGGCACGCACCAGAAAGGTCTCCGTCTTCAGCGGCTCGTCCTGCGTCTCCAGACGGGAGATTGTCAGCATGTCGTCGATGATGCGCATCATGCGGCGGCTGTGCTTTTCCATCACTTCCAGGCAACGCACCAGCGAGGTGGTGTTTTTGATCATGCCGCTCTTCAGCGTCTCGATGTAGCCGTGGATGAGCGAGAGCGGCGTGCGCAGTTCGTGACCTGCGCTGGTCAGAAAATCCCGCCTCATCTGCTGGCTGTGGTGGCGCTCGGTGTGGTCCTCCGCCATCACCCACACGCCGCTGCGTCCGCCTTCGCTCCACGGGGCGGCGCTCAGGTGGTAGTGGTGCTCCTGGTTCCATTCCCCGATGTAGGGCAGCGTCAGCCGCACCTCCTGCTCTGCACGCGCACGGCGGCTGCGTGCTTCCGCCACGATGCTCACCAGAGGCTCCAGCACTGCAGCCGTGCCGATCGTGCCACCCACCTCCAGCTGATGGGGGAGAAACATCACATTCACCGCCAGATTGGCAAAGAGGATCACCCCGTCGTCATCCAGCACCAGCACGCCATGAGGCACCTCGTTGAGCAGTGCGCCAAAGAGGTGGCACTCCTCCTGCGCACAGCCCAGCGCGGCAGCAGGCACACCAGGATGCCAGCCCTCCATGCCGGACGAAGCAGCAGTTTCCTCTTTCGCCGCAGCCGTCGTCATGCCTCAGCGGTCTCCTCCTGTATCATGCTGTGAAACAGATAGCCCTGACGCCGCAGCGTACCGATGTGCCTGCCGTGGTCTCCCAGCTTGTCGCGCAGACGTTTGATATGTGTGTCCAGCGTGCGGGAGTGGGTGTCGTCCGCGTAGCCCCACACCGCACTCAGCAGCTCGGAGCGCGAGTGGATCACGTCCGGATTCGCCATCAGCGTGGTCATCAGCTTCAGCTCCGTGATGGTGAGCTCCACCAGCTTTCCACGGATGGAGAGTGACATATTGCGCCGGTCCAGCAGGAAGTCGCCAATGCGCTGCTCCGCCAGCATCACCACCTTTTGCGTGCGCCGCAGCACCGCGCCGATGCGCAGCATCAGCTCGCGCGGGCTGAAGGGCTTGGTCAGGTAATCGTCCGCACCGCCCTCCAGTCCGGCGATGCGGTCATTCGTCTGCGCACGGGCCGTGAGCATTATCACGGGAATGTGCCGCGTGCGGGTGTCCGCACGCAGCCTGCGGTGCACCTGCACGCCATCGATCCCCGGCAGCATGAGATCCAGCACGATGAGATCCGGAGCCGTCTTCACCGCCATCGGCAGCACGGCCAGCCCGTTGTCCACGGACTCAACTTCATGCCCCTCGCGCTGCAAGTGCAGGCTGACGAGATCAACAATGTCCCTCTCATCATCGACTACTAAAATTTTGCTCATGTCTCAGTGACGGGATTGTGACGACAGGATTGAACACCTGCCAAAGACAAGCGTGTTACGATCTCGTCGCATAGGAACACACCCCTGAATGTGTGACGATTTTGCAACCTATCCGGTGAATGAAAGCCCCCACCCTCTGCGGGGCCGCGGCAGCTCATGCACACACCAGCGACTTCCTCTTAACACCATGTCGCATCAGCCATGACACTGATTAAAACCAGCGCTTACGCTCCCCCCATGAGTCAAGTCAAAGCTCACGCGAACGGCAGCCACGGGTGTGTAATATGACAACTCCGCCGCTTTCGCACCCCCTCGCAGCATGAGGTGGAAACATAATTGTGACCACATCCCATTTGAGCACTTGGTCCACCCTCCCACTCTGTTTTCATGTTCAGGCCGCATCATAACGAACTGCAAAGCTATCTTGAATGGCGCAGGCAAACGCGCTTCGTCCGCCGCCATGGAGGTCCCATCATGGCTCTGACATTGTTTGCCACCTGCCTCTGGTTTGTGTGGCGTGCAGGTCATAACCGCAAGACAGGCCCAGACCCGGTGCGTGTAGAACAGAAGGCCCCCGTGGAGAAAAAGCGCACGACGGAGATCGACCGCTTTCTGCAAGCCGCCAAGACCCCGCGCTGGTAGCCAGCGTCACGCACAGCGCGCCCACGACAAGCGCGTGACGAAAAGGTTTCACTTGCCTCCTTTCCCACCTCCCGGCGTCAGGTCAGGTACGTGACAAGCCTGTTTCTATTCACAATCCATCCGGCCCTGCACCTATGAAGACCAAACTCCGCATCAAGACTTTGTTCATGTCCGATGTCCACCTCGGCATGGCCGACTCCAAGGCTGTGCAGGCGGCTCATCTCATCCGCCACTGCAAGTGCGAAAAGCTCGTGCTCAATGGTGACATCATTGATGTGTGGGCTCTGAAGAGCTCAGGACGCTGGACTCAGGAGCACACGCACTTTGTGCGCACCGTGCTGAAGAAGATGGAAAAGGAAGGCACAGAAGTGATCTACCTGCGTGGCAACCACGATGACATCCTGGAAAAGTTTCTCCCCTTCAAACTGGCCGGACTCTCCCTGGTGGACGAGCACATTCATGAGTCCCCGCACGGCCGCTACCTCGTGGTGCATGGAGACGGCTTTGATCATGTGACGACCAATCACGTCTGGCTGGCCAAGGTGGGCGCTGTCGGTTATGAGGCACTGCTGCGACTGAACCGCGCCTACAACGCCTGGCTGCGCTGGCGCAACAAGGAGGCCTTCTCCCTCAGCCGCTGGGTCAAAATGAAGGTCAAAAACGTGGTCAGCTTTGTGGGCCGCTACGAGGAGCAGCTCCAGAAGCTGGCACAGTGGAAAGGCTGCAACGGCATCATCTGCGGCCATATTCACACTCCCGCCAACAAGATGATCGAAAGCACCCATTACCTCAATTCGGGAGACTGGGTGGAGAGCATGACTGTGGTGGTGGAGCATCTGGACCGCACCTTTGAAGTCCTGAGCTACCACGACTTCTGCCGCCTCACCGGCCGCCAGCCCAAGGGCAGCGACCCAAGCCTGAATGTGAGCGACATCGGTGACAAGCCGCTGGCTCTTCCGGCTCCAGCATCTGCTGACCAGGAGCATCTGCTCGCGGCATAAGGCTGCACTGCCATGCACGCAGTGGCAAGCTGCGCATGCATGATGAAAAAAATCGCTCGTGCTGCCCCAGCAACACGAGCACTTTCACGCATAGGCGGAGAGCTTAGCATGACACCTCCGACCGCCAAAGAGCATCTTTAGGCTTAATGGAATCAGCGCAGACATGACTTCTGCCCATGGAGAGTGCGCCTATAGGCCCAGGCTTTATCCAATGCGTGAGAGCCATGGCTTCTTTGCTCGAAGCTGCTGGCAAATGCACGCAGGCCGCAGAAGCGGCTACACTTTACTTTGAAATAGTTTCGCCTTAGCATCTCGGCATGAGGCACGGTTTCACCCTCTCTGGTGTCAGACGCTCCGGCGTTTCACGACCTGCTCTCAGCCCGCACCCCTTCCCCGCTCCCTGTGCGCAGGAGCTGCGCCGATCTCTCATGCGACTGAAAGCGGCGGCACAACGATTTCCTTCAGCAGACTGTGGCTGCCTCGGCGCTTCGCCCGGGCATGCGACTGCAGATTTGAAAGTCCAACCTCCGTCCTGACGCCACGCACCGGCCCAGCACACCATCCCCCACCACCAGCCATGTTCTCCAAGGTCCTGCAACGTCCGGCCCTGGCCATCGTCATCTCGCTGCTCATTCTCTTTCTGGGCGCGCTGTCCATCTTCAGGCTGCCCATCTCCCAGTTTCCCAATGTGGCCCCGGTGGTCGTCATGGTGAACATCACCTACCCCGGCGCCAGCGCCAAGGTGCTGGAGGAGTCCGTGCTCGTGCTGCTGGACCAGGCCATCAATGGCGTGCAGGACATGAAGTACATGATGTCCGACGCCACCAGCGCCGGAGAGGCCACCATCCAGGTGGTCTTTCACCTGGGCACCGATCCCAAGGACGCCACGGTGAATGTGCTCAATCGCGTCAACCAGGTGAAAAACCAGCTCCCGCCGCTGGTGCAGCGGGAGGGCATCATCGTCAACAACGTGAGCCCCAACATGCTCATGTATGTGAACCTCTTCAGCACGGACAAGGCGGCGGACATGCAACTCCTGTTTAACTACGCCTACGTGCAGATCCAGCCGCAGCTGGCCCGCATCCGCGGTGTGGGCCAGGTGCGCATCCTCGGCACGCGAAACTACGCCATGCGCATCTGGCTCAAGCCCGACCGCATGCGTGCCTACAATGTGTCCACCGAGGATGTCATGAAGGCGCTGGAAGAGCAGAGCGTCATCGGCACGCCCGGGCGGCTGGGCCGTGCGGACAGCCGAAGATCCCAGGCCCTGGAGTACGTGCTGACCTACCAGGGCCGCTACAACACCGCCGAGCAGTATGAAAAAGTCATCCTGCGTGCCACGGAGAAGGGCGAGATCCTGAAGCTGAAAGATGTGGCCGATGTGGAGCTGGGCAGCGAATTCTACGACCTCTACTCCGACCTCGACGGCCACCCCTCCGCCGCCATCGTCATCAAGCAGAGCTACAACAGCAACGCCAACGAGGTCATCAAGCTGATCAAGGCCCAGCTCAAGGAGATCAAGCGCAAGAACTTCCCCGCAGGCATGGACTACGAGATCAGCTACGACGTATCTGAGTTCCTTGACGCCTCCATAGACAAGGTGCTGCACACGTTGGTGGAGGCCTTCATCCTCGTGGCCATGGTGGTCTTCATTTTCCTGGGGGACTGGCGCTCCACGCTCATCCCCACGCTGGCGGTGCCGGTGTCTCTTGTGGGCGCTTTCTTCCTCATGCAGCTCTTTGGTGTCAGCATCAATCTGATCACCCTTTTCGCGCTGGTGCTGGCCATCGGCATCGTGGTGGACGACCCCATCGTGGTGGTGGAGGCCGTGCACGCGCGCATGCACGGCACCAGCCTCACGCCGTATGAGGCCATCCAGAAGGTGCTGCTGGAGATCGCGGGCGCGGTCATCGCCATCACGCTGGTGATGACGGCGGTGTTTGTACCCGTGACCTTCATGTCCGGCCCGGTCGGGGTGTTTTACCGCCAGTTTGCCATCACCATGGCCTCAGCCATCATCCTCTCCGGCGTCATGGCGCTCACGCTCACACCGGTGCTCTGCGCCATGATCCTGCGCCGCCACGATCACCACCCCGGGCAGCGCAGCGGCCCTGTGGCGTGGCTGCTCGGTCATTTCAACCGGCTCTTTGACCGCTTGACCAGCGTGTATGTGGAGCTGCTGAAAAAGATCGTTCACCGCCGTGCTTTCACACTGGGCATGCTCGGGCTGGCGGGCACGGCCATCTACATTGTAAACTCACAGCTCTCCCCCGGCTTCATCCCGGCGGAGGATCAGGGCATGATCTACGCCATTCTGCAGACGCCGCCCGGCTCCACGCTGGAGCGCACGTATGACAAATCGCTGGAGCTGGAAAAGATCGCCAAAAAGGTGCCGGGTGTGCAGTCCGTGTCATCGCTGGCCGGCTATGAGGTGCTCACAGAAGGCCGTGGCTCCAATGCGGGCACCTGTTTGATCAACCTCAAAAACTGGTCTGAGCGCAAGCTCAACTCCAAGCAGATCATCGCCGAGCTGGAAAAGCGCTGCCGTGTCATCTCCGGTGTGAAGCTGGAGTTTTACGAACCGCCCGCCGTGCCCGGCTACGGCGCCGCAGGCGGCTTCTCCCTGCGCCTGCTGGACCAGACCAGCACTGGCGACTACGACCGCCTCCAGGTGGTGAATGATGAGTTCATGGAGGCGCTGAAAAAGCGCAAGGAGCTGCACGGCCTCTTCACCTTCTTCAGCGCCAACTACCCGCAGCTCGAAATCACCATCGACAACCAGCTGGCCATGCAGAAGGGCGTCTCCATCAAGACCGCCATGGACAGCCTGGCCATCCTCGTGGCCAGCACCTATGAGCAGGGCTTCATCAAATTTGGCCGCTTCTGGAAGCTCTACGTGCAGGCGGATCCCAAATACCGCGAGATGCCAAAAAACCTGCAGGAACTCTTCGTGGGCAATGACAAGGGGGAGATGGTGCCCTTCTCCCAGTTCATCAGCCTGAAGCCGAAGCAGGGGCTCAATGAGATCACGCGCTACAATGCGTATCCCGCCCCTTCCATCCAGGGCGCACCTGCGGCGGGTTACAGCAGCGGAGACGCCATCCGCGCCATCCAGGAGGTGGCGGAGAAAACTCTGCCGCGCGGCTATGACATCGGCTGGGCCGGGCTGGCCTTTGACGAAGTGGGCCGTGGCAACGAGGCCGTGGAGATCTTCATCGTGGTGCTCATGTTTGTGTATCTGGTGCTGGTGGGGCAGTATGAGAGCTTCCTGCTGCCGCTGGCCGTCATCCTCTCCCTGCCCATCGGCGTCATGGGCTCCTTTGTACTGCTCAACAGCTTTGGTCTGGACAACGACATCTTTGCTCAGGTGGGACTCATCATGCTCGTGGGCCTGCTGGGAAAGAACGCCATCCTCATCGTGGAGTTTGCTGCACAAAAACACCAGCAAGGTCTCTCCGTGCGCGATGCCGCCATCGAAGGTGCGCGCGTGCGTTTCCGTCCCATTTTGATGACCTCCTTCGCTTTCATCGCCGGCATGATCCCGCTGCTGCGCGCCTCGGGCGCCGGGGCCATCGCCAACAAGACCATCGGCGCCTCCGCCGCCGGCGGCATGCTGCTGGGCACCGTGGTGGGCCTGCTCGTCATCCCCGGCCTCTACTACCTCTTTGCCACCCTGGCCGACCGCCGCAAACTCCTGCCCGATGAGCACAACATGCCCCTGAGCGAGCCTGACAACGAAAACGGCGGCAAGGAAAAACCGGAGCCGCTGGACAGTCCGTGAGGAGCCGCGTGATCGAAAGGGACGCCCGGCTTTGCCGCAGAGGGGCAGAGTAGCAGACTTTTTGTCTCTGCATCCTTTTGCCTCTTTGCCGCTCTGCTGCAAAACGTAGTCACCTCCCTCCCTCCCAGCCCCTTCCCCACCTCAATGCCGCCACGCGTGATCATGCACATGGACATGGATGCCTTCTTTGCATCTGTGGAGCAGCGTGATCATCCGGAATACCGGGGCAAGCCGGTGATCGTGGGCTCGCCGCCGGATCAGCGTGGGGTGGTGTGTGCGGCCAGCTATGAGGCGCGGAAGTTCAAGGTGCGCTCCGCCATGCCCTCCCGCACCGCCGGGCGGCTCTGCCCTCAGGGCATCTTTGTGCGCCCGCGCATGTCGGTGTATCGGGCGGAATCTGCACGCATCATGCAGATCCTGCAGGAATATACGCCGCTCATCGAACAGGTGTCCGTGGACGAGGCCTATCTCGACATGAGCGCGCATGCGCAGCCGGACATGGAACCGGATGCCGCCATCGAGGCCGCACGCCCGCTGGCCGCCGCCATCAAGCAGCGCATCCGCAGCGAGTGCCAGCTCACCGCCAGCATCGGCATCAGCTCCAACAAATTCCTGGCCAAGCTGGCGAGCGATTTCCAAAAGCCCGACGGACTGACCACCATTCTCGACAGCGCCAAGATCGCCTTCCTGCGCCCACTGCCGGTCAGTGCCATCCACGGTGTGGGCCCTGTGACCGCCGAGGGGCTGCGCGCGCTGGGGCTGAACACCATCGCGGACCTGCAGGATACCACTCAACCACTCGACGCCGTGGCGGGCTCTTTTGCCGCCAGGCTGCGCGCACGCGCCTTTGGCAACGATGACCGCCCGCTGGACCTGAGCGACGAGCGCAAGAGCATCAGCGCGGAAAACACCTTTCTGGAAGACACGGACGCCCGCCCCGCCCTGCGCGCAGCGCTCAAGGAGATGGCGCTGGATGTGGCGCAGAGCCTGGAGCGACACAGCCTCGGCGCGCTGACCGTGCAGGTAAAGGTGCGCTACAGCGACTTCACCACCCTGACGCGCCAGATCCGCCTGGAGGAGCCCGTGACCTCCGAGCGCGAGATCTACCGCACCGCCTGCCACCTGCTGGCGCGCCATCGCCTCGTCACCGCACCACTGCGGCTCATCGGCATCGGCGTGTCCACCCTGGTGCCGCCTATGCAGAAGCAGCTGCGGCTTTCTATTTGAAACTCAGCCCCAGAAGCGGGGTTGGATGCGCTGGCTGGCGCTAAAAAAATGAAATGCATCCTCGCTGCGGCCGTTTCACCTTGAGACAAACAGCACGCCCTTGGTGCCCCCATCCCTCTCCACATGCCATGAAACGCCTCTCCTTTCTCCTTCCTGCCCTCGCAGTCATGGCCAGCCTGGCTGCGTGCACGCCCACGGACAACACCTTTGGCAGCTATGGCCCGGTAGCCGGAAAGTACATGCCGATCGTGCCAGCGTATTATGATGCCTCGGCCTGCCATCCGGAGTTTGTGGGGCCTGCAGGCGAATACTGCCGCCTGCCCGCGCAGCGCGGTGCCTTCCACTACCTGCTGCACGATCCCGCCAAGCCGCTGCGCCAGCCGCTCAAGGCCCGGACGTGGAAGTACACCAATCTCATGCCCACTCAGTGGGGCAGCCCCATCTTTGTGACCACCTGCAAAACCGCCCCCGTGCGTAAACAGAGCTCTGCCGTGGCCAATGCGCAGGCCGCAACGACTGCGGCGACGCGCTGAGGGTGCATACGGAGGGGGGGGATCGCATTGATCCCTCAAAGGCAGTGCATTTGCGGATAGGGTGAGAACGCTTGCACTAGGTGAGCGTAATGGACTGCCTGATCAGGCGCATGAGACCTGCTTTTAGCTAGCTGTGGCATCAATCCACAAACAGCATCTCATTCCCGGCCAGCAGAGCCTGGGCGTACTGGGACCACGCGGCGGCATCTTTTTCTCTTCCACTGAGAAACGCCTCCGCCACCTCGGCCTCATGCGCAGTCGGCGCACGGCCAAAGAGGCGGGCATAAACATCCTCCACGCGGTGCTGCATGGCCCACTGGCCCAGCACGGCGGACTGCTGCTGCATGAAGGGGGAGTTTAAGGCAAAGAGGCCCTGCAAGGGGGTGATGGTCTCGGTGCGCCAGGGATTGTGAGCGCCGGGATCTGGCACATCGTGGATGCGCAGCATGGGGTCCATGTCCTGACGGTCGGCGGCACCATAGAGAGAACGGCGCACATTGGCCGGGGCGCTGATGGAGGTAGCGGGGCCGCCGAGCTTGAGGTCGATCTGCCCGGTGGCGCTGAGGATGGAGTCGCGCCAGGATTCCCAGTCCAGGCGGCGGCGCAGCATGCGGGCGTAGAGCTTGTTCTCCGGATCGCGCTGCTCGGAAGCCGAGGCCACGCTGCTCTGCTGCCAGGTGGCGGAGTTGAGGATTTCACGATGCAGCCACTTGAGCGACCAGCCGTGCTCCATGAAGCGGCCAGCGAGATCGTCCAGCAGTTCGGGATGCGTGGGGGCTTCGCCGAGATTCCCGAATTCGCTCGGTGTATCCACCAAACCACGCCCGAAGTGGTGTTTCCACACACGATTCACGATGACACGTGCTGTCAGCGGTGCAGCGTCTTCCGTGATGGCCTGGGCCAGCTCCAGACGACCGCTGCCGGTGGTAAACTTGCGCGGCAGGCCGGTCTTGGACGGGAAAGCAGAGAGAAAGCGGCGGGGCACCACCTCGCCCAGGTCATTGGGATTGCCGCGCTTCATCAGCTCAAGATCGCGCGCCATGCCCATCTTGTAGTCCAGCTTGGTGCCGTGTTCTTTTTCCTTGTTCACCACATAGAGGGCGGCCTCCTCCACGGCATTGGCCATGGGCATGTTGAAATGCGGTGTGCTGGATTTGATGGCGGTGATTTTGGCCTCGCACTCCTGCATCTGCTGCGCCAGGTCTTTGGGCTTCTTTTTCTTCAGATCGGCGATCTGCTTTTCCAGCGCGGCCACCTCGCTGCGGGCCTTGGCCACGGGCTGCCACAGCTCGTCCTTCATGGTGGGCAGCTCGGAGAGCTTCACGGAGGCAAAGACACCTGCCAGTGCGTAGTAGTCCTGCGCGGTGATGGGGTCGGACTTGTGGTCGTGGCAGCGAGCACAAGCCAGCGTGAGACCGAGGAAGGTGCGGCCGATGGCGTCCACGTGCTCCTCCCACTCGTCGGCGACGGTGGTCTTGATGATCTCCGGCGGGAGCTGCAGCTCCTTGAAGTACGTGGGGCTCAGGCCGATGAAGCCGAGGGCCACGCGGTCCTGCGGCTTGCTGTCCGGCAGGAAATCGGTGGCAAGCTGGCGCAGGATAAAGCGGTCATACGGCATGTCCTCGTTCAGCGCCTGCACCACCCAGTCGCGGTAGAGGTAGGAGTACTTGGTGGAGTCCAGCCAGTTCGGGGTCTCATCGGCATAGCGGGCCAGATCCAGCCAGTGGCGTGCCCAGCGCTCGCCGTAGTGGGGAGAGTTCAGCAGGCTGCTGATTTCATCTTTGAGATTTGAGCTTTTAGCTTTGGCCTCCGGTGGCAGGCCGGTGAGGTCAAAGGCCAGCCTGCGCTGCAGCACCCGTGCGTCCGCACGCGGTGCGGGCTGCAGCCCTGCGGCCTCCATCTTGGACAGGATGTAGTAGTCGATGCGCGTCTGCGGCCAGGCGGTGTCTTTCACCTTGGGCAGCGGGGTGCGCCGCAGCGGGGCAAAGGACCACGGCACCGGCTTGGGCCCCTCGTCTTTTTTGGCGATGGCCCCTCCCGCCACTGCGAGCAGCAGCAGGGCCAGAGACAGGGAGCGGGGGGCGGAAAGGCGCACCCTCTACCTACTGCGCGGGGAGCGGGGAGCTTTCAGGCTATGAGCCACCTTTCCGCCCCCCTTGTGAAATTTTTCACAAATCCCAGTTGCCCACCTTATTCACACTCGGATACTGCGACCCATGGCCTCCCCCGTCCAGTATCTTCCCGGAAAAGAACCCCATGCGCGTGAAAAGCGCCTGATCTTCAAGAACATCGACCGCGTCGGCTACAATCCGTCCATCGAGTGCTACCTGGAAAACGGCGGCTACGAGCAGCTCAAAAAGGCCTTCACCATGGAGCGCAGCGCCATCACCAATGAGGTGAAAGCCAGCGGCCTGCGCGGTCGTGGCGGTGCGGGCTTCCCCACCGGGGTCAAGTGGGGCTTCATCCCGCCCACAAATACGAAGCCGGTGTACCTGATCTGCAACGCCGACGAATCCGAGCCCGGCACCTTCAAAGACCGCTACATCCTGCATCAAGACCCGCACCAGCTCATCGAGGGCATGACGATCGCCTGCTTTGCCGTGGGTGCCAAGCTCTCCTACATCTACGTGCGCGAGGAGTTCCCCTACGCAGCCAAGATTCTGGAAAAGGCCATCGCCGAGGCGCATGCCAAAGGCTTCCTGGGCAAGAACATCCTCGGCTCCGGCTTTGACTGCGAGATCTTCGTGCATCGCGGTGCAGGTGCCTATATCTGCGGCGAAGAGACCGGCCTCATCGAATCCCTCGAAGGCAAGCGCCCCTACCCGCGCATCAAGCCCCCCTACTTCCCCGCTGCGCTGGGCCTCTACATGAGCCCCACCATCGTGAACAACGTGGAATCTCTCTGCCACGTGAAGCACATCATTGAAATGGGCGGCGCGGAATACGCCAAGCTCGGCACCCCAAACAACACCGGCACCCGCATCCTCTGCGTGAGCGGCGACGTGGTGAACCCCGGCTACTTTGAGGTCGAGGTGGGCAAGATCACCATGGGCGAAGTCATCGACGTGCTCTGCGGCGGCCTCAAGCCCGGCCGCAAGCTCAAGGCCATCATCCCCGGCGGCAGCTCCTCCAAGGTGCTGCGTGCCGACGAGCGCTTCAAGCTCAAGGACGGCCGCGAGATCGGCATCATGGACATCCCGATGGACTTCGACACCATCGCCCAGTGCGGCACCATGGCAGGCTCCGGCGGCGTCATCATCATGGACGACAGCCGCAGTATGACCTGGGCCATCAACAACCTGAACAACTTCTACGCGCACGAGTCCTGCGGCCAGTGCACCCCCTGCCGCGAAGGCAGCCTGTGGATGAAGAAGATCAGCGACCGCATCGTGGACGGCGACGCCAGCCCCGATGACGTGGACACCCTGGAGACCGTGGCCAACCAGATCGAAGGCAAGACCATCTGCGCCTTCGGCGAAGCCGCCTCCTGGCCCACCCAGAGCTTCATCAAGAAATTCCGCGACGAACTCAAAGGCGACTGCAAACCGGACCTCACCGGCAAGATCGTCAATGAAGAGACGCAGGTGGCCGTGGCTGGGATGGCCTGATGGCCTCCCCCACGGACAAGCAGAAGCTCTGGAGCTTCAGGCGGTGGATGATCGTGGTGGTCGTCGCTGTGCTGGTGCGGGCGGTTGGCACCTACGTGAGCGAAAAGAGAAACGTCGAGTACGGTTCGTGGAACGGCACCAATTTCATGATGGGAACCATGCGCCAACTCATCACCCCAGAGTACGTGTCCTCAAAGATCGGCCCCTCAAGCCCGCGCGATGAGGTGCTGATGCGCACAGACTGGAAATTCGACGAAGCCATGGTGAAAGAGATTGGCATGCCATGGAACCCCGCCACGCCCAACCGAGACGGCTGGGGTTCGCTCTGGTACATCATCTGCGACTTCAACAACGACGGCAAAGTCCCCAATCCCGAACTCTTGACCGTGCCGCCCAAGCCCGGTGCCACGCAGAAGGAACTCAACGTGCGCATCGCCATCTTCTCCGCCGGGGCTGATGGAGACCCGGCCACATGGGAGGATAATCAGCCGCCGGGGTTTAAGGGATGGTAGGGGGCGGGCAGTGAGACGGCAGTGTTGATTCGGCACTCGACATTGGCAACGGTCATCGTTTAAAACACACCCATGAATGACGAACGGCGCATCGACCGCATGGCTGGATGCGCTTGTCTCGGGAAAGGCATGCTTGCCGCAGGAGCCGTGGCGGTGGCTCTCTTTTGCCTTCTCCATTTGAATCAGTGCTTTTTCATGACGGATAGCGGTGGTGTCCAGATGCAGGTCAGGGCCGTCGCTAAAGACCTTCAGATGGCGCTCGAGCTGTATAGAGCCGACTACCATCGCTTTCCGGTGCCCGCACCGAGCGCATCCCATTCAGACCTCGCCCTTCGCTCACGCGGCCTCATGCTTCCTGTTTTGATCGGCAAAGACGTTGAGGGACTCAATCTCAAGCAGATCAAATTCATCGATCTCCCGATGGCCAGAGATCGTAAAAGCGGCCTCTGGAATGACGACGCGGAATGGGTGCTCAGCGACCGCTGGGGCGAGCCTTTTTACATCGTCCTCGATACGAATGGAGACGGCAAGATCGCCAACCCGGAATCTGCAGCCGACAGGTCGGATTCGGAATACGCCAAGCTCGAAACCTACCCACCCCCTGCTGAGCTGCCTCTAGGTGTCATTGTCTATTCCGCTGGAAAAGACCGCGATCCCAAGACCTGGCGCGACAACATCTGCACCTGGCGGTGGCCCTGAGGCAGACCACACCCGCTACCGCACACAAGATTCCTTTCCCGCCTTCCCATCCCATGAAACGCTTCACCGCCCTGCGCACCGCGAAGATCGCTGCTGCCATTGTCGCACCGCTGACGGTGATGACCTTGTATCTCAACATTGCGCATGATTGGTGGAGTGACTGGAGACTTTACTTGCTGTGCGTCTTTCTCCTGATCTGCTGCACCCCCGATTTGTGCACCGACCCAGCGACCGAGGATGAAGCCGCCCGTGCCAACCATCTCAATTTCGGCACTCTGATCTGGAGCCTCACCTGCTGGCTCTTTTTCTCATGGGTAAGCGACCAGCCGGAGGCGGCAGCCTTCTTCACCTCGCTCAAGCCCCGGCTCAAAGACTGGAAGCTCACCACCGTCATGGCGCTCCTATGCCTGCAACTGATGCGCATGGGCCTGCGCCGGGCGCTGGCCTTCAGCATGACCGATCTCTACCCCCACCTGCGGCGGGCCGGGAAATCGGAGACCTGAGGGGCATGCTCGCGGGCCCAGGTCCGCAGAGCCTCATTCCCGTGGAGACGGAGAAACTTCTCCAACTTCTCCAATTTCTCCACAGGGGTGTACACGCACGCGGTGCATGCCCGGTAGAAACTTCTCCAACTTCTCCAATTTCTCCGTGGGGGTATACACGCATGCGGCGCATGCCCGGGAGAAACTTCCGCAAATTCCCCAAATTCCTCGGGGGGGTATGCACGCACGGAGTCTGGAGTGGGGAAAAACCACGGTCCCGCTCCTTGAGAACTGCAGGCCAGCGCGGGCTGATGCCGCTCAACACCCAATCCATTGCCTGCCAGATCACATCGCTGAAAAGCTGTGTGCCACGGCTGGTGGCCGGGGATGGAATGGAACAACCTCTCTGGCTGGCCAGGAGTGGCAGTCTGGACGGGTGGATCAGTCTTGATATGTCATCTCATGGAATGCTATGGAATATGATGACATGCTATGGTTTCATGCTCTGTGGTTCCCTCATCTGGTAAGATGACTGTTGGGAGGAGTGTTTGCCATCCGATTGTGGCAGACTTTTCTCAAACAGGTGTGCTGAGCGGCGCTCAGGGCGTGGGTTGGGTGTGTTTGGCGCAGGCTGGCTGGTCAAGCCATGCACACCTCTCCGCCAAACCGCCCGACCACCAGGACGCTCGTACGCCACCGTGCATGCCCTACGCTGATGGACGGGCCCATTCTTCGCACCGAGTGCTTCGAAGGGCTTACGGGCTGTCGCCACACCCATCCTACGACAACCTGAAGGCAGCCAGTCCTCTGCCGTAGATGGGATCGGGACGATCCCACGCATCAAGAAGGCCGATGTATCCACGGAACCTCTGTGAAGCATGATGAGCCAAGACACCATGCGCGTGCATACCCCCCCGAGGAATTTGGGGAATTTGCGGAAGTTTCTCCGCATGCAGACCGCGCTGGGGTTTCCCACCAGGGCATTCAGCACACGCTGGGCAGCGGCGGCTGGGGGACCAGCCGCCCTACCCGCCTTGGGCATGCGCGCGCCCAGCGCGAGAAGGTAGGGAGGGCTGTCCCCAGCCCTCCGCCTTCGGAGCCCTGTGTCTGCTAGAAACCCACTCGCACTGAGAGCCGGTCATCCTTCTCTTCCTCCTACTCCTCCTCTTCCTCTCGGAAAGGGAGGAGGAGTAAAAGTAGGAGGAAGAGGAAGAGGAAGATGGCAGCTAGCGATGAGGGATGAACTATCTGGGTGTGTCCAGTACCACAGACCACGGCGGCTGGGGGACCAGCCGCCCTACCTGTGCTGGGCATGCGAGCGCTCAGCGCGAGAAGGTAGGGAGGGCTGTCCCCAGCCCTCCGTGTGGACAGGATGCGCGGACTACTGGCATGATGTGTCTGCGGAGCCCAGTGTATGGAGCTTGTGGTGGGGGAGGACCTACGTGGGTGTTTGCAGCATGGCAGACCACGGCGCTTGGAGGACCAAGCGCCCTACCTGTGCTGGGCATGCGTATACCCCCACGGAGAAATTGGAGAAGATGGAGAAGTTTCTCCGATAGCCCACGCCACTGCGTGCATACCCCTGCGGAGAAGTTGGAGAAGTTGGAGAAGTTTCTCCACCGACAGTCTGTGTATGCGTACACCCCCCCGCTGAATTTACTGAAATTGCGGAAGTTTCTCCGCTGGCAGACCGGTTTCGGGGGCCGTCCAGTCACTCCGCCTTGCGGATCACGCGGACGGCGTAGATCTTGGCGGTGAGGTCGGAGAGCTTGACGGGCTGCTTGTCATCGCGCAGGGGGTCGCGGGCGAGGTAGTCCTGCCCGTCTTTGCCGACGATGATGCACCAGTGCTGGATGCCGCCGAGCAGGAAGTATTTGACCACCGGATAGGCCCCGTGCTCCAGGGCGGTGTCCATGACCTTGTGACTGGCGGCGGGGTGGTAGTCGGCGGTCAGCTTGCTGTCTGTGACGCGCGGGATGGCCTTCCATACCACCCAGCCCTGAGGGAGAAAGCCGTCGTGCTTGATGAGGCGCTCGTTCAGCTCCTTGGGGGTCAGGTCCACCCCGAGATTGCAGCAGGCCATGGCCACGCTGGAGACGAGGCAGCCGTGGCTGCCCAGAGTGCCGGTGGAGGGGCCGAGCTGGTCGGCGGCCCAGCGTTTGTCCTTCTGCAGGTGGGTTTTGCCACCATCCGGCAGGCGGATGTGCAAATCCCTGCCGCCGGTGGCAGGGATCGAAGGGGAAAAGCGCGCCCAGCAGGTGCGCAGCACGACGCAGCTGGTGGCCAGGATGACCAGAGCCAACAGGCCGATGAAGGCGTAGCGGCGCATGGAAAAGGCGGAAGAAACCGGAAAAGCGGGAGCTCTTAGTGGTGCTCCTTCTTCTCGCCGTGTTCGGCGGGCTTGGCATGGGCGTCGCCATGACCTTCGCCGTGGGCCTTGTGCATGCCTTCATGCAGCACCTGGGTTTCCTTCCAGCTATGCTGGTCGCAGGAGGTGGTGGCAAGAACGATGGCGGCGGCGCAGAAGAGGAACGAGGCGGTTTTCATGAGAAATCGGAGTGCCCCATCCTATCGGGAGAGCGGCGGGGTGCAAATGGCAATTCTGGGGTGGAAAAGTTGTCCGGTTGCGCCGCAAAAGGACAATTCCACAAATAATTGATTCCATCACCGCACTGACCATTCTTCTTTCTCCTTCTTTCTCCAAGACCAAAAAACCGAAGCAAACCAACCACCCATCACATTTTTCATGTTGCCTTCAGACACACTAGAAGCAGCCACCATTGGCGCTTGGGTGGAAGACACTCTTTTAGTGGACTACGATTTTCATCCCGAAATCATTGGCGATTCCAGCCTTATTTATAAGCAGAGCAAGGCCGGCAGTTTTTTAACAGCCCTGCTGGACGGCATCCCATCGCAACGACCAGAGTGGGCAGGAGTGACTCAAAAAGTAAGCGACGTGTTCTTTCGAGGACTAAGCACCTACCTAGCTGAGACCTCCAGTCATTTGGTCCAGGTATTTTGCCACGACGGTGCGTGTTGGGTGATCGGGCGTATCCAAAAGTTAAATTCAGAACCACTTTACCTACCCTGGATACTTGGCCTGTTGCACAGTGAACCCGCTGATCAGGGTGGTGCCACCTATCTCATGCTGCTAGCTGATGACCGAAAGTCTGCGCTCGTGTTGGCGGACATCCCGTACGAGCAGAATACCCAACCGTACGTGGAAGGTTTTTGCATTGTCTTTCACGGAGACGATGAACGAACATTACGCTTCATGCGCCATCTCGAGAATGCCACATCACCAAACACAGAAGCCATTCTTCTCTGAGATTCGCCAGCCAACCCAGTTGCGGCGCAACTGGGCTACTTCACCTCCGCCTTCAGCGGCTTCACGCGGAAGAGGCGCAGGATGACCACAAAGTAGAGAGGCACGAAGAACAGGCCCAGCAGCGTGGTGGTCACGGCTCCGCCCACGATGCCGGTGCCGATGGCGTTCTGGCTGCCGGAGCCTGCGCCGGTATTCGTGGCCAGGGGCAGCACGCCCAGGCCGAAGGCGATGGAGGTCATCAGAATGGGGCGCAGTCGCTGGCGGACGGCGTGCAGCGCGGCCTCGATGAGCGTGGCTCCCCGGTCAAAGTGCTCCTTGGCAAACTCCACCACGAGGATGGCGTTTTTGGCGGAGAGGCCGATGATGGTGATGAGGCCAATTTGAAAGTAGATGTCATTGGGCATGCCGCGCCACTGCGTGGCCGCCACCACACCCAGCGCACCGAGGGGCATGTCCATCATGACGGAAAACGGGATGGCCCAGCTCTCATACAGCGCCGCCAGACAGAGGAAGACCATGAGCAGCGCGATGATGTAAAGCTGCGCGGATTTGGAGCCGGAAAGCTGCTCCTCATACGACAGCCCCGCCCAGGCCACGCCGATGCCCACGGGCAGAGATCTGGCCATGCGCTCGATCTCCTTGATGGCCTCGCCGGAGCTGTGGCCGGGCGCTGGCTCTCCCTGGATGGAGAGGGAGGAGGCTCCATTAAAACGCTCCAGCTTGGGCGATCCCATTTTCCATGATCCGGTGGAAAAGGCGGAAAACGGCACCATGCCGCCCTGGGCATTGCGCACATACCAGCGGCCAATATCCTCTGGCAGCATGCGGTAGGGCGCATCTCCCTGCAGCATGACGCGCTTCACGCGGTTCTTGTCGATGAAATCATTGACGTAGGTGGAGCCGAGGATGGTGCTGAGGGAGGCATTGATCTCCGCGAGAGAGAGGCCCAGCGCGCTGGCTTTCTCCTGATCCACATCGATCTGATACACGGAGGTGTCTGCCAGCCCGTTGGGACGCACGGAGGTGAGGATGGGATTCTGCGCCGACATGCCGAGCAGCTGGCCCTGCGCGGCCATGAGCGCGTCATGCCCCAGACCACCGAGATCGACAAGACGGAGGTCAAAGCCGGTGGCGGTGCCCAGCTCCAGCACGGCGGGCGGAGCGAAGGCAAAGGCCAGCGCCTCCTTGATCTGCATGAACTTGCCCATGGCGCGGCCCTGGATGGCCTTGACCTTTTGAGAGGGCAGCTTGCGCTCGTCCCAGGGCTTGAGCTTCACAAACATGAGCACCTGGTTCTGCGCATTGCCGCTGAAGCTGAACCCCAGCACGCCAAAGCCGCCTTCCACCACCTCCTTCTCCTCCTCGAAGAAATGCGTCTCCATTTTCTTGAGCACCTCATCGGCCTGCTCACGTGTGGAGCCGGGTGGCAGCTGCGCCATGGCAAAGAGCACGCCGGTGTCCTCGTCCGGCAGGAAGCCGGTGGGCGCACGCTCAAAGAGATACACCACCGCTGCAGCGATGGCTGCGTAGGGGATGAGCGCGAGCACGTAATGCTTGAGGAACTTGCCCACCGCATGCGCGTAGCTGTCGGCCACACGCTCAAAGCCGCGATTGAACCAGCCGAAGGGGCCGCGTTTGGTGATGCCATGATCCTTGGCCACGGGCTTGAGCAGCGTGGCGCAGAGCGCGGGCGTGAGGATGAGGGCCACGAGAACGGAGAGCGTGACCGAGCTGACGATGATGAGTGAGAACTGCCGGTAGATGACGCCGCTGGACCCGGTGAAGAAGGCCATGGGCACAAAGGCCGCGCTGAGCACCAGACCGATGCCGACGAGCGCACCGCTGATCTGATCCATGGACTTGCGCGTGGCCTCCTTCGGAGACAGCCCTTCCTCCTGCATCACGCGCTCCACGTTTTCCACCACCACGATGGCATCGTCCACCAGCAGGCCGATGGCCAGCACGAGGCCGAAGAGGGTGAGCGTATTGATGGAGTAGCCCGCCGCCGCCATGACACCAAAGGTGCCCAGCAGCACCACCGGCACGGCGATGGTGGGGATCAGCGTGGCGCGCCAGCTCTGCAGGAAGATGAACATCACCAGGAAGACGAGCACGATGGCCTCGATCAGAGTCTTGACCACCTCCTCCACGGAGATGCGGACAAACTGCGTGGTGTCATACGGAAAGATGGCCTTCACGCCGGGCGGGAAGAATTGCGAGAGCTCCTCCACCTTCTTTTTCACGATGTCCACGGTCTCCAGCGCATTGGCCCCCAGCGCAGGGCGGATGGCCATGCCGCTGGCGGGCATGCCATTGTAGCGCGCCATCACGTTGTAGGATTCGCTGCCCAGTTCGGTGCGGGCCACATCCCGCAGAAAGACACGCGAGCCGTCCTGGCTCACGCGCAGGAGGATGCCGCCAAACTGCTCCGGCGTCTGCAGCCTGCTCTGCGCCATCACGGTGGCATTGAGCAGCTGCCCCTGCGCGGCCGGCAGAGCGCCCAGCGCCCCGGCGGAAACCTGGGCATTCTGCGCACGCACGGCGAGGATGACGTCATTGGAGGTCAGCTGGTATTTGTTCAGCTTGTCGGGGTCCAGCCAGATGCGCATGGCGTACTGCGTGCCAAAGGCCTGAATCTCCCCCACCCCCTGCAGGCGGCTGATGGGATCACGCATCACGCTGGCATTGTAGTCAGCGAGGTCGGTGTTGCTCATGCTGCCGTCCGTGGAAATGAGGCCGACCACGATGAGGAAATTGCGCACAGATTTGTTCACCTGCACGCCCTGCTGCTGCACCTCCTGCGGCAGCGAGGGCAGCGCCAGCGAGACTTTGTTCTGCACCTGCACCTGCGCGGTGTCCGCATTGGCCTCGCCGTCAAACGTCACGGTGATGGTGGCCGTGCCGTCCGAGGTGCTGGAGCTTTCGATGTAGCGCAGATGGTCGATGCCATTGAGCCGCTGCTCGATGACCTGCGTCACGGTGTCTTCCAGTGTCTTGGCCGAGGCACCGGGATACGTGGCAATGATGGCGATGGTGGGCGGCGCAATGTTGGGATACTGCGCGATGGGCAGGGTCTCGATCGAGAGCGCCCCCGCCAGCATGATGATGATGGCGATGACCCACGCGAAGACAGGCCGGTCGATGAAGAAGCGGGACATCGTGGGTTATTTGGCAGCGCTGGAGGTTTGAGCAGGCGCGGCAGAGTCAGGGGCAGCCACCTTCACCGGCGCACCGGGACGGATCTTTTGAAGGTTGTTGATGATGAGCTGGTCTCCCGCCTTGAGGCCGGAGGTCACCATCCACTGGTTCCCCACGGCGCGGGGCGTCTCCAGCACGCGCAGCTCCACCTTGCTCTCAGCACCCACGACCATCGCCGTCGGCTCGCCCTTGGAGTTGCGCGTCACAGCCAGCTGCGGCACCAGGATGGCATCTGGTGTGGTGCCTTCTTCCAGCCGCGCACGCACAAACATGCCGGGCAGCAGTTCATTGCGCGGATTGGGAAAGACCGCACGCACAGTCACGGAATTGGTCAGCGTATTCACCGTCACGTCGGAAACTTCCAGAGAACCCTCCTCAGGATAGATCTCGCCGTTTTCATACACGAGCTTCACCCGCGCCTGACCGGCGGCATCGGCCTTCAGCTTGCCGCTGGTCAGCGCCTGCTTTAGCCGCAGCAGGTCACTGCTGGGCTGGTTCACGTCCACGTACACGCGGTCGATCTGCTGCACGGTGGTCAGCAGCGTGGCCTGATCAGTGCGCACGTAGGCACCCTCCGTCACTTGAGAGAGGCCGATGCGGCCGGTGATCGGCGCAGTGACCTTGGTGTAGTCCAGATTGATGCGTGCGGTCTTCACGGCGGCTTTTCCCAGCAGCACTTCCGCTTCGTTCACGCGCTTGCTGCCGGATGCCTCGTCAAAGTCCTGCTTGCTGATGGCACGGGAGTCGATGAGCGACTGCATGCGGTTGAGCTTGAGCATGGCGGAGTTCAGGCTGGCCTCGGCACGCGCCAGGGTTCCTTGCGCGCTTTCCAGAGAGGCCTCATACTGCGCGGGGTCGATTTCATAGAGCACCTGCCCTTCCTTCACATCGCTGCCCTCTTTGAAGAGACGCTTCAATACAATGCCGCTCACGCGCGCACGCACCTCCGCCACGCGGAAGGCCGAGATGCGCCCCGGCAGATCTTGCGTGAGAGTGACGGGGGAAGTCTTCACGGTAATGACTCCCACTTCGAGGGGACCGGCGGCCATGGGCGCGGCAGGCGGCGGGCCGGAGGAGGGCTTCCCACAGCTCGCGAGACCCAGCGCCAGAACGATCAGGGGATGCTTCAAAAGGGTCTTCATGCTCACAGAGTTCGTTTGATGCGCCTACATGGATGCGGGGCATCTTTAAGACGCAGTCCATACCAGCAACCCGTCTGTGTGCCAACTGTGCGGTGGTTTCATTTTAAACACATGCCCGCCGCCACAAGAAGACGCGGCCGAGCACCTATGACCTAGGTCACCTATGCCACCTCAGCTCCTACAGCCCGGATCTTAGAAGCACGCGTGCATCCAGCGCCACGACTCCATCGGCTGTGGCCAGGAGGGGATTAATGTCCAGCTCCACGATTCGGCGCTCGTGCTGCAGCAGGCGGGCAAATTTGACCAGCACCGCATCGAGCGCCGAAAGATCCACCGCAGGCTGAGCGCGCACGCCATGCAGCACTTTGGAGATCCTCGTCTGCTCCACCCAGCGGCGCGCCAGGGCGTGGTTCAGCGGTGGCAGTGCCAGGACATGATCCTTCAGCACCTCCACCAGCGTGCCTCCTGCGCCAAAGAGCAGCACCGGGCCAAACTGCGCATCCGTGCTGGCCCCCAGAATGAGCTCCACGCCCTTCTGCGTCATCATGCGCTGCACGGTAACTCCATCAAAAGCAGCAAGACCATGCACATGCGTGACATTGTCACGGATGAGCCTCCACGCCTGCTGCACGGCGGCAGCATTCATGAGATTGAGCTGCACACCACCGCAGTCGCTTTTGTGTGTGATGGTGCTGCTCAGCAGCTTCAGCACCACAGGGTAGCCGATGGCCTCCGCAGCCTCGACGGCGGCGTCTTCGGTGTAGGCGATGCGTGTTTCCACAATGGGAATGCCCGCCACGCTGAGCAGCTGCTTGGCCTCCTGTTCATTCATCAGGGTGCGTCCGCTTTTCAGCACAGCATCGATCATGTCTCCCACCAGCGGCAGTTCCACGTCATCGTCTTCAGCGTGGGCGTTGAGAGTCTCGCTCAGCAGCGTGAGGCGGATGCGGTGCTCCCGCATGCGCACAAAGGCATGCGCGGCCTCATCCGGGTAGTCATAGGTGGGCACGCCTGCAGCGTTCAGGACGCCGCGCCCCTCCTGCACACACTGCGCACCCATCCAGCTGGCCAGCAGCGGCTTGCCAAAACCTGCCGCGATCTGCGCCACCTCGCGTGCGATCTCCGTGGGCTGCGTCATGGCCTGCGGCGTGAGGATGGCCAGCACGCCATCCACGCCCGGATCTCCGGCCACAATGCGCAGCGCCTGCGCAAAGCGAGCGGCATCGGCATCGCCCAGCACATCCACCGGGTTGTTGTGGCTCCAGCTTTGGGGCAGCACGGCATTCAGCGCCGCCATGCTCTGCGCGGAGAGCTCCGCCAGCAGGCCCTGGCCCAGCACAAGCGCATCCGTGGCCAGCGCGCCGGGGCCGCCTGCATTCGTCACAATGCCTAGCCGCCTGCCGGTAGGCAGTGGCTGCTTGGCCAGCACCTCGGCCATGTCAAAAAGCTCCTCGATCGTGTCCACCCGCAGCACCCCACTCTGGCGCAACGCGGCATCCAGCACGGCATCGCTGCCTGTCAGAGCGCCGGTGTGGGAGGCCGCCACACGGGAAGCCTCGGCGGTGCGTCCCACCTTGATCACCACGATGGGCTTCTGCGCCGCCACGGCGCGTGCCGCCGCGAGAAACGCCGCCGCATCCGCGCCCACGGATTCCATGTAGATCACGATGCTGCTGGTGTGCGGATCTTCTCCAAAGTAGCGAATCAGATCTCCCCAGCCGACATCGGCCATGGCCCCGGTGGAGACAAAGGCGCTGAAGCCCACATACTGATCGTGGCTCCAGTCGAGGATGGCTGTACACAGCGCACCGCTCTGACTCAGAAAGGCCACGCGTCCCGGCAGCGCCCGGCTGCTGGCAAAGGTGGCATTCAGCCCCGCATGCGGGTTCATGAGACCGAGGCAGTTGGGCCCAATAAGGCGCACGCCATGCTTGCGTGCCGCAGCCAGCACCTCGGCCTCCAGCCGCGTACCTTCGGCACCGGTTTCCTTAAATCCAGCAGAGATCACCACCACCGCCCGCACTCCGGCAGCACCGGCCTCCTCAACCAGCGCAGTCACGGTGGGCGCAGGCGTCACGATCACCACCAGCTCCGGCACCTCCGGCAGTGCGGCGATAGATGGATAAGCCCGCACACCGCAGACTTCCGCCCGCTTGGCATTCACCGGATACACCGTGCCCGCAAAGCCGCGCAGGTTTTCCCAGATGGCCAGCCCCACGCTGCCCGCGCGCTCCGTGGCTCCGACGAGGGCGATGCTGCGTGGCTGGAAAAAAGAAGCAAGAGACATACCGCAACCTACGGACGAACCTCCCCGCGTCTCAACGCATGTTGTGCTTTGCTGCGAAGTTTCTGGCCTTTTCCGGACTACTCATCCCCCGCACAGCAGGAGCCGCAGGCGATGTAACAGTCGTCGCAGATGTGCTCGTCTCCCACCTTCGTGGCCTCCAGTGCACCACAATGCGTGCAGCAGGCGGCTTGCGGTTGCTCCTTGGCTGCGCTGATTGTCTCTTCACTCATGCGTCATCTTCTTCTCGCCCTCCTGCTTGTGCAATCCGTGTTTGCCCAAAACACGGACCCATTCCCCACCCCGCCAGATCAGAAGGGCCTGCAGGTGCAGATGGTCGATGATGCGCTGGCGCTGGGCATCCACCATGCGGGGATCAATGTGAATCTGACGGCGCTGTATGATGCGGCATCCAAGCCTGAGAGCGGCAGCTTTGTTTTCAATCAAAAGTACCTCGCCTCTCTGGACCGTCAGATCAAGCCGCTCTCCGCCAAAGGCGTGGTGGTGTATCTCATCCTCATCGCCTATCCTTCCAAGAATCCAGCCATCGACTCCGTGGTGCTGCATCCCGGGCACCGCAAAGACTACAAGTTCAGCGTCGGCGCGGTAAACACGACCAACGGCTATCTCAATGCGGTGATGAACCTGCTGGCGGAATACTGGAGCGGCGCGCACCCGGAGCATGGGCGCGTGTGGGGCTGGATCATCGGCAACGAGGTGAACTCCCACTTCCTCTGGAACAACATGGGCCTCGTACCGCTTGAAACCGCCGCCAGCGAATATGAAAAGGCTTTCCGCATCATGCATAGCGCCATCCGCAGGCACTCGCTGCATGCGCGCACTTATCTCTCCTCCGATCATCACTGGACGAGCAGCATGCACAATGTCAGCGTGCAGGAGGCCACACCGGGCCGGGAGTTTCTCGACACCTTTGCACGGCTGGTGCGCGAGCGCGGAGACTTCGACTGGAATGTGGCCTGGCACCCCTACCCCGAAGATCTGGGAAACCCGCGCGCTTGGACGGACAAAACCGTGACTCACGATGACAGCAGCAACAAGGTCACCTTTAAAAACTTGGAGGTGCTGGCCAAACATCTGGCCAAGCCCGAGCTGCTTTATGATGGAAAGCCACGCCGCATCATCCTCAGCGAGCAGGGCTTCCATACCCTTCTCACGCCTGAAGGAGAAAAACTGCAGGCCGCAGCCTACGCTTATGCCTGGGAAAAAATTCAGACGCTGCCCACCGTGGATGCCTTCATTTACCACCGCCATGTGGACCATGCCCAGGAGGGCGGTTTGCGGTTGGGCCTATGGCGCAATGCACCCAACTCCATCGCCACCCCGCATAGCAAGAAGCTGATTTATGATCTCTTCCTGAAGGCAGGCACGGCGGAATGGCGTGCTTCAGCGGATGCACTGCTGCCGGTAACAGGCTTGAAGAGCTGGGCAGAGTAAGAGCAAACTCCAGATCGAGAGAGCGCCTCCCGCCACGGATTGATACAATTGTCACCGATGAACACTCATCCGTGCGGAGCATAGGCCTAGTGCACAAATATGGCACGCATGCTGCAACGTGTTTGGAGCGTCTGAACTCCCTCAAAAAACGCAGCCCCCTGCCCTGTTGAATCAATATTTAACCCCTAAATCATCGTGCAACCTAACGCCTCGCCCTGGAATTCCCCCCCAGGCTGAGCACGGCAGACGTATCTCCACTCGCAGCGAAATTCACGCGCCAGCATCTCACTCTGGCGGGCACGACGCCCCGGGCGTCTTCAGCTCCCGCCGCCAATGAAACCCATCGTCGAAAAGCTCTCTCCGTTATCAACCGCAGAGCCTGTGGTATGTGAATTGGTACGCGGCCCCGATTTTGGCTGCGTGTGGCACTACCACCCTGAGTGTGAGATCACGCTGGTGATCAAGGGCGGCACCGAAAGACTCGTGGGCAACAACATCTCCGCCATCGAGCCGGGAGACCTGGTGCTGCTGGGCAGCAATGTGCCGCACGACTACCGTAATCAAAGCGATGCAGGATTGGCAGCGCAGGAGGTGGAGGCCATCGTGGTGCAGTTCATGCCGCAGCTCCCAGGTCACGAAGACTGGATGAACCGCTCCACCATGATCCCGGTGAGGCGCCTCTTTCAGCGCGCCGAGCAAGGGTTGGTGATAACGGGCATCACCCGGCTGACCGCCACACGCATGATGCACGAGATGCTGGAAGTGCATGGCATGAAGCGCGTGATCCTGCTGCTGCAACTCATCGACCTGCTGTCAAATTCCGAGGAGGTTCATGAGATCTCATCCGCCGTGATGCCTCAACCTCGGCCCGGAGCCTCGGACCGAGTGAGCATGGCCTGCGAATACATCGCCACGCATCTGCCGGAGCCCATTTATGTGGCGGATCTGGCCGCCATCGTGGGCCTGGGAAAGAGCGCTTTCAGCCGCCTCTTTAAAAAAGGCACCGGCCGCACCGTGCCTCAGTATGTGAACGAGCTGCGCATTGCGCGCGCCTGCCTGCTGCTGGCAGAAACGGACCTGACAGTAAGCCAGATCGCCATGGACTGCGGCTTTGTCTCTCCCGCACATTTTCAGCGTCAGTTCAAAGAGCATCAGCACTGCGTCCCGCTGGCCTACCGCAGCCGCGTGGTGCAGCAGCCCTGAGAGACTGCACAAAGAGCGTCTGATTTGCACGATTTGGGGTCTGCATCATCAAGGCACTGGTCCCGGAGATGCTTAGCCAATGAAGTGTCACGGCCCGGTATGGCCCATGTTTCAAACTCATTTTTCCTTCTGAATTTATGCAACAAACCAAAGGACTCCTGATCGACATGGACGGTGTGATCTACCGTGAAAATCATCTGCTGCCCAAGGCGGCGGAATTCATTCATCATCTCATCGAGACATCGACCCCGTTCGTCTTCGTCACCAACAACTCCGCCCCCACTCCCGAGGACTTGGTGGTGAAGCTCAATCATCTCGGTATCAACGGAATCTCCGCACGCCATTTTTACACCGCTGCGATGAACACCGCCGACTTCCTGGCGCAGAACCATCCATGCTGCACCGCTTTTGTGATGGGAGACGCCGGACTCACCCTGGCGCTGCAAAAAGCGGGCATACCCAATGACTCCATCCGCCCCACCTATGTGGTCGTGGGAGAGGGTGGCATGCAGTCCACGGAGAAGCTGTCCAAGGCGCATGAACTGATCGAAAAAGGTGCGCGCCTCGTGGCCACCAATCCTGACAACTGGTGCCCGGTGAAGCAGGAGGCCACACGCCCTGGCGCAGGTGCCCTTGCCTCGTTTCTGGAAGCCAGCACCGGACAGCGCGCCTACTTCCTCGGCAAGCCCAACCCCTACATGTTTCAGCGCGCACGCCGGCTGCTGCAGCGCCACACCGACGAGGTCATGATGGTAGGAGATACCATGGAGACAGACATCCGTGGCGCCATCGAAGTCGGCATGCAGGCATGCCTTGTGCTTACAGGTTCCACACGCCTCGAAGATCTCAGCAACTACGTCTATCAGCCCACCTGCGTCCTCGAGGGCGTGGACGAGCTGCTGGAGGAGCTGCGTGGTCAGGGCACAAGCAGCAGCCGCCTGCAGTTCCTCTCTCACCACAATGCCAGCGCGCAGACCAGGCACGGCGCCAAGCACCCAAACCAGCGCACCGAGATCGCCTACCCGCGCCCGCGTCCGGCAATGACAAAGTAGCGCGGCATGATGCACGCGGCGCATGATCTGGCACACCGTGCCAGCCTGTCATCCTGAATGCACGATAAGGGCCTGATTTGCGCAATTAAGGGACTATGAGATCGGAGGACTGGTCCCGCATGTGCTTTGCATGGGGGCGCTTCACAAAGCCCCCCTCTATGCGCACCTTCTCCTTCGTTGGTCATTCATCCCGCATTCAATGGTTGTCAGCCCTGCTGGTTTTGCTGTTCGCATGCAATGCAGCAGCGCAGACCGCCCTCACATGGGACGCAAACACCGGCACCACCGGCCCGCAAAACACCGATGGCACCACGGCCACGCTGATCTGGAACACCTCCAATCTGAACTGGTGGAATGGCACCAGTAATGTGGCCTGGGTAAACTCCGCCTCCGCCATCGCACAATTTGGCACCAGCGTGCCGACACCGGCAAATGCCAACCCAGTCAGCATCGCCTCGGACATCCAGCTCGCGGAGCTGCGCTTTCTCGCCGTCACCACTGGCTCCATCGCTGCGGGGCAGCAATACACGCTCAACGGAGATGTAGCTGGACGTATCATCGACTTTGGCACCAACGGGCTGATCCAGATGGAAGACCGCTCCTCCGGCGGATCACAGTTTGTCACACTGGGGTCCAATCTGCGGCTGCAGGGCACCAACCTGCGCATCCAAAAGTATGGCAGCGGCACCGTCATGCAGTTTATCACATTGGGCATGTCGCAGAATCCGAACCTCACGGGCACATTTACCGTAGGCGGCAGCATCTACGCCAATATCACCGTACCAAACACACTGCAGAATGTGAGCCGAATCATCGTGGAGTACGGTGGCTCCTTGGTCACCAACACCGCAGGCTCCACCTGGTTTCAGCCTTTCAGCCTGGCGGGCTATGGCAGCGGCCTGCTGAACAACGGCACCGCCTACGGAGCCATCCGCATGATCGCCAGCAACATTACCTACAGCGGCGGATTCACGCTCACGGCAGATGCCGGGGTAAACACTTCCAGCAGCGGCTCTAACTCGACCGGCATCGTCATCAATGCCCCGATTACTGAAAGCGGCGGCAGCTTTTCCTTCAGCCGCTTTGCCTTCAATGGCAACGGGACGCTCTCCATGGCGGCCGCAAACACTTACAGCGGTGCCACGGTGTTGGGGCGGGCTGTCAGCGGCACCACCGGCAGCGTGACCATCCTGGACTTCACCGCCGCCACCTCTCCTCAGAATGACATCCTCTACAATGGGGTGACCACACCGGGGGCGCTCAGCTTCATCGGCGGTGGCGCAGTAACCACTCTTAGACTCGCAGGCAAAGACGGACAGACCAACAGCCAGCGGTTTGGAAATGTCACCGTCGGCGGCACCTTCAGCACGCTGGAACTGCTGCCCGGCGTGGGCGGAAATGTAAATGTGTCTCTCGGCACGATCACGCAAACCTCCACGGCGGGCGCGCTATCGGTGTACAACCCGCTGGCCTCCAACAGCCTCTCCACCACGTCCGCACCGGGCTTCTTTGGCCCCTGGCTCACCTACACTGGCGAGATGGGCCGCCGCAGCTGGGCGCAGGCCACAAGCACAGGCCTGCTCAGCAGCGGCTACAGCGGCAGCGCGGCCTATACCACGGGCGGCAGCCTTAGCACCACGCCCTTTAGCATCACCTCGAATGCCACGATCGACAACACCTCCACTGGTGCTGTGGCATTGGCTGCGGGTGTCACCTACCTCAACACGCTTTCCATGTATGACCTGCAATCGGACCGCCAGATCAGCCTGGGCACGGGGCAGACGCTGCGCTTTAGCACTTCGGGCGGTATTCAGATCATCAACGGAGCACTGAATCTGACGGTGGGTATCAGCGGCCAGACCAGCACGCTCTCCGCAGGTGGATCGGTGAACAACACTGCGGCCCCTCTGTTTCTCAGCAATGAATCCGACACCTCCGTGCTCACGATCAACTCCGCCATCGCCAACAACGGCAGCGGTGCTGTGACGCTGGTGGTGAATGGAGCGCCGGGCTCACGCACCGTGCTGACGGGAACGAATACCTACACAGGCGGCACGCAGATCTACAGCGGCATCCTGGAGATCCGCAGTGCGGGGGCTCTGGGCACGAGCGGCACGGTGGCCATCATCGAGTCAGGCGGAGGCACGCTGGGACTTTCCGGCGGCGTCACGCTCAATCGCGCCGTGGCTGGCACTGGTGGATTTGGGGATGGCGGCAACGGAGCCATTCGCAGCCTGAGCGGAACAAACACCATTTCCGCTCTCATCACGCAGACCGGGGCCAGCTACATCAGTGCCGATGCCGGAGCCACGCTGAACATCTCCGCCACCACGTCCTCTACCAATGCCATCGACGGGACGTTTCCTCTCACGCTGGGCGGAGCGGGAACCATTACCATAGGTGGGCGCATCGCCATCAGCACAGGCACTCTGACAAAAGTGGGCACCGGTCTTCTGACCCTCAATGGAGACAGCTCTTTCACAGGCGGCACCACCATCAGCGGCGGCACTCTGATGCTGGGAAATGCCAACGCACTCGGCGCGGCCACCACCTCCACCACCATCCCGATCATCACCATCAGCACAGGAGGCACGCTGGATCTCAACGGGCAGTCGATCGCCAACCGCAACTACACGCTTTCCGGAGCGGGTGCCTTGAACGTCGGGTCCCTGATCAATAGCAGCGCTTCGGCAGCCACCATTACGGGCACCACCACGACCGGGCTCGTGAGCCTCACAGCCGCCTCCACGGCAGGCGGCTCCGGCAACATCACCCTCAACAACACCACCGGCATTACCGGCAACTTTCTGCTGACCAAGATCGGCAGCGGCACGCTGACGATCATCGACACCACCACCACGAGCGCACGCACTGGAGTGAATGAGATCGATGCTGGCACATTGCGGGTGCAGTCCGCGCTGGCCATCGCCCCCATCGGCACCGGTGCCTATGTGCTGAATGGCGGCACGCTCAGCCTGGGCTTTGATGTGACCAACACCATGACCAATGTGGTGAACGTGCTCGCCAGCTCCGGCATCACGGCAGATCGTGCCAGCGCTGGTGCTGGCGGCATCGTGGAGACACTGGGCGCGCTCACCATCGGCGGCAGCACCTTGACCGTGACCACCGGCGCCAATGTGACCAGCAGCACCATCGGCCTGACGCTGGGCACGACAACCATCGGCGGCCCTTCGCTTGCACCGGGAAACCCCACCTTTGATGTGCAGAGCTCCGCCAATGCTGCAATGACGCTGACACTCGGTGGCCTGAGTGATCAAGCCATCGGCCCACGCACCATCACCTTCCAAAACAGCGGCTCCGCAGCCAGCAGCGTCATCCTGGGCACGGCGGCCGCCAGCCTGGTGGATGGCACGGCGATCACGCTTGGCAGCACGGGTGGTGCATTGACGCTGAATCTGAACGTCGCCTCCGTTTTGGGCACCCTGGCGCAAGTCACCGTCGGCAGCGGCAACACGCTGAATCTAGGAGCAGCGCAGACCATCGGCTCGCTGTCCGGCAGTGGAAACATCACCGGCGCTTTTGTGCTTACCGTGGGAAATGCCGCCACCGCAAGCGTGTATAACACCACCTACTCCGGCGTACTGGGCTTTGGAGGATCGGGCACCGGTCTGACCAAGGCAGGGCTGGGCACGCTCACGCTCAGTGGCGTCAATGCCTACACCGGAGCGACCGCCGTTAATCTCGGCACACTCAAACTGGCCAGCGCCACCGCATTGGGAGCAACCTCCGGCGTGACAATCAGCACCGCGGGCACGCTGGACCTGAACGGACAAAATACCGACCGCAATTTCACCATCGGCAGCACGGGCCTCAACAGCAACGGCGCCCTCATCAACAGCAGCAGCACAACTTCCACCATTACAGGCACGACGGCCATCTCCAGTGGCTCCAACATTGGCGGCACCGGCAACATCACCTTCAATAATGCCACCGGTCTCACCGGCAACTTCCAGCTCACCAAGTTTGGCAGCGGCACGCTCAGAATCATCGACACCACCACCACGAGCGCACGCACCGGAGCCAATCAAATCAATGGAGGCACGCTGCGTGTGGAGTCCGCATCGGCCACTGCGCTTAACCCCGTTGGCACGGGAGGCTGGATCTTCTTTGGCGGCGCCCTCAGCCTCGGTTTTGATACGGCCAACAGCACTATCAGCGGAACAGCCACAGTACACAACAGCATCAGCCTCATCACCGACGTGGCCACGCTGAACAACACTGCGGTGACGCACACGCTGGGAAATTTCGTCATCAACAACAACAGCACTCTCACCGTGCAGACCGGCTCCAACGTTGCCTCCGGTGGAACTCAGGGGCTGACAATGGGAACGGTAACGCTGAATGGCAATGCCACCTTTGACGTGCAGAACTCAGCTTCTGCCACTACAAGGCTGACGTTGGGAGCATGGACGGACCTCGCCATCGCGCCACGCACGCTCACCTTTACCAACACCGGCACGGCCGCGACCAACAGCCTCGTGACTCTAGGAAACTCTGCCACCAGTCTGGTGGATGGCACGGTGATCAATCTCAACAGCGGCACGAATGCTGGTGTGACCGTGACTGTGAGCGCCGTCACAGGACTGGGCCCGCTCTCCCAGGTGAGTGTGAACGGCAGCAGCGTGCTGACGGCGGGAGTCACCGGCATCGTGCTCGGCTCCCTGAGTGGAAACGGAACGGTGAACGCCAACGGTGCCTACACGCTCACCATTGGAAGCACCAGCACGAGCAGCTCTTTGAGCACCACCTTCAGCGGTGTGCTCAGCAACGGCACCGGCACACTCACGCTGGTGAAATCCGGCAACGGTACGCTGACACTGAGCGGCAGCGCCTCCAACACCCTCACGGGCTCCACCTCCGTAAATTCCGGCACTCTCGTGCTGGCCAAGACCGGTGGTGCCACGGCAGTCACCACCATCATGAGCATCGGTGTTGCGGCTGCCTCCACGGCTGGCAATGCCACCGTGCGCCTGGGAGCGGACAATCAGATGGCCTACACCACGTCGGGCCAGGACGACTTCCTCACCATCAATGCAGGCGGCACGCTGGACACCAATGGATACCGGCTGACGCTGAACTCCTTCGCCGGCTTTGGTGCCACCATCACAGGCAGCGGCACCGTGGCTGTGAACCGCACGGGGGGCACGATCACCTTTGGCGGCATCAGCAGCATCAGCAGCACGCTGCAGATCACCACCTCCACCGGCAGCGGCTCGGCCTTGCGCACGATGCAGGTCACCAATGTGGTGGACCAGCTTACCATCAGCGGCTCGATCACCCAGGCCGCGGGAGTCGCGGGCTCTTTTAACAAGACAACTTCCGGCACCTTGATCTTTAGCGGGGACAACAGCTACTCCGGCCTGACGACCGTCACTGCTGGCATCCTCAACATACGCAGCGCCACGGCGCTGGGCACCACGGCGGCAGGCACGGTGGTCAACTCCGGGGGCACGCTGCAGATCCAGGGCGGAATCACCACTACGGCAGAAGGTCTGACGCTGGCGGGGAGCACGGGCTTTGCCGGCGTGACTGGCATTAACATCCAGACCGGCGCGCTGGTGAACGTGAGCGGCGTCAACAACTACACCGGCCTCGTGGGCCTCTCCACAGGCGCGGCCACCATCTCATCCGACAGCGGCACGCTGAACCTGACCAACACCGGCACCATCTCCGGCGCGGGCCTGGGGCTCACGCTCGCAGGCGCGGGAGATGGCAGCATCTCCAGCATCATCGGCATCACCACTGGCGTGCTGACCAAGAACGGCACCGGCACCTGGACCCTCAAAGGAGTAAACACCAGCACCGGCGGCATCGCCATCAATGCGGGCACGCTGAAGCTCGGCGACGGCATCTCCGGAAGCTGGAACAATGCCCTGGGCCTGACTTACACAGGCAGCGGCACATTTGCCTACGGTGGTATAGCTCTGGGAGGCGGAACACAGGGTCTCGGCGCACTCACACTCACCAGCGGCGGAGGCACACTGAGAGTGGATGCGCCCTCATCGGGCACCAATGCCCTCACCTTCGCCTCCCTGGCATCCCCGGCATATGGCACCGGATTAAACATCCTCTCTCCTGCCAGCACCAGCGTCACCATCACCGGCAGCAGCAACACCAACGGCATCCTGGACCCGCGCATCATTTACAACGGGGCCGACTTTGCCGCATCCACCTCCGGCCTTATCGGTGCGGCGGCCACCACCACGGCAACCAGCAGCCTCACAGCAGGAAATACCACGCCTTACCTCATCAGCAGCTCCTTTGCACAAACCACCTCCGCCATCATCAATGCGGGTCTGAAATTTGCCAGCAGCTACACTTTGACCATCAGCAACGGCGTGCTGCTCACGATCAACAACGGCACCAACACCGCAGGCGGCATCCTCGTCAGCGGCGGCGCGTCGGATGTGATCGCCGACGGCGGCGGTGCCAGCGGCCTGAGCACCGGCGGCAGCGGCGATCTCGTGATCTACACAGCCACAGCAGCCGACAGTCTGACTCTCCAGGTGCCGGTGACCAGCAGCACCACGGGCGGCGTGACAAAGAATGGCGCAGGCTCACTGACCCTCTCCGTGGCCAGCACCTACACTGGAGCCACCAGCATCAATGCAGGCACCTTGATCCTCGGCAATGCCCTGTCCCTGAGCACCTCAGCCGCCACCGTGCAGGTGGGCGGTGTGCTGGACCTCAACGGCCAGCTGGCCGCCAATGCCGTGACACTGAACGGCACCGGCATCAGCAGCAGCGGCGCGCTGATCAACAACAGCGGCACCGCAGCCACCATCGGCGCGCTCACCATTGGTCTGGGGAATGGCACAGGCGGCATCGGGGCCAGCATCGGCGGCAGCGGCAGCATCACCTCCACGGGAGTGCTCACGGGGGACAATCTTCTCGTCAAGACTGGCACAGGCACCGTGACCTTTGGCAACAACGCCGGCACTGCGCTGGCCAGCACGCGTGTGGGAGCAACGCGCATCGACTCAGGCACCCTGCGCATCAGCAATTCCACCTCCGCGCTCGGCACCACCGCTGCGGCCGTCATTCTCAATGGCGGCGCTCTCAGCCTCGGCAGCACGGCTTCTGTCGTGGCCTATCCCGTCTATGTCACCGCCAGCTCCGCCATCGTGTCGGATGTCTTCACCGCAGGCGCGGGCCTCACGCACACGCTGGGGGCGCTCACCATCGGCACACAGACGCTGACCATCACCGCCGGTGGCAATGTCACCACCGCCAGCACCAATGCGGGCGTGACCTTCGGAGCCACTTCCCTGCTGGGAAATCCCACCTTTGATGTGCAGAGCCCCTCTACCGCCACCAGCGGCACGACCACGCTCACCCTCGGAGCCTTGAGCGACCTCGGCGTGGCCAGAACGCTGACCTTCACCAATTCCGGCAGTTCCTCCACCAACAGCATCGTCACTCTCGGCACAGCGATGGTCAGCCTCATCGACGGCACGCTGGTGAATCTCAACGCAGGCAGCAGCGCGGGAGTGACGCTGAATCTGAACGTCGCCGCCGCGCTGGGCACGCTGGCCCAGGTGAACATCGGCACGAACAGCATCCTCAATCTCGGTGCGGCGCAGACCATCGCTTCCCTCTCAGGCAGCGGAAGAGTCACAGGAGCTTTTGTGCTCACGGTAGGAAATGCCAATAGTGGCACGGCCTTCAGCACCACCTACTCCGGCGTTCTCGGCTTTGGCAGCGTGGGCACAGGCTTGAACAAAAACGGCATTGGCACACTCACCCTGAGCGGCGCGAACGCTTACACAGGATCGACCACGGTGACGCTCGGCATCTTGCAGCTAGGGAGCAGCAGCGCACTGGGCGCGACAAGTGGCGTGACCATCAGCGCAGGCGGCACGCTGGATCTCAATGGGCAGAGCACAGGACGAAATTTCACCTCGGTGAATGGTGCGGGCTTCAACAATGGCGGTGCCATCATCAACAGCAGCTCCACCACGGGCACCATCACCGGCAGCATGGTGCTGGGCGCAGCCGCCAGCATGGGCGGCACAGGCAATATCACGATCAACAACACCACCGGCCTCACGGGCAATTTCCAGCTCACCAAGATCGGCACGGGCACGCTGACCTTCATCGACACCACCACCACGAGCGCCCGCACCGGAGCCAATCAGATCAACGACGGCACACTGCGCCTGCAGTCCGCTGCACTCACCGCAGTGAGCCCGCTGGGCACCACCGGCGCGTGGACGCTCAATGGAGGCACGCTCAGCCTGGGCTTTGACACAGCCAACAACCTGATGACGGGCACCATCACCCTCAATGCCAATGCCACCATCGTCACCGACGTGGCCACGCTGAACAACGCCGCCGTGACCCAGACAATGGGCAGCATGGTGGTGAACAACAACAGCACGCTCACCGTGCAGACCGGCGGCAATGTGGCAGCCGGTGGCACGCAGGGACTGACACTCGGAGGGGTGACGCTGAACGGCAATGTGACTTTTGACGTGCAGAACTCCGCCACAGCCACCACGCGCCTGACACTGGGGGCGATCAGCGATGTGGCCATCGCCCCGCGCACCCTCACCTTTACCAACACCGGCAGCGCCACCACCAATAGCCTCGTGACGCTGGCCTCCACCACCGGCAGCCTAGTGGATGGCACGGTGGTGAATCTGAACAGCGGCACCAATGCGGGTGTGACGCTAAACGTCATCACCGCCGCCACAGCACTCGGCTCCCTGGCGCAGCTCAATGTCAATGGCAGCAGCATCTTCACCGCAGGCATCTCCAGCATCGTGCTCGGCTCCCTCTCAGGCAATGGCACGGTGAATGCCAGCACCGCCGCCACGCTGACCATCGGCAGCGTGAGCAGCAGCACGGTGCTCAGCACCGAATTCACCGGCACGCTGGGCAATGGCACTGGAACTCTGGCGCTGACCAAAAACGGCCTGGGCACTCTGACCCTCAGCGGGGCGAACTCCTACTCAGGAGCCACCATCGTGAGCCTGGGTGTTTTGAAACTCAACAACGCCACCGCGCTGGGAGCCACCACAGGTGTGACCATCAGCGCAGGCGGCACGATGGATCTCAATGGCCAGAGCACCGACCGCAACTTCACCTCGATCAGCGGTTATGGACAAAACGGTGCTGGAGCCATCACCAACAGCAGCGCCACCACCGCCACGATCACCGGGACCACCGTGCTGGGTGCCGTTGCAAAAATCGGCGGCACAGGAAACATCACCGTCAGCAACACCGGAGGCCTCACGGGCAATGCGCTTCTGACCAAGTTTGGCACAGGCACGCTCACCTTCATCAGCACTGCAGCCAGCGCACGCAGCGGTGCCAATCAAATCGACGCCGGCACTTTGCGACTTCAGGCTGCCACCGCCATTGCCACTATCGGCACTGGGGCCATGGCTCTGAACGGCGGCACGCTCAGCCTGGGCTACGATGCCGGGGGAACCGTCGGCGGTGTGGTGAACGTGCTGACCAGCTCCACCATCATCGCAGACCGCGCCAGTGCAGGTGCGGGAGGCTATGCTCTGACCCTGGGCGCGCTGACCATCGGCAGCAGCACCCTGACTATACAGGCTGGCGGCAATGTGACCAGCGGCACGATCGGCCTGACGCTCGGTGCCGTAAGCATCGGCGGCTCCTCCATGCAAGGCGGCAATCCGGTCTTTGACGTGCAGGGCTCCGCCAGCGCCACAGCCATGCTAGCATTGGGGGCCATCACGGATCAGTCCATCACGGCACGCACGCTCACCTTCCAAAACAGCGGCACCGGAGCCAGCACCGTCACGCTCACCGCTGCGGCCACCAGCCTGGTGGACGGCACCATCGTCAATCTGGCCAGCACCGGCAGTGCGGTTACGGTGAACTTAAACGCCGCAGGAGCGCTTGGCAGCTTTGCACAGGTGAGCGTTAGCAGCGGCAACACACTGTCCCTCGGTGCGGCACAGACGATTGCCTCTCTCAATGGTGCAGGCACGGTGACTGCCTCGGTCGATTCCATCCTCACGATTGGCAATCTGGCCAGCCCTACGGTGAGCAACTCCACCTTCAACGGCGTGCTCTCCGGCAGCGTGTCCATCTCCAAGACCGGCTCCGGCAGCCTGACCATCGGCGGCTCTTCCTCCAATACCTACTCCGGATCCTCCGGCACGGTCATCACCAGCGGTGCCGTCATCCTGGCCAAAACGGGCGGCGCAGTCGCCATCCCGACCAATCTCACCCTCGGCTCTGTCAATGGAAACAACGGCACGGCATCGCTTCAGACCAATGGCAGCAATCAGATCGCCAGCACGGCTGCGGTGACCATCAATGCCGGGTCTTCCATGAATCTGAACGGCTACAATCAGGCCGTCGGCAATCTGAACGGCACGCCCGGCAGCACCATCGTCAACAACGCCGCCAGCACCACCGCCACGCTCACCATCGGCTCGAATGATGCCACGGGCGGCCAGTTCCTGGGAACGATTGCCGACAACTCCGGCAGCGGTGGCACGATGGCCCTGACAAAGACCGGCGCAGGCAGCAGCCTTCTCGGCGGGTGGAATTCCTACAGCGGAGCCACCCTTGTGCAGGGCGGCTCGCTGCAGGTGGGCGGCTCTGGCGCAGGCAGCACCGGCACGGGGGCCGTCACTGTGCAGAACGGCGCGACTCTGCTCGGCACCGGGACCGTGCAGGGCTCCAGCTTTACCGCACTCAGCGGCTCCACCGTGCAGGCGGGCGATGCAGCTGCCGCCAGCAGCTTTGGCACACTGACCTTCAAGCCCTCCTCGGGCTCAGGTGTCATCGACTTCCAGGCGGGTAGCACGATCGTCCTCAATCTCAATCCCGGCGGCACCTCCGATCTGCTCAACATCATCGGCACTGGCAGCAGCACCCTCCTCTTTAATGGCAACATCACCATCACCGCTCCTGGTTTCACCCCCACAGTCGCTGCGGTGTTTAATCTCATCGACTGGTCCGGCCTCGCCTCCGCTCCCACCTTTGACAGCCGCTTCACCTACCTCGGCCTGCTTACAGGGAATGGAGATGAAGCCAGCGGCTTTGACCTGCCGGACATCTCCAGCTCCGGCCTCGCCTGGGACATCAGCGGCTTCATCACCAACGGCACCATCGCCATCGTGCCGGAGCCCTCGCGCTGGATGCTGCTCGGCATGAGCCTGGCCCTGAGCCTGCTCCGCCGCCGGAGAAGGTAGCATGACACCTCTGTCACGCCCGCAGGGACAGCCGAGGAACGAGTGCGCATTTAGGGTCTCCTTTGCGCAAAAAAGGGTCGGCATGCCCGGATGCATGGTCTCCCACATGCTTAGTCATGAGGGGCCAAATCCATGCCCCCCCATGTGCCGCTTTTCCATCCCTCATCATCGCACTCTCGTCTTTGTCTCGATGCTCGCCGCTCTGGCCATGCCGGGGAGGAGTACGGCAGCATCCAGCTTGACCTGGGACGCGGATGGAACCGCAGGCGGCAGCACCGGTGGCACCGGCACCTGGAGCACGTCCACCGCGCTCTGGAACAAATCCGGCACGATGGTCTCATGGGTGAATGCCAACAGCGACATCGCCATCTTTGGCGGCACGGCGGGCACCATCACTCTCGGAGAGGCCATCACGGCAGGCGGCCTGACCTTTAACACAGACGGCTACACTCTGGTAGGAAATGGCAGCACACTGACCCTCGGCGGCAGCGTGACCGTGACCACCGCGAATCAACTGGCCCTGATCCAGGCCAATCTGGCTCTGGCTGCCGCCACCACCTTCACCGGCTCGGGAAACCTGACCTTTGACACCGGCTACAACGTCACCGGCGGCGGCTTCGGTGTTTCCAAAACCGGCACGGGCACTCTCAACATCAAAGGCACCATCACCGACGCGGGCACGCTGACCATCAGTGGCGGCACCACCAATTTCTCCGGCAGCTACACCCGCGCCACCTACTCCAACGCCGCCGGCCTTTCTGTGACCAGCGGCACGCTGAATGTGACAGGCACGCTGGGCTCCTCCGCCGCCAATCCCCTGGGGCAGACGGCCTTCTCCGGCGGCAGCACCACCAATTTCTCCGGCACGGCGTATCTTTCCGGATCATCCGCCACCTTCCGTGTGGGGGAAGGCACCAGCGCCACGGTGAATGTGACCGCAGGCACGCTGACCATCGGCACCAGCTCAGGCGGCTTTGTGCTGGGGCGCAGCGCCACGGCGGGCACCGGGTTCATGAACATCTCCGGCGGCACGGTCACTGTGGCAAGCACTTCAAACGTGATCCGCATCGGCGCAGGCTATGCGGACACCGAGAGCAGCGGAGCCAGCGTCATGACGCTCTCCGGCACCGGATTGTTCGACAGCGGCACCTCCACCGGCAACATCCTGCTCGGCTCTAATCTCAGCGGAAACACCACCAGCTCCGGCACCATCAATCTGGACGGAGGCACTCTGGCCACAATGCGCACCATCACGGGCGGACTCTACGCCGCCTCGATCTTCAACTTCAACGGCGGCACCCTCAAGGCCAACGGCACCTCCATGACGCTGAGCACCACCCTGACCACCATCAATGTGCGCAACGGCGGCGCGGTGATCGACACCAACGGCTTCAATGTCAGCATCGCCAAGGCGCTGACGCATTCCAGCATCGGCGGAGACAATGCCACGGACGGCGGCCTGACCAAGCGCGGGCTGGGCATCCTCACACTTTCAGGCAGCATCGCCAACACCTACACCGGCACCACGCTCATCAGCGCAGGCGAGCTGGACCTCTCCAAGACCGCCGGGATCAATGCCATCGCGGGGCTCATCACCATCGGCGATGGCACCACCACCGCCATGCTCAAGCTCATCACGGGTGAGCAGATTGCCGACACCAGCGTCATCACGCTTGTCGGCAGTGGTTCAAATGCCGGCGTCTTCCGGCTCAATGCCCAGGCGGAGACCATCGGCGGACTCATCAGCACAGGTGGCGAAGGCATCGTGGAAAATGAAAGCGCCACCAGCGTGGCCCTGACGCTGAAGGTCACCGGCACCCAGACCTTCAGCGGCCTGCTGCGCAATGGCACACTGGCTGGGGCGCTGTCATTGATCAAAAGCGGCGCAGGCACGCAGATCCTCAGCGGAGCCAGCACCTATACGGGCGGCACCACCATCAGCGAGGGCACGCTGCAGTTTGGTATCAGCGGTGCCATCTCCTCCAGCTCAGCACTGATCCTAAATGGCACGACCGGCAGCGGCGCGGCCACACTTTCGCTTAATGGTTTCAACTGGACCTCCGCAGGCATCACTTTCTATGATGCAACCTCAACAAGCGCTAGCCAGGGCACCATCAGCATCGGCAGCGGCGGCACACTAACATTGGGCGGCACGGTCACTGTCAGCAGCACCAACAATCCTCTGGGCGCACAGATCACCGGCGGCACGCTGGATCTCGGTGCCGCCACACGCACCTTTGCCATCAATGACAGCAGCAATGCCGCGCACGATCTCACCATCTCCTCCGCCATCACCTCGGTGGCAGGTGCCTATGGCATCATCAAAACTGGCATGGGCAATCTGCTGCTGAGCGGCGGCGTGAACATCGCAGGCGGCGTCACCGTCTCCAGCGGCGTGCTGGAGATCGCGGGCACGTTTACCAATGGCACCAGCAGCACCTCCTTGGGCGCGGTGTCTACGCCTGGCATGCTCCTGCTGAGCACCGGGGCCGATTACTCCACTAAGACGCTCGCCATCGGCAGCAGCGCCGGCTTCCAGGGTGCCCTCCTCATGCGCGGCGGCACGCTGACACTCACCACCACGGACAACCAGACAGGCATCTCCCTGGGTGGCCCGGGCTATGGCAGCCTGTTTCTGTCCTCCGGCACCATCAACACCAAGCGGGTGGACTCCCTCGACGGCACCACCACCGCCTCCATCGCAGTCTTGCAGATCAGCGGCGGCACGCTGAACACCTCCAACTACATCATGTTTCGCAATGAGCGCTGGGAGTTCACCGTGACAGGCGGCCAGGTAGTACGCACCGGAGACGCCATCGCGCTGGGCTTCCGCAGCGGTGGCACTTCAGCCACAGCCACCACCACGGCGCAGGGGGCCATGACGATGGCAGGCGGCGTAGTCAACAATGCCGGATACAACATCACCATCGCCCAGCAGAACAACAACACCGCCCTGGGCACCACCTATCTCAATCTCGATGCCGGCACCCTGATCAACAACCAGATCGTGCACTACAACGGCACCGGAGCCACCAACAAAACCGTGATTAATTTCAACGGCGGCACTCTGCAGGCCGGAGCAAACACCACCGCCTTCATCAGCGACAGCGGCACCGGCGGCACAGGCACGCTGACGGCTTATGTCAACGGTGCCTTCGGCTCCTTTAGCGGTGGTGCGGTCATCAATACAAACACCTTCAATGTCACCATCCCCATCGCACTCAGTACTCCCACGGGCAATGGCGTCATGAGCATCGCCGTGAGCAGCGGTGGCAGCGGCTACTACGGCGCGCCCTATGTGGAGATCAGCGGCGGAGGCGGCACCGGGGCCACGGCTTATGCCAATGTGGATCTCGATCCCGCCAGCCCCACCTATGGTCAGATCCTCAGCATCACCATCAGCAATCCGGGCGTGGGCTACACCTCCACACCCACGGTGGCGCTGCTCGGCGGTGGTGGCAGTGGCGCAGCACTCGGCACAATCACCACAGCGGCCAACACCTCCGGCGGCCTGACCAAAAACGGCCTCGGCACACTGACGCTTTCCGGCTCTGCGGCCAACAACTTCACTGGAGACTCCACCATCAAAGCAGGAGAGGTGGACCTGGCCAAAAACAATGGTGTCACCGCCATCGCCGGAAACATCACCGTGGGGGATGGCACTGCATCCGCAGTATTAAAACTCATCAACAGCGAGCAGATCGCCGACACGAGCGTGGTCACCTTCAATGGCAGCGGCGCCACTGCTGGAATCCTGCGCCTCAACAACCTGAGTGAAACCCTCGGCGGCCTCAGCAGCACAGGCGGTGCAGGCATCGTGGAAAACGAATCCGGCAGCGCCGCCACCGGCACGCTCACCGTCAACGTCGCCTCCGGCACGCAGAGCTTTAGCGGCACGCTGCGCAATGGCGATGGCACAGGTACGGATGGTACGCTCGCCTTCGTCAAAACCGGCACGGGCACCCAGGTGCTCAACGGCACAAACACCTACACCGGAGTCACCACGGTCAGCGCAGGCGTGCTGCAGATCGGCAGCAGCGGCGCAGGCACCACTGGCACGGGAGCAGTGACCGTGCAGAATGGCGGCACGCTCACCGGCACAGGCATCGTGCAGGGCACCAGCTTCACCGCCGCCAGCGGCTCCATCGTGCAGGCCGGAGATGGCACTGCGCAGGCAAACTACGGCACACTGACCTTCACGCCCGCATCCGGCTCCGGTGCGATCAATTTCCAGTCCGGCAGCACGATCATTCTCGGCATCAATCCCGGCGGCACCTCGGACCTGCTCAACATCATCGGCACCGGCACCAACACCCTGCTCTTCAATGGCAACCTCACCATCACCGCCACGGCCTTCACGCCCACCGCACCGGCGGTTTTCAATCTGCTCGACTGGACCGGCCTCTCCGCCAGCCCCACCTTTGCCAGCCGCTACACCTCCACCGGCCTCCTCCTGGGAAATGGCGATGAAGCCACCGGCCTCGACCTTCCCGACATCTCCGGCTCCGGCTTCTTCTGGGACATCAGCAGCTTCACCACCAACGGCTCCATCTCCATCGTTGCCGTGCCCGAGCCTTCACGGCTGCTGTTGATGGGATTGGCGCTCGCGCTCCTGCTGGCAAAACGGCGGCGCTGAAAACAAATCAGCCGGGCTCGCAAGCCCGGCTGATGAGTGAATCAAACTACGATGTCTTGGCAGCGATCACGCCTTGGGCGTATCGGCAGTGCTTTCGGGCAGCTTCGGAGCTTTGATGTATTCGGTGGGAAGATCGCCTTTCAGGGCCTTGAGGAAGGTAATGATGGAGGCCGTTTCATCATCGGAGAGCTGCTTGCCCAACTGATGCTCGGCCATCTTTTTGACCATCTCTTCCAGAGTCTTGACGGAGCCGTCGTGCAGATACGGGCCGGTTTCGGTGATGTTGCGCAGGCTGGGCACCTTGAAGAAGCCCTTTTCACCCTCGTTCTTGGTCACGTCAGCACGGCCATTGTCCTTGAGATCCGGCCAGGGTTTCACCACGCCGAGCTTCTGATACATCATGCCGCCCACGCCCACGCCGTTGTGGCAGGTCACGCAGCCCACCTTGGCAAAGGTGGCAAATCCCTTCTTCTCCTCGGCGCTGAGGGCCTGCTTGTTGCCCTTGAGGAAGGTGTCCCATTGGCTGGGGGTCAGCAGCTTGCGCTCAAAGGCACCCACGGCCTTGCCGAAGTTGTTGTAGTTCACCGGATCAGCTTCGCCCGGGAAAGCGGCCTTGAAGGCGTCCACATAGCCGGGCATGCTCTTGAGCACCTTGATCACAAACTCTTCGCTGGGCGCACCCATTTCCACCGGATTGAGCACCGGCCCTTTGGCCTGCTCTTCCACGCTGGGGGCACGACCGTCCCAGAACTGCGCGACGTGCAGCGCAGCATTGTACACGGAAGGCGAGCTGCGGCCGCCCAGCTTGCCCTCATGGCCGGGGGAGAAGGGCAGGTTGTCGTTGCCGTATTTGTCGAGGATGTGGCAGGAGTTGCAGGACATCTTGCCGCCCTTCGAGATACGGGTCTCGTAGTAGAGCTGGCGGCCCAGATTGATGCGGGCTTCAGAGAGCTCATTGCTGCCGCTGGCCGCTTCGGCAGGCAGCGGGGAGAACATGGGCAGAAAGGCCTCGGAGAGATCAGCCTGCGCAAAGGCGGAGGCGGAGCTCAGGCCGACAGCAAGGGCAAGAATACGAGCGGTGTTTTGCATGGGAGTGATATGATCTGGTGCTGGTGATAGCGCGTCGGGTCGATACGTCGCGTTAAACCGATTGGTTTCAACTGATTGCGCTCTTCCTAATGGCCGAGATGAATTCTCAGCATCTAAATCAGCTTAAAATTGACGGAAACCCGCGCGGACGTCTAGGCTTAAAGAATGATGACAAAATCTTTTCTCTTGCTGCTGATGGCAGCGAGCGCGGCTCTGGCACAGCAGCCCGTGGGTGATGGCAAGGCAGACGACACGGCGGCTATCCAGCATCTGATCGATACCACAGGCAGCGTCAAGCTGGCCAAAGGCAAATACCGCATCACCCAGACACTGAAGGTAGATCTCACCAAGACGGGCTACGCCGCCGTGAGCGGAGACGGCACCGTGCAGCTCATCATGGCTGCGGCAGGCCCCGCGCTGCATTTCATCGGCACGCACGAGGGCTCGGCAGCTCCGGATTCCTTCAAGCCACAAGTATGGGACAACGAGCGCTCCCCCATGGTGGAGGGCATCGAGATCATCGGCGCACACGCCGAGGCCGACGGCATCGAGGCCACTGGCACCATGCAGATCACCCTGAGCCGTGTGGTCGTGCGCGAGTGCCGGCATGCGGTGCATCTTTCCGTGCGCAACCGCAATGTGCTCATCAGCGCCTGCCACTTCTACCACAATACAGGCATCGGTGTGTTCTACGACAATGTGAACCTGCACCAGTCCAACATCGTGGGCAGCCACATCAGCTACAATGGCGGCGGCGGAGTCGTTTCAGTAGGCGGGAATGTGCGCAATCTCCACATCGGCACCTGCGACATCGAGGGCAACCACGCCAAGGATGGCCCGCCCAGCGCCAATGTCATGCTCGACTCTCGCGGCGGCTCCATCGGAGAGGTGGCCATCACCGGCTGCACCCTGCAGCACACGCACAAGTCGCCCGATTCTGCCAATATCCGCATCATCGGCAGCGGCACTGATCCCTCCCTGCTGCGCCGCGGCGGACGCGAACACACACGCGAAGGGAATGTGACGATCACGGCGAATGTCTTCAGTGACGTGCAAGTGAATGTGGAGGTGCAGCACTCTCGCGGAGTGACCATCAGCGGCAACACCTTCTGGGAGGGTTTCCAGCGCGACCTCATCATCCAGGACAGCAGCAATATCGTGGTCACGGGCAACAACTTTGACCGCAACCCGCGCTATCTCGTCAATGGCAACGACAACGCCGAGAACAACGGCCTGCTCATCCAGCGCTGCGAGGACAGCATCATCAGCAACAACGTCATCAGCGGTGTGTGGAAGCAGCGCGCCGCCGTGGATGTGGAATCCTGCAACCGCATGCAGATCTGCCACAACAGCGTGCTCGACTCCGACGGCATCGGCATCCGCCTGGAGCAGGTGAGCAACAGCCTCATCACCGGAAACCTCATCCAGGACGACCGCGACAAGGAACTGCGCAGCAAGCTACCCTCGCTGGAAACCATCGGAGGAAAGAGAAACCTCATCGAGCAAAACATGCTCGGAAACAAATAATAGCCCAGTGCTAATGGCATGACCACCGCCTCCACCACCAGCCTGCTTGCCCGCACCCACGGGCGCATGCTGCGGCACAAGATACGCCAGGGCGTGCGTGAGAACCGGCTGCTGGGGGCTACGGTGGGCGGCTTTCTAGGACTCTACAGCCTGGCGGCCTACCTGCTGGTGGGGCGCGGGCTGGACTTCATCATGAAGCTGCCGCTGGTGGGCCCGCTGCTCACCGAGCGGCTGGTTTTCCTGCTGTTCTTTTTCTTCTTTGTGATGCTCATCGTGTCCAATGCCACCATCACCGGCATGAGCCTCTTCCGGCGCAAGGACATGGAGTGGCAGATAGCCCTGCCGCTGGAGCCTCGCAGCCTCGTGCTGTGGAAGACGCTGGAGGGCATGCTGCTGGCCAGCTGGGGCCTCATGCTGCTCAGCACACCCATCCTGCTGGCTTTGGCGCAGAGCTACAAGGCGGATGCCCGGTTCATGCTGGCCGTGGTGCCCGCGCTGCTGGCACTCGTCACCATCGCCGCCAATGTCTCCACCTGGCTGCTCATCGCCCTCGTGCTCTGGGCACGCCGCTGGATGTGGAAGCCGCTCGTCCTCCTCCTGGCCGTGCTGCTGATCCAGACCCTGCCCGTGTGGCGCACCAGCGTGGACACGCTGAATTCCGGAGATCTCAGCGCCAGCCTGAACCAGATCCTGAAACACACGGAGATCTGCATGCACCCGCTGCTGCCCAGCTCCTGGGTGGCGGAAACCATCCAAGCCGCCGGACGTGGCATCTATGCGCGCACCGGATTCTACAATCTCGTACTGCTGGCTAATGCGCTGATGAGCATCCTCATCACCACCCGAGTGGCCAGCGCAGGGTATTACCCTGCCTGGAACCGCGTGATGAGTGCCGCCCCGGGCGTGGTGAGCAAGCGCAAGGCAACCTTCACGAGCACCGGCCCCGGACGCTTCAGCCTCTGGATGCGCCGCATGCTGGGGCTGGACCGCCCCTCCTACGCCCTGCTGGTCAAGGAAGTGCGTACCTTCTGGCGAGAGCCCGTACAGTGGGGCCAGACCGCCATCGTCTTCGGCCTGCTGCTCATCTATTCCATGAACCTGCGAAAGATGGGCTATGATCTGCAAAATCCCTTCTGGATCACCGTCATCAGCCATCTGAACCTCCTGGTGTGCTGCCTGGCGCTCTCCACGCTCACCACCCGCTTCATCTACCCGCAGTTCAGCCTGGAGGGCCAGCGGCTGTGGATCCTGGGCCTCTCTCCCCTGCCTCTGCATCGTGTGCTGGCGCTGAAGTTGCGCCTCAGCGCCAGCGTGCTTTCCATCATCATGGTGGTGCTGGTCATCACCTCCGGCGTTTCCTTGGGCCTGCCCGGCCAGCGCATCCTCTTTTTCAGCGCCTCTATCTTTCTGATGAGCTACGGCCTCACCTCCCTGGCTCTCAGCCTCGGCGCACTGGTGCCCAATTTTCGTGAGTCAAATCCCGCCCGCATTGTCTCCGGCTTCGGCGGCACGGTATGCCTCATCGCCAGCTTCGTTTACATCGTGGGCGGCATGACGCTCCTGCTCATCCCTTCCTGGCAAAACCTGCGGCAGGATGCCGTCACACTCCTGCAATATGACAACCGCATCGAACTGGCCGCGCTGGTCGGCCTCTGCCTGCTGACCACCCTATTTGGGGGGATCCCCTACTTTTTTGCCAAAAAACAGACGAAAAATCTGGAATATTTAAGGTATCTGTAGTATCAGCGGACTGGAAATAATTTCCAGCACGTCCCATGATCACCCGCAAAGCGCCTGCTCTCGCCACAGCCTCTGGCCCTCAAGAGGACAATCTTTTGGTCTTCGAAGATGCTCCAGAATTTATGGAGGATCACACCCAGACCACTTCTCTGGAGAACGTCGATTCCAAAGTGAAGGCCGCCCAGGAGCAGCTCTTGGAACTGCGCCGCCAGCAGGAGGAGATCGAGCGCCAGAAGCAGCACCTGGAAGCCCTGCGCGTGAAGCAGGAGCGCTTCGTCGCTGGCAAGCGAGAGCTCATGGACAAGATCAGCCGCTCCGCCAGCCTCGTGGAGCGCGAGCTTTATGACGCCCAGAAGCGCGTGGAGGAGTTTGCCCTGACGCATGATGAGTTCCGCCGCCATCTGGAAATTTTGAAATCGCTCCAGCCCGAGAAGTGGCACCGCGCCCAGGTCAGCGAAGAGCTGGACAATGCCCTGGCCGCCATCGAAGACGCCGAAAGCGGCTACGCCAAAGGCATCCGCCGCCTGCACGCCATGGGCCCGCAGGAGCCCATCTCCACTGGCTCCTCCAGCATGGACGAAGGCGGCGTCTCCGTGGCAGCCCCCTCCTATTTCGCTCCCGAGGCCGATGACCTCAAGACCTGGATGCGCCGTGGCTTTGCCTTCACCCTGCCCCTCATGGGCACCGTGATCGTGGCCATCGTCCTCATCCGCCTGATGTTCTGATTTCTGCCTCCTGGCAGAATGTGAGGATCTCTCCCTACTCGTCTCCACCCTTTCTTCCTGCACGCTTATGTCTCTGTTCTCCGGCAATCGCAAAGTGCGCTCCCGTCGCGCCAAATCGGCTCAAGAACAACTGAAGCAGGAGGAATCCCCCAAGCGCAAGAGCCGCCAGCTGGCCCGCCGCTCCGATGAGCTCAGCGACCAGATCCACCGCCTCGAGTGCTTCATCACCGACGCCCCGCGCCTCAAGAGCAAGCACCGTCTGGAAAACATCAACATGGTGCCACCGATGGAGCTTTCCTCCCCAGCACCACGCAGCAATCGTCGTGTGCCCATCGCCCAGCGCCGCGCCCGCCGCAGCGTGCAACTCCGCATGCTCACCGAAGGTCTTATTGTCCTAGGTTCCATTGCTGCCGTGGTGGGATGGCTTAATCAGTGGTTCCACTTTTGGCACTGAAGAACAGCGCTTCGCTTTAAATTGAAAAACGCCAGCAGGTTATCTGCCGGCGTTTTTTATTGCCCTAAGGCTTCAAGAATCAGCAGTCACTTGGCTGGCGCTGTAGCCACGGGCGAAGGTGTTGCGGCAGATGCTGATCCAGCAGTAGCTGCTGTGGCCGGGTAGTCCCACGTGCGGGTAAAGCTGGGAAAATTGGTGATGTAGCAGCGGACCTGCTCAGAGCCGTAAACAACACCTGCAGGTGTCTTCTTCAGCCTGACCTCGATCGTCCACGTACCAGTCCGATGCTTGAGCTGCCAAGTCTCCAGAGTACCTTCCGGGAGGGGCTTGATGGAGTCGATCGTGGCTCCGCTTTTGGAAAGAATATCGTTCACCTGAGTCATGGGAAGATCAGGCTTCTCATGAATGGCCTTCCAGGTAGAAGGCAGGCTGGGATAGAAATACGCCTGGTAGGTGGCGAACATCAGGCCAATGAGGATGACGATGAGCACCGCCATGACTGCAGGAGGCGTGGGCGGCAGTTTTTCATCTTTGTCCGTAGCGGCGGCTGTCTTGGCGGTCTTGTCAGGCATTGGATAGTAGGACTATTGAAGCTGGGCAGACTTTGTCGAGTGTGCGATGGGCTTTTCGGAAAGGACTCGCTCCCCGCTGCAACGCACATGGTGCTTCATTTATTGGATGGCTAAAGTGTATTCCTGACGGGTGAATAGAGACTGCAAACAAATTGCGAAATAACAACTTTGTCCAACTGGTGCGACAGCAGGCTGTGCCGATGCCGAAGATGAAGCCGGGGCCGCCGTTTGTGCCGCAGCGCTGGATGTGAAACCAGTATGGCTGACAAATAGAGAGAGAAGCAAAGCCAGCCTTTGGGTGAGGCAGAGTTTCATGGTCGGAAAAGTGAAGTCGTAGCCAAGATGCATCCCAGCCTTGGCGGATGAAACACCCCGTTAGCAGGAACTTAACACCGAGGCCAGTAAACCAGCACCGATGCGAAATAGGCGCACAGCCGAACCGAATCCCTTTTTCAGAATCAAGACACTCTGACCAAGCACTTACGCCCCGCGCAGCTTGCTCACATCATAGAGCGTGAGCATGGAGGAGAGGACTTCGTCTTTCTTCCCCTGCTTGAGCTGGTCAAAGGTGACGTACTTGCCGGGCAGCAGGCGGAAGTGGCCTGAGCGGGTGCGGCGCAGGGCGCTGAGGTGCGCGCCGCAACCGAGCTTCTGACCCACATCGTGCGCGTAGGTGCGGACGTAGAAGCCCTTGCTGCACACAACGCGGAAGTCCACATACGGCGGCTCAAAGCGGGTGATCTCGTAGTCGTACACGCGCACAAAGCGGGGCTCGCGCTCGACTTCCTGGCCTTTGCGGGCCAGCTTGTAGAGCGGCACGCCGTCCACCTTGATGGCGGAGACCATGGGCGGCATCTGGTAGAAATCTCCGCGCATGGTGTCAAAGGCGGCCTTCACCTGCTCAAGCGTGAGATCGGCGGGCACGGGCTTCTCCTCGGTCACTTCACCTTCGGCGTCCTGGCTGTTGGTGGTCTGCCCGAGCTTGAGGGTGCCTACGTATTCCTTGTCCTCGGACATGAGGAGATCAGAGAGGCGGGTGCCGTTTCCGAGCACGAGAATGAGCATGCCCGTGGCCATGGGATCGAGCGTGCCGCAGTGGCCGATCTTCTTCATGTTCAGGCAGCGCCGGGCCACGGCCACCACATCGTGTGAGGTCATGTCCTGGCCTTTGTCCACCAGGAGGACGCCGCTAATCAATTCGTCTGACTTCATGTTCGAGTACTTCCAAAAATTTCTGTGCGGCCTCTTCGATGGGGCCTTTCATCCGGGTGCCTGAGGCCATGCGGTGGCCGCCGCCGCCGAAGTGGCCGCAGACCACGGAGACGTCCAGCCGGCTGTCCTTGGAGCGGGCGCTCACACGCACCTTGCCATCCGGCATGTCTTCAAAAATGACGCAGCCCACCACGGAGTCCACCATGCGTAGGATGTCGATGAGCCCCTCGGTGTCTCCGGCCTGCATGCCCACGGCTTCCATCAGCTCGCGGCGGAGCTGCCAGCTCAGCACGCGGCCGTCGGCGCTGAATTTCATGTGGTTGAGCATGTCCCGCATGAGCTCCAGGCGGCGCAGCGGGTAGGACTGATAGACGAGCTGCGCCAGGCGCGCGGTGTCCAGCCCGGCCTCGATCATCTCCGCCACGATGCGGTGCGTGCGCGCATTCACATTGGAGAACTGGAAGGAGCCCGTGTCCGTGGAGATGGCCACAAAGAGATTCTGCAGCACGGCATCGTCGATGGGCAGTCCGTGCTCGCTCAGGAGATTGTAGATGATCTGGCCGGTGGCGGGGGAGTCCGCATCGATGAGATTAAGCTGGCCGTAGCCGGGATTGGTGGGATGGTGATCGATATTGACCAGCAGCGGGGCGGCATCCAGCAACGCCTTGGTCTTGGCCCCCACGCGCTCGTGGGTGGAGGTGTCCAGTGCGATGGCGAGGTCCAGCCCCAGAGGCTCGGTGCCGGGCTGCACCACCGTGTCTGTGCCGGGCAGAAAGGCGAGATGCCCCGGCACGCCATCCTCCAGAATGGCGATGACGTCTTTTCCCAGCGCACGCAGGCTCAGCACGAGGCCGAGCACAGAGCCCACGGCATCTCCATCCGGGCGGACATGGGCCACCACGGCAATACGCTGCGCAGAGCGCATGGCGGCGACGATTTCAGCGGTGGTGGCGTTGGCGGGCATCAGAATCCGGGGGGTGCGCACAAAGCACCAGCGGCAGAAACGTGCAAGGCGAAGATGAGACACTTTCGCGTTCACTCATGCACACACGGATGCAGTTCGGCCTTGGCGTTTCACCTTCGTGCGCTTGAATGCGCGGCCCAGACGCATGAGGAAAAAGCCCGCCGCCAGCTCCCGCACACCCCTGCCCGCACCGCAGCGGGTGCAGCCCCCAGCCCTGCGCGCATGAGCGACTCCGAAGCCCCCTCTCTGCCGCTTTTCACGCCGCGCTCCTGGGCCGTGGCCGGCGCGCCATTGACGGGCACAGGCTCTCTGCCGCCCGTGCCGCAGAAGGACGTGACCGCTGGGCTGGATCTCTTTCAGGCCGCGCCTGCAGCCGAGACCGAAGCCACCACCGACGGCTACACCGCCTGGAAGTCCGCTATGGCCGCCGAGAAAGCAGCAGAGCAGGCACGCAAGCGCAGCACCGAGCTTCCCGTGCAGGCCGATGCAGACGGCTTCGCCCGCTGGCGGCAGGAGGCCGAGGAGGCCCGCCGCGCCTTTGAAAAACGCTGGGGCATCCCTCCCGGCAAAATGGTGCGCGTACTGCTCCGCGGCGAATCCCGTGAGCGCGAGGGCCTTCTCCGCCTGGCCGAAGAGCCGCCAGAAAAAACCGCCACCACCTCCGTCAAAGACCTGCGCCTCGTGCTGGCAGGCCACACCTTCAGCGCCGCGCAGATCGTGAGCCTGGTGCGGGTGTGAGTCACCCGCCTCCCACGCATTAGAGCGCTGGATTCAGCCACCTTGATGCTTCAACAAGAGGCACGAGCCAGTAGTGCGGACCTTGAGAGGAAATGTGCTGCTGCACCACGCCCAAGCGAAGGAGATCATAGGGCTCATTTCCGCGCCCGTGAATGACATGCCGATTGAGCTCCGGATACAATAGTCGCAGGTATTGAACCGTCCCCGACGACGCAGGAGCCAGATCACGCCCCTCCCATTCATCCGGCACTGCTGTGAGGGCCACTTGCACAAGCTTTCGGGCGCATTCCAGTTCCGCCCACGTCAGTGGCGTTCCCTTTGGCAAAGCATTTTCCATGACCTCGCAGGTATCCTGCCACCGCACATCAATCGGCCTTGCCGCCAGCTTTGAAATATCTGCGTCTGAAACAGACGGCGTCGCGTCTCGGCTCAACAAGCCCGCTCCGACGAGACTCAGGGCAGCATAGATGATGAGAATGCCCAGCCCCAATCGGAACAGACATTTTCGAACAGAAGATTTCATGACATCAAGCCTTGCAGGCAGCAGCACCTGCACCACTTCCCTACAACAAAAAGCCCCGCCTGTCATGGCGGGGCTTGAAGTCTTGACTGCGCCTTGATGGCCCAGCCTCGGGGCTACCTCATAGCCTCAAAGCGCTTCTTGAGGATCTCCTTCTGGGAGACGCCGCCGAGCTTGGACTGAGTCTCGTCGATCCACTTCTGCTCCAGGGCGTTCTTGGTGGGGCGGTTCACCTGATAATAGACACCGAATTTCCCCGGGGCGAGGTTTTCGGCCATCTTGAAAGCGGCGGTTTCGTCGGTGACGTCGTGCTGCGTTTCATCGATGAGTTCGTAGGTGCCGCCTTTGCGCGGGGTGCTGTCGTCGAAAGCGCCGGAGTAGAACATGACGCACTCGCTCAGGCACTCCACCACGCTGAAGCCATCATGCAGGATGGCGCGCTCAAACATGGCCTCCATGTGCTTCACCTGCGCAGCATGCGTGCGGGCGATGAAGGTGGCGCCGCTGGCGAGGAGCTGGCGCATGGGGTTGATGGGACGGTCAATGCTGCCGGTGGGGTCGGTCTTGCTCTTGAAGCCGATGGGGCTCGTCGGGCTGGTCTGCTTCTTGGTCAGGCCATAGACGAAGTTGTCCATGATGACGTAGGTAAGCTTGATGTTTTTGCGCGCAGCGTGGTTGAGGTGGTTGCCGCCGATGGAGAAGCCGTCGCCGTCACCGCCGAAGACGAAGACGTGCACGTCGGGGCGGCTCAGGGAGATGCCGGTGGCCAGGGGCAGCGCACGACCATGGATGAAGTGGATGCCGTGCGTGTTCATGAAATACGGGAAGCGGCTGGAGCAGCCGATGCCGGCCACGCAGACGATGTTTTCATGGGGATACTGCAGCTTTTCCAGCACGCGGTAAAAGATGTTCAGCACGGCGAAGTCGCCGCAGCCGGGGCACCACGTGGGATGGTCGGCAGTGAGGGCTTTTTTCGTGAGCTTTTCCGTGGCGGGAGCAGCAGGAGTGTCGATGGCGGTGGACATGGATGATTTAAAAAAGGTGTATGTGTGAGGCTGCGGGTGGCAGGGCGGGCATCAGGCCTGGGTCATGATCTTTTCCACGCCGGTGACGATCTCGCGGATGCGGAAGGCGAGGCCGTCGGTCTTGCAGACGGACTGGATGCGGGGATCTGCCAGGCTGGCGCGCAGAAGGGTGGCCAGCTGGCCGTAGCCGTAGAGGCCGGAGTCGTTCATCTCCACGCAGACGACATGCTTGTACTGCTTGAAGAGATCGCCCAGACCGGCGGGCATGGGGTGCAGGTGGCGGAGGTGGATGGCCCCCACTTTGTGCCCTTCGCTGCGCATGCGGGTCACGCTTTCCTTGATGGGGCCAAAGGTGCTGCCCCAGCCGACCACGAGGGCGTCACCGGTGGTGTCGCCATGGATCTCGGGCAGCGGCAGTTCCTTGGAAAGCTGCACCAGCTTGTTGCGGCGCTTGGCCGTCATGAGCGTATGCATCTTGGGGCTGCCGCTGGGGTGGCCCATTTCGTCGTGCTCCAGACCGGTGGCGATGGGGTACTTGCCGCCTGCCATCTTGGCTCCCGGCGGGGCGTGGCGGGTGATGGCGTCCAGCGGGTAGGGCTTGAAGTCAGCCGGGCGGGTGGCCAGGTCCAGCTCGGGCTCCACCCAGTGCTTGTCCAGATCAGGCTCTTCAAAGGCCTCGATGCGGCTGCTCAGGGCCTGATCGCTCAGGATGATGACGGGGCAGGAATATTTCTTGGCCAGCTTGCCGGCCTCCAGGGCGATGTAGAAGCAGTCTTCCACGTCCTTGGGCGCAAGCACGATGCGCGGGCTGTCGCCGTGGCTGCCGTAGATGGCCTGCATGAGGTCGGACTGCTCCACGCTGGTGGGCAGACCCGTGGAGGGGCCGCCGCGCTGCACGTTTACCACGATGAGCGGGATCTCCGCCATGCTGGCGTAGCCCAGGGCTTCCATCTTCAGGCTCAGGCCGGGGCCTGCACTGCCGGTGATGGCCAGGTGACCTGCAAAGGCAGCGCCGATGGTCATGGCCACAGCGGCCAGTTCGTCCTCTGCCTGCACGTAGATGCCGCCATACTTTGGCAGCTCCACGCGGAGGGTTTCCATGATGGAGGACCACGGGGTGATGGGGTAGGCGGAGCCGTAGCGCACACCGGCGGCGATCAGGCCGAGGGTCATCATCTGGTTGCCGTCCGCGCTGATGCGGTGGCTGCCTGGGGCCTCGCCAGGGACGAAGGAGAACTTCTCCACGTCGCCCACCTGATAGGCAAAACCGGCGTCAAAGGCCAGCAGCGCATTGCGCAGCACGCTCTCGTCCTTGCGGCCAAACTGGCGGCTGACGATGCCCACGAGCTTTTCCTTGTCGAGATTGAAGACGGCGCAGACCATGCCGAGCACGAACATGTTCTTGCCGCGGTCACGCGTGGAGCCGCCCACGGCCTCCACGGTGGCGGAGGTGAAGGGCACGCCGATGTGGATGATGCCACGGTCATGGTTCAGGTCCTCGGCGGTCATGTCGGCGGTGTCGTAGAAGCAGATGCCGCCTTTGCGCAGGGAGCCGATGTGGTTCTGGTAGCTGTGCTTGTAAAAGGCCACCAGCACGTCCGCCTCGTCGCCTTCATGCAGCACCTCGCCGGAGCCCAGATGCACCTGGAAGATGGACGGGCCACCGGAGATCGTGGACGGGATGGTCATGTAGGTCATCACCTCCTGGGCCGTGCGGCCTGCCAGACGGGCCAGGAAGCCCCCGATGGACTGGATTCCGTCCTGGGAGTTTCCGGCAAAGCGGATGACGGCGTTGCGAAGAGAGGTGGGGGCTGACGACGACGAAGGAGCTGAGACTGAAGACATGACGGGTACGCAGGCGAGGTATCGCCCGCAGGTTGGTTGGCTGGGTGAAAACGCGCATTCTAGGGGATGTTTTGCCGCCGTCCATGCTGGAGAGTGGCTTTTTTCTGCTCTCTCCGTGAACACAGCCGCAGGTCATAAGGGTAGTTTTGGCAGTGTTTTCGCACCTTCGATCACTCTTCATCCGTGCCCCTGGCTGCGCGCCTAGGGAGCCACCCAAGGCCTGCCCCCAAGATCAAACACCTTGCTATCTCCCTTTTCGGTGTCAATGTGACACCCCTCAAATTCTGGGGCGAGCATTGTTAACAGTCGAATCCGACCGCTCGTGAGTCCGTTAGTTTCGTTTTATGAGTACACACACCTTCCCTGAACTGGGAATTTCCCCTGAGCTTCTTGAAGCCGTCAAATCCCTCGGCTTTGAGCAGCCCTCTCCCATCCAGGCCCAGGCCATTCCCGTGGCGCTGACCGGCCGCGATGTGGTGGGCCAGAGCCAGACCGGTTCCGGCAAGACCATGGCCTTTGGCATCCCGGTGGTGCAGGGCGTGGACGGCTCTCTGCGCCAGGTGCAGGCCCTCATCCTCTGCCCCACACGCGAGCTGGCCATGCAGGTGTGCGCTGAGATCCACAAGCTGGCCTCCTTCAAGGAAGGCGTGCGCGCCACCCCTGTGTACGGCGGCGCCTCCTATGACCGCCAGATCCGCGCGCTGCAGAGCGGCTCCCAGATCGTGGTGGGCACCCCGGGCCGTATCCTCGACTTCATGGAGCGCGGACTCATCAAGTTCGACGCCCTCAAGGCCCTCGTCTTTGACGAAGCCGATGAGATGCTGGACATGGGCTTCAGCGACGACATCGACCGCCTGATGGCCGCCGTACCTAAGGAGCGCCAGACTATCTTCTTCTCCGCCACCTTTGAGCCGCGCATCCGCCGTCTGGTGGAAAACTACACGCGCAACGCCGCCACCATCACCATCCAGCAGAAGGCGCTGACCACCCCGACCATCGAGCAGCGCTACTACGAAGTACAGGGCCGCTCCAAGCTGGAGGTCCTCTGCCGCGTGATCGACATCGAGGCCCCGCGCCTGACGATCGTGTTTGCCAATACCAAGCGCGCTGTGGACGACGCCACCGACGCCCTCGTGGCCCGTGGCTACGCCGCCGACCGCCTGCATGGCGACATCAACCAAACCATGCGCGAGCGCGTGATGCGCAACTTCCGCAATGGCAACGTGGAGGTCCTCGTGGCCACCGACGTAGCCGCCCGTGGCCTGGACGTGAATGACATCGACCTCATCGTCAATCTGGAGCTGCCCTACGATGCGGAAGACTACGTTCACCGCATCGGCCGCACCGGCCGTGCCGGACGCAGTGGCAAGGCCGTGAGCCTCGTGGCAGGCCGTGAAATCTACCTCATGCAGCGCATCCAGCGCTTCATCAACATCCGCGTGGAGCGCGCCCGAGTGCCCTCGCAGGAGGAGCTCGAAGCCACCCGCGTGGACAAGACTTTTGAGAAGGTGAAGGCCGTGCTGGAAGGCGCCAGCTACACCAACCACGAGCACAGCATCCAGCGCCTGCTGGACATCGGCTTCTCCCCCACGGAGATCGCCAGCGCGCTGATGGACCTCCTCATGAAGGATCAGGTGCGTGAAACCGAGCAGATAGTGGAAGATCGCGCTGGAAAGAAATTTGAGCCCAAGCCGCGCCCGCAGGCTGCTGCGCCCGCCCCAAAACCGGCACCGGCCCCAGCTGCCACCCCTGCACCGCAGGCCGAAGCCGCCCCCGCTTTGGTGGCAGAAGCTGCCGCCCCCGCTTTGGTGGCAGAAGCTGCCTCCGCCGCTGAGGTCCCTGCCGCAGGCGCTGAGAGCACCGAGTCCGCTCCTGCACCGTCTGCAGAAGCCCCTGCGGCATCCGCCGCTCCTGCGGAAGAGGAAGACTCCGGCCCGGTGAACCCCCAGGCCGCCTCCCCTGCCCCGGCACCGCGCATGACTCCGGCCCGATTTGACAACGAGTACGACTCCGACCACGAAGACGCTGCAGACGAGCGCCCCCTGCCCAAGAAGCAGACCAGCTGGGTGCAGAAAGGCCCGCGCTCCGGCATGGTGCGCCTCTTCATCAATGTGGGCGGCATGGATCAGGTGCGCCCGCAGGACATCGCCGGCATGCTTTACAACACCATCCAGGACCTCCGCCCCGGCAGTATTGGCGCCATCGACGTGTTGGAGAAATGCAGCTTTGTCGAAGTCCCGGACGACTCCGTGGAAGCCGTGCTGGAAGGCGTGCGCGGTGCGCAGCTGCGCGGCCGTGATGTCCGCATGGACCACGCCGACCGTCCTGACGACACCAGCGGCATCCGCCCCAAGCGCTTCGGCGGTGGTGCCGGTGGCGGCTTCAAGAAGCCCGGCTTTGGCGGCGGCTTCAACAAAGGTGGCTTCAACAAAGGCGGATTCGGCGGTGGTGGTGGCGGTGGCTTCAAAGGCTACGGCGGCCAAGGCGGCGGATTCAAAAAGCCCGGCTTCGGCGGTGGCTTCAAGAAGGGCGGCTTTGGCAGCAAGCCATGGCAGAACCGCGAAGGCGAAGGCCCCAGCCCCGGCTACGGCGGCGATGAGGGCGGCCCACGCCGTGAAGATGCCGACAGAGGCGGCGGTGGTGGTTTTGGCGGTGGCGGCTACGGCGGCCCTCCCAAGCGCCCCTTCGGTGGCAACCGCTTCGGCGGTGGTGGTGGCGGCTTCAAAAAGAAGTGGTAGCCCGCAGCCCTGCCTCCGGCTGAACTAAAACCCCAAGTTTTCACCATGAGACCGTCCGCAGCCCGGACGGTCTTTTTGTTTTCACCCCTCGCGATGCTTTCCGCCCATCACGAGGAGGAGGCCCGCTGCTGCCGCAGCCAGGCGCGCGTGACGGTGGGCTTGAAGTCAAAGCTGGGCATCTGGCGGTCCACCACGGCATAGATCGAATTGGCCAGAACGACGACCACTTCGTTGTACCCTTGGTTCTGGAAATAACTCACAGAGACGTTGTAGGCGGTGATCTTCTCCTTCAGCATCGCCAGCGCGGCATCGCGCAGCTTGGTGGACTTGGTACGGATGTCTGCGGCTTCCTTGCGCAAGATGCCGCCCAGTCGTGGATTGGGGCCTGAAAGGGAACCACTGGGACTTTCGGCCTGCTCAGCCTGAAGCTCTTTGGCCAGGGCTTGTCGATTGGCAGTGATGAAGGCCTGATGCGCGCTGGCGTATTCCTGTTCCTTGAGAAAGAGATCCTTGAAAATGGTGATGAGCGCATCCACGGCCTTGCGGCCATTGCCAGTCTGCGTTTGGGAGAATGAGGTGAGCCTCTTGACCGTCTCCACCGCATGATTCATCTCCGGCTCATCCGCCAGCCGTAGTGGTCGCAGGCAGAGCGCCAGCGTAGGAGAAAGCAGCGGGTCCTGAGCCGATGCAGGCTCCGCCCCGGAGAGCACCCCCGCTAGCAGCATCATCATCAGGCAAAGACAGGCTTTCATCGGCATGCAGGGACAAACCCCGCGTAAGATGCTTTGTCACAGGCGAAACATCAAGTTTCCATCTGCCTCCAAGCCATGCAGCGCCACACGCTGCCATGCTGCTAGTTGCATCAAGAAATCATTGGCGGCACGCTTGGTGCACTCGTATTAAATCTCAGCAGACCGGCCCCCTGGCGGTCTAACTTTACATCCATGCCAACCTCCTCCGCCCTCCGCGACGCGCTGACACAGTCTCCGAACAACCTTTCGCTGCTGCTGCTCTATGGTCGTGCCTGCTTGGAAGAGCTGCATCTGGACGAAGCGCGCGAGGTTTTCTCCCGCGCTCTGGAGCTGGCCCCGGATCAAACAGATGCGCTGCTGGGCATCGCCCGGGTGCTCTTTCTGGAAGGCGACACCTCCGGCGCGGCTGTGCGTGCCGAGCGTGTGATCCTGCTGGAGCCGACCAATGCCCAGGCCCACCTGCTGCTGAGCCGCGTGTACCTCAGCGAAGGCGACCGCGCCAAGGCCATCGAACACTTTGACCGCGCCGCCCAGATCGACGGTACCATGAGCGATCCCGCGCTGGAGCGCGAGCTGGGCCGTACCGCCCGCGATGCCCGCAAGACCGCCCCGGCTCCCGCCCCCGAGCCCACCGGCCAGGAGCAGACCGCCAGCACCGGCCCGGGAGACCCCGACGAGTTTTTTGAGCCTCCTTTTGACGATCCGCCCTATGACTGGCGTCCCGAGACCTTTTACGCCCCAGGCGACCCCGAACGCGGCAATGTGACCTTTGCCGATGTGGGCGGCATGGAGGAGCTCAAGGAGGAAATCCGCCTTAAGATCACCTACCCGCTGCAGTTCCCCGATCTCTACAAGGCCTATGGCCGCAAGACCGGCGGAGGCATCCTCATCTACGGACCGCCCGGCTGTGGCAAGACGCTGATCCTGCGCGCCGTGGCTGGCGAGGTGCCGTGCAACTACCTCTCCGTGGGTCTGCACGAGATCTTTGACCCCTACTTTGGCAGCACCGAGCGGAACCTGCACCAGATCTTTGAAACCGCCCGCGCCAATGCGCCTTGCGTGCTGGTGTTTGACGACATCGACTCCCTGGCCATGGACCGCCGCCAGATCCGCGAGAGCCAGATGCGCAATCTGGTGAACCAGTTCCTGCACGAGATGGACGGCATCCGCAGCGACAACCAGCGCGTGCTGGTGATCGGTGCCACGAACCAGCCCTGGGCGCTGGACCCCGCCTTCCGCCGTCCCGGCCGTTTTGACCAGGCCATCTTTGTGCCGCCGCCAGATGCCCCTGCCCGCGCGCAGATCATCGAGCTGCTTGCCAAGGACAAGCCCATCGCCGAATTTGACACCGCCGAGCTGATCGAGGCTACGAACGGCTTCTCTGGTGCTGACCTCAAGTGGGTGTTTGACCGTGCCGCCGAGCTGGCGCTCTCCGCCGCCATCCACACCGGCCACCCGGTGCCCATCACCGAGGAGTTGCTGCTGGCCGTGGCCAAAGCCCACACGCCCACCACCCAGGAGTGGTTTGACGGTGTGCGCACCCACGCCCACAACACCCCGGACAACCCCGACAGCATCTTCAACGACATGCGCAAATTCCTCAACGCGCCGTCGAATACGAAGAAGGAGCGGTAGGAGGCGGCAAATCGGTGCCGATGCGCAGCATCTTTGGAGTGCGGTCGCGCAGATGCAAGGCGCAGGCCTGCATCGGAGCTACCGCTTTCGAACGGCTCCAGGCAGGCGTAACCCCTTCGTACTGGCGTGTGCCCAGAGAGGTGTTGTGTCCGGAGAGTATGCGCTATGACACGACATCATGCCTGCGAAAGCGGTAGCTGCGCTCGTGCCTCGCTCCGCGACCGCACTCCAAATGAGCGGCACACATCAGCAATGCCCCGAGCCGCGCCTGCTCGGGGGACAACCTGAAACTTTCAACAGCGCGTAGCCGCCTCTTCGTTACCGCGTCAGCACACCATCCACGATGCGCATGGCACCACGGGGATTGGCATCCTTGATGAGCTCAGGAAGCGCTTCTTCGGGGAAGCCCTGGTAGCACACGGGGCGGACAAAGCGGTAGATGCTGCCGGTGCCGATGCTGGTGAAGAAGCTGTGGCTGGCGGCAGGGTACGGGCCGCCGTGGTGCATGGAGGGACAGACCTCGATGCCGGTGGGGAATCCATTGAAGATGATGCGGCCCACCTTGCGCTCCAGCGCGCGGATGAGCGGGGCGTAGTCTCGCAGGTCCTGCTCGGTGCCTTGGATGGTGGCGGTCAGCTGGCCTTCCAGTCCGGCGGTGTAGCGCAGCATGTCGTCCAGCGTGGCGCATTCGGTGATGATGGAGCAGGGGCCGAAGACCTCGCGGCGCAGCTCGGCGTTGGACTCCAGCACGTCGATGGTGGTGGTGAAGATGCGGCAGGCTGCCTGAGAGGCCTCCTCGCTGGCGGGGGCTTCGGATTGTCCAGCCAGCTCCAGGCCGTCAATCGTCTGCCACACGGCGGTGCCTGCGTCGTAAGCTTCGCAGATACCACGATGCAGCATGGTCTGGGGTGCCACCTTGGCGGCAAAGGAGGAGGCGCTGCTGATGAACTCCTTGAGCCCGTCGCTCTTGAGGCCGAGCACCACGGCGGGATTGGTGCAGAACTGGCCCACGCCCATGGTCACGGAGCCGATGTAGGCCTCGGCGATCTTGGCGGCACGCTCCTTGAGCGCACCGGGGAGCACATACACGGGGTTCACGGAGCCCATTTCCGCATACACGGGGATGGGGTGTGCGCGGGCTGCAGCCACGTCCATGAGCGCACGGCCACCGCGCAGGGAGCCGGTGAAGGCCACGGCCTGGGTCAGCGGGTGCTTCGTCAGCGTGGTGCCGATGTCATTGCCCTTTCCGTGCACGAGGGAGAAGCAGCCTGCAGGCAGGCCCACCTTGTGCAGTGCGGCCAGCACGGCGCGGGAGAGCATCTCGCAGGTGCCGGGGTGTGCGGGGTGGCCTTTCACCACCACCGGGCAGCCGGAGGCCAGGGCGCAGACGGTGTCCGTGCCGATGACGCCGATGGCGAAGGGGAAATTGGACGCGCCAAACACCACCACAGGGCCGATGGGCAGCAGCACGCGGCGCACGTCTGGCTTTGGCAGCGGCTGGCGGTCCGGTATGGCGTGGTCCACGCTGGGCTGCGCCCAGGAGCCTTCGCGGATCAGGGCGGCGAAGAGCTTGAGCTGGCCGATGGCGCGTCCGCGCTCGCCGGTCAGGCGTGCCATGGGCAGCGCGCACTCGGCATGGGCGCGCTCCAGCAGCGCGTCTCCGAGGGCGGTGATCTCTTCGGCGATGGTGTCCAGCAGCTTGGCGCGTGTCTCAGGCGTGGCGGTGCGCAGGGCGTCAAAGGCGGCGTCTGCGGCCTGCAGGGCTTCATCGGCCTCGGCATGGGTGGCGTCGCCAAAGACGGGCTCCAGCTGCGCGCCGGTGGTGGGATTGAAGGCGTGGAAGAAATGGCCGTGGGGAGCAGCCTCGCGGCCGGCAATGAGGTGGTGTCCGGTGAGTGTCATGGATGGCGGAGTGTCTAGAGAGAAATGCGGCCTCGTCCAGCACGGTTGCGTGTGGTGTGGATGACTCCGCCACTCTCCTCCGCCCCGCCTACTGCGGCAGCTTTTTCAGCGCGGCGCTGGTCATGCGTTTCATGATCTCGGATTCCGTGGGTGGCAGCGGCATGACGGGCATCAGCGGAGTGCCTGTGGTGGAGCTGTTGGAGTGGATGCTGCTTTTTGTCAGCATGGACTCCGCCTGCCAGGTCACATGGCCGGTGGCGGTGTCCAGCAGCGAGTAGCTGGCGGCCACGGTGCGCCGGGCCACCGCGCTCAGTACATTCTCCACCACTCTGGAGCTGCTGCGGCAGGAGCTGCCACACCCGCTGGCGCAGGCCCCTGTGCGGCAGGTTTTGCCGTTCACCTTTCCACAGCAGCAGCTGGAGCTGGCGGTTTTGATGAAGCTGTTTTGCCGCGAGTCCTGCTCCACGAAGTTGTCCCGAAGATCGATCCACAGCAGGTAGTCGATGCCCCGGGCCTGCACCTTGCGGATGAATCCGGGGCTGAGCTTGCTGCCGAGGACGATGGGCACGCCCGAGCTGAACCTTGTGGGCGCAGAGCCCACCGCCTGCTGCACCGCCGCCATGCTGAGCACGCGCGAGCGCCTGAGCCGCCGCTGCATCTCCTCCTCTGCATTCATCAGGATGATGCTCTCCTCCGTCTGCCCGGGGTAAACATTCACCCCCGGTGCCGTGAGCCCGCCCACCGCCAGCGTCCGCCCCCGCAGCCCCTGCTTTGGCAGACTGCTGGTGACCGAGAGCGTGGGGTCGGACCGGCAGCTGCTGAGCCAGAAAGAGAGCAGGAAAAGGACAAACGTGGAATGCAGAGCCGCAGGCTTCATGGTCGGGAGGGGCACAGCATTTTCAGACGCTGGCTTAGACTTTTTATTCAAACCAAGACGTCCACACCCATTCGATGTCCGCTCGATCCATCGCGGCATGAAACGCTCGATTCCCGCACCGAATAACGGGAAACAGCCGAAGCAAGAAGTCCGGGCCGATCTCGTTTCTGCCGATGCTACACACCACCCGCCGCCATGAAGCCATTGCCCCGTCCATGCATTTTCGGGATGCTCGTGCTGATCACTGCCTCCGGTGCCTTGACCCACTGCTCCTCCGACAAGACTTACCTGTCCAAGCCCGTGAACATGTCGGATCTGAGAAACATCAATCCACGTGGCTACCTGAACTCCCTGACTCCGCATGAGCGGGAGGCGGCAGCCATGGAAATGGGCAGCAGGGAGATGGAGAGCCGGAAGATCGAACGAAGCAAATTCATCAGGTGAGCTGCTGCGATGCCCGGCTTCTCAAGAAACGGGCGGCACTGAGCCAGGAGGATCTGGATGCCCCCCCCGCTCTGCCATTGCCCGCTTCATCCTCACGCCATCGGATTCACCAGCGTGCCGATGCCGTCAATCGTGATGCTGATGACGTCTCCGCTTTGCAGGGTGAACTCGTCTCCGGGGACGATGCCGGTGCCGGTCATGAGGAAGGTGCCGGTGGGGAAGGTGTTGTCGCGGAAGAGGAAACCGGCCAACTCTGCGGGGGTGCGCTTGAGCTGGGAAAGGGTGGTCTCCCCCTCAAAGGCGGCGGCTCCGGCGCGGTCGATCTGCAGATGGATGCGGGTGGTGGGCGCGGGGGGCTCGTTCTGAATGAGGATGGCGGGACCGAGGGCGGCGCAGAGCTTGAAGCACTTGGCCTGTGGCAGATAGAGAGGGTTCTCGCCTTCGATGTCGCGGCAGGATAGGTCATTGCCCACGGTGTAGCCGATGATGTCGCCACGGCTGTTGATGCAAAGGGTCAACTCGGGTTCGGGCACCATCCATTTGGAGTCGCTGCGCAGGTGCATGGCCTGCCCGGGATGCGCCACGCGCTGCGGGGTGGCCTTGAAGAAAATCTCGGGGCGCTCGGCGGCATACACGCGGTCGTAGAAGCTGCCGCCGCCTGCGTCCTTGCTCTCCTCCATACGTGCGGTGCGGCTGCGAAAGTAGGTCACGCCTGCAGCCCACACTTCCTGGGAAACGATGGGAGCCAGAATGCTTTCGGGCGCGGGGGCTTCCACGACGGGCGTGGTGGTGGCGATCTGTGCAAGGTAAGCGGGAAGACCCACGACTTCGAGCAGGGCGTCCCAGTTGGTTTCCGGCACGGCGTGCCAGGTGGTGGCGGACTGAATGAAGATGCCGGTGGTGGTGCGGTAAAGAAGCATGGGACGTGCAGAGTAGAGGGATGCTCAATACGCGCAACAGGCACGAGTTTTTAATAGTCTGTGGCGGCGGGCGAGATCACGCGTCCCATTCCCCCTTCTGCACACCCATGTTGGGCGCTGCCACTCATCGCGGGGTTTTGCTCAGGGCGTCGTCCAAGCCGTGCAGGCAGCTGACCCACTTGATGGCCAGCTCGGGCAAAAGGGTGCGGTAGCTCTCGGCGGAGCGCCCACCCACGATGAGGCGCATATTGGCCGGCAGCAGGTCGCGGATGCGGCGCAGCTTTTCGGTGATGACGGGGCAGCCCTCGGGATACACGACGCTGAGCGCCACGGCGGTGGCATTCCTCGCGATGGCGCAGGCGGCGATCTCCTCCACGGGCAGATTGGGGCCGAGGTAGGTCACATACCAGCCGAGATCCCGTGCGGAGGCGGCGACGATGAGCGCGCCCAGCTCGTGCAGCTCCCCTGCGGGTGTGGCCACGATGAGCTCCGGCGCATGCAGCGGCACCTGGCTGCCGGGCACCGGGGTGAGCAGGATCTCGCGGATGACGGCGGTGAGGATGTGCTCGTGGCCGGGGCGCATCTCGCCAAATTGCCACTGGCTGCCCACCTTGATCAGCATGGGGCAGATGACGCGGTGCAGCATGCCGCGCTGACCATACTGCATGCGGGCCTGGAGAATGATGCGGCGCAGGCCTTCGCAGTCATAGCGCTTGGAGGCTTCCAGGGCGTCCTCCACGCACTGCTCGGGGCTCACCTGCGCAGGGGCGGCGGGGCTGGCGGGCTCGGCCACAGGCTGCGGGGTGGCGGGCTCTGCCGGCAGGGTGGTGCCGGGTGCCACAGCAGGGGCGGGTGCCGGTGCCTGCGCGGCCTGGGGCACAGCGGTCAGGTCCTGCACCAGCGCCTCCAGCTCGGCGGTGCTCAGCCGTGCCACACCGCCGATGCGGTGGCCGTTTTCCGTCAGGGTCTTGAGCAGCTTCAGGCGCTTCACGGCTTCATCGCAGTACATGCGCCGGTTGGTGCAGGTACGGCTGGGGCTCAGTGCACTGTAGCGCCTCTCCCAGATGCGGATGACATGCTGGCTGAGGCCACTGAGTTTGCTGGCTAGCTGGATGGGACAGGGCATGAATGAAGTGGCGGAATCAGAAAATCGGAGGGGAGGAGTTTTTGTCTGGCGCGCTAACGTTTACGCATTACCCCATCTTCTGGTTACTATGTTGTCATTTTTTCCTCCTCCATAGCATGCTGAACTACATCTGGGCCACACTTCTCTTTACCGGTCTCCTCGTCGCCGGGCTCATGGGGCGGGTGTCGGGAGACGCCAGCGTCATCGATGCGGCGATGAAGGGCGCGGAAAAGGCGGTGATGGGCATCGCCCTGCCGCTGGCGGGCATGATGATGTTTTGGCTGGGGGTCCTGCGCCTGCTGGAAAAGGCGGGCGTGCTGGAGGCCGTGGTGCGCGTGCTCTCCCCGCTGCTGCGCCGCCTCTTTCCCGATGTGCCCACCGGCCACCCGGCCATGAGCGCCATGGTGATGAATCTCTCCGCCAACATGCTGGGCCTTTCCAACAACGCCACGCCTCTGGGCCTCAAGGCCATGGGCCACCTGCAGGAGATCAACCCGCACAAGCAGAGCGCCAGCAATGCCATGATCACCTTTCTGGCGCTGAACACTGGGGCCTTCACGCTCATCCCCATGACGGCGATGAATTTTCTTAATGCGGCGGGCGTGAGCCACAGCTTTCGCGTCATCGTGCCCACCATCCTGGCCACGGCCTGCGCCTCCGTGGCGGCGGTGCTGGCGGCCAAGAGCTTTCAGCGTCTGCCGGGCTTTGCCGTGCAGCCGGACGAGCTGGCGGCAGAGGGCGCGGCCACGAGCACGCGGCCTGCGGGCATCACAGGCCGGGGGGGCTTCTGGCTCACCGTTCTGGGCGTGCTCTTTCTCGGCGTCACGGTGCTGGAGCTGGGCCCGCCCTCCTGGCGGCAGACGGTGCTGCAGCAGACCGGCATCTCCGGCATGATGACGAAGGCCGCGCAACGCAAGGCGGATGCGGAAAAGGCGCTCTCTTTAAAGAAGAAGGAGGCACGCACCGCCGCCACAGCGCAGGGGCCGCAAGAGCCGCCCGTGTGGCGTCGGGTCATGGACGGAGCCTCCGGCCTGGCCATCCCCGCCATCCTCATGCTGGCCGTGGGCGTGGCCTGGGCGCGCGGGGTGCGGGTGTATGAGGAATTTGTGGACGGGGCCAAGGAGGGCTTTCAGGTGGCGGTGCGCATCATGCCCTACCTCGTGGCCATGCTCACGGTGCTGGCCATTCTGCGGGAATCCGGTGCCTTCCAGCTGCTGGAGTACCTGCTGGCCCCGGTGCTGAATGTGCTGGGCTTTCCCGTGGAGCTGCTGTCCCTGGCGCTGATGCGCCCTCTCAGCGGCAGCGGCGCGCAGGGCATCCTGAATGAGATCCTGACCCGCCCGGACCTGAGCGAGATGGTGAAATTCACCGCCGGCATCCTGTATGGTTCCACGGAGACCACCTTCTACGTGCTGACCGTTTACTTCGGCAGCGTGGGCGTGCGCCGCTTTCGCCATGCGCTGGTGGCAGGGCTGACGGCCGACTTTGTGGGCATGGTGGCCGCCGTGTTCTTTGGGCGGCTGTTATTTGCCTTCTCCTAATGACCGTCATGGAGTAACCACCGGGAGCGGGCTTGATTGGCACGAATAATGCAGCGAATCTCCAACCCCCACCCCCTGGCCGCCCCATGAAAACAATCACCACGTTGATCCTGCTGGCCACCGCCGCCCAGGCCGCAGACCTCATCGATCATGTGCGCAGCCATCCTGATGGCAAAGCGGCCTTCACCGTGGACACCACCGCGTGGAGCGATGCCGATGCCACACGCCATCTGCCCATCGGCGTGTTTGACTCGGGCATCGGCGGGCTGACCGTGCTGGAGGCGCTGCTGACGATGGACGCCTTTGACAACAACACCCTGCAGCCCGGTGCCGATGGTGTGCCCGACTTTGCGCAGGAGAGATTCATCTACTTTGGCGACCAGGCCAATATGCCCTACGGCAACTACTCCGCCGTGCAGCGCACCGATTACCTCAAGGAGCTCATCCTCAAAGACGCCATCTTTCTCCTGGGCCGCCGTGCGTGGCCTGCCGAGGGCGACACCCCGCACTACGACAAGCCGCCCGTGAAGGCCATCGTGATCGCCTGCAACACCGCCACCGCCTACGGCCTGGAAGACGTGCGCAAAGCCGTGGCCGCCTGGGGGCTGCCGGTGATCGTGGTGGGTGTGGTGGAGGCCGGAGCACGCGGCGTGCTGGAGTCAAACTCAGACGGCGGCATCGGCATCCTGGCCACTGTGGGCACCTGCGCCAGCAAGGTGTATCCGCGCACCATCTCCACCACGCTGGGCCGTGCGGGCCACAGCGTGCCGCTGATCGTGCAGCAGGGCAGCACCACGCTGGCCGGGGCCATCGAAGGAGACACCGCCTTTCCCGAATCCGTCTCCTCCTACGCACTCAAGGAAGCCCGCGCCCTCACCGCCGCCTACAGCGCCGCCAAGCCCCGGCAGCCGCTGCAGACCATCGTGCTGGGCTGCACCCACTTCCCGCTGGCGCAGGACGAGATCGACACCGCCTTTGCCGCGCTGCGGAAAGAGGACGCCTACCACGACCTCATCGCCGAGCACCGCACCTTTGTGAATCCCGCGCAGTCCACCGCACGCGAGCTCTTTCAGGAGCTGGCCCGCGCCAAACTGCGCCTCAAGCCCGGCGAATCCTGCGTGATGGAGCGCGGCCTCTTTTACCTCTCCGTCCCCCATGTGGAGGAGGTGGGCATCCAGCTCTCCGGAGACGGCAGCCTGGACAAGGACTACAAATACTCCCGCAGCCCCGGCCACTTCGACTTTGAAGACACCAAAAACATCCCCCTCACCCCAGCCCTCATGCCCCCCGCCAGCGCCCGCCTGGTGAAGGAAAGACTGCCTGCGGTGTGGAAGGGGCTGAAGAAGTAGAGGCACAAGGAACGGCTGCCAGCGCGCACCTCATTTGGAGTGCGGTCGCGCAGATGCACGGCGCAAGCCTGCATCGAAGCTACCGCTTTCGAGCGGCTCCTAGCACCCGCAAACACAAAGAGCAATCTTGCGTCCAGAGCAGTCTTCTACTTGCATGGCATGAAACTATTCGCCCACCGTTCACCATGCGAAAGCGGTAGCTGCGTTCGCGCCTCGCTCCGCAACCACACTCCAAATATCTTTCCGATCTGCCCCCTATGGAGCGCCCTTACTTCTCCTCAAGCCGCGCGTAGGTGTTGGTCCCGACCTCCCGCCACCCATGCTCTTTGATCAGCGCCTCCAGCGCGGCGCGAAAGCGCTTTCTTCGACCTGACACGGTCTGCTTGAAGTCGCTCCCATGCGGAAAGACCGAGCTGATCAGCACCTTGACGCGGCCATCGGGAAACCTCTTCAGCATGGGAGACTCCAGGTTCTTCAAAATGGCCTCGGCGATCTCCGCCGCCGGTCCTTTGACGTTCACCCGTTTCGCCATCGCATGCAGCTGCCGCCTGCCGGTGGATGTGATCTCGGCGGTGTGCGCCTCCACATTCACGCACCAGCGCTGAATCTCTGCGCGTGTCGATCCATTCACCGTACCGCCATGACGCTCGATGCTGAAGGTCAGCGACGGCGGATTCCACGCCATGTCCTCTGTGCGTCCCCGGATCTTCTGCGCCTGCATGCCCCCGGCCCGCGATCCCCGCAGAGACCGCCACGCCTCAGCCAGCAAAAACTCAATCTCCCCCACTTCCAGCGGCGCACCCGGTGCCAGCCCCATGAGATAATCCTTGAGCGATGTGTCCATGTGCAAACCCATGCCCGGAGCTGCCACCAATGCCAGCGGATTCAACAAGTGACGAGCATGGAAAGCAAAACGAAACCGCCAATTCAACACCTCCAAAACACACTCAATGCAGAATCCAATGCTATCTGGCAGTTGGATTCCGAGCATCCCATTCGGCTGAATCGGCAAGCGGAAATTTGGAAAGAAGCCGATTCTGAATACCACGCACCACACATAGAATTGTGCCGACCACTATCCGGCCAGCCCTCACTCCCGGCCACGCACCTGATCGCAGGTGATGAACAAGACCTGCAGCACATCTGCGTTTTCCGCATCCTGCTTTCCGAGCGGCTTCCACACAGCGAGCATGCGGGCACAGCCATCGGGCACCACCGTTTCGGCGGATAGCTGCATGAGGTAGAAATCGGTCAGCGTCAGCTCCAGACGGCGGCCTGCGGTGTCGATGACCTCCTCCTTGTGCTCGTGCGGATCAGCGGTGTGGAATTCTGAGTTGAGCACGAGACTGACCACACAATCCCCTGCTCTGCCTGCGGCCTCCACCTCGGTGCATGAGCCGACGAGGCGCGCATCGTTTTCCACTGCTCCCGTAAAGTAGGGATGCTGCACACCCTGCTCCGCCTTGCCTTTGGCTCCAGCCATGGTCTCGATGCGGGAGAGGCCGAGATGCCTGGCGCTGCCCTGATGCACGGCCTCAAGCACCTGCTGCATCTCCCTGCGATGATCGCACCGGCCAGCGGTCTCCGCCATGAGCCGCTGCACCAGCGGGCCCGGTGCCTCCACCACCTGAGATGTGACGACCACACGGGCGAGGGCTGTTTCACGCTCGATCCACTCCACACACTTCTGCACCTTGTCCAGGTTCTCCGCGGTGTTTCTGACCGTGATCTGGCTGGCGGCACCGCCGCTGCGCGCCCATGCGCCCTGCGGAAATGAAATACCATGCTCTACCAGAATCTCCTGCACGCTCTTATGCTTTGAGCGGTCCGTGATCTGATCATGAACGCTCTCGTTTTCAGATCCTGAAATAAAATCCGGCGACACCCTGAAGCTGCGCACAAACTGCTCCTGCGACTCCACCTTTGCCACAGTGGCCAGCATCTGCTCCAGCGTGGGGCCGTTTGGCTTGATGCGTGCGCTTTGGGGCATCACATCGCAATGCAGAAAGGTGGCGATCAGCTCATCTCCCGCCGCCTCTTCTCCTGGAGGCTTGAGCAGGGCAAACAGCCGCGTGCTGCCATTCTTCACATGCCACCCGGTCACCGTCTGCTGGGCATGCGCGTGCATGATGGGAAAGCTCTGCCTCTTTTTGGCACCGGGACTCAGCATGACGACGTGCGCCACCTCTGGCGGCAGAGGATGAAATTCATGAGAGAGATTGAGCTCCATGCTGTCATCCCAGCTGTTCAGCGTGGGCTCAAACTCCAGGATGGCTCCCGCCCGGCTGGTTTCAAACTGCGCCGCCATGCGGCCCGCCTTGTCCTGCCCGTAGTGGCTCAGAAACGAGTACTCCTGCACGGCCTCCAGCTTGGCGCGTGCGCCCGACTTGGTTTCCATCCGGCTGGTGCCGACCCGCCTGAGGTCATGGAGCCCGGCATCCAGCGCCTGCTGCACCTGCCGCCATTGCGCGTCGTGGTCATACTGGGCTGCGGCCTGTGCGGCGAGGCTGCGGAGGAATGCGCCTGAGCCACGCACGCTGTGCAGTGTCAGCGCCACGGTGCGCGGCAGCTTCAAGGTCAGGTAATCGACCAGCGCCACGATGCGCTCGATGTTCTCCTGCGTATTCACCACCGTCAGCACCTCCTCATGGATCACCGCCGCTGCGCCCGCGACCGGCAGAATGCCGTGAGTGTCGAAGTAAGGCTGAAGCGTCTGCCCGGATTTCAGGCATTCATTTTCCAAAAGCCCGGGCGTCACGCTCAGCGCCAGCCTGCGCATGCCGGAGGGCACCTGCAGCTCCGCCTCAGGGAGCCTGGGCCTGACACGCGAAGCTTTGTCCACCTTCACGATGTTCGTGGTGAGGAAAGCCGCCCACTGCACATCTCTGCGCCCGGCACCTGCCTTGCCATAGGGGCTGACCACCCCGAGCAGCCGCGTGCTGCCCGCCTGCACAGTGGCCTCTGCCACCAGACGCAGCATGGGCACCGCGACGAATGGAAACTCGACGGGACTTCCCGTGGTGGGATCGGCTGAAGTCATCTTGCGTTCCTGAGGAGGAGCAGGGCTCAGCTCCAGAGTGTAGCTGAGGTCGATGGTCTTTCCGTCAGCCCCGATGGATGGCTCCATTTCCAAATTCAGGCCGATGCTCCGCATTTCATGATCGGAGGAGAGGTGGCCTTGATCATCCATGCTGAAGATGGGGCAGGCATGCTCCTTCACCGACCGCGTCGTGGCACGTGTGCCGGACTTCGTTTCCAAATAGGCATCCTGCACCACGCGCACCTGCGGCTCCGCCGTGGCCGCCTGCTGCATCAGGCCCGCGAGCGCGCTGGCGGCATCTTCCTGCGCCACCGCTGCACTCGCCTCCCGGATGATCTCCCCCGGCCCCTCCACCACGGTCAGCACGAAGCTCACGTGGTGTGGATAGTGCAGGCCGCTGCTGTCAAAATAAGCCTCGCACAGATCCAGATTTGCCTGCGTGTTCACAACGGTGAGCGTGCCTGAATAGGAATCAAAGGAGGCGCTGGCACCATCTGGAAAGGTCACCCCCACCTCAACCAGTTTATCCCGTGCTGACTTGATCAGCGGCACAGGTTCGCCCGGCTTGCGCTTCCGCGGTGGTGTCGTTGCAAAGGGATCTGCAGCCACAGCATCCTGATCCACCTCTTCCGTGATCGACAAAAGATCAGGCGGCACCTTGTGGAAGATGCGCGTCTTCAGCTCTGCAGCTTCGCTCTTCACCTCAGTCTTCGCAGCCTGCGCCGCGGCCCCTATCAGACAAAGCGCCACCCAGCACGAATAAAAAAGAAAGCGCCAGCTCATGCCGCCAGCTTATTCGTCCCCACAGCTTTTCGTCGAGAGCAAATGTCATGCTTACTACAGCAAGTTGCTACCGCTTTCGCAGGTACCGTTCTCGATGACAAATCTCTTTGCTAAGAGCTCCGATGTCCGCACCGGCTCCGGGCGTGCTCCCTGCCACTCATCCACAAACAAGCCTGCCAGCACATACGGCGCAGACTCATAATGTGGAGCCACCCTCCTACGTATGCCTTAACGCCTCCACCGGATTCATCTGGGCGGCACGGCGTGCAGGGTAGATGCCGAAGGCGACGCCCGTGAGAACGGAGATGGAGAAGGCAAGGATGGGGGACCACATCTTGATGACAGTGGTGACGCCCGCAAATTTGGTGACAGCGAGCGGGATGCTGAGACCGAGGACGACGCCGAGCACACCGCCGACGCCGGCAAGCAGGACGGTCTCGATAAGGAACTGCACCACGATGTCGTTTTGCCGAGCACCGAGGGCGCGACGGATGCCGATCTCTCGGGTGCGCTCGGTCACGCTGGCGAGCATGATGTTCATGATGCCGATGCCGCCCACGAGCAGGGAGATGGCGGCGATGCTTCCGAGCACGATGCTGAAGATCTGCTTGGTGCGCTCGGCTTGTTTGAGCAGCTCCACGGGGACGATGATACGCCAGTCTTCCTTTTTATGGTTGCTGGTCATGAGGTGGCGGATGGCCTCGGCGCGGCTTTCCACTTTGTTGACGTCGTCCACGCGGATGACGGCTTCGTGAAACTGGACCTTTTCCGCCTCAAAGCTGCCAGTGCGGAAGCGGAAGAAGACCTCGCCGTACTGGTCCATGAGGGTGCTGAAGGGGATCATGATCTGCGCCGGAGAGGAGGCGGAGGCACTGGCGCCTCCAGCGTCTGTGCCGACCGACTGGCCTTCATCTTCAATGATGCCGATGACCTTGTAGTAGAAGCCTTTGACGCGGACGGATTTCCCCACGGGTGTGGAGAGCATGAAGAGGCGGTCTGCCACGGTCTGATTGATGACACAGACGGGCACGGTGTCTTTCATTTCGAGGTCGTTGAAAAAGCGCCCCTGGGTGATGCGGCGGTTGCGCATCTCAGGATAAATGGGCAGCACCCCCATGACCTGGCCGTCGATGCTGCGGTCGAGATTCCAGATGTTTTCGGAGATGTAACGGCTGGGGACGACGACGTGAATGTCCGGCACGGTCTGGCGGATCTGCTGGATGTCGCGCAGGGTGATGCCGTATTCACTGATCATGCTGCGGGACTCGCCGCTGGAGCCCTGGCCGTCCGGGGGCTTGACGCTGCTGAGGATGATGTTCTGGCTGCCGAGCTTGCGGATCTGCTCCTGAGCTTCGTAGCTGGCGCCTTCGCCAATGGCGAGCATGGCCACCACAGAGGCGACGCCAAAGACGACTCCGAGCGCGGTCAGAAAGGAGCGCAGCTTGTGCAGCCAGATGGTCTTGATGCCCAGGGAAAGGGTGCGCCACAGATGCTGGGGCGAGAAGAGGAGACGGAGTACGGGATGTGCGGCGAAAAAAGACATTCTTTGGGGGAGCAGCGTTACATACGGCGGCAGGTGCGGGAAATTGCCACGATCTCTCGCTGGCGACTTTAGCAGAGCTCTTTGCTGGGAGTGCCGATGTCCACGTCAGCTCTGCGAGCGCTATGTGCGGCGGAGCTTCCCGGAGCCGATGAAAAATCAGCACGCCCAGTGCTTGGTGGCACGCTCACTTTCCGGCCTTGGCACCGACAGTGATACCCTCGGCCTGCGGCATGGTATCAGGTGCGGTCTGCTGGAGCTGAACGGTGAATGGGGGGGATTCGCCGCCGACGCGGCCACCTTGGGCGAGGTAGCGATTGAGGTCTGCCACGGCTTCATCGAGGCGGGGGTCCTGCGCCTGCATGTAGGCACTGACACGCAAGGCCAGGGCACGCCCCTGCCAGGGGAAGGGCTGGCCGTAGCTGTGCACGGCGGCGAGTTGCTGCTGCAGCGGCAGGCGCATGGCCATCTCGCAGCGGGTGCTGAGCATGGTATCGCGCGCCACGCCCGCGGGGTAGGTGCGGTCCAGCTTGTCAAAGAGGGCGCGGAATCGCGGGTCTTTGACCGCTGGTGGGAACTGGGAGAGCGGGCCGAGGAGGCCGAGCGCCTCATTGAGCAGCGGCAGGTCACACCACGGGCTGGTCATGAGGGCATCGAGCCCCTCAGTGAGGTGGTCGAGGATGGGCTGGGGTTGCCGCTGGTGATGGCTGGCCAATGCGCGGAGCAGGCAGGCGTCCACCACCGAGAGCGGAGTGGCGACGGCGATGGCCTCCTGAGCATCTGGTGCGCCGGTACGGGCACGGGCATAGGCTTGGAGAACGCGGTCTGAAAGCACGGTAGCAGCGGGCATGGGGGCGGCCAAATAGGCGGCGTAGTCGCGTCGCCAGTAGCTCTTCAGGGAGGGCACGCGGTCGCGCACGTCGGCTGGGGCTTCGGCGGGGAGGAGGTCGGCGGTGGCGGACTCCCACAGGCGGCCGGGCAGGTGCAGGCGCTCGGAGTAGTAGAGGGGCAGGTCCAGCGCCCCCTGCACGCGTGGCAGGCTGCCACCGGCACGGGTGGCGGCGCGGGCGAGCTGCAGGGCGCAGTTGTCTCCACGCGCCACAGTGCGGGCAAAGCTGAACTCCAACCGGTTCATATCGTCGGTGTTGATGGTAGTGCCGGTGGCGGCAAGCGCGGTGCAGAAGCTGCTGCTGGCGATACAGCTGGCAAAGAAGCCCTCGGCCGTGTCCGTTTTCCACAGGCGGCGCAGGGCCTCGGCCATGGGCTCCTGCTTGATGCGCTGGCGCACACTTTCGATCTGCCAGGGGGCTTCGTCATTGGAGCAGACGAGCAGCATGTCGGAGCCTTGGGTGGACCAGACCTCCACCTTGGCAAAGACCTGGCGCAGGGTGCTGATGACGGTGGTGATGGCCTCGGGCTCCACCTCATACCCCTGCACCCACTGGCAGAAGATGCCGCCGGGGCCGAGGCGCTGGCTGGCATTGCGGTAAAACTCCCGGGTGTAGAGATTGGCCACGCCGGCGCGGCAGGGGTTGGAGGGCTCTGAGACGATGAGGTCGTAGTCCTGCCCGCGGGTGAGGAGAAATTCGCGCGCGTCTCCGGTGATGTTGCGGATGCGCGGGTGCTGCGTGGCATTCCGGCTCACGGGATCAAAGTAGCGCGCCACTTTGCGGATCTCCTCCTCCAGTTCCAGCACGTCCACGCGCTGCATGCCGGGCACGTCGGCCAGCCATCCGGCGGTGGTGCCGGTGCCCAGGCCCACGACGCAGGCTTGCTGCGGGTGCGGGTGCAGAATGGCACCAGTAAGGCCCAGCATCACCTGGGTGGAGGCATCCATCACAGCGGAGCCGTCGCTCTTGCCATTGGTGAGAAAGGAGTACTGCAGCCCGCCCACCACGGCCACGCTGGTCTCGCGCCCATCGTAGGCCTGCACCAGGGTGCGGCGCGTGCTGCGCTGCAGATTCTCCAAACTGAGCGCTGTGTTGAATTCACCATGCGTCACACGGCCGTAGCCGATAGGCGACTGCATCCACATGGCCGTGGGTCCGGTGGTTCCCAGCGCGCAAAAGCCACTGACGGCCAGCAGTACAAAAGCCACACCGCCACTCCAGCTCAGGCGCGGGGCGGGTGCAGATGAGGTTTCGGCAGAAGAATTGCGACGCAGCTGCAGCACGAGGGAAGCAGCAGACATCGCAGCCACCAGCAGCGCGGCCAGCAGCCAGCAGCCGGTGAGCTGCAGCCACGGCACGAGGATGAAGCCCCCCAGCAGCGAGCCGGTGATGGAGCCAAAGGTATTCCACAAATACGCGCGCCCCAGTTGCCGGCCTACCCCGGCATTTCCACGCCCCAGCAGGCTGACGAGCAGCGGAAACTGTATGCCGCTGAGCAGCGAGGGCAGAAATGCCAGCAGAGACATGACCACCGCCCAGCCCAGGGCCATGTGTCCCAACCCCAGGCCGCGCAGGCTGTCATTCAAGATGAGCGCCAGATGTGCGATGCGGTCCCCCAGTGCATAGGGCAGCAGAATGGCCAGCGCCTGCAGCGCGGAGACGAGGGTGAAACCCGCGATGCCGGGCTCGGCCTTTTTGAGCATCAGCGCGTAGAGCAGCCCACCCGTGCCCATGCCGGCCAGCACTACGCAGAGCACCAGCCCAAAGCCATACACCGAGCCGCCCAGCAGCGGTGTGGACACACGGTACCATACCAGCTCCGCCACAAAGAAGGTGAAGCCGCTCATGAAGGCCGCCGCCAGCACAAAGGGCGCGGGTGCCTGCGCGGCCACGCTCGCCTGCCCTGCCCCGCTGGCTTCGGCCTGCAGGCGCGGCTCTTTTTCTTGTACCGCAGAGATGCCCCAAGCCGCCAGGGCGATCCCCAGATTGGCCAGCACGGCGATCGTCAGCGTGCTGTGGTTTCCCTGGTTTGGCAGCAGCCAGAAGGTGCTCAGCAGCGCACCGCACACCGCTCCGGCGATATTGATGCCATAAAAGAACGCGGTGGTGGACCGGCGGGGGTCGTCATCGTGCTGCGCGAACTTCATGGCCGCTGGAAGCGTGCCGCCCATGAGAAAGCAGGGAGCGCCCAGCACCAGCGCGGTGATGAGGAGCTGCAGGCAGGTGGCCGGCCCAAGGCCCATGCCTGCGGTGCCGCCGGTCTTGAGGTAAAGGGAGCGCGCCAGCCCGAGCAGCGCCGGAGAAGCAGCCGCCGCCAGGGCGATGCCCACCTCCAGCCGTGCGTAAAACCGGAAGGGCCGCCCTACGCGCTCGACCCAGGAGCCAAAGAATTTGCCGCCAAAACCCAGCCCGCCCATGAAGACCGCCATGACCGCCGCCGCTGCCGGGGCTGCACCACCAAAGACCAGCCGAAACTCCCGGAGCCAGACCGTCTGATAAACCAGCGAGCAAAAGCCGGAAAGCATCAAAATGCACGCCAGCATGAACTGGGTGAGGCGGACGCTGGAATGTGTGGAAACAAGCGCGGCAGGAGACTTCATGAATCTAAATAATTAACTGGTAATTTATATAAATACCATATTAATGACAAATAGATTCGCTCCATGCAGAGCGCAAAAGTGCGCATAGGGCTCACCAGCCCCAAGTTTTTAGCCTCTGTCGCTGCGCGAAAAACAGTGCTTAATTCAACGCCTCGCGCGCTGACTGGAAGAGGTAATGACCCCAGCCATACTGCGTGTCTCCAGCCCAGTCAGGATCATAGTGCTGACTCTTGAAGATGAAACGCTCCGGATGCGGCATGAGACCAAAGACGCGGCCTGTGTCGTCCTGCAGTCCGGCGATGGCACTGGTGGAGCCGTTGACGTTGTTCGTGTAAAGCAGCGCGGCATGGCCGGACTTCACATAGCCAGCGGCGGCGTCCCCTTCGGTGACGAGGCGGCCTTCGGCGTGCGCCACGGGCAGCTCAAAGTTTTCAGGCAGCTTGCTCAGGTAGGGGCTGGCCTTGGTCTTGGTCTTTTTCAGACCCACCCAGCGGCAGATGAAGCGGCCGCTGGTGTTGTGGATGAGGCTGCCCTTGGGCAGGAGGTCGAGCTGGGTGAGGATCTGGAAGCCATTGCAGATGCCGAGAGCGTATCCGCCCTTTTCCACGAAGGACTTGAGACGGTCGCCGAGCTTCGACTTCGTGATCAACTGGGCGATGCGGCCTGACATCACGTAATCGCCGTAGCTGAAGCCGCCTGAGAAAACGATCATCTGCGCCTTGTCGAGGGAGGAGGGCTCCAGCAGAGCCACTGGCAGCACCTCGGAGGTGAAGCCCGCCGCCTCCAGAGCGCGGGCGGTTTCGGCATCGCAATTGGTTCCAGGAAACTTGAGAAGAAGGGCGTGGGGCATGGGTTGTGGCTGCCAGCATCTAGGCGAAGCCGCCGCTGGATGCAACCACCCATTGCGCACGGCCTGAGTGGAAACGGCGGCTGCTAATGGAATCGACAAAGCCCTCCCGCCCCGTAGCTTTATGCGAATGCCCCACCCGGCATCGACATCACAGACTTCCGGCTGGGGGTTCTTCCTGTTCATCGGTGTGGTGGTTATTTTGAAATGGCTGGAAATCGGATGCCACAAGGCGGAAATCCGTGCTGTCATCCGCAAAAAAGGGGCCAGGCACCTGCGCATCCACTGGCTGCCAACCCTCCTGGGGAACCGGGGTGGCCCCTCATACTATGAAGTAACCATCGCCCTGCCCTCTGGGAAACGTGTCACCACTGAATGCAGCTGCGGACTCTCCAGCGGCGTCTTTTGGAAGGATCCCCCTTGGTCCATGGACAAGTCCAGGAAGGCTGAGCCTGAAACCGGATTCATGGACACACAACGCCGGCGCATTGTAGCGGACTGCACACGCTGCGGCTACGGCATCGCGGAAGGTGCGGACGCATGCCCAAACTGCGGCACTGAAGTGAGCGGCTAATTGCCCGCAATGCCGCTGCGTATCGTGGTTTCAGCCTCTCGATTTACGGCAATCGCTCCTCCTGGAAAATGTGGCCGCACATCCAGTTGGGCTGGAGATCAGGCATGGACGCGATCGCAGCGTGCAGCTTATTCCAGCTTTCACGGGCTTTGGCGGGATGACTTTGAATCAGGCAGTCAATCGCAAGGGTCTGGTAGTGCACGGCCGATGCAGGCGGCAGACGTAGAATGGCCTCAATGACATTTAGATACCCCGCTTCATCACCGAGACGATGCAATGCCTTGGCCAGTTCGTGCAGCAGGTAGGGATTGTCCGAGTTTCGATATTCCTGCAGCAGAGAAAGGTTTTCCTGGCTGCCACACAGGCCCAGGGCGCGAATGGCGCGCGCTTGCAGATCAGGCGCTTCCACTCGCCTGAGATTCAACGCCCAAAAGCCTGGCGTCTCGAACGCCTTTCGATCCTTCATGTTAATACCCACAAGATCGAATTCGCCGCGTCGAAAAGCTGCCAGCACCACTTGTTGGTCAAGATCAAGGAACAGGCCGGAATAATGTGCAAAAGCCTGACTTGCCACGCCTGAATGGGAATCCAAGCTTAATTTTTCGAGGAGCCGCCGCGCCGTGGAGTCCGCTACTGCAAACCTGCCCGTCAGACAGTAGCGCACCTGCCATATGGATGAAGATGCATCCCGTTCCAAGTCATGTGCCGACGCCTGGATGCCAAACAAAGACAGCAGGATCAAGATGGTTTTCAGAGTTCTCATGGCGCACTATGTCTAACTAGAAATGTCGGCTGTGAAGTGATTGTCAAAACACGCTTTTTGACCGCTTTCCATCCATTAAATCCGGCCACCCCTACGATCTCCAGTCGCTCCCGCTTGAGGAGCAGCTCGTCGGGGGTAACGAAAGCTTAGATCACGTGACTCGAGTCATCAAATACGCCGCTTCAGACTGATGAAACTCATCTTGTGAATAGGCGCCATCATTTGTCATCAGATACTGCAGCCATGAGTCCAAATCCTCTGCCAACGTATAGTGATCAAGCCTTGCCTCCTCGTAGTTCGCTTCATCATCCACACTCACATAAAACATACGCCACTTGTCATCACTGACACTTCTACGAATCGCAATGTCTCCTGAAACACTGTAGGACTTTATGAACCGTACGAGCCTGACAGGCCCGTTTCCCTTACCCTCCCATTCCCGGTTTTGCCGCTCCCAGGCAATCACTTCCTCAGGAGGCAGGATGTGAATGATGTTCCGCCAGACGAGAACAGCTTCTTGCACCTGCGAGTAGAATTCGTGAATGAATGGAGGCAGGCTGATCTGAAACGCATCCTCTATGAGCCGCGCATCCGCCCTGCCCCAGCGGATCATGTGACGCACGGCAAAATCATATGAACCTTTGCCATACCGGCCAGAAACCAATTCGCAATAATGTTTGGGCTGCCTATTACCGGGATATTTATCGCAAAACCATTGCGCCAAAGGTTCAATCTTCCCCAGAAAGTCTGAGTCGGTCCGGTAAATCCGCCGCTCGCATTCTTTCTGTCTGAGCATATCCGCTGCATTAGGCATCAGGTAGGACTGAGATTGAGATGCCGCAGTCATGCCTGCATTCCTTCCATTTTTCGTTGAATGAGGGTCTGCCATTCTTCCCCCCACGCCAGCTTCATCACATGGTCGCTCACATCACGGGGCCAAGTGGAGAGATTTTCATGCAGCCGCTGCGCATCATGGGCAAAAAGGGCACGCGCCGCCTCCTCAAAGCCCGGAAGATCACCGGCCAGGGCTACCATGAAGTGGTAGGCACGTTCCTGTGCTTTCCGTGCTTGGTCTTTTTCGCTGCCTTGGCGACGGGCTTCCTCGACCAGCTTTCTCAGAGCCACCGAGGCTCCTCCAGGCTGTGTGTCCAGCCACTCCCAGTGGCGAGGCAGCAGTGTAATCTCCCGCGGCACCACCCCGAGCCTGGGACGACCACGCCCGCGCGGAGCTGCGGTTTCCACAGGGCCTTCTACAGCCGGGGTGGATTCAGTCTTGGAAAATCGTGCTAACAGGCGAGCTTCCACCTCTTTGTCCGTGCCCCGGGTGTCCACTTCGACCATGCGGCCTGTGGCATCGTCAAAGATCAGCACCGGCTCCTGCGGCAAACCTTCCAGTGCTCGCTTGAGCGCCAGAGCGTTTTGCAACAGCCCTCCTGTGGCGATCCGGTTGTACCCCTGAAAGGTGGAAAAAGATAGATGTGTGGCTGCTTCTAGCATGAGTCATGCTAATTTTACCCGGATAGAAATCAAGCCATATTATTATCCGGGTAAAAATAATCCACCTTCCTCAGAAGCTCTTGTTAAACCGGAAGTTGTAGAGATCCATGTGGTAGTGTTTGGCCAGGGCCTTGGTGTAGTAGAGGCCAAAGGAGAGGTCGTTCATGATGAGCACCTGCAGACCGACGCTGAGGCTGGCCATGGAGCCGAGGCCGATGGGGACATTCATCGGGTCCACTCCAATAGGGGCTCCTACAAACCCGGCTTTCACATAAGTGTCGTTGCCGTTGATGTAATACTGATAGCCCATCTCCGTGTGCAGGCTGATGCGCGTGGTATTGGTGACGATGATGGCCTTGCGCACGGTGACTGCGGGACGCACCCAGGCATGGGCTTCATTGTAGCCCAGCAGGGCCAGGTTGGTGGCCTCCACGACTCCGGGTGCCTGGGGGGTGGTGGCACCACCGCGTTCGCGTGCGGCACTGGCGCTGAGCTGGGTCACGCCCAGGTCCACCTGCGGCTTGATGTAAAAGGTGTCTCCTACAAACTCATGCGCATAGCGCACCATGGCGGTGAGCACCTGCATGTCGCGGTTTACACTGGTGTTAAACGGATAGGCCACAGAGCCGACACGTGTGCTGTCCATGCTGTTCCAGCCAAAGGATACAAGGGCCGCGATCTCGTGGCCGTTGTTTTTGTAGCGCACCAGGCCGCCAAAGCGCTCGGTGCTGCCATTGGCATTCCAGCGTCCTTGGTAACCGTTTGCATTATTGTCTTCATACGAGACGGCCAGGCCGGCGCTCCAGTGCTCATTGATCATGTCTTCATATCCCAGCGCAAAACCGAGCGTCTGCTGGCGCACGGTCTTGTAGTCGTCGTAGGCACCGTGGAGTGTGTTGGAGCCGAGGAAGTCAAACCAGATGGTGCGCTCCTTGAGCGAGTAGCGCGTGCTGCCGCCGTTGAGCATCGTCTCGCCAAAGCGCTGTGTGCCGCGCAGCATCTCCGCCTGCTGCTCGCCGTAGAAATCCGGCCCGAGCTGGCTGAGCAGCTCGCGATACGTCGTCATGTCCGGCGCATAAAGCAGCGCGATGATGGTGGGGGCCAGCAAGGGGGAGCTGCCCGCGTTTTGGATGTTGTTGAAGTAGCCGCCGACCTCCAGGAGATTGCGCCCCAGGCCGCCGCCGGGCGGGTTGAAATTGATGTCATAGCTCAGGACCGCATCCTGCCCCGTGGCGGGATACTGCAGGTCGTAGGTGATGACGACCGAGGGCGCTGTGGTAAGCGCAGCGCCGTCATCGGTGACACCGCCGTCTGCATGCACCAGCACTTTTTCGAAGTGGCCGATGGGCACGAGCTGCGGATTGAGCAGCGCCACATCGATGCGGCCTCCGAGCTTGGCGGTGCCGGTCATGGAGATGTTGTCGAGCTTGTCCGTACCGAAGTCCAGCTCGTTGAAGGTGGTGCCGGTGCTGCTCTGGATGAAGCTGCCCGTCATGTTTGTGTGCTGGGCCAGGCCGCTACCGCCGGGGACCAAAACACTATCATTGATGAGCAGATTGTTCGAAGCTCCCAGCAGGAACTGCGGTCCGAGAACGAGGAGCGCGCCAGCGGCATTATTGAAGCGGTTGGCTCCGCTGCCGAAATCCGCACTGCCCACAAAGGCGCCGTTGTTCTGGAAGGTGTCGTCCCCTTCCTCTCCCACAAAGGCCTGGCCGTTGACGCCCTGCGTACCGTAAACGGAGCCGTTGTTGGTAAAGAGGTTTGTCGCTCCGCCAGAGAATTTCACACCGATGCCGCCGTCGCCGAAGAGAATGCTCTTTGCAGTGGTCAGTGTCACCGTGATATTTCCCTGCGTGCCGCTGCCTTTCGACTGCGCAAAGATGCCGCTGCCTCCAGCACCTGTGGCGCTAATGCTGCCATTCATCACCAAGGTGACAGGTCCGGAGTTCCCCGTGCCGCCAGCCGCGCCGGCAAACAGGTCATCCACCAGCCCGCCGCCTCCGGCGAGGCTCTGCAGAATGATGCCGGTGGAGCGGTCTCCCTGCACCACCACATTGCCGTTTTGGGTCAGATCGATGAGGCCGCCGTTGCCGGTGTTGTCCGTGTTCAGCGTCACCGCGATGAGCGAGGGATCGAGATCCGTGAAGACCGCTCCGCCGCCGCCGCCGATGGACTGCAGTAGGATGCCGTGGGACAGAATGCCATTGGTGCCCACGTCGCGTGTGTTGATGATGGTGATATCTCCACCATTGCCTGAAGCACCATTCTGCCCGCCAATGTCCACATTCAGACCGGATGCCCCTGCCAGAGTCGTGTAGGTCAGCCCCCCTCCTGCGCCGATGGACTGCATGATCAGACCGGGAGAACGGTCGCCGCTGCTGGTGACGGGAGCGCCTGAGAAGGTGGTGTTGATGGTGCCGCCATCGTTGTTGAGGCCGCCATTGCCACCGAGCGTCAGGCTGGTGGCAGTCAGTGGCGGCGGAGGAGGAGGCAAGGCCATGAGGCTTGCTGGCGGAGGAGACACCAGCATGGGGGTGACCGTGGGCACTTTTTTAAGTGTGATGAACTGCACGCCACCACCACCACCGATGGTCTGCACGGTGACGCCAGCGCTCTGCGTTCCCTGGGCATCTACGCCGCCGGTCTGGTTGAAGGTCACATTGCCACCGCTGCTGCTGTTCACGTCTTTGCCGCCCAGCTTCACAACGAGGTTGATGTCTGAATCCGTCGCGAGGGTGACATTCTGAGAGCCTCGGCCACCGCCGCCGCCGATGGACTGCAGCAGGCCGCCGCCATTGTTGTCGCCATGGGAGTAAATGCTGCCCAGGTGGGTGGCTTCCACCGCTGCCCCTACCGCACCAAAGATGGCGTCCGAACCCACCTTGACCACCGAGTCCAGATAGGCATACGCGGTGTCAATGTCTCCAGCATTGCCGGGCAAAGGCAGTCCGTTGTCGCCTAGTCCCTGAGCCTGCTGGCTGAAGTCCATGAACTGGTTCACATTTCCTCCGCCGCCATTCACGCTCTGACTGAAGAAAGCCACGCTGTTGTTTCCAGTCATGCTGATGGAGCCGCTGGTGTTGATGGTCACTTTTCCGGCCGTGCCAGTGGAGCCGCCACCAAGGAGGGTCTCCAGCGCGAGGTTGGCCGCCATCCACACCGGACTGGAGATGGAAAGGGCGGAGTTGCCACCACCACCACTCACAGACTGGGCATAGATGCCAAAGGCATTGTCCCCTTCGGCAATGATGGAGCCAGAGTGGTTCACCGTGACAGCGCCGGAATCACCTCCAGTGCCGCCAAAGCCGCCAAGCGCAAAGGTGGAATTGGCACCTGCCAGAGTGGCCTTGGGATTGGTCTTCAAATTGCGGGAGAACGCCAGCGCAAAGCCGCCATCGCCACCGCCGCCACCAATGCTCTGGGCGTAAATGCCGTAGGCACCTTTGCCCAATACATGAATGCTGCCGGAGTTGTTGACCGTCACAGCGCCGCCCGTCCCACCTTGGTCTCCTTGACCGCCGATGGCCACATTGAAGGTTTTGTTGCTGCTGGGGATGCTTGAGCCAAAGGCAAGATCTCCCGAAATGGCCATGCCACCATTGCCGCCGCCGCCGCCCACGGACTGGGCCACGATGCCGTGTGCTCCAGCCCCCTGGGTGGAGATGCTGCCTTGATTGGTGACTTCCACCACACCTGCGGATCCACCCTGCCCTCCATTGCCACCGATGGAAAACTGCACCTGGCTGACCGTTGTGCCGCCATCTCCTGAGCCAGTGCCACGGCTGATGGAGGCCACATTGCTGCCGGTACCGCCGCCGCCGCCCACGCTCATGGCCAGAATGCCATACGCCTTGTCACCGAGGGTGATGATCTTGCCGCTGTTCGGGTCTGCCGTGATCAGATTGTTCACGGTGACATTTCCCCCCGTGCCGCCGGTGCCTCCGTTTCCTCCAATATTGATACCTACATTGTTTCCGCTGGTTCCAGCCAGGGCGGCACTAAGCACGGAGTTGCCATTGCCTCCGCCGCCTCCGATGGACTGGGCAAAGATGCCCACCGAAGCAGCTTCATAGGTACCGATTCCACCGCGATTGGTCACAGTCACTGCCTTGCCGTCTCCGCCAGTGCCGCCATTGCCGCCCACGTTGACCGCCACACGTGTGGTGTTGCTGGCATTTGTGGTGGTGGGATGCATGGCACGTAGAATGCTGATGGCAGAACCGCCATCGCCACCGCCACCACCGATGGACTGCGCCAGGATGCCATGCGCCGCCAGATTATGCGTAACGATGATGCCGTCATTGATCACGTTTACAATACCACCGTCCATACCTGGACCACCCACGCCGCCGATTCCCATGGTGATACCGGTGTCTCCAGTCTTGGTGCCGCCCGAATAAGTGCTGCCACCATTGCCGCCACCGCCTCCGATGGACTGCGCCAGCAGGCCTGCCGCCTCTTCGCCAAAGGTCTCCACGATGGAGGTATTGGTGAGGTCCACCTGGCCGCCATAGCTGCCACTGCCACCAGTGCCCCCGAGGCTCATCGCGATCACTGGAGCAGTGATGCCAGCGGTGTTGGCCTTGCCGCCATTGCCACCACCACCACCGACGGACTGAGCAAAGGCACCGTAGGCACGCCTGCCCGTAGTGGTTATCTTGCCGTTGGAATTCAATATAACGGCGCCGCCGTAACCACCCTGCCCGCCTGCCAGGCCGATGGCAATTGCAGCACTTTGCGGGCGGGTCTGACCCAGATCGTTCTGATCAGTGGGTACCTCACCACTGATGGTGGTGGAGGAGCTGTTGCCACCGCCGTTTCCTATGGACTGAGCCAGAAGGCCAAAGGCCATCTCTCCCGTGGTGCTGAGCGTGCCGGTGTAGTTTAGAGTTACGGTACCACCGTAACCTCCTGTACCACCCTCACGACCAATGGTGATGCCCATTTTACCTCCGTCGGCTTTCACAAAACCGACGTCCAGTCCGGCATTACCACCGCCACCACCAATGGACTGCGCCAGGATACCGATGGCCTGTTTGCCCACCGTAATGATATTCCCAACCTGAGTTACCGCAACGTCGCCACCGTTACCGCCATCTCCTGTGGCACCTCCTACCGCAACGCTCAGCGCCATGTTCTGGTTGGGTTTGTTGTAGAGATTGCTGTCTGCAGAGGTGCTGGCTCCAGCATGTGTCACACCGATGTTGAAGTTGGCATTCCCTCCCCCGCCACCGATGGACTGAGCCAGGATGCCGTAAGCGTAGTCCTTCTTGGTCTCCACGGCACTGTAGTTGACGACCGTGGCCGAGTGGCCACTGGCTGCGGTGCCGCCACCGCCGCCGATGGTGAAGACGGCTGCAAAACCAGGCTTGGACGAGGCCTCGCCGATGGTGCTGTAGCCGACGTTAAAATTCATGCCAGCATCGCCGCCGCCACCGCCGATGCTGGAGGCCTCGATGCCATAGGCGTTGACACCGTCCGTGGTCACCTTCCCTGCGGCCAGCGTGGCGGTGCCACGAAGCACCGTGGCATTGCCAGCCTCGCCACCGCTGCCACCCGTACCACCCACGCCCACGGTGATGGGATTGCTGTTCTTGGCGTAGATGCCAGTCACATTCATGCCGCCCGTGCCGCCGCCGCCACCGATGGACTGTGCGGCCACGCCCCTGGCGTTGTCTCCAGCCGTGGTCACAGTGCCCGTGTTGATGATCGTGACATTGCCAGCCACGGCACCGTCTCCGGCGGTGCCGCCGATGCCCGCGATGATGCTGAGATCCGTGTTGCCTCCGGAACTCTCCGAGGACGCAAAATTGAGCTGGCCACCCACGTTCATCGCGCCGTTGCCGCCGCCGCCGGCAATGCTCTGAGCCATGATGCCGTGAACCCAGTTGCCTGAGGTGATGGCATCACCAATGAGGGTCACATTCACATCGCCGCTGCTCGCGCCAGCGCCGCCAGAACCGCCGATGCCAAAATTCACCGAGGGCACGCTGTTCTGTTTGGCGATGGCCAGACCGCCTGTGACATTGAGGCCGCCATTGCCGCCGCCGCCGCCGATGGACTGCGCCAGCACCCCAGCCGAGGAGGTGTCGTCGTCATTGTTGATTGTGCTGGTATAAACATTCGTCGTGGCATTCACCGTCACAGTCTTGGCAATGCCACCCGCCCCTGCAGAGCCGCCTACGCCAAAGAGCAGGCCGGAATCTGAGGTAATGCCGCCGCTCACGTTCATGGCACCCGTGCCACCACCGCCACCGATGGACTGCGCCAGAATGGCCGAATGGCCGGTGCCATAGCCAGTGATGCTGTCTCCGCCGGTCACATTGACTGTGGCGGTGCCTGCATTGCCGCCATTGCCACCGTAACCGCCCACCCCAACCACGATGCCATAGCCATGCCCGGTGCCGCCCACGTAGGAAATGCCGCCGCTGACATTCATGCCGCCATTTCCACCACCGCCGCCAATGGACTGCGCCATGATGCCATTGGAGCCTTCACCATCCACATAGACTGCCTGGGCAGGATGGCCACCGACGGGTGGAAGCACTACCATAGGACGAGCGGTAAGAGTGCCGTTATAGTTCACGGTGACAGCTTCGCTGCTGCCACCGTTGCCGCCAAAGCCACCCACTCCCACAGAAACCGCCGCCGTGGTGGCCGGACTTTGAGCGAAGGCCATGGTGCCCGTGACATTGATGCCCCCATCTCCACCCGCACCACCGATGGACTGCGCCTCGATGCCGTGGGATTGATTGCCCTGAGTGATGATGTTTCCTGTCGCATTTACCGTAACGACTCCGCCGTTTCCGGCAACACCACCAAAACCGCCCAAACCCACACCAATCGAGGCTCCGCTCTTACCGGTGATGTTGAGACCGCCGGTGATGTTCATGCCACCCGCTCCGCCACCGCCGCCAACACTTTGTGCGAGAATGGCTGTGGAGTTGTCCCCAATCGTGCCGATGAGATTGTCATAGGCACTAGTTGCCACCACAGTGCTGGTTACGGTTCCTGCGTTACCACCAGCACCGCCAAAACCTCCGACACCAACGCCCAGCGTGCCGCCATTTTCCTTGGTGACATTGATGCTCCCTGTCACGTTTAAGCCGCCTGCTCCGCCGCCGCCACCTAGGCTCTGAGCAGCAATGGCGACGGAACCCTTTCCTGAAGTGATCACACCGCCTGTAACGTTGCTGATAACGTCTTTGCCGTCACCACCATCACCACCCAGCCCGCCGATCCCGATGGCCAGTCCACCGCTGCCCGTCTTGGCTGCGGTGATGGTTCCAGACACATTGAGGCCGCCGCTGCCGCCACCACCGCCCATGGACTGGGAAAGCACGCCATACGAATTGTCTCCCTGGGTCTGGACATAGCCGACCACGGTGTTGGTCACCAGCGCCCCGGCATCGCCACCAGTGCCACCGCTGCCGCCGAGGCCAAAGGCCAGGGCCCCTGCTCCATCCTTGGCCATGGCGATGGCACCACTGATGCTGATGCCGCCACTACCACCGCCTCCGCCGATGGACTGCGCCACGACGCCCGAGCTGTCTTTGCCCACGGTGTAGGCACTTCCGGTCAGTGTATTTGTAACGTTAGCCGCGTTTCCACCTACACCACCACTGCCGCCGAGACCAATGCTCACTGCCCCTGAGCCCGTGCCAGCGAGAGACACTGCCCCGCTGATGGCCATACCACCGCTGCCACCGCCGCCACCCAGACTCTGGGCCAGAATGCCTAGAGAGCCATCCTTCTCCGTGGTGATGATGCCTGTGACGTCAGAGATTACGATACCAGCGTTACCGCCAGCTGCGGCACTGCCACCGATGCTGATTCCCAGGGCACCAGCCCCCGTACCACCGGCTGCGATTGGCGCAGTGATGTCAAAACCGCCATTTCCGCCGCCGCCGCCGATGCTCTGTGCCAGCACGGCGATGGACTTCTTACCCTTGGTAGTCACGTTGTTCGTTACCTTCAGGTCCACGGTGCCTGTAGCGTTTCCACCGCCACCGCCGGAACCTCCGAGCCCGACCCCGATAGCGCCAGCACCGTTACCGATCGCCACAGGCACGCTCACATCAAAACCACCGCTGCCGCCACCGCCGCCAATGCTCTGCGCACCGATGCCTATGGAGCCGTTTCCTTCTGTCAGCACATTACCGGTACTCCGGAGAGTAACGGCGCCACCGTCACCACCACCAGCACCAGAGCCACCCAGCCCCACTGAGATGGCCCCGCTGCCAGAGGCGGTCGCTGCCAGGGCCACATTCACATTAAACCCGCCGCTGCCACCGCCACCGCCGATGCTCTGTGCCATGAGACCGGCAGAGCCCTTGCCCACAGTATGGATGGTGCCGCTGGAGGTCAGCTCCACTTTCAATCCATTGCCACCGCCAGAGCCGTTGCCCCCCAGGCCGACACTCACGGCACCGGCCCCCGTGCCGCCTGCTCCGGCGACGCTGACATTGTAGCCGCCATTGCCGCCGCCACCGCCGATGCTTTGTGCCAGAACGCCGTAGGAATTCTCCAGCAGTGTTTCCACCTTTCCGGTCACTGTGGCGTAAACTTCCCCGCCGTTGCTGCCGGAGCCGCCGCTGCCGCCCAGCCCTACGCTGATGGCTCCCGAACCGGACATGCTGCCCGCTCCCGAGGCAGACACATTGTAGCCACCGGTGCCGCCACCGCCGCCGATGGACTGCGCCACCACGCCGGAGGAGTTCTTGCCATAGGTGCTCACGTCATTGTTCACGGTGAGGCGCACCGTGCCTGAATAGCTGCCTGCACCGCCGCTGCCACCCAGCCCCACGCTGATGGCACCGCTGCCGCCGCCTGCGCCAGCACCAGCCACACTCACGTCGTAGCCGCCTGTGCCACCACCACCGCCGACGCTTTGCGCCACGACTCCATGAGAATCTTTGCCGTAGGTGGTGATTTTGCCGATGGATGTGTTCACCGTGACGTCCTGGGCGTAGTTCCCCGGCCCGCCACTGCCACCCAGCCCCACCGTAATGCCACCACTGCCAGCTGAGGCGCCAGCGCCTGCCACGGCAATGGAGAAACCGCCCGCACCACCTCCTCCGCCGATGCTTTGCGCCACCAGACCGGCGGAACTGTCCCCTTTGGTCAAAATAGTGCCTGTAGAGCTGACGGTGACCGAACCGCCAGTACCCCCTGTGCCGCCACTGCCGCCCAGGCCTACGCTGACCGCGCCGCTACCCGTACCTGCCAGTGCTCCGCCTGCCGCCACACTGAAGCCCCCCGTACCACCTCCGCCCCCTACGGACTGCACCAGGACACCGGTGGCGTTTTTGCCATAATGCGCAGGGATATCTGCACCTGTGACGGGGTCCTGCGCACGGGCGATCATGACGCTGGATGTCTCCACATCCGACTGGAGATCCGCCTTGACCGTGCCGCCATTGCCGCCGCCTCCGCCTTTGCCGCCCAGTCCTACATTCACTGCGGCTGCATCTGTGATCGAGCCAGCAGCGCCTGCTGAGACGGCATAGCCGCCATTGCCGCCACCACCGCCGACGGACTGGACGACGATGCCCTTGGAATTGTCTCCACGGGTGAGGATGCTGCTGTTGCGCGTGGCCAGGGTCACATCCCCGCCGTTGCTGGCAGGACCGGCATTGCCGCCGATGGAGAGCCCCATGGCACCCGCAGGGCCACCACTGGCTGTGAGGGACACGGCGATGGAGCCGCCGCCATTGCCACCACCACCGCCGATGCTCTGCGCCTGCAGGGCCGTGGAGTTGTTCCCAATGGTGGTGATGGTACCCTCAACCCCTGCCTTTACAGTGCCGCCAGCGCCACCACCCGCGCCCGTGCCGCCGAGCCCGATGGCCAGAGACCCGCTCATCGCCAGACTGGTACTGCCCGCCACGGACACAGCCAGGCCGCCATTGCCCCCACCGCCGCCCACGCTCTGCGCCAGGAAGCCGTAGGACTGATCTCCCTGGGTAAAGATATCTCCTTTGAAGCCGCTGGCCGTCAGGACACCTCCTGAACTGAAGGCACCCGCCGAGACGTCGCCGCCTTTGCCACCTCCGCCCCCGTTTCCACCTATGGCCACGCTCAGTGAGCCGGAAGTAAAGCCGCTGGAAAGAGCCACGGCCACGGCAAAGCCGCCGCTGCCGCCGCCACCGCCCACGCTTTGCAGAAACACAGCCGTGGAGTTGTCTCCAAAGGTGGTCACATTGCTGGAGCCGCCTGTGCCCCGGCCCAGGGTCACAATGCCACCGTCACCAGCGCTGCCGCCCTGCCCGCCCACGGCAAAAGAGGCCGCAGCATCAAACCCGGCCGTCACCGTCACGGCACCGCCGCCATTCCCACCGCCACCACCGACGGATTGTGCGTAGATGCCCTGGGAGCGGTCTCCCGTGGTACCAATGAGTGAGGCCTGTGAGCTGCTGATGCCCTGCAAGGTGATGTCCACGTTTCCACCTTTGCCGCCCTTGCCGCCGTCGCCACCCACGCTGACTCCTGCCATGAGACCGATGGAGCCTGAGCTTCCTCCATTGCCGCCGCCACCACCAATGCTCTGCGCCAGGATGCCCTGCGCATCCTTGCCACGAGTGGTGATGGTGCCGCCTTGAATCACCGTAACGACGCCGCTGTCACCTCCTCCAGAGCCAGTACCTCCCACGGACACCAGACCTCCGGTGGATCCGCCATCGCCACCACCGCCGCCGATCGACTGGGCCACGATGCCTCGTGCGCCATCATTCTCCGTGGTGATCGTGCCCAGATTCCACACGGTAACGGCAGAAGCATTTCCCGCCTTGCTGCCACCGCCGCCCAAAGCCAGGAGGCCAAACGAATTCGAACCGCTGCCCCCGCTGCCACCGATGGACTGCGCCATAATGCCGTCAGCCTTCACCCCCGTCGTGTGGATGGTCCCACCCACACGGTTTTCCACGGTCACCACTCCACCGCTACCGCCGTTGGATCCGGCTCCGCCCAGTGCAAAAAGCCCTACCGAAGTCCCTCCCGCACCGCCACCACCGCCGATGCTCTGCGCCATGATGCCGCGCGCGCCCGCCCCCGTGGTGGAGATGACCCCTGAATTATACACATTCACCTGCCCGCCATTGCCGCCATTGTCCGCAGCACCATTGAGGGAAAGCAGGAGATTTGCGGAAGTGCCAGAAGAACCACCGCTGCCACCGATGCTCTGGGCCACGATGCCATGCGCCTGCGAACCGTAGGTGTAGATGGAGCCCGTGCTGGAGTTGGTCACGGTCACGGTGCCGCCATTTCCACCGTAATTTCCCGAGCCAGCCTGACCTACCAGCCCCCAGGTGCTGCCGCCGTTACCGCCGTTGTTGCTCACGCTCAGTGCATAGATGCCGTAGGCACCGGCTCCTGCAGTGATGATCGTACCGTTGTTGGTGACGGTCACGTTGCCGCCATCGCTGGAATGCCCGCCCGTGCCCCCACCTGGAGCAGCAAAGCCGCTGCCCCCGTTCCCCGCCTGGCCGCTCCGGCTGTAGGCGTAGATCCCATACATGTTGTCCCCCGTGGTAGCGATCTGAAATCCTGTGTTGTTGATGGCCGTCACCGTGCCTCCTGCCCCGCCATTGCCACCGTCCCGACCGTCCCAGAAGGAAAGATAAGAGTCGCCGCCATTGCCCCCCTTTCCGCCGATGCTTCCCACCTCCAGGCCGATCTTGTTGGTGGTCGAGATGTTAAAGCTGGTCGTGTAATTGACCGTCGGGCCCGCAGCGCCATTGCCACCAGACCGTGGGGGCACAAAGAGCGCGCCGTCACGGCCATTGGAGCCATTCTGACCGGTGTAAACCACCCGCACTCCATCCGCTCCCGACACCACCGTGGGCGGCGTGGTGGCCCCTGCTGTGTCGGCCCCAAGGAAGTTCGCCTGCAGATCCGTGTAGAGAATCTCATACCCCAGCGTGGCCGTCTTGGTGGCATCGAGCGGATTCTGCAAGGTCACGGTTTTGGTCGTGGTGTCTTTGCTGAGGATCTTGAAACCCACCGGCGGACTGTCCTCGTTGTAGACAGTGTCTCCCACGGCTTTGACCAAGAAGACGTAGCCGTCTTCGGTGCGCACAAAGGCCGTGGTGCCAGCAGTCGGTGTGCCGACGGGGTCGGTGATCAGGGAGCTGACCTTGGTGGACATGCCTGTTTCCGGGTTGGAAACTGTTTGTCCCACCGTCGAAGTACTGGAGGGGGGCGGGTCTGCCGCCAGGAGGGGGTGCGCCATTCCTGCCAGCATCACAAAAATCATGACTGCGTCAGTCAGCAGACGGCTGAGGGGCTTTTCATGAGAGAATGAAGGTGCCACCGTAGAGGACTTCGGGTAAGTTGCGCGCATTGTTAAAAATCTAGTTTGCCTCGTTATTTATGGCAAATATATATTTAACCAACATCCCCACCCAGCCTCTTCTTTAGTTTCCCCGCTTATGCCACGTGGCGTATGCACTCTTGAGCCCTGAGTTTGCCCGGTTGCACAGACCGGGGCTTAGGGTAGTTTTCTCCAGCCATGTTTAAAGACCTCCTCTCCCCCCAGAACACTTTCATTTACGGCATCGTGCTCTGCGGCATTTTCTTGGTGCAGTCCCTCTGGGGTCACTGGAAGACCAAGCGCGAACTCAAGCGCTACAAAGGCATGCTCAGCGACAAGCTGGACCTCGACTCCAAGCAGACGCAGGACATCAACAAGGAGCGCGCCGCGCTGAAGCAGGAGAATGAAAACCTGCGCATGCAGATCGCCCGCCTGAACGAGCGCCCGGACAACAAGCTGCAGCGAGAGCTGGAGATCCTGGCCCGTGCCGAGAAGCAGATGATCATCAGCGCCCCCGGCTTTGCCCCGGCATGGGAGATGGCCAAGTCCGCCGCCCTCAGCCAGCTGGAAAATGAGGAGCGTGGCCAGTCCTTCCCGCAGAAGATCTTCCGCAAGCTGATCGGCTCTGGCTCCTCACAGACGAACGTCGCCCTTCCGGAGTCCGCCGCTGCTGCCGCCAAAAACGGCGAAGCCACCGCTGCCGCCGCTTAAAGCGCACACCACGTGGAATGACGCGCACCGAGGCTTGGCTTGTGCTCAATCTGCTCCCGCAGGTGGGGCCCGTACGTGTGCGCAAGCTGCTGCAGTACTTTGGCAGCCCGGAGCACATCTTGAGCGCCAAGGTCACGGACCTTTTGCAGATCGAGGGCTTTGGCCTGGCGCAGGCAGAAAACATCGCTGGCTGGGAGGCGCAGGTGGATCTGGCAGACGAGCTGAAAAAGATCAGTGATCGCGGATTAACGCTGCTCACCCAAGAGGATGAGCTGTACCCGCCGCTGCTGCGCACCATTCACAATCCGCCGCTCGTACTCACCGTATGGGGAGAGCTGACCAAGCGCGACCACAACGCCCTCGGCGTGGTGGGCAGCCGCCATGCCACCCACTACGGCCTCAGCACCACCAAGAAGCTGAGCTTTCAGATCGCGTATGCGGGCTATACGGTGATCAGCGGCCTGGCTCGCGGCATTGACACCGCTGCGCACGAGGCAGCCCTCGCGGCCAAGGGGCGCACGGTGGCGGTCATCGGCTCTGGCATGGGCCAGCTCTATCCGCCGGAAAACATGGCGCTCGCGGAGCGCATCGCTCAAAACGGCGCGGTGATCAGCGAGTATCCAGTGGACCGCATCGCTGACAAACAGACCTTCCCCTATCGCAACCGCATCGTGGCCGGGTGGGGCTGTGGACTCATCGTGGTGGAGGCGCCGCTGCGCAGCGGATCTCTCATCACCGCGCAGCAGGCTAATGAGCAAGGGCGCACGGTTTATGCCGTACCCGGCCCCATCGACAAGCCCACCTCCGCAGGCTGCAACCGCCTCATTCAGCAGGGAGCCAAGCTCATCATGGACGGAGCGGATGTGCTGGATGATCTACAGACACTCTTCCCAACCGCCCCTTTGGCCCCCAAGACAGAGGAGCCACGCCCAGCCGCCAATCTGACATTGGAAGAAGAGATCCTCTACAAAGCGATCAGCACCGACGAGGCTCACATCAACGACATCACGTCCGCCTCCGGCCTCACCCCCGCCACCGTCTCCTCGACTCTCATGCGCCTGGAAATGAAGCGCCTGATCCGTGCACTGCCTGGAAGGCGGTATGTACGGATGGTGTGAAGACCGATGTCTCTGCAGACGTATTGAGGAAGCATGAAATCGATTTTGCTTCTCCTTTGCCTGCTGGCCACGGCTTCTCAAGCTGCCCTGTCTGACGAGTGGGCGCTGTGGGCTCCGCGTGATGAGGCAAAGCCGACCGCCGAGGCAAGCCCCAAAGGCGGCCACGAGGGCAAAGGCGCGCTGATGCTGGAGACAGGCGCTGGCGAGCACTGGATCGGATGCTGGACGCGCACGCTGCCGGTGGAGGGCGGGAAGTATTATGAGTTCAGCGCGTGGAAGAAGACCAGCGCCATGCCGGTGCAGCGCCGCAGCGTGTATGCACGCATTTTATGGCAGGATGAGAATGGCAAACCTGTGACATGGGAGGAACCTGCCAAACAGGGCTACGCCAAAGGCACCGTGCCACGCGCAGAACCCGAGTACCCGCAGATGGCGGAAGGCAAGGCAGGCCAGTGGACCCACTGCCAGAGCACGCTGCGCGCACCTGTGAAGGCCAAACAAGCGAAGATAGAGCTGTATCTGCAATGGGCTGCTAATGCACGTGTGGAGTGGAGTGATGTGGCTCTGAGCGCCGTGCCATCCCCTGCCCCGCGCAAGGTCAGGCTGGCCACGGTGCATCTGCAGCCCAAGGACGGCACCCATCCCTCTGACAAACCGCCGCAGTATGCGCCGCTGATCGCGCAGGCCGCGCAGCAGAAAGCAGACCTCGTCGTGCTGGGAGAAACGCTCACGTATTACGGCACGCACAAGAAAATGGAGGAATGCGCCGAGACAGTGCCGGGACCGAGCACCGATTACTTTGGCAAACTGGCCAAGGAGCATAATCTCTACATAGTGGCCGGACTGGTGGAGCGCGATGGCAAGACGATTTACAACACCGCCGCGCTGCTGGGCCCGGATGGAAAGATGGTGGGCAAGTACCGCAAGGTGACGCTGCCACGCGGAGAGATCGAGTCGGGCATCACCCCCGGGCATGAGTACCCGGTGTTTGACACCCGCTTTGGCAAGCTGGGCATGATGATCTGCTACGATGGCTTTTTCCCGGAAGTCGCACGCGCTTTGACGATCAAAGGCGCGGAGGTGATCGCCTGGCCGGTGTGGGGCTGCAATCCCATGCTGGCGGCTGCGCGCGCGTGCGAGAACCACGTGTATATCGTCAGCAGCACCTACACGGACGCCCGCAAGAACCAGTGGATGATCTCAGGCATCTTTGACCATTACGGCGACGTGCTGGCCAAGGCGGAGGAGTTTGGCACGGTAGCCGTGGCCGAAGTGGACCTGAGCGAGCCCAGCCACTGGAACAGTCTCGGAGATTTCAAAGCCCAGATCCCCAGCCACCGCCCGCCTGCGCTGAAGGAGTGAGGGAGATGATGCTGAGTGAGAAATGGGAACACTGCGGAACGAACATGGATGTGAGTTCTACACTGGCACGCGCTCTCAGCGGGATTTGGACTGCGGTCGCGGAGTGAGGGACGGCCTGTCCTTCGTAGCTCGCAGAGCGAAGGGGGAAACGCAGCTACCGCTTTTCGCAGGCGGAGAGAGTATGCGCAGACCATGGACATCGAGAGGCGGGAGCATGCTGGCACACGCAGACTCAATGTGTTTTCGAAGACCACGAGACGCTCGAAAGCGGCAGCTGCGCGGCCGCACTCCAAATTCACGCAGCAGTACGCGCAGCTCATTTGGAGTGCGGTTGCGGAGTGAGGCACGAACGCAGCTACCGCTTTCCGTGGGCAGGTGTGTTTTCGAAGACCACGAGACGCTCGAAAGTGAGCGCTGGTCGGCACACGCAGACTCAGTGTGTTTTCGAAGACCACGAGACACTCGAAAGCGGCAGCTGCGCTCATTCTTCGCTGCGCAGCCGCACTCCAAATTTGCCCTCGTGCTCGCGCAGTAGGATGTGGAGTACGGTTGCGGAGTGAGGCACGAACGCAGCTACCGCTTTCGACGGGACGGGTGAATATGCGCAAGCCCCCAGTCCCCGAAGGCGGGAGCATGCTGGCATGCGCAGGCGCGGTGTGCATTCGAAGGCCACGAAACGCTCGAAAGCGGCAGCTGCGCTCATTCTTCGCTGCGCAGCCGCATTGATTCGCTATCGCTCACTCCTTCGGGGCAGCCTGAGGCTGTCTATCTCCATTTCGCTTCGGTTCCAAATAACGCTGCCCTGCACTCACGGAGCGGGAACGATCCACACAGGGCGGTCGGGCTTGGACTGGGCTTTGATGAAGGTGGCGCGTCCGGCGCGGAGGAGCGTGGCGTTGTTTTGAGAGTTGAGTGTGGCCTCTCCGGTGGAGATCCAGATGGGCACGGGCTGGCCGGGCATCTGCAGCAGCCAGTAGCCGAGGTAGCCGCTGGCGGCAGCAGCAAGATCACCTTTCCATAGCTGGAGCTGATCGGCGGTGGCGGGAGAGGTCGTGGCGACGAACGCGGGCGTGCTGAGGCCGGAGTGCGCAGGCGTGGTGTCAAAGGGCCAGGGATTGGCGAAGAGATTGTAGCCGGCCTGCAAGCGGCAGGCAAAGGGACCCATGCGCACGCCACCGGTGGTGAGCAGTGGTGCGGGTGCGGTGCTGGCCAGCTGGAGCATGATTCCGGTGCCAGGCTGGATGAGGGGATCTCCAAAGGCGGGCGGCGTGCTGCCATTGAGCACCCAGCCACGTGAGGCACCGGAGGCATAGAGCCACCAGGTGGTGTAGCCGGAGCTGGTATGAAACAGCACCTGGTCCGCGCTGGCAGGGACGCTGGCCCCCAGGTAGCGCGCAGGGACCAGCACCGAGCCGAGCGTTCGGTGCGGGCGCAGGCTGGCGCGTGCTCCAGCCAGTCCACCCCAGGCAGAGACTGGCAGCGTGGTGCCTGGAGAGTCTGCCATGACCGCACATGCGCCGGCGGTGATGCTGCTGAGATCTAGCCGATGCCCCGCCTGCGGGCCGCTGAGGACTTCAAGATAGTACGACTGCGCAGGATCCATGGCGGAGGCCAGTGCAGCCTGCTCGCTGAGCACCACACCGCCTGCGGCACTGGCGCTGCTGATGAGGCCGGTAAAGAGAGCGTCGCTCATGAAATTGAGCCCGAAGCTCTGCGTGCCTGCATTCAAAGTGATCTGCTGCCAGCCCAGCGGTGCGCTGGTGGTGGTGCCGCCGCTGCTTTGAGTGACGCGCAGGCGCACGAGACCACGCGCCAAGCTCTGACCTGGCTGCGCCTGCAGGTCCGACCAAGTGGCGCGCTCCCAGCCGCCGCCCTGAGCGACCACGATGGGCGCGAGTGCGAGCGGAGTCCAGGTGACGAGATCGCTGCTGACCTCCAGTGTGTATGTCAGGCTGCCGAGTCCATAGGGACGCAGCAGTGTGGCATCCACGCTGGTGCTGCCGCGCGTGATGACCTTGAGCCCCTGAGCAGGTGTGGTGATGCCGCTGGTGAGCGAGGAGCCAAGCGCGGTTTCCAGAAGATCGGAGGCTCCGTCTCCATCAGTATCTGTAGTGGCGAGTTTGTTGCCCAGCGGAACCGTGACGGGCGTGTTGGACAACAGCGTCACCGTATTCGTTGCAGCGGCGGGAGCGCCCGGCTGGTTCACTGACCACAGGCTCTGCGGGATGGCCTCGCGCGTCTGGCTCGGGCTTTCCCACAGCAGGCGTGCCACGGCATCTCCACCGTCCTCATAGTACTCCATGACGATGCTGACGGGCACTCCCGCCTGCAGGGCCACCACCCCGTTGTTCCAGGTGGCGCCGTGGTTGTTCCAGTCATTGACTACCTGCTGGCCGTTCACCCACAGGCGCACGCCATCATCCGTCACAGGGATGAGTGTGTACGTCTGCGTGTAGCGCGGGGTGATCCAGCCATGCCAGCGCACGCTGAAACCATTCACCGGGATGCGTGAATCCGGACTGCCTGCGCCCCAGTTGAAATCCAGCGTGGCCTCATTTCGTGTGAAGCTGAACTGCTCAAAGTTTTTGCCGATGTAGTAGTCCCCGACAAGACCATTGGTGGTGATGGCGGGCGTGTAGCTAGCGGTGAGCAGATTGGAAACCAGGTTGCCATTCCCTGCGGCATCCTGAGCCACTCCGGCGGGCAGCTTGACGGTGACGCTGCCTGCAGCCGCTGGCGTGACAGTGGCAGACCATACGGCTCCGGCAGAAGAGAGCGCGGTGACACTGCCATTTGTCACGGTGAATTCGGAGGCGAGCAATCCGGTGACGTTTTCGCTGAAGGTGGTGGTGACGACAAACGGCCCGCTGACGCTGGTGCTCGATGTGGAAAGTACAACGCTCGGTGGTGTGGTGTCAGGCACGCTGTAGTTCACGCTGAGCACGTTGGAGGCGGAGTTTCCCAGGCTGGTGCTGTCTGTGGCGGCGCTGGCAGGCACGCGCACGGTGACAACGCCTGCTACAGTGGGCTTGACGCTGAAGGTGTATCTGGTTCCGCTGCCACTGAAGCTGGAAGTGGTGGCGTTGCTCACCACAACATCGCTCAAAGTGAAGCCGGTGGCGGCAGAGCTGAAGGTTGCGGTCACGGTGAAGGTGCCGGTCACAGTCGTGGCGGGTGTGGTGAGTGCCAGGGTGAAAGGCAGCGGCGCAGTGATGGGCGCATCGTCAATGCTGCCCACGAAGGCCACGAGGTTCGTCAAATCCGTGGAGGTGAGCGTGAGGCCCCGATGCGCGGTGATGGCGTCTGCGAGCGTGGCCGCCGTGCCATCGTGCAAATAAGGCGCAGTGGCCCAGGTGCCTCGCAGCGTTGGCACATCCAGTCCGGTGAGCGGGCCGCCGAGGCGCTTGCCACTGCTGGGCTTGAGTGTGCCGATGTCGGCAAAGACATTGAGCGCACTGTTGGTGAAATTCGCTCCGCTGTGGCATGAGGCGCAGTTTTGCGCACGGAAGACCTGCTGCCCCGCCGTGGCGGCGGTGCTCAGCGCGCCGCTGCTGGTGCGGTTCGGGCTGGTGCCGCTGATCGTCAGAGATTTCACATACGCTGCCAGCGCATCCAGATCGGTGCTCACGCCTGCCTTGGGGTCTCCCAGCGGCTGGCTGCGCATGCCTGTATTTAACTGCGCATCTGTCATCAATCCGGTGCCGCCAGCGAGGGTGCGGATCTGCCCTTCAAAATCCTGCACTTCATCAAAGTTTCCGCTCCAGTGCAGCATGCCGTGGTTGGCATGGCCCTTCAGCGTGATGGTGTTTCGCAGCCCTTCGCCAAAGCCGGTGAGATCCCACACTCGGCCGTCGTGCCCGCCATCATTGTGACACACAGCGCAGCTGATGTACTGCTGCAGTGCCAGGCGCGGATCCTGCGCGTCATAAAAGAGCTTCTTCCCCTGCAACACCTGCGCGGTGAGTTTCTCGGTGGTGATGGCGTTCAGCGTGGCTGCGGTGACAGGCGGGTTGTTTCCACCCTGAATGATGCCACTGACGTCATGTACGGTCACGGTGCGATCCATGAAGTTCTGCACATAGAGCGTGCCACCATCTGGCGAGAGCACAAGGCCCTGCGGCGCACGGCCTGCGGGAAAGCGCGTGATCTCCTTGCGCGACCATGCATCCACGATGGCCACCTCGCGCCCGGCTTCGAGCGCGGTGAAGACATACATGCCCCACGGATCATACGCCGCAGCGCTGGGCATGCCGGTGTTGTCAAAGTCCACGCGCGAGGGCAGGTGCTCGGTCTGTGTGGTAAGATCAAGGCGCGAAGCGATGGCGCGCACGCTGTTTTCGTGATTGAGCGGCAGCCCATCCCGCAGCACGCCGCGCTGGATGTTGTCCTGCTTGGAGGGCACCCAGGCGGAGAGACCATCGGGAGAGATGACCGCTGCACCAAGGTAGTTGGGCAATCCACGTGCTGAGGTGGAGGTGTCTGCTGCGGTGCTCGGGGCCAGCAGGATGGTGCGCTGCACGCTGAGCGTGGTCGTGCCGATGACGACAACCTGCCCGCCCGTGCCCGTGAGCACCGGCGTGGCGGTGTTTTCTCCCGGCACTGGAGGCGTGATGAAACGTGAGGCATACACACGCGCGCTGTCTGCTGAGATGGAAAGATGACGCACGGGGCCACCGGCATCAATGCTGGCCACCTGCGCGCCAGTGCTCGGATTCAGCTTGAGCACTCGGCCCGTGGCCTCCAGAGCCACCCAGGCGGCGCTGCCTGCGGGATCAAAGGCAATGCCAAAGGGACGCGAGCCATACGCGAGCGCGATGGTGGAGACGACCGCACGGCTCGCGGTATTGATGATGCTAAGGGTGCCTGCATCCGCATTCGTGACCCACAGCCTGCCATCGGGCGCGAGCGCGAGACTGCGCGGGGAGCCGCCCACGGTGATCTCCGCGTAGCGTGTGCGTGTAACGACATCAAAGGCACTGACGCTGTTGTTGTCCGGATTCACGCACCACACACGATCATTTCCTGTGGCAGGATGCTCATACACGATGCTGCTGGAGACGGCGGGCTTTTTGGCTGTGAGGGCTGCGTATACCGCCTGGTAAAAGGTGCTGGTGATGGTGACGCCCGTGTCATCTGTAGCCGTGAGAGTGACGAGGTAACGGCCCGGTGCGGTGTAGGTATGTGAGACGCTGGCGGTCGTGAGCCAGGCGGTCTCAGGGGTGCCATCGCCAAAGTTCCATTTGTAGCGCGGATTGATGCCATTGGCCGCCTGGGCGGTGAAGGTGAGCGCACCACCGGAGGCCTTGGGTGCAGCAGCAAGCGGCTGCAACGTGAGCCCCGTAACAACCGACCACGTGAAACTGATGCTGGCAGGCGTGCTGAGGCCGTCGCTGGCACGAATAGTAACGGCGTAGGTGCCTGCGGCGGTGACAGATCCGGAGATGACGCCGGAGCTGGCGGAGATGCTGAGGCCCGTGGGCAGCCCCGTGGCGCTGAAAGTGACGGGGTTGTTTTCAGGATCGGTGGCGCTGACGGGCAGAGACACCACGGCCCCGAGCAGCGAGGTCTGCGTGCCGGGATTGGTGATCTGCGGCGGCTGGTTCACCACGGTGACGGTGGTGGCGTGGCGCAGATCCCGCAGAGTGAGGATGTCCGGCTGGGAGAGCGGAGCCTGATAGAGCGCCACCTCATCCACTGCACCGGCAAAGAAAGCCGTGCCCGGACTGTCCGCCGCGCCGATGACAAGCGGCTGCACAGCATTGGGCACATAGGTGCTGGTATCTTCTGCCACGAGCTGGCCGTTGAGGTAAATCCTGCGCAAACCGGTGCGCGTGCTGCCATTCACGCTTGTGGTGCGAAAGCTGGCCGCCACATGCGTCCACTGCCCCGCAATCACACTACCGCCGCTGAGGCCTGCGGCATCTGTACCAGTGCGCAGCTGCCACTGCCCGCCTGCGGTGACCCACAGGCCATAGCCCTTTTTCACTCCGGTGCTTTCGTCCCGCGAGGCCAGGATGCAGCGTGCGGTGCCGGGTGCGGCGTCGCTGCGCACCCACGCGGCGATGGTAAAGTCTCCGGGATTCAACGAAGCGCTGTAAGGCACCACCACACACTGGCTGGTGCCATTGAACAAGGCACTTCCTCCCGTGCCGGGATTGCCGCTCAGCGCAGGATTGAGGCTGCTCACGCTGCCCCCGCCGCTGGAAGTACCGCTGATGGCAAAGAGGCTGCTGGCGGCAGGTTTCACCTCGCCTGCGGTGCCATTCCACGCGGACTCCTCAAAACTCCAGCTCACCACTGGATTGTCCACCGGCAGGTAGGGAGAGAGGTAGGTGCCAGCGATGACGGAGACGGTGCTGTCTCCCGGCTTGAGCCAGCCCACGGAAAGGTGATCGTCCCCCACATTGTCCTTCACCAGCGCCTCGATGTAGTAGCGCTTTCCGGCCTGCAAGGTGATCAGCGCAGAGGCCGACTGCTGCGGGTACCATGTAAACGTCTCTGGCGGGCACCACGCAGGCATGGTGGCGATCTGCACAGCATTCGCGGGATTGGCATCCGTGCTCAGCAGCAGCGCGGACTGGTCATCACTGGCGATGTAAAACCTGTACTGCCCCGTGACTGGCACGTAGAGGAATCCACGCAGGCGCTGACCGGTGTTGTCATCCCAGTTTGAGGGTGCCTGAAAGCGGGACATCAGGTCGCGGCCATTGGGATTGGAGGGATACGCGGCGCTGCTGGTCAGGCTGGCTACCGTGGAGCCGGTGACGCCCGTCCAGTACTCACGCATCATCTGACCGGTGCCGAGGTTTGGCAGCAGCACGATCCAGTTAAACGAAACCGAAGTCACCTGCCCTGCCGCAGTGGCGAGCACGGTGCAGCGATAGGTGCCTGGCTCGGCGGTGACGATACCGGCGATGAGGCCGCTGCTGGCATCGATGCCCAGCCCCGCAGGCAGTCCGGTGGCACTGTAACTCAGCACGCCGCCAGTGGCGCTGGCACTGATGGGCAGCGAGACGACGCTGTTTTGAGTCACACTCTGCTGCCCCGGATTGGTGACGACAGGCAGCGTGGAGTTCGTCACCTGAATGATGCGGGAAACGGACCATACGCCATTGGCATCCACCGCATAGAGCATCCAGTAGCCCGGTGTCAGCACATTGATGCTGGAGGGCGCGGTGAGCGCATACACGCCTGCAGACGGACTCGTGTGGGTGAAGCGCACATGCCGCAGCCCGGTATTGACGGAATGGGTGAGCGCGGAAAGGCTGATGAAGCTGAAGTACTGCACGCCATTGCTGGCATTCACGGTAAAGACAGAGCCGGGGCCGATGCGGTCCGGCGCAGCAGTGATCTGCGGACGCACGGCGGCCGTGCCGTCGGCATTGAAAAGCTGCGGCGGGGTGAAGACCTGTGCATCCTGGTGGTCCGTGAGCGCATCTCCGGAAAGCCCACCACCGCCGGACCACACGCGGCCGTCCGGCAGCAGCATGGCCAGGGAGTGGTAGTTTCGTGGCACGGAGATATCCGCCACACCGCGCCATTGGCCGGTGGTGGGGTTCCAGATTTCCGGCGTATAAACGGTGCCCGCATCGCTGAAGAACTGCCCCGAGGTATTTCCCCCCACCACCATGACCTCGCCATTTGGCAGCATCACCGAATTGGCAAAGGAGCGAGGATTGGCCATGGGCGCGGTGGGTGTGACCACCGGCGTGGCACCATTGAGATCCACGGTGAAGGCCTTGCTGACGATGGTGCCGTCATCGATGGCCGTGTAGCCGCCGGCCACCACCACCTTGCCAGGGGCATACATGGCCCACGCGCCCTGCTTGGGATAGTGCGTGCCGGGGATGCTGGCCCCGGCGGCGGTCAGGGAGCCGGTGCCGCTGGCGTTGATCCAGTCCAGCGACTGATGCGGGCCAAAGTGCGCCACCCGCCCGTCGGGTGCCACGAGGAAGAAAGGATGCCAGTTGGTCTCGATGGCATTGGCAGTGGGCGGATTGGCCACCGCCTGCCAGTTGATGCCGCTCATGCGCCGCCAGCCGCTGCTGGCATTCCATTGCTCGATGGTGCCATTGCCATTTGCACCGCCATTGCCTCCTGCAGTCAGCACCTCGCCATTGGGCAGGGAGATGTTGGTGTTATACCAGCGGCCGTCCGCCATCGTCTGTGCGGGCACCCATTCATTGGTGCGCCAGTCAAAGAGGCTGGCCAGCGCAGTGGTGCCATTGATGCCATTACCGCCGCTGACGAGCAACCGCCCGTCCTGCAGAAAGGAGAGGCCGCCGCAGAACATGTCGTGCCGGCCGTTGTTGATCTCGGTAAACTGCCCCGTGGCCGGATCCCACACCGCAGCATAGGTAAACTGCGGCCCGTCTGGAAAGGTGGTGCGCTGATTTGAGGCAAAGGTGAGCAACCGCCCGTCTGGCAGCATCGCCGCCGAGGTGGGGATGTGCGGCGTCCAGGGGATGACGGCGCTCCAGTTTCCTTTGGTGGAATAATCCGCCGGATTCACCAAGCCCACGTTCATCACCACCGCCTCCGCCGCCGGAGCAAGGCGGGCGGCCTCTGCCAGCAGGGCATCCGTCTCGGCATGGCTGGCACCATCTGCGAGGGCCATAGAGACTGAACCAACTAGAAGCAACCCGCAAATGAGGGCGCACCCCAGCCAATGCAGCCGCAGACCACGCCCACACACAGCAATATTGCGATTCATGAATAAGTATTTTTTCAAGATCGCGCATCAAGTGGCCAACTCCTCCTCAGGACAATTCAGTTAATTGTAAAAAAATTTCTGTGGTCCGAACTTTTTGCGTTCCCTCTGATTGTCCCTCTCCCCACGTTTCACGCCCTTGCACTCCCACTGGCACTGTCTATCCTCGCGCCCCTGTTTCTTTCCCCCTCTTTGAGCCGTGGCCAAAAAGTCCTCCAAAAAATCCGCTGACGAAGCCTATTCCCCCATCCTGCCTTCCGCCGCCCCGGTGGAGCACAAGCCGGTGGACACGCTCTATGGCGACTGGTTTCTCGATTACGCCAGCTACGTGATCCTCGAGCGCGCCGTACCGCACATCAATGACGGCCTCAAGCCCGTGCAGCGCCGCATCCTCCACAGCCTGGACGAATTGGAAGACGGCCGCTACAACAAGGTGGCCAACGTGGTGGGCAACACCATGAAGTACCACCCGCATGGCGACGCCTCCATAGGCGACGCCATGGTGCAGCTGGGCCAGAAGGAGCTGCTCATCGACACGCAGGGAAACTGGGGCAACACCCTCACGGGAGACAACGCCGCCGCGCCGCGATACATCGAAGCGCGCCTGTCCAAGTTTGCCTTGGACGTCGTTTACAGCCCCAAGGTCACAGAGTGGGTGGCCTCCTATGACGGCCGCAACAAGGAGCCCGTGACCCTGCCGGTGAAGTTCCCGCTGCTGCTCGCGCAGGGCGTGGAAGGCATCGCCGTGGGTCTTTCCTGCCGCATCCTGCCGCACAACTTCATTGAGCTGTGCGATGCCAGCATCGCCGCACTGCGTGGCGAAGAGGTGGACCTGAAGCCCGACTTTGCCACCGGCGGCATCATGGACGCCAGCGACTACAACGGCGGCCTGCGCGGCGGCCGCATCCGCGTGCGCGCCAAGATCGAGGAAGGCCCCAAGAAGAACACGCTGGTGATCACCGAGATCCCCTACGGCACCACCACCGGCGGCGTGATGGACAGCATCGTGGCCGCAAACGACAAGGGCAAGATCAAGATCGCCCGCGTGGACGACAACACCGCCGAGAAGGTGGAGATCGTGGTGCACCTGCCCGCAGGCACCGACCCCGACCAAACGATGCAGGCGCTGTACGCCTTCACCGACTGCGAGGTGTCCATCGCCCCCAATGCCGTTGTCATTCAGGACGACAAGCCGCGCTTCATCAACGTCAACGAGCTACTCAAGGCCAGCGCGGAAAACACCAAGAAGATCCTCGGCCAGGAGCTGGAGATCCTGCTGGGAGAGCTCAATGAGAAGTGGCACTTCAGCTCGCTGGAAAAGATCTTCATCGAAAACCGCATCTACCGCCGCATCGAAGAAGCCGAGACCTGGGAGGCCGTGATGAAGGCCATCTGGAAAGGCCTGGAGCCGCACCTGAGCGTGCTCAAACGCCCGGTCACCGACGACGACGTGGCGCGCCTGACCGAGATCAAGATCAAGCGCATCTCCAAATTCAACAGCTTCGAGGCTGACGAACACATCCGCGAGCTGGAGGAGGAGATCGAGCAGGCGGAGAAATTCCTCAAAGGCCTGACCAAGTACACCATCCGCCACTTTGAAGAGCTCAAGAAAACCTATGGTGCAGGCCGCGAGCGCAAGACGGTGATCAGCAGCTTTGACCGCGTGGCCGCCGCCGAGGTCATCATCCAGGGAGAGACGCTCTACCTCAATGCCAAGGACGGCTTTGCCGGCACCAGCCTCAAGCGCGAAGGCGAACCCATCTGCAAGTGCTCGCCGCTCGACGACGTGATCTTCTTCACCAAGGAAGGCACCATGAGCGTGACGAAGGCCGCGCCGAAGTTCTTTGTGGGCAAGAACCCGCACTATGTGAACCTCCTCAAAAAGGACGACGCAGCGGTGTACACTCTCATCTACCGCGACGGCCGCCAGGGCTGCCTCATGGCCAAGCGCTTCCGCATCGGCGGCTTCACCCGCGACAAGGAATACGTGCTCACCAAAGGCACACCCGGCACCAGCGTGCTCTACTTCATGCGGCACGAGACCGAGGAGGAATCCAACGCCCAGACGGTCGTCGTCCACCTCAAGCCCGCGCTCTATCTGCGAAATCTCTCCATCAAATTCCCCTTCAACTCCATCGCCGTCAAAGGCCGCGAGTCCCAGGGGAACATCATCACCAAGCACGCCGTGGACAGGGTGGTGCGTGAGCCGAAGGCGGGAGAGAGTGCGTAAAGCAGCCAGCGCGAATTTGGAGTGCGGTTGCGAAGTGAGGAACGAACGCAGCTACCGCTTTCGACGGGACGGCAGACACACGCAAAGCCAAGACCAGCCGAAAGCGGGAGCTGACTGACACGCGCAGGCGAATGAGATTCCCAGCAGTGCCCTAGTTAATCGTTCTGGTTGGTGACTCTCACAGCATGCCCCATCTGTGTTTCAGTTGCATCATCGAGCTTGCCCCACGCTCCGAGCGTCGAATCCGGCAGCCGAACGAAGAGCTGCGCTCCATTTGGCGCTGTGGCGACAACGGAAATCGTAAAGCCGTCGTTGGAAACTACGATACGATGCTCTCCTGCGTCCTTGTGTTTGGCAAGGACGCGGAAAGCAGAGTCGTCGAAAAGCTCAGTTTGATTTGGAAGCGCCATGAACACACAATCGCCCTTCCACTGGCCTAGGGCGGATGCAAAGTCGTCGGGCAATCCGGCATGGAGAAGAAAGCCAATATGCTCCTCGTTGAGGTTCTGAAGTGGTATCATGGGAGATTGGATTCGTTACTCATGAAACGAGCGACAAGTAACGGCTCCACGCTGAGCCATCGCGCCGGCGGTGCAAGGCGAACTTCTTCCCTTCACGCGTGATTCATGAGCGGCTGGCAGCAACGCCTGATCATACAAATTTATCCCTCGTCACCCTTCAAAGACACGAGTGCTTTTAATCACAACGCCAAGTTTGACCATGCGAGTGCTTCGCCAATTTTCATCATTCCGGCATCTTCCACTGCAGCCTCCCCTTCTCAAGCTCGACCTGGAAAGCACGGGCTATGCCAGTAGCATCCGCCAATATCCAAGCCTGAACCTCCTCTGCAGTCAGGTGTTTTAAACTGGTGCGTCCTTCTCTAAGAGTATTCAAAACATGATTCTGAGGCCGAACGCCAAATTCCAGATCATCGACCGCAGGGAGCCTGATGCCAACGTGACAGCCACCTTCATGAAAGTTAACGACGTAACCACCTTCATACGGTTCAGAGTCAACAAAGACAACAAGCCGATCCCCGATCCTCAATCCGTCGAGCCCCGCAACCACCAGCTCTTTGATTTGAGAGAATTTTGAGTTCGGTTTTTGACCGAGAATCGCTGAAACCTTCAGGGTGCCAGAGCGGAACCGCAGGGGTGCAGATTCGGTTTCTGTCAGGGCAATTTCCTGTCCAAGCTGCACGACTTCAGTAAGAAACGCCCAGCTACTTCCTGCGGAGGCAAACGGGGTCTGATGAGACCAGTAGCGGAAGCCAAGATTCCATCTCCCTGCGGCATCGATTTCCATCTCGGCAGATGATCCGCAGTGAGGCACGGCCAACATCAAAACGACAGCAATTGCACGTATCATGATCGAACATGATTACACCTAACATTTTACCTCACGCACCTGATACCTGAAGGATTTTATAATCCACGACTGAGCGGTTCATAGCACACCAGCGTGGCCTACTTTTTCACAGGACACAGAATTGCCCTCCTCACTCCAGCGCCCGGAGGTAGTCGTAGGTATAGAGGCCGGTGTTGTGGCCGTCGCTGAAGTCGAACTGGATGGCGTAGCCGCCGACGACGCGCCAGTCTTTGACAGTCACGCCGGGATAGCTCTTCTGGTCTGTGCCGCCGATCTTGCGGCCGAGGAGGTCGCGCTCTCCGGTGTTTTCAGCGCTGGGGGAGGCGGCGCGGAGCTTTTCCATGGAGAGGTATTGCTCGGTGCCATCGCTCCAGATGATGGCGACTTCAGTGCCGATGAGTTCCAGGCGTGTCGGGGTCATAAGAAGGGGAAGGAAAGGCAGAACGGGTGGAAAAGCAAAAGGGACGCCCGAAAGCGTCCCTTTTGAAGTTTGAAGCCGGAAATCCGGGAGGATTAACGGGAGTAGAGTTCGACGACGAGCTGCTCGTTGGCGATGGGGTTGATCTCCTCGCGCACGGGGACGCGGTTGATCACGCCGCTCATCTTGTCGCGGTCCACCGTCATCCAGTCCGGGGAGGGAGTGCCCTGAGTCATTTCGAGGAAACGACCGACGAGCTGCTGGCTGCGCTGGCTGCTGGAGCGGGCGGCGACGACGTCACCGGGCTTGCACTGGTAGCTGGCGATGTTGACGACCTTGCCGTTCACGGTGATGTGGCGGTGGCTGACCAGCTGGCGGGAGGCGAAGCGGGTGTTGGCATAGCCCATGCGGAACACGACGTTGTCGAGGCGCAGTTCGAGCATCTGCAGGAGGTTTTCACCGGTCACGCCCTTGCGGCGCTGGGCTTCGGCGAAGAAGCGGCGAAACTGCTTCTCCATCAGGCCATACTGGAAACGGAGCTTCTGCTTCTCGGCCAGAGCGGTGCCGTATTCAGACATCTTGCGGCGGGTGTTGCGCGCGCCGTGCTGTCCTGGCGGGAAGTTGCGGGTTTCGAGGGACTTGGAAGGACCGAAAAGAGCGATGCCAAAGCGGCGGTTGATCTTTTCGCGAGGACCTGTGTAACGAGCCATAGTGTGAGAAAAAGGGGTGCTGGAGGATTAGACGCGACGGGCTTTAGGCGGACGGCAGCCGTTGTGCGGGATGGGGGTCACGTCCTTGATGGTGGTCACTTCGACACCGAGGGCCTGGACGGCACGCACGGCGGATTCACGACCGGAGCCTGGGCCGCGAAGGCGGACTTCAGCTTCACGGAGACCATGGCCCATGGCCTGGCGGCAGGCGTCCTGAGCAACAACCTGAGCGGCGTAGGCGGTGCCTTTACGGGAGCCGCGGAAGCCCATCTTGCCGGAGGTGGACCAGCCGATCACGCCACCGATGCGGTCGGTGATGGTGACGATGGTGTTGTTGAAGGTCGCGTAAACGTGGACAATGCCCTGGGAGACGTTCTTGGAGCCCTTGGCCTTGACGATCTTCTGCTGTTCGGCGCTTTCGCCACCGATCTCGAGCCAGACGCTCTGGGAAACCTGCTTGTCACCACTGGTGGAAGCGCGCTGATCTGCGGGTGCGGCAGGAGCAGGAGCGGCAGGTGCTGCGGCCGGAGCGGGCGCTGCGGCAGCGGGTGCGATGGGGGTCGTTTCGTCGGCCATGATATGTGAACGTGTCTTTCTTTAATTCTGATTACTTCGACTTCTGGGCGCCCACGGTCTTACGCGGTCCCTTGCGGGTGCGGGCGTTGGTGTGGGTGCGCTGGCCGCGCACTGGCAGGCCGCGGCGATGACGGTGAGCACGGTAGCAGTTGATGCCCAGGATGCGCTTCATGTGCATCTGCAGCTCACGACGAAGGTCACCTTCGATCGGAATCTTCATCCCCTGGATGGCCTGAGTGATCGCAGCGATCTGCTCGTCGGTCAGTTCGCCCGCACGGATGTTGGGGTCGATGTTGGTAGCAGCAAGAACTTTGCGGCTGAGCGGAAGACCGATGCCATAGATGTAAGGCAGCGAGTATTCGATTTTCTTCTCGTTCGGGATTTCAACTCCAAGCAGGCGGGCCATAAGTCAGGTAGATGGGGGTGTATTGAAAAAGATTAACCCTGGCGCTGTTTGTGACGCGGGTTTTTGCAGACAACACGGACAACACCTTTGCGGCGGATCACGCGGCAAAGTTCGCAGAGGGGTTTAACGGAGGTACGGACGCGCATACAGGAGTAGGGAGAAAAAACGTGAGTCGGGGGGAACTCAAAACCCCGCTTTGTGAGCGGGGGGGCATGATGTCTAACACAGACGTAAAGGTGCGCAAGCTGGAATTTGCTGTTTTGGCGACTTATTCACATTTGCGGAGAGAAGTTGCCCCATCTGGAATGAAAGACATCATGCTTTTCTGATGAAAACCGTTCTCTGCTTTGGCGATTCCAACACCTGGGGCTTCATGCCCGAAAGCATCACCCTCCCCTGCCCCGAGCGCCATCCGCATGATGTGCGCTGGACGGGCATCCTGGCCCGTGAGCTGGGCAACGGCTATCGCGTGATCGAGGAAGGGCAGAACGGCCGCACTACCGTGCATGACGATCCCTTTGCCCTGGCGCGCAATGGCAAGACGGTGCTGCCTGCGATCCTGGAATCCCACAAGCCGCTGGACCTGGTGGTGCTGATGCTGGGCACGAATGACCTGAAGGCGGTGTATGGTGTGTCTCCTGGAGAGATCTCCATGGGCGTGAAGATGCTGGCGCAGATGATCCTGGGCAGCGATGCAGGCCCGGGCAACAAGGCCCCCAAGCTGCTGCTGATGTGCCCGCCGGCCATCGGCGACCAGATGCACCTGCCGGATGTGGCGGCAAAGTTTCCGAATGGACAAAAGGACAGCCGCAAGCTGCCCAAGTACTATGAGGCGGTGGCGAGTACGCTGGGCTGCGCCTTTCTGAATACGCAGACACTGATCGAGCCTGGCAGCGATGGCATTCATTTGGATGCGGCTGCGCATGGACGTCTGGGCAAAGCTGTGGCAGCACAGGTGAAGTCCATCCTCCCCACCGACTGATAAAATAACCCCCATGACACTGATCGAAGCTTTATACCCCGCCCTGAAACCCCTGCTCTTCCGTCTGGATGCCGAGCGTGCGCACACGCTGACGGTGAAGATGATGATCATGGCGCACAAGCTGGGCATGCTGAAGTCCGTGGCACCGAGCAAGACGCTGCAGCCGCGCCAGGTCATGGGGCTGACGTTTCCGAATGTGATCGGGCTCGCAGCGGGCATGGACAAATCTGCCAGCGCGGTGGAGGCCTGGGGTGCGCTGGGCCTGGGTGCGGTGGAGGTGGGCACGCTGACGCCACGCCCGCAGCCGGGCAATGCCAAGCCGCGTCTCTTCCGCCTGCCGGAGCACGAAGCACTGATCAACCGCATGGGGTTTAATAATCCGGGCATCCAGTCGGCGGTGGAAAAGCTGAAGCACCGCCGCACCAAGGCGGTGGTGGGCGTGAACATCGGCAAGAATTTTGACACGCCGAATGAGAACGCCGTGAGCGACTACCTCATCTGCCTGAAGGCTGCGTATGCGGTGGCGGATTACATCGCGGTGAACATCTCCTCTCCCAACACCAAGGGCCTGCGCGATCTGCAGGCCGAGGACGCCATGCGCACGCTGATCTCCGCGCTAAAGCAGGAGCAGGCGGTGCAAAAGCAGGCGCTGGGCAAGACCGTGCCGCTGCTGGTAAAGATCGCCCCTGACCTCAATGAGATGCAGATCGAGGCGCTGGCGCGTGTGTTTAACGAGCAGGATATCGACGGCGTGATCGCCACCAACACGACGATCGAGCGCTCGGCTGTAGCAGGCCATGCTCTGGCCAATGAAGCCGGCGGCCTTAGCGGTGCGCCCGTGCGAGTGCGCTCCACGCAGGTGCTGCAGGCTTTCCGCATGCTTCTCAAGCAGGACATCCCGATCATCGGCGTGGGCGGCATCCTGTGCGGCAGCGACGCCGCAGAAAAGATGCAGGCAGGCGCGGCGCTGGTGCAGTTGTACAGCGGCCTGGTCTATCGCGGCCCAGCGCTGGTGCGCGAGGTGCTGGAAAAGATCGGGTAGGCGAGCGAGGCCTCGTTGCTCTTCACTGCGTCATTCGCGCTCAAATTTACAGCGGTGACGCATTGCCCGCCAAGGCCTCCGCTTTGTGCATCCTCAAAACCGGCAGCTTAGGCGCAGGCCGGCAAAGTGAGCCTGCATGTGGTCGCGGAAGATCTGGGTCTGGTAGGTGAGCATGAGATTGACGGCGGGGCTGAATTCAAAGCCGACGCCAGCCCCCACCACCATGTAGTCCTGCCCGGGCGACTGATGCCCGCCTTGAGTGGAGATGGGCAAATTGACCAAAGACACGCTGGTGCCGTTGTTTTGCAGATTCTGCCGCTCATAGCTCAGGCGCAGCTGGGGGGTGATGGCGGCCCAGTTGGTCTGAAATTTACGCGTGGCGCTCCAGCCCACACGGGTCACGAGGGACTGGTAGGTCTGGTGCCCGTAGCTCAGTGCAGCCAGGCCGCCTCCAGTCTCTGAGTAGCTCTGAATGGCGCCATGCAGGTAGTCGATGCCGGCAAAGGGCCCGGTGACGAGTGCGCTGTTTTGAAAGCGGAAGTTCCACCCGGTGTTGAACTGCACGGCATTGGTGTAGGTGGAGGTGTCTCCAAAGGCTTGAGGGAGCCCCGGAGCGGGGCTGCGGGTGGAGGACATGTTGTAGGTGCCAAAGCTGTAAAGGAGATCGCTCCAGAAGCTGCGCCGCACATAGGAAAGGTAGGTGGAGAGGGCCGGGCCTTCGAGGCGCAGCGTGCCCAGCCCGCCAGTGTAGCTCTGATGGCTGGTGAGGTAGGAGGCCGCAAAGCCGAGGGTGAACCCACGCGACAAATGGCGCTCGATGCCGACGCCCGGCGCCCAGGAGTCGATCACGACTCCCGACTGGGTGGTGATGGGAGCGATGCGGACATTGCCATAATTGACGGTGGTAAACACCTCCCACTGACGGCTGCGCGGCAGCGTTTTGACCACGGGGCTTTCCTCTTCGCCATCGCCCTGCCCCATGATCACGCCTTCATTCAATGAGCTGCTGATGGAGCCCTCCTCGCCGCCACCAGCGCGGAGGCCAAAGAGGTGATTGTTGATGTCATTGCTCACCGTCATCCCGCCTCCGATGAGGGCATGCCCTTCCACCTGAGAGGTGCCCACGCCTGAAGCCATCAGGGAATTGAGGCTGCCGGAAAAGTCGCCGTAGGTGACCACGATGTCTCCCACCATCGTGGCCGTGATTTCATAGCTCACGGGCCCCGGCCCGAGATCAAGAATGCCCGTGCCACCTGTCCCACTTGGACCAACGACAAGTACAGCACCGCCTGTTCCACTTGGACCAACGACAAGTACAGCACCGCCTGTTCCACCTGCCCCACCCGAGCCTCCTCCAGTAGGCGGATCGATCGTCGGAGGGGTGACGATCCAGTCAGGAGGCAGAGTCAGGGTCAGATCAAGCGTGGCCCCCACCAAAGCAGGGCCACCACTACCACCCGTTGACGGGGGAGCCGAAATAAAGACCGCCCCCGCACTTTGCGCCTGCGCAGGAGCCAGCGGACTGATCATGCCCCCCGTCAATAAGGCTGCGGCAAGGCATTGAAGTCGGAAACGAGAAAAGAAAAAGGCAGAAGGCGCGGCCAGAAGGGAGCACATGGAAAAGGGAGGCAGGCTTAATCATTCCATTCCTAAGGATCCCAGCACTTGCTGGAGGTCATTTCAGGAATTTCGCGAGCCTTTTATCTTTTTCCTTTAGCTGCATCAATCCTAAAAACTCACCTGATTGTATTTTCGCGTCAGCCATGACACCCAGGCTTTGCAGACAAGCCAGCGCCACCTCTCTTGACGGTTCGGCCATCTCCTGCAAAAATCCGCTTTATGGATCCACTTCCCAAAATTCACGACAAGCAACCCGTCGGCGTCGAACTCCCTGCTGGAGACCACTGGTGGTGTGCGTGCGGGCTCAGCGGCCATCAGCCGAACTGCGATGGCAGCCACAAAGGCACGGGTTTTGGGCCGAAGAAGTTCACCCTGCCGGAGGCCAAGAAGGTGTGGCTGTGCAACTGCAAGCACACCAAGAACCCGCCCTTCTGCGACGGCAGCCACAAGGCGCTGTAAGCTGCATGCCTGATGGCTGCCCCCTCTGTGCGGCAGACGCTCGAACACCGAAACCGGGAAGCCCCCTGCATCCTGCGCGGACACCTGCGTCGTTTTTTGACAAGGAAACGCTGCGCCATGATGGGAATAAACCGCAGGGCGCGTTCTCCCATGCATACTGTTTCCACCCCAACCTCATGAACCGCCGCTCTTTCCTGTCCCTGACCACGCTGATGCTCCTAGCAGCCAGTGCCTTTGCCCAAAACTTTGGCTTGGATGTGGCTGCTGCGCCGAGCCCGCCCAAGGTGGCGGCGGAACTGATCGCTGCGGTGAAGGCCGCCGCACCGGGGCAGCCGTTTCAGGCGGCGGTGAAGCTGGTGCATGCCAAGGACCACCACACCTACGGCAAGGTGCTGCCTGCGGGCATCGTGGGAAAACCCACCAAGCTGACCTGGACGCTGCCCGAGGGCTGGCAGGTGGAGGAACAGCCCTGGCCGCCCACGCATCAGGTGCCATCCACCGATGGGGCCATCAGTGAGGGCTATGACGGCACGGTGTACCTGCCGGTGAAGATCACGCCTGCGGCCAGCGCTGCTGCGGGCAGCCCGGTGGAGCTGAAGGTGAAAGTGAGTGCCTTGGTATGCGATCCGAAAAGCTGCATGCCTTTCATCAAGGAGACGACGCTGAAGCTGGATGTGGCCGCTGCGCCGGTGGTGAACGAGGCGAATGCGGCTGTCTTTGGCGCCTCCCCTGCCCCCGAAAAAAAAAGCGCTGACACAGCCCCGGTAACGAAGACGGAGGAAACCAAACCGGCAGCGAAGCCCGACGCTGCCAAAGCAGCCCCCGCTGCTGCTGCCAGCGCGCCCAAGCCTGCGCTCTCGCTCGCGCAATTGCTGCTCTATGCCTTCATCGGCGGCTTGATCCTGAATGTGATGCCCTGTGTGTTTCCGGTGCTGGGCATCAAGGTGACGAGCGTGGTGCAGCAGGCCGGCGAGGATCGCCGCAAGGTGGTGCTGCATGGGCTGGCCTACACGGTGGGCGTGCTGCTTTCCTTCTGGGCGCTGGGCGGCATCGCCATCGCGCTGAACAAAGGCTGGGGCTCACAGCTGCAATCACCGGCTTTCAATTACTGCCTGGCGGCGTTCTTCCTCGTCTTTGCGCTGAACATGGCGGGGTTGTTTGAGATCGGCACCTCGGCCATCGGCGTGGGGTCCGATCTGCAGGCGAAGGGCGGGCTGGGAGGCTCGTTCTTCTCCGGCCTGCTGGCCACGGTGGTGGCCACGCCCTGCTCCGCGCCGTTTCTCGGCACCGCACTGGGGGCCACGCTGGCGCTGCCTGCCGCGCAGTCCATGCTCATCTTTACGCTCATCGGGCTGGGGCTGGCGAGTCCGTTTCTGCTGCTGTCTCTTTTCCCCGGCCTGATCTCCGCGCTGCCGCGCCCTGGGGCGTGGATGGAGAGCTTCAAGCAGGGCATGTCCTTCCTGCTCTTTGGCACGGTGGGCTTCATGCTCTATGTGCTGACGAATCAGATCGAGGGCCTGCCGGTGCTCTTTGCCATGCTTAGCCTCGTGCTCATCGCACTGGGCTGCTGGATCTACGGCCGCTGGGCGCTGCCGCACAAGCCCGCCCGCACGCAGAACGTGGCGCGCCTGCTGGCGCTGCTGGCCGTGGGTGGTGGCCTGTGGATCGGACTGCCCGGTGCCTCCGCCGCCCGCGTGCATACCGACTCTGCCGCCAGCTCCACTGACCCCGATGCGCTGCACTGGGAAACGTGGTCGCCCGAGAAAGTGGCTGCGCTGCGTGCCGCCAAGCAGCCGGTGTACATTGACTTCACCGCCTCCTGGTGCTGGACCTGCCAGGTGAACAAACGTGTGTATGCCGACTCCGGCCTGCGTGCCCTCTTCAAAAAGCACAAGGTCGCCACGCTGAAGGCCGACTGGTCGGATGAAAACGAAACCATCCGCCTCGCCCTCGAAGCCCTCGGCAAACGCGCCGTGCCGGTGAACGTGCTGTATATTCCGGGCGTGGAGGAGCCTTTCATTTTGGATGAGCTGCTCACCGTGGGGAATGTGACGGCGGCGCTGAAGAAGCTGGGTGATTGAACCGATCAACAGCATGTATTTCGTTGGCACACCTCAAATCCGCTGGCCCCGGGAGATTTTCGAAACCCATTCCATCCCCGCCAAAACTAGGGATTTTTTGATTTCGGTCGGTTTGCCAGAATGTTTCGAATGGCCGATGTTTGACTTTGGCATTTACGACTCTGATTCTTCCGACCTTGTCATCGGTGAATCCGGCGATCAACCCATCTTGATCGAAGCAACAACCGGCATTGTCTGGTTTGAAAGTGAACAACCACCCATCCGCATTTTATTCAACAGTTCGGCGGAACTGCTCTCACGCTATCTCCAACTCGTTTTCGAGTTTCAGCACGTGCCCGATGACGATGCATCACTATCGCAAGCGCTCATGCGCATGCGCTCTGAAATGATGGCCCTTGACCCTGCCGCGATCGGGCCGGCCGAAACATGTGTTTGGACCCGCTGGCTCGACGAGTGGGAAGCAGGACTTTAATTTCTCAAAGCCTATCGTGTCGGCCACACTGTCGAACCCCGCATTTCAGGCAGCCGGTGGTGGAGCGAAACCGCGAAGCGGTGCAGCGGGAACCACCGGACACAAGGCACTCACCACCTCCATTCACGGGCGCATGCCGGAGGTATGCGAGAAGCCCTCTGCCATCCAGCGTGCACGAGGAGTCTGCGCACAGCTCTCGCATGCCTTCAGCATGCGGCCGTGGGTTGAAATTCACCGTTCACCAAGTCCGGTGGTTCCCGCTCGCCAAGCCTCGCTCCACCACCGGCTAATATCCGGGCTCCTTCCAGGAGCCAGTGCAGAGCTCCTCTGGGGTTGTGTGACGCCCTGATCGTGCGAAAGAATGCCATCAATGCCTGTGAGTCCTCACCCATGAAACAGATCACGCTCAATCTCGTCGTCCTGCGTTCCACCGACTTGGAGCGTGCGCGAAGTTTTTACGAATGCCTGGGCCTGCATTTCATCCAGCATCGGCATGGCAGTGGGCCGGAACATTTGTCCGCTGAGCTTGGTGGCTGTGTCTTCGAGCTTTATCCGCAAGCAGGCGACGGGCCTTCAACACGCGGCACTCGCATTGGCTTCCGCTTGCCATCGCTTGATGCCGTGATCGAAGCTCTTGGTGCTTTCTCCACCTCCGTCATCTCTCCGCCCCAGGACTCCCCCTGGGGCCGTCGTGCGGTTGTGGTGGATCCGGATGGGCATCGGGTGGAGCTCGTGGAGGTTTGAAATCAGTCCATACGCTTCTTCGCTTGCCCAAGCTGAGAGTGCACCCACAGTAGCATTCCATGCGAACGGACCGTGTCACGCCCCTCAAGCGCAAGGCCACCGAAATCATTGCTGGTCTGGATTCCGCGCAAGATTCGGTGCTCATCACTCAGCATGGCAATCCGGCTGCTTATCTGATGACCATTGAGACGTTAGATACGCTCAACCGGCGGGTTGGTATTCAGCAAGGCATTGTGCGCGGTGAGCGCGCCATTGAAGAAGGGAGGATTGTCACCCATGCCGAAGCTAAGAAACGTTTATTACGATGACCCACCCACTTTTTGACGCCTACACCAAGGCCCCCGACGAGCTGCTGACATATTCAGCAGATGCCATTCCCAGCTTCCACATCTATGGCTACGAGTGGATCGACAACCTGTTCTTTTTGCTTCCACCCTCTTGTTTAATTTCCAATGCTGCCAGACGTGAAGCGTTGGAAAATGCTGTTAGAGACAGGTTTACTGAGGCTGACTGGGAAGGCACCGGCAATCTGTCGCTGTTGTGGCTGCCGCCTTTCATTTTCCCATTGGAAATGCAGGCTCCACCAGAGGGAGTTATTGTCTGGCATGTAAAACAACATGATGATGGAATTTCCTATCTCCTGTCCCCTGTTCCGCTTCCATTTGAGGAGTTCACCCCTCCCTGATGTTTCCGGCAAGCACTCAATAACATTGAATGTCCATTTTGGCAAAGCGCTTCGCTTCGGCGCGCCTCAAGACAACGCGTCCGGGTGTTCAATGGCGCTGGAGATGATGAGAGCGCTGATCGACGGACATGAGTGTCCATCGTACTCCCTCACACCTTCGTCAGCTGCCTTCTCAGGCTCAGCTCCACGGCGGCGATGATGAGTGAGAGCGTGAACAGAATGACGATGCTGTTGATCCAAAGAGTGTTGTATTTGGTGCCGAGGTAAGTTTTGCGGGTGCCGAAGAAGACGTTGGGGCTGGCTTTGCGGCGGTAGTCTTCGCGTTCCATCTCGGCCTTGGTCACGAGGTCGAGCACCTTGCGGTTCACGTAGATTTCTTCGGCGCTGACGCCGTCGTTTTGCTCGAGCATGCGGTCGAGCATGGGGGGCTCGATGCGGCCGCTGAGGACGGCATCGCGGATGGAGCCGAGGCGCTTCGATATTTCGCGCGGATTCTCGGCGTAAAGGCCGGAGACGACGGCGAGGGACTGCTTGGTGAGCTCCAGCTCGTGGCGCTGGCGGTCGCTCATGTCCGCGCCGGAGGGCGGCAGCAGGGACTGGATGCGCTCATCGAGGAAGTCCTGATTGCGCGTCAGAGGATTGAGCTTGGACTGGGAGATGACCATGCCCTCGTAGGACCAGCGCAGGGGCATGAACTGGCAGATGAAGGGCACCTTGAGCTTGCTGGCCTCATCTTCGTCATTGCCGGATTTCTTGAGCCACTTGCCCACGGAGTACACGAAGTCGAGGTTCTTGTTCATCTCCTCATATTTGATGAGCGCACCACCGAGGATGATCTGCGGGATGAGGATGAGCGGGATGGCGTTTACCGCCGTGCGGTTGTCGCTGACGATGCTGGAGATGAAGAGGCCCAGGCACACGCCGGTGAGGGAGGTGAGGAACATCCACCAGAGATGGATGAAGAACATGTCCCGGATCTCCAGCACCCAGTTGCCAATGATCAGGTAGATGACGCACTGGATGAGCGCAAAGGTGGAGAGGGAGATGATCTTGCCAAAGAGGTAGTAGAGGGTGCGCAGGTTGTGATTGCGCTCTCGGCTCAGCGTATGGCGGTCGCGGATGATCTCATCGGCGCTGTTGGTCAGGCCCAGGAACATGGCCACCACGAGGCTCATGAAGAGGTACGTGGGGATGTGGAAGGCGGTGGCAAAGGTGTAGTGCTTCTCCTCGGAGTATTTGAGCACATTGGAGATGAGCCAGGCGAGCAGCGGTGCCTCCAGCAGCGTGGTGAGGAGGTTGGTGCGGTTGCGCAGCTTGCTGAGGAAGGCGCGCTTGAGCAGCGTGTAGAAGAGGATGCTCTCCTCGCGGAAGGTGTGCTTGGGGGGCTTGGGCGCGTGGCGCAGGCGGCTGGCGCTGTGGCTCTCATCCCGCTTGGGCCGGGCGATGAGGCTGGTGCTGCCCGGTGCGGCCTTTTGCCGCGCCATGCTCTCCATGATGAGGTGGCGCTGGTAGGAGTCGCGCCAGAAATTGGGCGGAAAGCGGCGTGCGGCCACAAGATGGCCGTCGGCACTGCGCTCATGGATGATGTCTCCGCTGATGTCTCGCAGCGGAGTCTCCAGCACGTCAAAGACGAAGTCGGGCGTGAGCTTGTCCGGCGGATGCGCCTCGGCATCGCCCGTCTGGCCGGTCTCGGTGTGGTACACGCGCCAGAAGTACTCGATCATGCCCTGCGGTGTGCCGAAGTAGGCGATCTTGCCGCCTTTGTCCAAAAGCAGCGCCTTGTCGAACATCTGCAGCAGACGCGAGCTGGGCTGGTGGATGGAGGTGATGACGATCTTGTTGCGCGCCAGGCTGCGGATGATTTCCAGCACGTGCTCGCTGTCTTTGGAGGAGAGGCCGGAGGTGGGCTCGTCAAAGAGGTACACATCCGAGATGCCGATCATGTCCAGGCCGGCATTGAGGCGCTTGCGCTCGCCGCCGCTGAGAAATTTCTGCTGCGGTGTGCCGGCCAGGCGGTCGCTCAGGTCGCCCAGGCCGAGTTCGGCCAGCTTGGCGTCCACGCGCTTGCGGCGCTCATCGGTCTTGAGGTGCGGGCAGCGCACGGAGACGGAGAAGTCCAGGTTTTCCTGCACCTTGAGCAGCGGATCAAAGGCATCCTCCTGCGGGATGTAGGCGATGTAGGGCGTGAGGTTGTGGAGGTTGTCGTAGAGCGCTAGGCCGTTCATCAGCACCTCGCCGCCTTTGGGTTTGAGCTGGCCGCCGAGGATGCGCAGCAGCGTGCTCTTGCCGCAGCCGCTGGGGCCCATGACGCAGATCATCTCCCCACGGCGGGCGATGAAGCTGACGCCATCCTGCGCGGTGTCGCGCGCGTCAAAGCGGTGGCTGAGCTCGCGCACCTCCAGCTGGCGGATGGTATTGCGCTCTTCTTCAATGATGCGGTCGGCAAAGTGGCAGCGCAGATACTGCCCCTCTCCCAGCGTGATGGTGTCGCCGTCATTGAGATTGATGCGGTCGCGCACCGGGATGGTGCCGATGTAGAGCGGGCGGGAGGAGCGCAGGACCTCCAGCACGCCGGTCTTCTGCGCGTAGTTGCACTCGATGCGCAGCAGGATCTCCCCATCCGTGTCCTCGGAGAGAAGGATGTCGCCTTCATCCAGCAGCTCGGGTTTGTTGGAGACGAGGTAGGTGTTGCGGCTGCCCTCCAGGCGGAACTGGCCGCCAAACTCCTGCGCACGCACGCGCAGATCCCGCAGGGCGATTTCCACCTCGCCATGCGCGATGATGCTGTCCTCGATGCTGGCCTCCACCACGGTGCCGCTGGTGAGCAGCACGCCATTGAGCGTGGCCTTGGTGGTGCGCAGCGCCTCCACGGTGACGCCGAGGCCGAAGCTCAGGCGGAGATTGGTGCCACGTGTGCGCTGTGGGGCGATTTCCGCGCTGCCGCTCTCCGTGAGCGTGAGATAGATCTGCGTGCCTGAGAGGGTCTTCTTGGCGTTGAAGTAGGTGATGAGGTCATTGTAGTCCAGCGTCACATCCTCCAGCACCACGCGCTCTCCGGGGTACAGGCGGGAAAACTCTCCCGGCGGCTGCATGCGGCTGCGCACCAGGATGGAGATATTGCCCGTGTTTTTGAGCAGCACGAGATTCTGAAACCGGAAGGCCACCACCGAGCAGTCGTCTGAGAGCGAACGCAGCAGCACGTCGCAGTTCTTGGTGGCACCCACGCGCAGGGTGTCCAGCGGCTGCCCCCCCTTGCTGGAAAAGCCCTCCTCCGGCGGCTTGTCGCCGGCATTGAGCTGATAGACGATGTCGATGGCCTGGGCGGCGATGCCCAGGTTCGTCATGAAGAGGTAAAACTCCACCATCTGCCGCTGATTCTGCTGCGCGCGGGAGATGAGGAGATAAAGCTGCACGCCGAGGAGGATCTTCTGCTCCTGGGTGAGCTTGTGGCTGAGCTCCTTGGCACGCTGGGTCAGGTCCTGCGGCTCCTGCAGCGCCTCAAAGTAGAGACGGCGCATGTCGGCGTAGATGGCCTCGGGGTAGTCGTAGCGCAGGTAGCCCAGGCTGGACTCCACTTCCTCCTCCTCGATATTTCCATCCAGCTTGCTGAAGGCGGCAAAGACCTCGATCAGCACAGGCAGCATGGTATTGGCCGTGGCAGCGGCTGCGGAGGAAATGGGCGGCTGGCCGTTCCAGAGGTGCGCCCAGCGATCCGGCGACCACCATGGCAGCTCCTGCGCCTGACCGCCATGAGCTGCGCCTACCAAGTTTTTCGTGGCGGAGGCGTACTTTTTGGCAAGTTTTTTGACCAGGCTCATGAAGGGGGAATGCGCGGCAGTGGCAACCGGCGGCTGCGTGCGCTGGCGACTATGGAGTTCGTTTGTACAAACACAACTCACGAGACGCGATTGCTTTTGCACCACGGCATCAAAAAAAGGCGGCCCGGTTTCCCGGACCGCCCTTATTCCTAGCATCAGGAACCTCACCTCCTGAAAATCAGACGCGTCACACGCTGCGCTCACTCGGCGGGCCTTCGCGGCCGCGCTCGTGATGCTCGTGGTTCATCGGGGGCGGGCCTTTGGGTCCCTGCTCTCCACCGCGCGGAGAGGGCGGGGCCATGTGGGTGCCACCCTCATGCGGCGCGCGTGCCGGACCATGGCCTTCAGCCTGCGTGCCTTCGTGCCGGGGCTGCGGCTTGGGGGCATGGAAATGCGCTGGTCCCTGATCGCGGCCCGGCCCCTGAAACTGTCCGCCCTGCGGACGCCCCATGGGCTGCTGTGCCCCCGGGCCCTGCTGCGGGCCCATGGGCGGGTGATGCGGCTGCTCCGGACCACGTGGGCCGTCAAAGCCAGGCCCGCCATGGGGGCGGCCCAAGTGCTGCGGTCCCGGCCCCTGCGGCGGACCAAAGCGGTGCCCGAAACGCTGACCACGCCCCTGGCCAAATCCGCGACCAAAGCCACGCCCTGAACCGAATCTGCCGCCGCCCTGGCCAAAGCCGGGCGACTGACCGAAGCGCTGGCCAAAGCGGTGCCCGAGGTGCTGCTGAGGACCGCCGGGGCCTCCGGGTGGGCCGCCCTGCGGACCGCGAAAACGCTCTCCGCCACGCGGTGCGCCGAACTGGCCGCGATGCCCAAAGAACTGCGGGCCACGACCACCGAAGCGCCCGCCGAAGCCGCCATGCTGGGGCCCGCGTGGTCCGTGCTGCTGATGATGCTCGCCACCTGCCTGAGGCGGCGGATTCACCGGACCGGGGCGGCCCTGCGGCTGCGGGCTCTCGCGGTGGTGCTCGCCACCCTGCGGGCCGTCCATGGGCGGGCGGCGGAAGTTTCCACGGCCCTGATCGTGATCCTGGCCGCGCTGGTCGCCCCGGTGTTCGCCGCGCGGAGCATCGGCGGTGCCGCGCCTACCCTCATTTTGGGGCGGGTTCATGGGGGCACGCGGTCCTGGGCCCTCGGGACGCTGTGGAGCGCCGCGCGGGGCCTCCGAACGCGGGGTGCCACCCTCGCGCGGGCCTTCGGGGCGTGGCGCATCGCGCCGCTCAGGTGCGGGGGCCGGGGGCGGGCTCTGCGGAGCCGCCTGGGGTGGTGCCGGGGGCTGGTCGGCCGGCTTGGCATCCTGGGCTGAAAGCGTGGAAACGCTGAGCGCGAGTGCACTGCAGAGCCAGACAATGGGGTTGGGTTTAGGCTTCATTTCGGGAATGCGGTTGTTGGTTTGGTTGCACACCGGGAAACCCGCGAACACAAAAAGAGTTGCGCCCGCACTGCCACGAGCCTGCCGCCTTTCCTGATATCGGCAGAGCCAGAGTTGTCTGAAGCCTGCCCCAAAATCTAGGTTTTGACTTCTCGATGAACCCCACCCATAGGGGGATTCTCTTTTTTGAGAATCTGAATTTGACGCAATCCTGCGAAACGTTTAGCTTATTTAAAAATCAATCCTGCCTCTCACTTCCCGAAAATAATATGGCTAAACTGGTAATCATAGACGACGAAGCCGCGATCCTGGAGCTCATGACCAAGCTGTGCAAGGCCGCTGGTCACCAGGTTTTTGGCTGCACCACCGGCATCGACGGCATCGCCGCCATCCGCTCCAACCAGCCCGATCTCGTCATCGTGGACCTGCGCATCGGCGATGTGAATGGCCTCGATCTCGTGAGCATGTGCCGCGAGCAGTTTCCCAGCACCGCCGTGATCATGGTCACCGGCCACGGCAGCGTGGAGACCGCCGTGGAGGCCATGCGCCTGGGTGCCTTTGACTACCTGACCAAGCCCTTTGACCTGGGAGACCTGATCAAGACAGTGAATCAGGCCCTGCAGCGCAATGGCGTGGCCGCCGCCACCCCTGCCGCAGCGGTGCCTAGCACGACGCTGCGCTCCTTCACCTCCTCCAAGCTCATCGGCCACAGCGATGCCATCCAGCGCATCTTTGAAATCGTGCGCCGCGTGGCCAACAACGACAGCCCCGTGCTGCTCGAAGGCGAATTCGGCGTGGGCAAGCACATGGTGGCCCGCGCCCTGCACGAGGCCAGCCGCCGCAGCAATGCCCCCTACAAGGAGCTGCAGTGCAGCGCCATGCCGGAGGACGCGCTGGAGACGGAGCTCTTTGGCCCCAATGCCATCTTTAACCGCGTCTCCGGTGGCACCATCCACCTGGCGGAGGTGAACCAGCTCCCCGCCCGCATCCAGGCGCAGTTCAACACCTTCCTGGACGAAACCCAGAGCAAGAAGGGCTGGGGCACCGGATCGAGCAGCGCGGACTTCCGCCTGGTGGTGTCCAGCACCATCTCCCTGGAAGAGGCGGTCAAGGCGGGCAAATTCCGCGAAGACCTCTTTTACAAGCTCTCCGTGGTGCCGCTGAAGATCCCGCCGCTGCGTGAGCGCCGCGTGGACGTGCGCCCGCTGGTGGAGCACTTCCTCAAGGACCTGGCCGAGCGCACCGACGGCAAGCCCAAGACCATCGAGCCGAGCGCCATCGAGTTCCTGGAAAAGTACAACTGGCCCGGCAACATGAGCGAGCTGCGCAATGCCATCGAGCGCGCCTGCGCCTTTGCCGAAAATGACCGCGTCCGCCCCTCCGACCTGCCGGCCAAGGTCACGCAGCAGATCGAGGTGCCCACGCCTTCCACCTCCGAAGGCATCACCAAGCTGCCCATCGGCTCCACGCTGGACGACTTTATCAAGGCCCAGGAGCGCGCCTTCATCCAGGAGACGCTCAAGTACAACAGCGGCTCCCGCGAAAAGACCGCCAGCATGCTGGGTGTGTCCATCGCCACGCTCTACCGCAAGATGGGGCTGAACGTGGAGCGCAAGACCACCTCGTAGGCCCTGCCGCCACCAGCCCGCTGGATGACCTGAAAAATAGTGCCGCCCGCTGTGGAAGAAACGGGCGGATGCTGCTTTTACTACGCTGCCGCCCGGACAGCGCGCGTTCTTTGCACAGAGGTTGCGAACCGCGCCGCCTGCGGCACACTACCCGCCACCTTTTTTAGACGCCCCTGCTTGAGCACTCCCGCCACCATTCTCTACTGCCGCTGCGCCTACGCGCAGGTGGTCCCCTCCGGCGTTAAAAACGATGTCCTGCAAAAGCTCTGCGACTCCAGCGCCAGCTTTGAAACCGTGTCCGACCTCTGCGAGATGGCCGCGCACCGCGACCCACGCCTGAGCGCCATCGCCTCCTGCGGCAGGCTGCGCATCGCCGCCTGCTACCCCCGCGCCGTGAAGGGCCTCTTTGAGCAGGCAGGCTCTCCCCTGCCCGCCGATGCCGAGATCCTGAACATGCGCACACAGACCGCACAGGAGATCGCCGATGCGCTGCTCAAGGCGGAAGCGTGAATGATGAGCCGAGAACCGAGAACTTCAGCCAGCTTGAAACTTTAAACCTTAAACTTGGAACTTTAAGCGACGCGCCATGATCACCCACACCCACCGCCCGCTCCGTGTCGTCCTTTATGAAGGCAATGGCAGCATCCAGCTCTCCACCGAATCCCGCACACGGGTGATGATGGCGCTGCTGGACAAAGGCTACGCCGTGACCCGCAGCGGCAGCGGTGCCACCAGCATGCCACACGATGAGCGCAGCCTGCTGGTGCTGGGTGCCTTTGAGGGCAAAGCCCCCGCACTGGAAGACGCCAGCGGCCGGATCAGCATCGACACCCGCGACATCACCGGGCTGGAGCCGGACGCCATCGTGGCGCTGGTGGACAAATCCCGTGGCGACAAAACCATGAACGAACCCGGCAAATGGAAGCCGTGGTTTCCCGTGATCGACTACTCCCGCTGCACCAACTGCATGCAGTGCCTGAGCTTCTGCCTCTTCGACGTCTATGGCGTGAGCCAAGACAACAAGATCCAGGTGCAGAACAACGACAACTGCAAGACCAACTGCCCCGCCTGCTCCCGCGTCTGCCCGGAGGTGGCCATCATGTTCCCCAAATATCAGGCCGGCCCGATCAACGGCGATGAGATCAATGAGAAGGAAGCCGGACGCGAGAAGATCAAAGTGGACATCTCCTCCCTCCTCGGCGGCGACATCTACTCCGCCCTCAAAGACCGCAGCGCCGCCGCCAAATCCCGCTTCAGCAAAGAACGCAGCCCCGACAAAGCCCTGGACGAGCGCAAGAAGTGCCTGACCAAGCTGGTGGGCGACGGCTTCATCCCCGCCGACGTCCTCGCCAGCCTGCCAAGCACCGAGGAGATCTTGAAGAAAGCCGAGATCGCCAAGGCGAAGGCTGCGGCGGCGCTGGCGGCGCAGTAGGGGTGATTGAGCCCCCTGTTGGATCATATGAAACCGACCATTCGACTTTACGATGCTGTCGGCACGGGTGTCATTTTGACATGTCAAAGTGGGGTTATGGTGTCGAATCAGACTGGAGGAACTGCATGCCTTCAACCTGAGGTGGAAGGTGTTTATGTTCCACTGAGGAACGACTACTCTGCCCAAGATTTTCGCTTCTCATCTCCAGAGCTGGAGCTTTCAGCCTATTTTGAAGGACCAAAACATCGGGGCGCAGGAGCCATTTCCGGATTGGATTCAGAAGATGCAGAGTTTATCGACGACATCCTTTCGCGTCATGGTTTAAATGAGTCAATCAGCGTTGACCGCGAGAAGCTCGGTGATTCTCATGAAGCCTGGGTTCATGTGGTCGTCAAAGCGGACGAATCTCACGATGAAGATCTGGCCCAATTCACAGGCTTTGGCCCTTATCCTCGTCATGGAATATTGACCTGGGCCAACAGTGATTGAACATCACCGATCATCCAATGAGCCGCAGACAACTCATTCGCAATACCGCCGTCGTCGCCGCACTCGGCATTCTGGTCACCGCATTTTCAGCCTGGCTTTACGCCCCTTACTTGAAGGCCCGAATGCTTCTGAGCACGCTCGACTACCATCGGGGCCGTAATGAGGATTCCCTTGGACCATCCATGTGCGGTTTAACGTATTGGAGATTCTCCATGGATACGTATGACGACGACATCGACGCATGGTGCGTCAAAAGTCTATATCAGGTCATTTGCAGGCACCTTGAGAAAGAGTTCGGAGAATCATCCCTTGCCACCTATGTTTATCATGACCAAGAGGGCTGGCCGCGCCAAGTCACTGTCGTTCGATTGCGCGAAGATTTGCCCGGCTCACGTTCATACCTTGCAGTCACGGTGGCTCAAAACAATGACAATGACTCCATTCATTTCGACCATTGCGAAGGGGGTTTTAGTGTCGAGGGAACCACGCAATTGAAATCATGGGTATTATCGCCGGGGATCTTTAGGAGGTAAGCAATCCACCATCATCAATGGCTTCTGCTCCATTAGTTCAAATTGCGAGAATCCGCCCCCTCACCAGTCCGGAGCCTCCGCATTTCCGAAGTGTTGCGCCGTTTCTTCTTCCGCAGGTGATACCTCGCTCCAGCGCAAGCTGCGGTCTGGATGAGCACCTGCGATGCTGCATCCAGCTCCATGATCGGGGTTTCGCTGGTTTTGCTGGTTCTGCTGGTTCGTTTTGCAGTGGTGAATTTTTTCACGATCGTTTCCTATCGGAGGCAAGCCAAGTGGATGAGCAGCGATGAATGACAGATGGGCTATGAAAGTGGCGGCAGCAGCCTGCAAGGGACCGACGTGGCATGCTTTGCCTTCCCGTGTACACTTTCATGCCATCCTATGCCAGGGTGGGCCAGGTCAAAACATCCTGTAGGATAATGCAAGCCACCCACTGCCCTCTATGCCATGAACCGCTCGAAGTGAGGGACGTGTCTCCCTGCATGGACTGCGGGCATGATCCCATGGAGGTAGTTCATGCTCAGAAGGGCAGACACACGTACGCAGAGTATCGTGTCTTTGGCGCACTATCACTCGTCCTGTGTAACTTCTGCCAGGTGGATTTCACCTCTTATGCCCCTGCTTACTTTGGTTTACCCTCTGGCACACAGATCGGCTTGGGAGGCCGGGACTGGCAGCTCATCCGTGAGATGCCAGCTACGGTGAGGAAAGACAAGTGCTGCGCCTCCTGTGGTCACCGCCTGTCTTTCCTAGAGTTTGTTTTACAGGCACGGGAGATTCATGCCATGGCATGAGCCTGCACGACGGTGATTGGACATTCTCCAATCCCTTGAGTCGTAGTCATTGCTGGCAGCCCTCTCGCCGAAGAAATCTTCTCCTTCAAAAACGCACCAGCAAAACCAGCAAAACCAGCAGAACCCCGGTTTAGCCGCATCAATGCGACGGACAGTTTTCGGCTCTTGCCTGCGGGTTAAGATGGTAGCTTGTGGCAGGTCGGCCACCTGCTGAACCAGGCTCCTTCACAGTGGCAATGAGCCAACCGTAATCTGCCAGAAGATCACAGGCGGATTCGGCATCCTCAGTCCGTGAGAGACCACTCCAGCATTTGTTGCGCACATCCCGCACTTTGAATGCTGCAGGCAGCCCCGCAGAACCATCCAGCAGCTTTTTGAGGAGGGTGTGGACGACGGAGCTTTCGGCGATGGTGCCGGAGGCGAAGACGCGGGCGGCGTGGGTCTCCAGGTAGGTGGCCCAGGAGAGGGCGCGCTGCAGCGCGGAGAGGCTGACGCTCCCGGCGGGCCTGTCTGCCACATGGATGAGCAGGGCCAGGGCGGGCACCAGCTTGCGGTACTTGCCCAGGTGCGCCTCCATGGCGGGGGCCAGGGTGCCGCCGCGCAGGCGGTGCTCCAGCGTGTGCCGCCACTGGCCAAAGAGCTCCTGCGCATCGGGCGCAAAGTGGAAGACCGGGACGCCATCGCGCCCGGGCTTGATGCCGTTTTGAATGAGCTGGGCATTGGTGATGTTTTCGATGGAGTCAAAGACATCGCGCGCATCCCACTCGGCGGTGAAGTCGAGCGGGCGGTCGATATCCTCCCAGTGCGGATTGATGTCCGGCCACACCATGAGTGAAAACCGCTGCAGGAAGCCATCCGCCCCGGTGGTGTGCCCGGTGGCGGCGCGCACATGCGCGGCCACGACGCCGGGCTGGATGCTGCCGAGCACGCTGAGGGCGCAGGCCTCGATGTAACGCCTGCCGCGCCCGATGCGGTCAAAGGTGAAGCCCTCCTTGCCGCTCCATGCCTGGAGCAGGAAGGCGCGCAGCGATTGATTGCCCTCCTTTTCCATCTGCGCCAGCAGGCCGGAGAGCTCGTCCTGGTAGAAGAGGGTGCCGGTGGGATTGTCGCGCAGGACTTCGCCCAGGGCCTCCAGGCTGGCGTCATTGACGATGAAGCGGCGCTGCGGCGTGGGCTCGCCCTCGGAGGGGTCGAGCAGCTGCGCGTAGTCAAAGGACTCGCCTTTGCGCACGGCGCGGCGTGCCTCGCAGACCAGCGCAGAGCGCCGGATGCGTGCGGCGATCTCCTCGGTCTGGCGGTTCAGCTCCTGGCAGCGGTGCTCTTTGGAGACGATCTCCTCCATCTGCTTGAGCGGACGCATGGCGGCCTGCATGGCGGGGCTTTTCATCATGGAAGGGCTGCCGATGAGCATGGCCCAGAGGTGGGGGAACTCGGTGTAGGCCTCGTCCTGCATCTTGGGCTGGATGCAGAAGCGCCGCCCGGCCACGCTGGAGAGTGCGGCCATGGCGGCGACGGCGGGAAACTCCGGCGGGCACTGCATGCGCTCGGCGATGTCGGTGATCCACGGCTCAAAGGGGCCGGGCAGCCAGGCGGTGTCAAAGGGCAGCACGGGCGGCAACGCCGCGCCGAGTGGCAGCGGACGCGGGGCGGTGGAGGCCATGGCCTCGGTATGAATGGATGAGGTATGCATGGCGGCTCAGGCTTGGGGGGTGAGGGTGGTGGTGGCGTTTCCGGTGGTAGGGAGGCTTGTCCTCAAGCCTCCGCCGTGCGTCTCGCGGTGCTCTTTGCGGCCATGATCAACCTCATGCGGCAGGCTGTCTTGGCGCGGTGCGGGTGGATCGCTGCTCATGGGCTTCGGCGCGGAGGGCTGGGGACAGCCCTCCCTACCTGGCGCTGGGCGGGCGGTGGCGTTTCCGGTGGTAGGGAGGCTTGTCCTCAAGCCTCCGCCGTGTGTCTCGCGATGCTCTTTGCTGCCATGATCAACCTCATGCGGCAGGCTGTCTTGGCGCGGTGCGGGTGGCTCGCTGCTCATGGGCTTCGGCGCGGAGGGCTGGGGACAGCCCTCCCTACCTGGCGCTGGGCGGGTGGTGGCGTTTCCGGTGGTAGGGAGGCTTGTCCTCAAGCCTCCGCCGTGCGTCTCACGGTGCTCTTTGCTGCCATGATCAACCTCATGCGGCAGGCTGTCTTGGCGGGGTGCGGGGGCCACGGTGCTCATGGGCTTCGGCGCGGAGGGCTGGGGACAGCCCTCCCTACCTGGCGCTCTGCTGCGCGCGGGGACGTGGAAGCGTGCACGCAGGTCGGACTCGGCCTCGGCGAGGTCGTAGCGCACGGACTTGCCGATCTTGAAATGTCCCAGCACGCCGGTGCTGGTCAGTTCGTCGATCAGACGCACGGAAAGGCCACAATGGGCGGCGAGCTGCTGGCGGGTGATCTTCCTGGCCGGAAGGCTGGAAGCGGTGGTGGGTGTCGGTTCTGGTTTAATCATACCGACAAAGCCAGTTGGGATCACTTTTCCGAATGTCAAAGCGATTTTTGCATGATTTTGCGCCGCTTCGCACGGGCACCATGCCAGACCACGCCTGATGCAGGATGCAGCATGGGCTGGTATTGTGTGGTGGGCGCGTGCAGAGAATGATTTGGAGTGCGGTCGCGGAGGGAGGAACGACCGCAGCTACCGCTTTGATTCGCTTCGCTCCCCCTTCGGGCTCCTTTCAGTCGTCTATCTCGCTTCGCTTCGGTTCCGAGGGCTGGTGAGGGGACGAGTGTCTGGGTGTTTTAAAAGGCAACGGCTTTCGCGGGGCATGGGGAACTCGCAGGCCGGGGAGCCGACGTACATCACGAGACGCTCGAAAGCGGTGGCTCCGATGCAGGCTTGCGCCTCGCATCTGCGCAACCGCATTGATTCGCTGCGCTCACCCCTTCGGGGCAGCCTGCGGCTGTCTATCTCCGCTTCGCTACGGTTCCAAATCGCCCTCGTGCTTTCGCAGATCAATTTGGAGTGCGGTCGCGGAGGGAGGAACGACCGCAGCTACCGCTTTGATTCGCTTCGCTCACCCTGCGGGCTCCTTTCAGTCGTCTATCTCCGCTTCGCTACGGTTCCAAATAAGCTGTGCATCACCTCCGCCTGCGGCGCAGCGCCAGGCCCAGGGCTGCACATAGCAGCAGCACGCCGCGTGTGGGCTCGGGGACGTTGGCCACCACGGTGAGGCTGAGCGCGCCGGCATCCAGCATGCTGCTGATCTGCCAGAGGCCGATGCCGGTGATGTCGGGCAGGTCGAGGTTGCCTTCATTGCCTGCGGAGTTGGCCCCCGTGCGGAGGTTGGTGCCGGTGCTGAAGCCGTTGAGGCTCACGACGCTGCTCCAGTCGAGCAGGGTGAAGGTGTCGCCCACGGCGGCGGTGTAGCCGCTGCCGTTCACCAGGAGATTGCTGAAGCTGTTCAGCGTGAGCGTGCCGGTGACGTGGATCTGGTCGGCGGCGAGGTTGGCACCCGCCGTGGAGCCGGTGATCTGCAGCTCGGCCACGGTGCTGGTGGAGACAGGGGTGAAGGCCAGGCTGTGAGTGTTTAAGGCACCTGTAGCCGCGCCGCCGCTGTCGCCCGGCTTGATCTCTCCGGAGACGACGGTGGTGCTGCCCACGATGCTGCCAGTGCCTGCCAAGACGGCGGTGGGTCCATTGACGGTCAGCGCCCCTGCCCCGCTCTGGCCGATGCCGATCACGCCCACCTGCAGCGTGCCCGCACTGACGGTGGTGGCTCCGGTGTAGGTGTTGGTCCCAGTGAGGGTGGTGGTGCCTGCGCCCACCTTGGTCAGGGCACCACTGCCGGTCACGGTGGCATCGATCTTGAGATCGCCGCTGCCGCCCACGCTGGAGTCGGTGGCCAGGTTCACGCTGGTGAGATTGGCCGTGGCGCTGGCGGTGCCGCCGCTGAGGCTGACATTGGGGGCCGATGCATAGCCGCCGCCGCTGGCGTCCAGCGTGACACCATTGAGCACGAAGGCGCCGTCATTGCCCACCGCCGTGGCTGCCGCCCCCGTGCCGCCGCTGATGGTCACGGTGGGCACGGCGGTGAAGCCGGTGCCCGGATTGACGATATTGAGCCCTACCACAGTATAGTTGCTGTTGTTTCCCGCCACCGTAGGGGCCGTGCCTGCGGAGAGCACCGTGCCTCCGCTGAAGCTGGCGGTGGGGGTGCCGCTGAAGTTGCTGCCCGCACTGGTGACGGTGATGCTGACCACCTTGCCGTTCACGTCCAGATTAGCCACGCCGGTGGCGCCGTTGGAGAGCGTGACCGTGGGAGCCACGCTGTAGGTCGTGGTATTGGATGTCACGGTATAAGAGGCGCTGGTAACGCCCACCGAGGCGATGACCACCGCGCCAGAGCCTCCATTCACCGTCACCGTAGGAGCCAGGCCGTAGCCGGAGCCACCTGCCGTCAGGCTCAGGCTGCCGGTGCCGAGCCCGAGCTGGGCGGAGGCGCTGGCAGCCGAGCCGCCCGTCGAGGGATCGACCGCCACTGCGGCCGCAGCCGACCAACCGGTGGTGCTGACGCCTGAAAAGCTCAGGGAGGCCACCCCGCTGCCGATGCTGGCGGCGGTGCTGCTGTTATTCACCAATGCGCCCGCGCCACCCACGCCCGTGCCATTCAGCGTGATGACCTCCTGCACACCAGCCTGCCCATTGAGGTCCAGTGTTGCGCCTGCATTCACTGTCGTGCCACCTGCGCCCGCCGCCAGGGAGGCACCGCCCGCGCCCAGGGCGCTGGTATTTCCTAGCATGAGGGTTCCCTGATTCACGGTGGTGGCCCCGGTGTAGGTGCCTGCCCCGCCCAGCACAAAGGTGCCCGCGCCATCTTTGATGAAGCCCACGTTGTTGTTTGCCGCAGTGTTGACGGTATTGGCCGCAGTGCCGCCTGAGCCGAGGCTGCCGCCGTAGGTCTGCGTGCCGGAGGCCACCGTCACATCCAGCAGACTGGTGCTGGTGCTGCTGCCGCCGATGACGGCATTTGCCGTGCCCGTTCCCGCAGTGGTAAGCCCGGCGACACTCTGCGTAAAGCCATTGAGCTGCAGCACGCCGGAGGTGGTGCCGGTGCCCAGCGTGACGCTGGTGCCGGTGGGCAGGCGGTCATTTCCCAGATCGATACGCAGCGTGCCGTTCTCCACCAGCGTGCTGCCTGCATAGGTGTTGTCGCGAGAGGTAAGCGTGAGCACGCCGTTGCCGGTCTTGTCCAGCCCGCCGGGGCCGGTCACGTTGCCGGTGATGATGAGCTGGGAGAGGCTGCCGATGGCGGTGCCATTGTCCACCTGGATGCGGGAGGTGCTCTGCATCGCCACTTCATTCACGATGGTGGTCTTGGGGTCCACAAAGGCGGAGGCTGGAGTCTGGTCGGTCACACGGATGGCACCATTGCTGCCAAAGCCGTTGCCATTGATGATGATACGGCCGTTGGTCGCATTAGCGCCAAAGGTTCCCGTGGCGTCGTCATTCACTTCATAGGTGCCGCCGCTGTTTACGGTGATGCTGGGCACGCTGGTAAACTGCTGGCTGTTCATGCGGACCACGCCATTGTTGATCACGATGTCACCGCTGAAGGTGCTGACGCTGGTGCCCACCACGATGCCGCCCGCGCCGGTGAGGGTGAGCGTGCCGGAGCCGGAAAGGCCCGCGCCCTGGACAGTCTGAACCACGGCGAAATTGAAAGTGCCCCCCGCCGCGCCGATGGTAATAGGGTGGCTGGTGGCGCTGATGCCAGTACTGATGGAGCCGCTGGGGATGATGAGCGTAGCGCCATTGAGCGTGATGCCTGCCGCCGCCGCCCCCAGATTGCCCGTGGCAGTGGCGGAGACAGAGCCGCCATTGACGATGGTGTTTCCAGTGTAGGTATTGGTGGCGCTGAGCACCAGCGCGCCGTCGCCGGATTTCACCAGATTCGTTCCGCTGATGACGGCATTGATGGTGAGGGTGGAGCTGCTCTGCTGGTGGATGATGAGCTCTCCCGTGGAGGTGGCCAGCACGCCGCGCTTGCTCGTGGTGCCGATGCTGGTGGCTCCTGCCGTGGAGGCCACGAGCAGGCCGCCGCTCTCCAGCGTGAGCGTGTCTGTGCCTGCATTGAAGGCCACGGCGGAGGTGCCGGTGAGGCGCAGCGTATTGGTGGTGGCCCCGCCTGCGGCCAAGGTGGTGGTGGCGGCGCTCAGGCTGGTGTGCAGGCCGCTGCCAAAGGTGGTGCCGTAGCTGCCCGAAGACAGCGCCACGATGTTTCCACTGCCGTCGTTCACCGCCCAGTCGTTGAGCTTGTAGGTGGCATAGGCGCCGAGGATGTTCATGGCATCGTTGCCGGTGCTCACACTGGTGTTGTTGGCCGTGGTGGTGGTGATGGCGGCCACGCCGGAGCCTGTGCCGGTGGGATTAAAATTGGCCGTGGCCCCGGTGTTGCGGGTGATGGCATTGAGCACCAGCGTGGCGTTCTGGTTTGTGCCGCTGGTGATGCTGATGCGGGCTGAGCCGCCGAGCACGCCAGAGCTGTTTCCCAGCGTTAGACCAGCCACCGTCTCCGAGGAGGCCGCCGCACTGCTGCCGCTGAGCGTGAGGGAGCCGCCATTGAGCGTGAGCGCGGCGCTGGCGCTGAGCTTTGAGGCGTTGTTCGTCGTGTCGTCCAGCAGCAGGGTGCCGCCGCTCACCGTCGTCGCCCCGCTGTAGGTATTGGCCCCGCGAAAGGCCACCGTGCCACCGCCGATGAGAGTCACGGCATCTGCGCTGCCCGTGGCCCCGCTGGCACGCTGGATATTGCCGGTAAACTCCACGGTGCCGCCGCTGGCGGAGGTGATGGTCACCGCCTTGGCCACGCCATTGTCCGTGCCCAGCGTCACGTTTCCAGCGTAGGTCACGGTGCCGGTGGCATTCAGGCCGCCGAGGGTGATCACGCCCGTATTTCCAGACTGCAGCCTTACATTCCGCCCGATGCTGACCCCTGCGGTGTCCATCAGCAGGCGGGCCAGACCGGACCCGCTGGTATTTCCTACCAGCACATCTGTCGTGGCATTTCCCAAAGCCCCGGCGCTGCCGCTGGGCGCATTGGCAGATACGATGAGGCGGCCCGAGGCGATGACGGTGGCGCCCGCGTAGTCGCTCGTGGCACCCGAGAGCACCAGCGTCTGCGTGGAGCCAGAAAGGGTCAGGCTGGCATTTGGATCCGTGCCAGAGAGCTTTCCGGAAAAGACAAAGTAGCCCACCTGGGAGACGGTGAGTCCCACATTGCCAGCGCCTGTGCCTGACATGAGGATGTTTCCCGCGCCTGAGAGCGCACCAAACGTTTCGGCGTTGCTGTTAAAGTCAAAGGTGGCACCGCTGGCCACGTTCAACACGGTCGTGCCGCCAAAGAGATCCCCGGCGCTGCCGCTGAAGCGCACCGTGCCTGTGCCACCGACGTTGATCATGGTGTTGGTCAGACTGCCCATGTCACCGATGTTGAGAAACTTGCCGGTGGTGGAGTTGTTGATCAGGTTGAGCACCAGCCCGGTGTTCGTGCCGGAGTTTGTGTAGGTGCTGCCGCCGCCAGTGTCTGCCAGGGTCAGCGTGCCGGTGCCGTTGTTGATAAAGGTTTGCTTCGTTCCATTGGCAAAGGCAAACGTCGAAGTGCCAGCCCCCAGCGTCAGGGTGCCGGAGCCGGAATTAGTGACGGTCGTTTCACCATCGAAGATCAGCGCCGAAGAAATCGTGGCACTGCCCGCTCCGGAGAGAGTGATGCCCGCGAGCATGGCGCGGTCCGCATTGGCATTCGTGAGGTCCAGCGCATTGGTGGCAGGAGAGCCCGCCACGGTGATGGTGCCTGCGGTGTTATTAAAGAGCAGCTGATTCAGCGCGAAGTTTCCAATGTCGTTGGTGCTGGTATAGCTTGAGGAGCCGCCAAACTTCAGCGCTGTGGAGGGGTCGGTGCTGGTCGGCACACTGGCCGGAGACCAGTTGCCTGCGCTGCTCCAGCTGCCAGTGGTCGTATTCCAGACCGACTGGGCCGGGGCCTGATGGGCCAGGAGAAGAGCCACGCTGCACAGCGCGGCACGAGGGGACAGCAAAGAGGTCGCACATCGGCGGAATGAATCCGCCAGGCGGCGTGCGACAGCCGCTTGAGCAAAAAGAGGGGGCATGGGGGTCCGGCCCCATAAGCAGAATCAGCGAGCCACGGCCATCATTGCATGGTGAAGATAAATTTTCATAACACCATCATTTTGAGCCATTTAGAAACGGAAACGTCACACAAAATCCGTTTAGGCACGTGGATCTGTCGATCATGTCACTTTGCCGCCCGGGACGCCCTGCTTCCCCAGCCTCGGGCTGCCTCAGGAACGCACTCTGCGCCAAAACGGGTGCAGCGAAGTGGTTGCCTATGGCCCAGAGGCTGCTACTCTCGCGGCCCCCTTCCCCTCAAACCGCCCCATGACCCCTGACAAAATTCGCAATATCGCCATCATCGCTCACGTCGACCACGGCAAAACCACGCTCGTTGACGGCCTGCTGCGCGCCAGTGGCAATTTCCGCGAGAACCAAGCCATCGCAGAACGCGCCATGGACTCCATGGATCTCGAACGTGAGAAGGGCATCACCATCAAGGCCAAGAACACCTCCGTCCACTGGAACGACTACATCATCAACATCGTCGATACTCCCGGCCATGCCGACTTCGGTGGTGAGGTGGAGCGCGTGATGAAGATGGTGGACGGCGTGATGCTGGTGGTGGACGCGTATGAAGGCCCGCAGGCGCAGACGCGCTTTGTTTTGAAGAAGGCGCTGGAGCAGGGCATCAAGCCCATCGTGCTCATCAACAAGATGGACCGCCCGCACATCGAGCCGCAGAAGGTGCACGACAAGGTGCTGGAGCTCTTCCTTGAGCTGGACGCCACCGAAGAGCAGTTCAATGCAGCCTTCGTTTACGGCAGCGCACGCGCAGGCTGGGTCACCGACTCCCCTACCGGCGAGCAGCACGACATGACTTTCCTGCTTGGAAAAATCGTCGAGCACATTCCGGCTCCAAAAGCCCAAGTGGACGGCTGCTTCGAGATGCTCGTCTCCAACATCGACTGGGACAATTTCGTGGGCCGTGTCGCCATCGGCAAAATCACCCGCGGCACCGTGAAGCTGGGAGACAAGGTCTTCCTGCTGGGCAAGACGCCGGAAGAAAAGGCCATCCCGATCAAGGTCACCAAGGTCTTCCAATACACCACGCTGACCACCAGCGACTCCGCCGAAGGCATCGCCGGAGACATCGTGGGCATCAGCGGCTTTGAAGACGTGGACATCGGCCAGACCGTGGCTGGCAGCGCAGACGCCCCTGCCCTGCCCTTCGTCGCCATCGACCCGCCGACGATCGTCATGCAGTTCGCCGTGAATGACGGCCCGCTGGCCGGACGCGAAGGCGAGCACGTGACCTCCCGCAAGATCCGCGACCGCCTGGACCGCGAGCAGAAGATGAACGTGACCATCAGCGTGAAGGACACGGACACCGCCGGTATCTTTGACGTCAGCGCCCGTGGCGCCATGCAGATCGCCGTGCTGGTGGAGCAGATGCGCCGCGAAGGCTTTGAGGTCCTCGTCTCCCGCCCCATGGTGATCATGAAGCGTGTGAACGACGAACTCGTCGAGCCCTTTGAAACCCTCTACGTGGACGTGCCGGACGACTACCTCGGCGGCGTGATGAAATCCATCTCCGAGCGTAAAGGCAAGATCGAAGACATGAGCGCCCACAACGGCCGCACCAGCCTGCAGGCCTATGTGCCCACGCGCGGCCTGATCGGCTTTGAGTTTGAACTGATGAACCTGACCAGCGGTCACGGCATCCACAGCCACCTCTTCCGCGAGTACGCCCCGCACGCAGGACCCATGCAGACCCGCAGCACCGGCACGCTGGTGAGCACCGAAGCCGGCGAAGCCACCAGCTACGCCCTCGATACCATCCAGGTGCGCGGCAAGCTCTTCATCGGCGCAGGCGAGCAGGTGTATGATGGCATGATCATCGGCGAAAACCCACGCGCCGACGACCTGCCCGTGAACCCCACCCGCAGCAAGCAGCTGACCAACTTCCGCGCCGCCGGCAACGACAAGGGCATCCAGCTCACCCCGCCGATCCGCTTCAGCCTGGAGCGCGCCATCGAGTACATCGCCCCCGACGAACTCGCCGAGTGCACCCCCAAGAGCATCCGCATCCGCAAGCGCATCCTCGACAGCAACGTGCGCCAGCGCGAGAAGAAGAAGACCGAAGCGCAGCTCGAAGGCGCTGCTGCGTAAGCACCAGTCAGCCACTCTGAAATCAACGAAAAGGCCAGGGCGTCATGCTCTGGCCTTTTTTGATGTGTGGGTGGAACCAGCGCAATTTGGAGCGCGGACCTCCCTTGTGCGCGGCCTCTTGCTGGAAGGTTTTCAAGAACGGCCCGTCATGGGCGGGCTTTGACCACCGGCCGGGCACGCAGATCGACCACCCGTGTGTTCGTCCATTTGTCATGCCAGCCTGAGGCAACTGCGCCAAGAAATGAAAAAGGCTCCAATGGCACCAATCTGCACAAGCTACGCAGCAATGCCCTAGAAAAACCCAATGATGCGCCAGACATCATAACCACTTTTGTTCCGGTGATCCATTTACCTGCCGATCGCCCAAAGAGTCCTTCTAAGCAGGTGTAGTATAACACTGACCCGGCAAGATATGTGTAGGCAATGTCAGCCATGGTATGTGTTCCGTTGAGAAACATCACTCCCCCCTGTCCAACAATAATATGTTTTGAATAGCCTGTGACCTTGGCGATCGCATACATGATTCCAACAACCGCCACTCGATCGATCAGGTAATCAAGGAAGCGCTTGCTCCGACTTGCAAGTGGTGTCCCTAATGAACTGGCGCAGCCAATGCCACCTACATCAGAAAGTGGCGCTGCATACGGGTTGCTATTTTCCTGTTCCATCTCTTCAGTCTATCATCTCAATGCGTCAGCGCATAGAAGATGATGTTGATCCCCAGCGGGTAGGCATACTTCTCTGAGAACTCTTTGAAGTACCACGGGTCCGTGCCCTCCTGCTCCCAGCCTTCACCGGTGTCGGTGTTCCAGCAGATCACCATCATGAGGCGGCGTTTGTCATCGAAGTAGCCGCGGTAGTGCACGTGCTCGGAGCCGGGCTTGTCGAACTCATAGGTGATGCCCTGGTTGATCACGTATTCGGCGAAGCGGATGTGCGGGATCTGCGGCTTCACCTTGATGGGAAAGACCATGTGGAAGATCTCGTGCTCCAGTGGGATCTCCTCCATCTTGCGGTCGGGCCAGATCTGCTTGAGGGCGACTTCAAAGTTCTCCCACTCGCGGGTGCCCCAGAAGTCATCGACCATGATGAAGCCGCCGTTGAGCATGTAGTCGCGCAGGGTCTTGGCCTCTTCGTCGGTGATGTCGATGTCTCCCACCTCGATCATGTAGAGAAAGGGGAAATGGCGGACCTGCTCGGGGTCGATGTCCACCACGGCGCCGTTGGGGTTCACCTGCAGGGAGGTGAGCTGCTGCAGGCGGTAGGACATGTTCATGTCCGAGTCCGGATAATCGGTGGCCCATTTGCGGTTGGAGCGCCCCCAGCCGCGCCCGCCACGGCTGGCGGAATTGTAGCGCACGCGGGCGAAGGTGAAGGTGTCGTTGGGCAGGTCCTTGCTCACCGGCCAGGTGGGATACTCATTGCCGTAGCCGCCGCGGCGGAAGTCGCGCGGGTCTTCGGGCATGGAGCCGTCTTTGACGCCAAAGTTGGTGGGCTTTCCGCCCTCGCTCCCCTGCTCCACCGCCCAGACGACGCACCCGAGCATTGCCAGGGCTAGGACGAAGACGCGGACGGCTTTGGGTTTGTGCATGAGTTTGATAAACGCAGCGGGTTGCGTGCCTCCTGCACACTTCTTTGATGGTACCGGCGGTCGGACTCGAACCGACACATCCTCACGGATACAAGATTTTGAGTCTAGTATCATACCGTTTCAGGTTGTTCATGGACGTCTTGCATGCTAGACTCACCCCCATCTTAACCAATTGATACATAACATTTAAAGATCCATTGGACATGCTCGAACAAAAAGGAACATTTTCAAACGCCGATGCAAAAACTGCCATCAAACTGCCATCAGAACTGATCCGCTATCCCAAGAGCCACATGCTCTATTGGAAGGAGGAGGGGCGGCTTTTTTGTCAGCGTGGCAGCACCGACTACTGCTGTCGGTTCTCGCACAATGGCCGCAGGGGGTTCTTCGACCTGAATACGTCCAACAAGGTCGAGGCTCAAAAGCGAGCAGCCGAACGCTATAAATATGTAGTGGCTCACGGATGGGAAAAGGCCGAGAAGAACCCTGACTTCAGGGTTCAAGCTCCAGAGCCAGAACGGGTGGTGCTCACTGTTGGTGGATGGATCAAAGAGGTGCGAGCGGTCTCCTTGGTCCGTGCGCTCACACTGCTCAGTTATGAACAAGCGCTCCGGAGGATCGCCGCAGAGGCGGTCTTGGGCCTATCCTACTCGATCAAGCAGCACGCAAGCTGGCTTGCCAAAGTGGACAAAGTTCCCTTGGAGAGGATCACCACCGATGTGGTGGCCAAATGGATCAAAACTAGGCTCTCCAGCGCCGGCACTGATCCCCGGGCACAAGAAAAGGCAAAGCATACGGTGAATCACGTACTGCGGTCGGCCAAGGCGCTCTTTTCTCAGAAAAAGGTGCTACGAAAGGTGGCAAAATCAAAACTGGACCAGCTTCCCAAGCCAACACCGCTATCTGAAGTCGTCCTGCTCGAAGAAGACTCTTCGGCTCGCTTCACCCCCTCCGTAGATCCAGAAGCGCTGCTGCTGTCAGCGCAAAAGGAACTGGGAGCACCCCGTGCTGACTCAGAGACCGAAGAGGAATTCGCATTTCGGGAGCAGCAGTGGATTGCGTTTCTGCTGAGCTTCTGCGGAGGTCTCCGACGCAGGGAAAGCGACCTCCTTGCCTGGCTGCAAGTCCATTTGGACCACTCAGGAGGACCTCGAATCCAGCTCGACATCACAGAGCACTTCAAGGCCAAGAACAAGGCCCACGCAAAGTCCATCCCATTGGACCCAGAGGTCGCCAGTCTGCTGAAGGCGTATCGCGACAAGTCGCCAAAGGCGGAATTCGTCTTGAAATCGGACAATGCTGTCAACACCACAGGAATTGGCAAGCCCCGCTGCAACCTGACGTGGAAGGCGCTCAGGAAATGGCTTCGAGCCAAAGGCATCGAAGATGCCAAGCCAGTTCATGCATTGCGCAAGTCCATCGGTTCACTCATGGCTGAAAAGCACGGAATTCACGCTGCCCAGCGGCTCCTGCGACACACAACCCCCGCGATCACCTCCAAATACTACTCGAACAGTGAGGCGGTAGAGGTGCCCGGGGTGGGGTCTCTCCTGGCAATTTCGTCAAAAAACGCTTCCGCCATCGACTCAGCTGGAACACCCACAAGCCCCCTGCCCCAAGCTGCCTGATACTTATCCTTCCAAGCTCAGCACTGAAAAAGTGTGCAAGCACCTTTGCATCAACCGCCCCACCCTCCACAGATACGTGAAACAGCACCACTTGAACCCCAAGAGACTGCCAGGAGGCCAGTTGCGGTTTTTACAGGAGGAAGTTGAGAGCCTTCTCACTTGATTGCCAGAGCAAAACTTCTTGCTGAGGCTGAAGTGATACCCCACGCACCTTCATTGATGTTGCGGAACTGCACGAGCGAGTCCATTCGCTGTCTTTCCTCTCTGTATACAGCAGCGAAGTCACCGGTCACCGAGAGGAATGCCGACTAGCTGGGGGTTTTTGCTGACCCGGTGTCAGCCAGGCGCAAAAGCCTAACAGTCCTCCGCCATCAAATCATAGGTGACCACGGTGCGTGCTAAGTCCGTCCCTAGGCACAACGGTGTTCAAAACTCGACACCGGGGCCTAGTGGCACTCGCTCGTGAGACTTTAATTGATCGAAGCCCCCCATATGATCTAAACTTCCAGTCATAAACAGGCCCATCAACTGCCCCCCAGAACCAATTGAACGGGTTGTTTTCTGCCTTCTGTTGAGAAAAAGGCCTCGTATTTTGGTAAAGCCTTCAATTTGTCCGTCATACGCTTTTGTGCATCAGATGAAGCAATCTTCCGGGACAGAACTTTCGCATCTTGGTCGGTTACTCGAAGGACAAGGTAATTAGCAATATTCGCCAAGAGGCTAGAATCAAAATCTCTTGCTTCTTGCGAAGCAACAATAAGCGCGATGCCATATTTGCGGCACTCCTTAGCCATGGTGGGCAGAAGCTTTAGCTTAGCGGCGCGGTGGGCTTCGTCGAAGATCACGGCATGGGTGATCCGTTCCTGTCGACCACGACGGAACATGTCCTGGTAGATACTGTAGAGCGAGAAGCTAGCAAACGCCTTTTGAAGTGGTTCGCTCTTGGAGCAGTGTACACAGAGGACTTGCGGATTCGTTGTATCGAGAAGGCTACGAGTGCCGCTCTCGGCTTTGAAAAAACCCAGGTCATCCAGCTCTTCAAGTCGGGCTAACAAAGTCTGCGTGCGGGAGTCGGGGCGCTCTTGTTCATTGAGCAGTTCAAAAAAACGACGGAATGCGGGAACTTTGGTGGGGCGCTTGGTTCCACCCCATCCGTGCTCTTCAAAGCTGGTTTTGAGAGAACCATACAAAGTTTTTAACTGTAGCTCACCGAGGTCGGGGAAAATGGCGGCGAAGATGTCGCGCAATTGACCGGCGCTCTCGATGTGGGCATGCTCGGTGCTCTCGGTAACACGCATGGGATTGAAGCCAAGGCTTCGGACATCGCTAGTGGCAAGGTCTGGGAAGATCGCTGCTAGTTTGTCATCTATGTCATCATGGTAAGAGAACACGATGGGGATGACCCCTCCCTGCACGAGCTGCTGGCAGATGTTAATTAGACAAGTGGTCTTGCCCATACCTGGCAGTCCCGCAATCATAAGATGAGGATTGCTGGCAATCGCCGGCGACCAAACAACGGGGTCCTTAGAGCGATCTGCACCCAAAATAATCTGTGCAGCGCCTGTAAAGGCTGGTGGAACTTGCTGCACAGAAACCAGAGTGGATTTTGTTGGCGCTGGTTTGCCCTTACTGTCCTGTTTGGCGCGAGATGATGGGGGAATAGGAGGCTTTGGCTCGTTTGCAGGTGGGACATTTCCAGGCGGTTCCTCTTCTTCGCCTTCTGGGTCAAGCAATCGCTGCACGTCCATCTCGTTAAGATGTAGCAGTAAAATGTCTCCATGCGCAGACTTAAAGATGCTGGATGGCTTTTCTTCCGCGCTGCCGAGGGCCACATCGACGACGCAGCCATTCATCTGCGGCTGTTCCGGCGCAGGGCCAAAAAGTCGCGTGAGCCAGTGAGACCATTGTTCGCGCACCTCGGAATCGGCATATCGTCCCATGCATCCCTGCACGAGCACTTCCTTGAGCATTTCATTCCGAGGAGCTGAGAGATAATGACCATGCTTTTCAGCCGCGCTGGTATCGCCAAGGCCTTCCTCGATGGCTTTGCGCGTGGCGGCGACTTGTTCGCAGGCTCTAGCGATCTCAGCATCGCTTTCATCGCGAGGCTTTCCCTTGGTGGTTTTCACTTCAATGCACTCGACGATTAGATGACCGTGCGCTTCGCGGAGCCCCAGCAGATCACAGCGGTCTCCCTGAGTGCCGAGACGAAGCCAGGTGCGAGCGAGTTGCGAGTCGGTGGAGACGAGCAGAGCCTTGGGATGTTGGCGCATGTAGTCGCGGGCTGCCAGCAGCGCGCCCATCAACCCGATAACACGGCGGGCATCCACTCGACCTTCCTGAGCTTTCACGAGATCGAGCAATCCAGCCCCGATGAGGTGGGCCCCCTCCGCCATTAGCCTTTGCAACGCGGGCACAGGCATGAGCAAATTGGGGGTGTCCACCTCAAAGACCGGCAACATGAGACGGGCGAGCGATTCGTAGTCACGTGAGGCAAGGAGCACTTGGCGCTGACCTTCACGGCGACGAAGCAGTCGTTGCGCCCTCATCTCGCCCTCCTCAGGTAGTGCACGGTCGGCGAGGAAGAACCACTGAGCGCCAAATTCTTCGGACGAATCCGACGGGCTGACCACGCTGTCCACTGCTTGGCGTAGCGCTTCCGCCTCAGGCCACGCATAGGGAGTGCCCTCGCCTTCCACACCTTCGGCATGTTTAATGAGTTCGATGAACTCAAAGAACGGCGGATCGCCCGAGGTGGGTTCCAGCCGCAGCTCGTTCGAGCGACGGTGAAACGCGACTTTGCGCCGGGCGCAGAAGGGGCTCATGGGAAGCCGTTGTCCACTGCCACCGCGACGAACATGCACTGGCGCTTCATCGAAAACAGCCACCAAGTGCGCTGGGCGGGCTTTCAAGCCATAGAGAATTTGATCCAGCGGTAAGGGCTGACGGTCCACAATGAGTTCCAGCCGTCCCGATGCCACTTTTTCCTCAATGATTTCGCGTTCGCGCGTGTCAAAAAGCAGCGCTTCATTGAGACGTGCAGCTTGATGCGGTGTGCCACGCACTTCGACGCGGAGTTTTTCCACCAAGCGCTTCTTACGCCCGTCCAGCATCTTTAGCAATCCAAGCAACAGTTGACCGGCCAATGGCGGGTTAACAAGCACTACTCGTAGCGGACGTACATGCAAAGGATGGGCGGCAGCAAAACGCTCCACCGAGTAAACGAGTGCATCCTGCCCGTCTGGCCCAGAGTAGGCATTCTGCAGGTTCTCAAAGGTCGCGAGATGGTGCAGGTCATTCGCCACAGGCAGCACTCGACCTGCGCCACGTCCGTCTGGCAGCGTGCTGGCGTAGATGACACTGAGGAACTGAACAGGCGCGCTGGCTTCCTGTATAACGGCAGCACGGTCTGCAGGGTGCAAATCCTCACCCAAACCACGGAGGATGTTACTGAGCCTCCAGTAGCGCCAGAGATGTAGAGGATGCGTTGGGAGTAGTACTACCTTGGTGAGCACCTTGCCGTCCTGCTGCCTCGTCCTCACCTGCACGAGATCTAGTGCCAGCAGACCATCCAGCGTGGTCTTGGCCCAAGTAGGATCGGTCTGTACCATCGCTCCGTAATGCTTGGAAACGGTGCCGAAAAGGCAGCCAAATATGCGCATGTATTCCTCAGCAATGGTACGGACGGCGGTTTTTCCGGCGAACCAGTCGAGTGGGAAATGCGTCAACTCTTCAAGGGAGCTTAGCAATTTGGATCGCAGCGTCTTCGCCTGCTCCCAGAGACCAACCAGATCGGTTCCCGCATCAAGGTCCGCATCCCAATCCCGCAGCAGCGAGGTAAGGCCATGCTTTTTGCCACTTCTCTGCAAAAGCTCTTCTGGCCTGAGACGCAGCGTACCGGGACGATCAAAGTCTTCCAATGCCCGCTTGATGTCCGGGATATTTGTCTCGATCAAGCCTCCCCAAACATCCACTTGACAGAAATGCCGCACCCAGCCGACGAAGTTCCGGTCCAGCCTTCCTTGGAAAGGCTGGGGTTCACCCGCCACATTCACCTCGCAACTCCATTCGCCCTCGTCCCCTACTTTATCACTTGAGTCTAGAGCCTCACGCAATCCCTCGCTGAGCGCAGTGGCATTTTGTTCCAGGTCTTCCTCGCGATTGTCGAGCAAAGCCTCAGCGCACGTCCTTTCGAGCTTCTTCTCGTTGAGGATGCGGTTACTAGTATCATCTTCGTCTTCAGTCGGATCTTGCGGTTCTTGATGCTGATCGGCAGGCGGCGGAGCGAAGACGGAAAGCGCATCATCCAGTGTGACGACCGAAAGCTCACTTACAATTGGACTTCGACGAACCTCTTGTAGCTTATCAAAGGTCTTGATTCGCTTTTTGATTTCCTTGGTGTCCTTGGACTTCTCTAAAGCCTTGTTCAGCCGTTTGCGAACCGCCTCCATCTGACCAGCGGTACGGTCACGAAGGAGGGACATCATCAGCTGATTTTGCTCCAATCGCTTTCCGACGAGCATTATGTCGGTAAAGAGGTTCGGGTCTGGCAGTAGGCCAAGTGCTGGGAGCGCATCGCGAGGCTCTCCTCCGGTTTTGACTGTGCTCCATACCTCCAGATAACATCGAACCTGCTCGAAAGAGAAGATGTCGTCCTTTTCCACCATGGAACCAAGAACTTCGAGCAATTTAGTATGAGCCTGAGTGTTTGTGAACACTTGCTGTTTCGCTGCCCATCGAAGCAATGTCAGTGTGAGTTCGCGAGATGTGGCTCCCGCAAAGTGTCGTAACGTGTTTACCCCGGCTGTTTTGCCTCTCGCATAGGCCACAATGATGGGGTGCTTTTTTCGCTGGTTGCGCCAATTCGCGGCTTCATGAAGGTCATCGGCAAAGTGGCTGAAACAGGTAACGCCCGCCTTGTGAGCTATTTTCTTCAGTTCATCCGCATTTTTGCCAAAACCCACCATCGCGAGAGACACACTTGACGGAACCTTGGCTGCGGCAAAAGGACGAAAAAACGCGAGCAGGTCCAGTTCCGGCAGTTCCTGCCGTGCTAACGATTTTTCGCCATCATTTAAGGCCTCAATCGTCCAGGCGGCGAGAGCTTCAGAAGCAAGAGAAGAGCTTTTCATCGTGTGAATTGCGGACTGCTGTGACACATGACCAACCCGTCGGAGAACCGGGTGGCGAGTCCGAGATCGTTCAAGAAGTTTATCAAAGCCTCAGTGTTGGGAGTCAGATCTCGATCCTGATCGAGACCGCTGTAACCAAGTTTGCCCAAGAGCTCAGCGTCGGTCGGACGTCCTCCATAGACGATCGACCAGACATTAAATAGACGTTCAAGCAATTCCGTGATCGGTATTAGACCTTCCTCCACTGGTAACACACTGAGCACAAGCACTCTTAAAGTATCAGGTTGTGGCTCGAAGTGCTTGGCGGGGATTCTGCTGGCGCGTGGTTGTGCCAAACCACATCGAAGGGCAATGGTTCCGTAAAACTCCTCGAATTTGGGTCTCCCTTGAAGTTCGTTAACGACATACTCCCAAGCATCTTCGCATTCCTCAAAGCGACCCATTTTCGAGAAATTCGAGAATGACCCCACCAGGGCTTCCCTAAGCCTTGAATATGACCACCGGCTTTGTTCTCTCATCCTAGCTCTCGACTCCCCAGTGGCATCCGCAAGAAGAACAAAATTCTGTTGCAAGTCAGGAAAACCTTCGCTTGGCAAATAACGAAACAACCACAAGCACAAACCAATGATAAGAAATCTCAATTTTGTTTCTGAGGCGACAAGCACTTCGGCATTGGCGCACAAAGTATTTAGCGCCTTTGTCTGATCCGACATGGCTTTCGCAATTCGCTTTCGACGTTTGACATCAAGCTCGCCGAGTTTGTCTGAATACCTCGCTGCGATGTCATCGTCGTCTGGTTCTGAGACAAGAAGCGGTGAATAAATCTGACGCAGAGGCGCTTGGTGCTGACTCATCCATGAGCGCGCAAAATCTAACACCTTTTTACCTTCAGATGACACCTCAAGAATGGCATGAACAAAATAGCCAACAAACCCATCATTGTCCCTCGTTCGTGTCAGCACAGAATTCGAAGCCGTTGTGTAGTCACAACCAAACTCTTTTTCCCCATACACGGGAAAAACTGCCTCGTCGTTATTGGCGAGACAGCGAAGGTGCTTTCGAATCGTATGAAGCTCAGGTTTGGTCACGGCAGCACCGATCTTGCCAGAAGTCCGAAGCGCCTCATGCAGCTCATCCAGTCGGTAGTTGCCTGACAGCTCTTTACCGTCCGCGAAGGCAACAAGGTTGTTTAACAGTTCTGTTCGGAATTGGCTGCCGAAAAGTGAAACGAAGAAACCGGTGGCAAAATGCACTGGCTTCACACGCCTATCTGTATTGAATCCGAACGCCGCGCCATACAGCGGAGCTATGCTGGGTTTCTTTTGGATCATGGCGTTCTTACAGATTCGTAGCTACTGAAATCGGGTGATAGTTTCACCATGGCTGTCGTGCGGTCATCATGGTTGTGGATAACAAACTCTCGTGTTGTAGGAATTCCCGCGCAGCGCAGTTGTTCAAGAAAGCTATCGAGCCGGTTCAGCTCGCGGTCAGGAAGAAGCTGGCGTGGCAGCCCCTGCCGCAGACGCTCCAAGGAGACAAAGAGTGCGTGATCCACTCGCAAGCAGACTGGTTCGGCATTGGCACGGCGGTATTCCAACAGCAGGTGATCGGCAGTATAATCGAAAGCGCCCTGAAGCCGACCAGGCAGCCGAGGGCGCAGCAGAATCAGTTCGTGTTCGCTGACAGATTGGTTCGCCACATGACCGTGGGAGGGCTGCTCCTGGAAGCGATGCCCGATCCAGAGATAAAGCCGCGTACGCATTTCTGGAAAGAGCACAGCGCAGTGCGCGAGATTCATGGACTCTATGAGGAACTGCTTGAATGCATCCTCGGGCGCATGAGCGGAGCGCAAAGTTTTCAGAAGTTCGATGCCTGGAATGCCCTCTAGATCAAGGACCTGCCCCCCCTCGGCGTGCTCGAAGTAAAACAGGCGCTTCAAAGCCAGAAAATTTCCCTCGTCCATGCGCACAACAGATGGCGGAACGCCTAGTGCCCAGCCAGTGCGCACATGAGTGCTCCAGGTTTCCAGCCGATAATCCCAGCGCGGGTGGCTGTGTTCAGCAGGATCGCCTAGGCGGCGCAATAGAGCACTGAGGGAGAAACGGTCGTCCATTTCGAACAAGCGGCTAGAGAACCAACGCTCAGGGGAACGCACGGGCTTCCGCTCCTCATGTCCGGTGCCGAATAGCAACCGTGCGGCCCAAATCCAAAGCTCACGCACGGTTGCCCTATGACCTGCGGCGGCCATGCGCGCGAGCAACTCCAGTAGGCGCTCACGAACCACGGGATGCCTCAGCCTGTGCAGATTCCAGGCTAGGTCGCCCTCAGGATCAGCTTCGGCTGCTGCTTGGATTTCAGGACGTTCTAGCAACTTTTCCAACAATGGTCCGGCAAAGCCTTTGGCTAGCGGATTGCGCAAACTCAGGTCAACGACAAGCACCTTTTCACCCGCAGCTTCATCGCCCACAACAGTCTCACCGTAGGCGAGTCGCTGGCGGCACTGACGGTCGACCTCCTCCAGTGGTCCGAAGTCACTTTTTTTCTGCCGCAGGAGATATAGTGGATATTCATTTGCGGCGAGAAGAAATGCGCGATCATCGCGATGTGCCTTCTTCCAACGTCGCAGAATACCGGAGATGTCGCCGGGTTTCATCGATGCTGTGGCATCACTCACAACATCTGCATCTTTTGGCAGAGCAGCCTCCAGCTTGCGCAGAAGATGGGTTTTGCCATCGCCTGCATTCCCTGTAAGCACAATGCTGAAGCCACGGCGCAAATGGTCGAGCAGAAAGGCGTCCATGGGCTGCTCGACATGCAGGCGATCAAGCTGGTCAGAAGTAAGCTCATCCGCGCATGCCTCCGGTCCGGCTTTAGCAAGTTCATACCAGAAGCGCAGCGTATCGCCCACCGCCCCGGTATTGCTTGGGTTTGAAGTGGAGGAAGCTGGGGGTGCGAATTCAAGATCAGGCTGCTTGCGAGGGCGGGACTTCAGACTATGCGCTTCTGCGGTTATGTCGGCAAGTTTTTCTGAAAGCGCCCAGGCTTTGGCAGTGCGCAAGGCCTCCATGGAGGGAGAGTGGTTCAGACGACTCCCCAACCATCGCCTTCGCCAGAAGTCAGCGATGCGCGCTGTGGCGTCTCGGAATCGTCCCGGCTCACGTACATACGCCGGGACATCGCAGGTTTCCCCCCGCAGGAATACATCTGCCTCAGGCCACAAGCGAGCGGCATACATGCGACGAGTCTGATCGTGACGCATGAGCACAGTGGGGTTGAATCCGAGGGCGAGCATACCGTTACGGAGCTTGCGAAATTTAGGACTGAACCCCTCACCAAAGATGCTGTTCACCTCTTTGAAATCTTGCAATTCACTCAAAGCGGCCTGCACTGCATGCACCGTGGCATCAGAAAACTGCACCGTACCATAGCCCTCGGTGTCACCAATATGTTTGAAACGCAGCTCGGACTGGTCTGGCGCAATAATGCCAGCCGGTAGGCGCAACCGCTCATACTGACTACTACCAAGTGAGTAAAGGCTGGTGGTGTTTAACCAAGCTAAGGTGCAATCCTTGATACGCTCTGCATTCTTTAATTGCGAGCTGATGATGGCAGCGCGGTGACCATAACGTTTCTGGTAATCATGCGCGATCTCTGGGCTAAGCAGTAGAAGCGCCACCAGTTTACCGCCGAGAAGCGTGTTGTAAGGCGCGATGGCCCCGCAGGTAGTGATCTCAAGAACATTTGTTCCTATTCGATCACTTTTCACTGATGTGAGAGCGGTGTTGATCGCTACTTGGAGCTTTTCGTCCTTCAAGGCCTGCATCGTCGTGACGGGATTCGCCAGCATTACGCTATTTTCCCGCAGAACCAGGCGAGCTTTTAACAGTCTGGCGAACTCAAACGCCCGCTTTTTTGCGACAAGAAACCTTCTTGCACGAGTTTCATGCGAATCTTCCAATGCCTTTTTCCCCTCCAGTTCCAACACCTCCAAAGACACCGGAGGCACCCCATAATCGCGAAGTTCAGTTTCATTCAACGTCAGAGGCACTCCGGCAGCTGCTGCCTCTGCTACCTCCCTCAGCGCTTCTTCACGCTTGCCAGCGAACTCTGCAGCGCGCCTCTGGAGCCTCGCGATCACATCTTCGGAGGGGTGTTCAATTTCCTTAGGGTGTATCAACTCCTTTGGGTTGATTTCGGCCAATGCACTGCTGATCAGCCTATCCAGGTAGTCGCAATATGATGCTAGCAGGATGCCGTCATTCCCTTGGGCTGCCTTGGACATTTGAAGACTGAATTTTTCCAGTGTCCACCCAATGGCATTGTCTCGGATGGGAGAAACGAGCGACGTATTGCTTAATGCCGCTATACCCATCACAGCGTGACAAGAGTGGGCTGCGTCCCTTACAAGGTAAAACATCTGCCTCCCTGGAATGCCCGTCTGTGGGATCGCCCAAGTGTAACGAAAGTAACGCCAAATGTCCCCCAAAGGAATCCTGGTGAACTCATCTAACACCACATCATCCCCCTCTCCCGGCACAAGCTGGAGGTAGGGCTGTATTGCCTTGGCAAGGCAATCTGCTTTATCCTCCGTACCCGCAACCTTCGCTTGCTGGATTCTGCCCGCGATCTCCTTACCGTCTGCGACGAGCTTCAAGATACTCTGCCGTCGCGCCCCTTTGGTGGGAGTCTCCATGTTGCGAATAAAGTCCTGCACCAGCGGGTCCGCGAACTGTTGGCGAAGCGCCGGGGTGAGTTCCTTTCGCACAGCCTCCTTAGATTCACGAACAGCATCCACACTCTTGGCTTTCAGCCGAGGATGTGGCGGGGATTCCAATTCGATGCCACACGAGTCGGCTCGAACCTTCCATTTCAAAAGCCTTAGGTCCGCTAAAAGACGGGCCGATGCTTCGTACGAGCAGCTTTGGCCGTTCAGCGCCTTCGTTCTCGAAACCCATGCTGCCTCACTCTTGACAAATTCCTGCACCGCCCCCTCATCATTTCCCTTATCCGCCAACCTGATTGCAAAATCACGAAGCCGCTCTGCGGCTATTCCATCAAGGGCTGGGTGGATAGTGATGTTCATCTGAGTCGTATTAACTGACTTCGGTCTGGATTTAATGCAAACTCAGCACAAATTCATTCAATCGAAAACACGCGCTGACATTCAAGAATGCAAAAAAAAAACGTGTGAAGGCCCTTGAAATCAGGATCGCGATGGAAGGCATTGTTTTTGGTGAACACAAGACGTTGTTCTAGAGTGTTCCTCAAGACTCGTCAACATTCCTCCGCAAGAAGGTGATCGGGGCTTTTTTCAAGATTAAGCCACCCGAGACCAGATGCCGTCACCCCGCCAGGCACGATCTCACAAGATTTTTGCCGGGTGATTCGCAGCGCTGCCCCCTGTTATGACGAAGATGTGTGCTCTGGCAGGCTTAATGGATGTGCCCTTCACTCATTCTAAATCGTCCTCCCCCCCTCCACCCGCAGCACCTCCAGCGTATAGCCCGCGCCATTGTCGAACGGCTTCACCTCCCCGGTGACCTGTACCACAGGGTAACGAATCGTGTTCAGTCCGAACTTACGGTAAGCATCGGCAAAAATTTCACACTCAACAATGCCCGTCCGGTCGCAAATCGAGATGAATTTCATGGGTTGGCCGTCCTGTTGCAGGTGTGAACGGCTGACAATGATCAAGCCACAGACGGTGACGCGCTGGTTGGGGTAGCGATGGAGGTCGACAATCGGGCAGTAGGTATGCCATGCAACCTGGGGGTGCAGGTCCAGCGGATGGCCGCTGACGGTGTAGCCGAAGAGATCTAGTTCATCTTGAAGCATCTGCAGCATGGTCGGTTCCTCGCGGAAACAGGCTCGGATGTCGTCTTCGCGAGCATCGCGAAACAGCCAATCACCCCCGGTGTTCAGGTCCCGTGAGCAATGCATGCAACGCCAAAACTGCTCGGTGCGGCCACCTCCCAGAGAGTCGAAGGCTCCAGCACGGATGAGGTTCAATGCTTCGGCCCCCTCAGGACGGACACGTTCGCAAAAATCCCGGATGGTGGAAAAGGGTGCTCTAGCAACTTCCGCACGCCAACGAGTTAGAGTGGCTTCACTGAGGTCTTTGATAACCCGTATTGGCAGACGTATCGCTTTGCCCAAAGGCACCGCAGGCGTGCCGTGTAGTGCCGTGGAACACTCGACGGTGAAGCCATCGGCAGGGGTGTTCACATCGGGTGAGAGGAAGCCGATACCCAGACGTCGGCATTCCAGGGTGTAAACCAACGAAGAATAGAACCCCTTGCCATTCGTGAGCACGCCGGCCATGAACTCGGCGGGATGGTAGTGCTTGGCGTAGGCTCCCTGATACGCCTCGACAGCGTAGGCAGTGCTATGAGCACGACAAAAGGCGTATCCCTGGAATCCTGCCACCAGATCCCACACGTGAGCGATACTGTATGCATCGCGTCGGCGTTTCTTGGCTGCCTGCATGAACTCAGTCTTCACCTCATTGATCTTGGCGCGGTCCTGCTTGACCAGGGCTCGCCGTAGGACATCCGCACGACCAGGAGGCAACCCGGCAAAGGCCTCACATATTTGCAAGATGTGCTCCTCATACGCCACAACCCCAAAGGTGGAGCGCAATACGGGAGCCAAGCTTTCATGCGTATAATCCACCGGTTCCAGCCCCTGGGCACGACGAGCAAACTGCGCTTTTTTGAGACCATTGGCAGCACCGGGCCGGATGACGGACACAATCGCGACCAGACGGTCGATGTCCCGCACATCAGCCATGCAGGCTAGACTGGTCATGGCCGGGCTTTCGATATGATGAACCCCACGTGCATTGCCCTTGGCGATCATGTTCCAGACGCCAGGGTCACTCCAAGGCTCTAAGGGCTCTGTCCGGACAGGTTCTTCTGTCCCGCCATGCAGGCCTACTTCCAAAGACTGCAGATCCAAAGCCTTCCCCTGAGCACCCAAGGTGATTTGCGTATCTCGCAAGACAGCAAGCCCCCCCTGGGCAAGAATATCCAGCTTGATCAATCCGACCGCCTCCACTGCATCCATATCGAAATGAGTAGTGGGCCAGCCTTTTGAGCTTATGAACGTAGGCGTCTGATCGCGAATCGGATCACGCGAAAGCACGACACCGCAGGGGTGCATTTTGGCGTATCGGGGAACTCCATCCAGCATCCCCGCCGTGAGCAATGCTGTGCGTAATGGCTCCTCCTGCCATGCAACAAGATCGCACTCACGCGAGACTGCCACGGCATCGGCAGCATGCCTGGCATCCGTCCAGGGCATGTGCTCGGTGAGACGGCGTATTTCATTTTCAGCAACCCCTAGCACTTTGGCGACATCACCGAAAGCTGAGCGTGCCTGAAAGGTATTGAACCCTCCAACGATGGCAGCGTGTTCGGGACCATAACGGTCGAGCAAGAGCCTGACTACATCGTCCTTATGATCATGCGCGAAGTCGATGTCAATGTCCGGCAGCTTTTGCAGGGCCATGCGGTCTCGGTTGAGGAAGCGCTTGAAATAAAGCTCAAAGCGTATGGGGCAAACATTGCTGATGCCAAGCGCATAGCAGACGAGGGAATCGGCAGCACTGCCACGAGTGATCCAGCCAATCCCCTGCCCCGCACACTCCTGAAGCAGGTGCCAGACGGTGAGAAAGTATTCCTCGTATCCGACTTCGGCGATAATCGAAAGCTCCTCCCACAGTTGTGTCACGTGTCGCTTTGCTTCGCCGCCGTAGCGTCGATTCAGCCCCTCATGCGCCAATTGATACAGCATGGCCGCAGGCGTGCTCCCATCAGCAGGCGTATAGCGAGGAAACCGCAGAGTCTTGAAGTCGAAGGCAAAGTCACATTGATCCACCACTTCCCGCACAGCCTGCAAAGCAGTGTTTGAATAGCGTTCGCACCATTTCCCGGGTGGATGAAAGGCAAAATCACCTCGCCGCTTTTCCGCATGCTTCTCATGCAGCAGAGTGAGCGTTCTCATGCTCTGCACGATGTCGAAGAACACCCGGTCTTCCGGTTTGTGGTAGCGAATTTCAGGCAGGGCCACATCAGCAGTATCGGCCGGAATGATGATCAAACCTTCGCGATACGTATCGAGTAGTGCCTGATGGATGCAGGCTTCGTTGTTGTGGGAAAGCAGGCGGCAGAGGTTCTGGTAGCCCCTCACATTTTGCACGTAGGCGAGCAGACGTTGCTTATTGCAGCACAGCTCCGCACCTATGATTGGCTTGATCCCTGCAGCTGCGGCCGCTTGGAAAAATGGCACAGCAGCGTGCAGATTTTTGTCTGTGATAGCCACGGCAGGCATGTCATTTGCAACCGCAGCTTCGATGATGGCAGGAATGGTGAGAGTGGAGTCGAGGAAGCTGAAACAGCTCTTCACGTTGAGCGCAGGAAACGCCAGCCTCCCTGCATGGCTGATTATTTGCGGACTGCCAGGCCGTTCCCGCAATACTCGATTCGTCACGCTTGCCGCTGCATCTGTGACCGGACGCGTCTTGGGCAGTGTCTGACGGGGAGAGTGCTTGTGCTGCGAAAGCCAAAGATCATGACCGCGCATGATGCTGCGCTGTTCCCGCCGCAAATCGTCCACCACGAGAGAGAGTGTATGCAGACGCCCCCGTTTGATGTCAGACTGCTCCAACGGCAAAACACTGCAAAAACCTGCCTCATAAATTTTGGTGAACCGCAGGCCGACTAGACGCACGCTCACTCGACGCTCCCACGCACGATTCAGCATGGCTTGCAGCAGCGGGTAAATATCGTGTTCGAGATCCGTTGGCTCATCAAGGCTGGCTGAGCGCGTCGCCTCGTCCATGTCGTTATAGCGAAGTCGCAACGTAATCGTGCGTATGCTTTTCCCATCCTGCCGCACGCGACTCATGAGAGCGTCGGTCATCGCTCGCAGGCGTGCGAGGATGAATGCCGTATCGGTGGTATCCTGAACGAATGTTTCCTGCTCGCCGTAGCTTTTGGCAGCAGGTGCATCACAAACCACGGGCCTCAAGTCGTTGCCCATTGCGTAATCATGAAGCGTCGGTGCCCCGTTACCGACCAGTAGGAAAAGTTCATCCACGGGTGTTTTGGCGATGTGCTCGATGTGCCGAAGTCCAGCAGTGTTGAGCTTGGCAGCGAGATGAGGGCCGACCTGCGGCAGCCATTTGTTCTCCAGCGGCCAGAGAAATCCCTGCTCATGTCCGGGTTCAACTTCAATGAAGCAGTGAGGTTTGCGAAGTTTGCTGGCGATCTGTGACACCAGTTTGTTCGCACCCACGCCCACCGATACGGACAGCTTCAAGCTCTGCCCGATGGCCTGTTGCAGTTTGGCTGCAGCCTCGCCGGCCCTGGTCTGCTTTGCGCCGTGAAGATCAAGGTAGCACTCATCAATGGATGCCTGCTCGACGATTGGTGTGAAGTCATACGCATAAGAAAACATGAGCCTCGACATCCGTTCGTAGAGGTCGAAATGACACGGCAGCACTATGAGGTTGGGACAGAGCTTGCGTGCCTTTGCAGTGGGCATAGGCGTATAGATGCCCAGTTTTCTGGCCTCATAGCTGGCTGAAGCGATGATGCCGCGCCGTTCACCACCCACAGCAATTGGGCGACCACGCAGCCGTTTATCAGCAGCTTGCTCTGCACTGGCAAAGAATGCATCCGCATCGCAATGGAGGATCATGACACGTCATTTTTGTGGGATGCGCAGCAGTGCTATCAGCACTCCTTGAATGACCAGTTCACGCGCCGGTATGAGATCGGGATAATTCGGGTTTGAAGCCCGCAAGTAAGGCACGCCTCCCTTGACGATGAAACGCTTCAAAGTCGTCTCCCCGTCGATGAGGGCTGCCACGATGTCACCATGCTTGGCCTCGCGAAGCTCCATGATGACAATATCCCCCTCCAGTATGGCCGCCCTGCACATCGAATCGCCCCGCACCTTCAGAGCAAAGGTGCGGGCGTTTTTCGGCAGTCTCAATGTCGTTGGGTCGATGTCGATGCAGCTGTCCACCCGCCCCTCTTGGAACTCCGGCCTGCCTGCAATGATGCTGCCAAGAAGCGGAACCTGATGTCGCAGCCAGGAACGGTCTTGGGACAGCCACAGCAGGTCGAAAGGGTGATTCTGGAGAATTTCGAGCATGGCGCACCAAATACTGTTCTTTGGAACAGTATCAAGTAATCTGTGAACCCAAGTTCTTCCCAGCCAGACGAGGGAGCGAATTCAGCTCAGCCCCCTCGGGAGGGCTCAGAGAGGAGCCCTGGGAGCATGGGCTGGCTGTCAGCATCCACAGCCCTGTCAAGGGGTGCAGACTCGTATGGCCCATGATGAGGTACAGGTGGTGCAATGGGACGCACCACTTCCTCTGTCTTATTGCGGACCTGACTAGCAGAAGTCGAAACACGGTAGGCTTCGAGCTGCTCGCTATCGTACGGTTTAAAGAAAGCCCGAAGATCATCGACCTGCATCTCCGGCTGCAGCCAACTGAGAGCGTTCTCCCCTTCTAGGATCAGCGGGCTACGGTCATGGAACTTGGCCATGTAGGGGCCAGGAGGCGTCGTGACAACACTCATGGAGGTGATGACAGGTCCGTCCTCAAAATCCTCTGGGTAGGGGCTTTCCCACATATCCCAAATACCCGCCAGCAAAAGAGGCTCATGATCCGAGCGATGAATAAAATACGGAGTGGTGCGTTCAGGCCACTCATGCCAGCCACGCACCGGAACAAGGCAGCGTTGACTGAGGATCGGCTGCCGGTATGACGCCAGTTCAAAGATGCTTTCACACCGGGCATTGAAAGTGAGACCAAATTTCTTCACGACCTCCTTCTTGCTGCCCTTGGCCCAAGCTGGCACAAGACCAAAGCGCATGCGCTCAATGCCCACCTCACCCGCCTGCAAGGTCAGGACGTCAGCATAATCCGTTGGGCAGATGTTGTTGAACACCTGAATTTCAGCCTTCTTATCCTCCTCCTTTTTCATTTTCCGCCGCTCAATTTTCAGTTCTTTCCCAGCAACTGCTAGCGCGGGGATGCTGGCGAACTGATTGAGGCGGCTGCACATGGGGAAAGAAACGCCCACGGCGACAGACAGGCAAGGGAATCCGCGTGCGCGGCTAGCATTTAAGGCTTCACAGGCAAGTTTACATATAAAAAACAGGTGTCTTCCAAGCGCCCACTATACATACACTTTTACCTAACAATTTTTCTCTTTTTTAACCAACTTTTTCATGGGCTACAGCGTTCTAATCATGTCAGCAAAACAACAATTAACGCATAAAATAATATGTATTATAAATCCACTTCCTCCTCGCCGTATAACCAAATGGACTGGCTCGTTCCTTCAGGTCGCTACCACGCCACGCTAGCTGATGTCGTTCCATACCACAAAAAGCCAGGCCAATTTCGGCTCATCTTCAAAATTCCTAGACAAGGGGCGCTCGATCAAGACAGGAAGGCTGCCAAAATCTATGATCCGGACGCTCCACACTGGCTTGAACGAGACCTTCGCGCTTGGCTTACAGAGGATCAGCTAAGCCAGTATTTCCCAGACGGGGAAGCAGGGCAAGCTGAGCTGAAGGCTCTTATCGGAGCACGAGCCGTGTTGGTCATCACGAATGAGGACAGAGGCCAGACCAACCCACTCGTCTGCATTTCTGAAATTTTGCCATGCAAAAGACAATTTCTCGAAGGCACGGCAACCGAACCCGCAGGGCGTAAATTCAGGTTTTCGTTCGCTGCTGCTGCGTAAGAAACCAAGGGTGGCCGCAACGAGGCCATGTTCTGTGTGATAAACAACTGACTAACCGAAGCCTTTGATGTCAGTCCGTTGATGGCTTCCTTTTCTAACTCCGGTTAAACCATCCACCATCCAGCCCGGTCTGATTCATTTCAGACCGGGCTTTTCGTAGGTTGGCTGAACCTACCACACCACCATGGCACGCCCTACACACTACACTCCAGCGCTCACCCGTTTTACAGTGAGCTTGCTTTACCACGAGGCACGTCACCGGGGCATCCCGATGACACGTCTGGCAGACGACTTGCTGCGAGAATCCCTCAAAGATTCACACGGCTGGCACAAAGCCACCACTCTCAGAGTGGCAGAGGAGACACCGCCGTATGTCACTGCTCAAGCGGCGGCATAGGAAGAAAAAACAACACATCACGAAACACGCAGCAGCCAGGCCAACGACGGTCTGGCTTTTTCGTGTCCATCCACAACCCACCACCCACACATCCACCCATATGGCCATCAAACTCAGCGCCAACTACAGCAAAAAACTTGGTCTGCCCCAGTACAGCAGTCACAGCTTTTCTGCATCCGTCGAAGTCGAACTCAACGACATCACCCAGGTCGAAGCCGAAGTGCAGAAGCTTTACGCCCTCCTGCAAACCAGCGTTGATCAGGAAATTCAGCATCCAGGCTATGTGCCTGATACCACCACCGGAAAGCCCCCGAGCAACGGACGGACCTACCAGCTCAACGGTGGGGGTCGCACCCATGCCAATGGCTCCAACGGGGCGTTACCGTATCGTGCTGCCAGCAGTGATGCCTGGAACTGCACAGACGGTCAGAAGGGGTTCATCCTTCGGATCGTCAACGAGAACCCCAGCATCACCAAACAGGTAGCGGAGGATCTGTCCCAGCAGCTCTTCGGCATCGGTGTGAAGCAGCTTAACAAGTTGCAGGCGTCCCAGCTCATCGAGGACCTCCTCGTGAAAGCAGGCAAGCCCGCACCTCGCCAGTCTCGCTGGCAGCAGCAACCCGCCAACCGCCAAGCCGCATGAATGCCACCGCAGAAGCTCCACCACCCGTTAGGGAGCCGAACGTGAATGAGATCATCGAAGCCTTGCAGAGAACAGTGTCAGCCTCGCGGTTGTCACTGTTCCTGCAATGCAGGCTGAAATGGTTCTTCCGCTACGTTCTGAAGCTATCCAAGCCGAAGACTCCATCCCTCCATCTCGGCAATTCGGTTCACTCCGTCTTGAAGAGCTGGAACAAAGCGCGCTGGCTCCAAAAGCCGCTGACGCTCAAGCAGGCTCATGATGCATACACCGCAGCATGGGCGGACACCTCCGAAGGCTCCGTCAAATGGGAGCCGGGAGAGGAAGAAGATGAAAAGACGACTGGCTGGCGTCTGGTGGACACTTACCTGCGTGAATCCCATGTTCCCGCAGAGGTGAAGCCCGATGCTGTCGAGGTCCCGGTTGAAGCAGACCTTCACCAGCATGGTCTGCCCAGGCTCATTGGCGTCCTCGATCTCGTGCAGCAACGCCAGATCATCGACTACAAGACAGCAGCCACCACTCCCAATACGGACAAAATAGCCCACAGCCACGAGATCCAGACCACCTCGTACTCCATCCTCTACCGGCACAATACGGGCCAGCAGGAAAATGGAATCCAGCTTCACCACCTGGTGAAGCTGAAAAACCCGAAGGTGGTCATCACTCACCTTCCCCCCATGAGCCAGCAGCAGGAGACCCGGCTGTTACGGCAGATGGAGGCTTACATCACAGGGCTTCAGTTGGAGCGGTTTGTGCCTTCACCGGGCATGCACTGCGCGAGCTGCGAGTTCCAAAACGAGTGCCGCAAATGGCATTGAACCACCCTCACCCACAACACCCAAATCATCCTACCCTTATGTTCCAACTCCTTCTCACCACCATCCTCGATCTTCTTGGCACACTCATCTTCACGATCTGCAGCATCATCGCCAAGCTGAGTCAGTGCCTCATGAAGTGATGCCAGCCAGCCCAGAAACCCCAACACAATAGGAGCCGGACGATTTCGCGATTGTCCGGCTCCTTCATTTTAGAAAGGACACCACCATGGATTCCACCACTCTCTATTTTCGTCAGGGGCCTTCGGACAAAGTGTATCAAGCCAGCATCCAGCCCAAGGATCAAGGCTTTATGGTCCACTTTGCGTATGGCCGCAGAGGCACCACGCTCACCACCGGCTGCAAAACCCAGGTGCCGGTCGAGTATCAGGTTGCCAAAGCCATTTACGACAAGCTCATCAGAGAAAAGACCGCGAAGGGATACGCACCCGGTCCTGACACCGCCAAGCCCAAGCCACCAGATGCACCCAGCCAGCACAGTGGCATCCACTGCCAGCTCCTCAATTCCATCACCGACCAGCAGCTCGATCAATTTCTGTTCAGTGATGAATACTGGATGCAGGAGAAGCTCGACGGCCGACGCCTTCTGCTCAGGAAGGATGGGGACGAAATCACCGGCATCAACCGCCTTGGATTTCCAACCGCAGTGCCGGAAACGATACGCCGTGATGCGGCGAAATACCCGCGCAACTTCCTGCTCGATGGCGAAGCGGTCGGAGACACCTTTCACGCCTTCGACCTGCTCACCATCGGTTCTGAGGACATGCGCAACAAGTGCTTCTCCGTGCGCTATCTGCGCATGCGCGATATGCTCAATGCCTTCTACCATCAGCACATCCGGGAGGTAAAGTGTCTCTCCACCCCAGGTATGGCAGGCTGGTTCCACCAGTTCAAACGCGAAGGCAAAGAAGGCGTTGTCTTCAAGCACAAGGATGCACCCTACACTCCTGGCCGTCCCAACAGCGGTGGCAGCCAGCTCAAGTACAAGTTCTATGAAACCGCCTCGTTCATTGTCACTAAGGTGAACGATCAACGGAGCGTTGCATTGAGCCTTTTTGAGAGCGGAACTTTGCATCCTGCAGGCAACGTCACCATCCCACCAAACCACGACATTCCCGAGGTCGGAGCTGTCGTGGACTGCCGTTATCTTTACGCCTTCAAGGAGTCCGGCAGCATCTACCAGCCCGTTTTCCTCGGCCCGCGTGGAGACATCCGCGCGGAGGAATGCACCATCAGCCAGCTCAAATACAAAGCTGAAGTGCCAGTATCGGTCTGATCAACTCACCGCTCAAGCTCATGCGCCTCATCCGGCTCATGGGCTTTTGCTTACTCACCCATCACCACCACTATGAAACCCATCACACTACCCATCGCAGAATTGAAGCCAGCTCTCGCCGGCCTCGGTAAAATCATCAACGCTAAGGCCACACTTCCTGTCCTCGGCACAATCAAAGTCGAACGCACTGCAGACGGCTGGATTGCGTTGACCAGTACGGACCTTGATCGCTGGGCCACCGTCCGTTTTGAACACCCCACGGAAGGACCACCCTCCATGGTTCTTCTGCCCTTCGACCAGCTTTCCCAACTGGTCAAAAGCTGCGGCAAGGGTGAGGCTCTTGAAGTGTCATCATCCCAGGAAGCCAGCGTCATCCGTTTCCCTCTTGGTGAGTCCAAAGGGGAATCCAGGGTGCCCTTCATCCAGCCGGGGGAATTCCCACTGGTTCCGAAAATGAAAAACGAGGCCATCCCCCTGCCAACGGGGCTGCGAGATTCCATCCTGGAAGCGATGGAATGCGCCAGCACCGACCAGACCCGGCACGTGCTCAACGGCACTTTCATCGACGCCAGGGACCCGAAGGCGCACTACATCGTCGCCTCCAACGGCAGGCAACTGTACTCCGCCAACTCCTTCACGCTGCCACTCAAGGAATCTGTCATCATTCCAGCCCACAAGTTCCTGGAATGGAAAGAATTCCGTTCAGATGGTGAATGGCAGATCCGCGTGGGAGAACAGCACCTCCAGGTCTGCACTCGCCGCTGGCGCTTCATCACCAAGACCATCGAAGGCAACTACCCTGACTGGAAAGCCCCCATTCCCAACCCAGCTGAGACAAAAACGGTTCTCACCCTCGACCCGGCAAAACTGGATGCGCTGATCAAGCTGATCCAGCGGATGCCCTGTCATGAGGATCGTTATCATACACTCGGCCTGGCTTGGGAGGACGACCAACTGGTGCTACTGGGCAGGGACAAGCCTGAAGACACCTGGCTGCGTGTGCCTGTGCCCGACACCAAGGGCACAGGGCCGGAAATGACGATCTTCCTAGATCGCCATCACATGCAGACAGCTCTTTCCTTCGGTCTCAACGTCATCAGCCTCATTGATCCAAGCTCTCCGCTTCGGTTCAGCAGCGGGGGTAAACAGCTTATCGCTGTTCCTGTGCGCCTGGAGACTCCCCCAGTCAGCACACCCACACCAACGGCACCGAAGAAGCAAGATCAGCAAACACCACCGTCTCCTGCAGAACAACCCACATCACCACCCATGCAAACATCCACCAACGGCAGCCATTCCCCTGCCCCAGCAAGCAACAACACAGCACCCTCGCCAACAAATGCCGGGGAGAAACAGGAAACCAAATCCCCTCTTGAAGCAGCCCTGCTTCAGATTGAGAGCATCAAGACTGGTTTCCGCGAATCGATCAACGGGCTCACGAAAGTGGGCGACCAAATCCGCCAGGCCATGCGTGAGCAGAAGGCCAGCGAGAAGGAAATCCAAGGCGTACGCCAGACGCTTCGCTCGCTGCAAAGCGTGCGTATCTAGCAGTTCACCGCATCACCTCCAACTCAAGGCACGGGCCGGCTGCATCTCAGATGCACCGGCCCGCCTTGTTTTACCGAACATTCACCCCAGGAAAACAACACCATGATTGCTCAACTCGATCAAGAAGCCGCCATTATCCTGCCTCCTCGCCGCAGCCCCAACCTGATTCTTCATTGCGGTGCCGAAGCCGTGGACCTGAAGGAGGTCCGTGCTGTCCATACACCTCGCTCCACCTCCAGCTGGCATCCCATTCCACACCATCAGCTCATCAGCACCGTTCAGAAGACGCTTGCGACCACCAGCCTGCGCATCGGGACACAGGCTCATTCCTTGTCCCACGAGGGACAGCGCTACTTCGGCCTGATGGAGATTCACTCGCAGCATTCCAATACGGATTACTGCTGGGTGCTGGGCCTGCGCAACAGCCATGACAAAACCTTTCCCGCCGGAATCGTGGCAGGTGCTAGCGTCTTCGTTTGCGATAACCTCTCGTTTTCGGGCGAGATCAAATTTGGCCGAAAGCACACCCGACACATCAATCGTGACCTGCCCCAGCTGGTCAGCAGATCCATCGGCCTCCTGGTCGCCAAGTGGCATCATCAGGACAAGAGGATCGCCACCTACAAACAGGCAGAAATCACCGACATCAATGCGCATGATTTGGTGATCCGCGCAACGGACGTCGGCGTCTGCTCAAACCGGCTGATTCCTCCAGTTCTGAAAGAATGGCGTGAGCCACGTCATGACGACTTCACGGCAAGGAACGTCTGGAGCCTGTTCAACGCGTTCACTGAATCGCTGAAGGACGGCAATCTGGCAGAACTGCCAAAGCGGACTGAAGCCCTGCATGGACTGCTCGATACATACGTCGGATTGTCCGCCTGACGGCTCAACCACTTCGCTCCGGCAGGCTGCGGTCTGCCGGGGTGTCGTGAATTTAGATATTGGTGAGGATTTTTAAATCTTGCCTCAACTTGGAAAGTCCGGGGGATTTATCGATCAGGTGGTCATGGCCTCCTTCTTCATGAAATGAGTCACCAGATTTACGACCTGCTTGCACTTTAACTGCTTATCGAACCATACCTCTGGCCGTTCAAATAACGGGTGCTCAATCCGCAAAACGGTGATCTCCCGCCCTTCAATAAATACTGAAACAGCGGTGGCAGAGCCACAGCCAATCGCCTCCCAAAATCCGGCCTTATCAGCGGTCTTAACCTGAATGGATGCAATGCTTCTAATCGGCCAAGATCCCCCCGGTCCTGAAAGGACTCCGCCTACAACTTTGAACCCGTAAGCAGTTTCTTCGCCCTCCACCCAGTCCGTCTTGAACAGCCTTGCCTCGGCACCTGCGGGACCCGCTTCATTCACGACATCCTCGTCACCCGCAATGGTGGCATCGTTGATTTCTTCGGTCATAACATTCAGCTCCATGAGGTGCGCAACTGTCTCGACGTGGTCCTAGGCTGTCATCAGATTCACCTACGCAGACGCATCGAACCATTGTCCCTGGGGCAGCGAGGCATGACAGCAGGCTGTAGCGAGTAGTTCTGGATAAGTCCGCAACGATCACATGTGAAGGTGTATGGACCGCCAGTTGGGGCTGGGTGAATATTTGAAGGAGCAGTTTGCTGCTGACCAGTCTGCGGACGTGCCCAATGAGGAACCCCCATGGACTGCATTCGCTGTGCGTATTCCAAAGCTTGTTGAGCCTCCTGCTGCTTCCTCCGCTGATTTGCTTCCTGTTGCTGGCGAGCAGCCTCCTGCTGCTGAGCAAGCTTTTCTTGCTGCATCTGAAGAAGAGGTGCCATCGCGATCCCCATGGCGTATGCATCCTCCGGGCTGATCTGTGGCTGGCTTCCCTGCCCTGGATTGGCACCACGAGCCATGGTTTTGGGGTCTGGCATGGAGAAGAGGCTCGAACTCACACCGGAAGGAGCGTAATAATCGCGAAGTGTCTTCTGCTCAGGGGATGGTGATGGTACAGGCTGTGCCGGGACACTTGCCGTATAGCCCGTAGGCATAGGTGGCTGCTCAGCAAGCATCGAACTGACAAGCAAAATAACCGGGATGAGCAGACCTAGCTGCCAGGGTTTCAGTCCCCGATGCGAGTTTTTAGTGGCGTTGCCTCTTTCACGTCTGGTACTGCTCACGGCTGCTTGGGCGGCAGCTGTGATCGTCGCCAGATATTCTTCAGGAGTGATCGCGCCTTCGATCAGTCGCTCATCCAATTGGAGTTTGGTTTGGGTATTCATGGCTTTAGGCTGGTTGCATTTCTGCGCTGGGGACCACTTCTCGATGGCGTATGATTCGGTAGCCAAAATAGATGGCGATTGGGAACGAAAGGAGACCGAGCGACAAAGCGCCACCCATCATGGCTGCCCACCAGCTGGTGCTCGCAAGTTTGCTTTTCCGATAGCAGCCGATCAAAAACGTTGGGAAACCCACCACGGCACCAACGAGGTAGCCGAGCATAAGATGGAGTGGCACCAACTGTCCCAACTTGGAGATCAAAACTGCTGATGTCACCAAAAGAGCTAGCTGGCATACGGTCAAAAACACTGCGATGCCCCGGTTCCTGGGCCTCTCGTAGTCGCTCGAAGGCTCAGTCGGCACAGGACCAACTGCTGATTGCTTTGTGGGAGGGGTACCCGTCCAATCCCCTGTTGCCTGTGCGAGAATGACGTCAGCAGCTTGAAGAGCCTCCAACTTGCGCTGGTATTCATCGTGGTCTTCAGGGCTCTGCTCTCCAGAGGCGAGTTGATCATCGAGTCTGCGTTTTATCTCCGGGTCCATGCATGAAAGGAGTTTTGTTTAGAAGGAGAGGCCAAGCTGGGTTCATCCTGAGGTTAAACCAGTAGGGTGTGGATTTATCCTCATCCCTAGGCGTGAATTTGTCAATCATGGTCATGGCGTGTCCAAGGATGCGGCCAATTTAATCAATGCCGAACTGAGCAAACGTCTCGCTCAGGAACGGGAGGCCCGTGGCATCTCCAAAAAGTCCCTTGCTGGTCTTGCCGACATCGACCGGGCCACAGTGAAATTCATTGAGGATGAGGAGCAAAACCCAACGATATTGAATCTCATTCGATATGGCCTGGCCCTCAAACTGGATGTCGGCAAGATCCTTTCAGAGTCTCTCCAGCCCCATTTGGCGGCAAAAGAGCCGGTCAAAAAGGCGGGTGGCAAAAAGACATGATTGGTCATGCAGCCAAGATCATTCCGGCAACATATTCGGGATGACAGACAGGGGAGAAGCTGCGGGTCAGCAGCGGATGGGAGGATGCCAGCCATCTTGGCTGACACTCAGGACCACCCTTCACCTGAAAATTCCACCGTTTTAAAATTAACGGCGATGCATTTGAGAAAGGCGGGGAGATCTTCAAAAGCCGAATCATCCTGAAAAATGCGGCCACTTTGAAAAAGCATGCGGGGTTTTTATATGCACAGGCACCGGAGTGCTGGTTATTTGATCTGGATGCCAGCATGATCAGCCCAGCAGCAATCCAAAACAGAGTGCACATGTTTCTGCACCATATGGCTGGGATTCCAATGGGAACCTCGCTTTTTCAAGAGCTTGCCGCATGCCACAGTCCCGTGATGCGAAAAACTTGATATTTAAAGTAACGACGACTCGAAAAAAAATAATTGGGCTATCAAGTAGGCAAAAGGCCGAAATAAGCACATTAATGCTTTATATGAATTGTATGCGTCGCCATCCATTTCGTCAGCTATGCCTAATTTTTACTGCCTTTTAAAAATACAGTATAGCTATTGAGGCCTGAATTCACCCTGGTGGCATCGGACGCATCGGACGCTAGATCGGCAGTATTGAGCATGAGCGTAGAAATCCCGAATTCGGATTCACGACGAACTTCGCGTAATGCGTCCGAGGTGTCCGAGGCGTCCGAGACGTGAGCACCAACACCAAAAAGGCTCCGTGTTCAGGCACCTGAATTCTTGAGATCCCCAGATGAAGCCCCAGTAGATGGATTGAGCGCCAATCGCCTGTACCCCCTCAAAGGCTTACCATCTCGCTTGATGTCATGACTTCTGACCAAATTGTAATGCCTCTTAATTTTTAGCGGCAGATCTCGTAAAAAGCGTCCTTTTGATTCAGATTTCCATCCACGATTTGTGCAAAAAAGTTCGTAGCCCTCAAAAAGCTCATCACTCGTAACGTCATGGTCTTCCCGCAAGCCTAGCCCCTTCTCGACAAAGTAGTCGATTGACTCACTGGCATGTAGCAAGGCTTCCACTCTGGCTCTTTGTTCGGTTGTTGCGGGGAAATCGCTCCCCTCTTGGCAAAGTGCTAAAATTTTTTGGGCTCCCGTAATGAACCAGTTCAGAATTCCGCTCGCTTCTTCAGCGATCAAAATTTTATCAAAATTCACGATTGGTGGACCGCTATGAGCGCGAGCAAACTCAATGATATGCATGCGGCGCTTCCAGGCTGAAACGTCGCCTTGGAGCTTCACCAGAAGTTTACTGTTGGTGGCAATGAGCACATTGTGATCTGCTTTTTGGTAGCCCTTGTCTCCACCCTTCTTCTCACTTGCCACCGTGTCCCCACCTGTAATTTTTTTTATAACCGCAGCCCCCTGATTTGAGAGGAAGTCTTCAGACACGTCTGACCCTAAAAGGAGTGTGGCTTTGCTGAGATCATCAAGCTCAAACCTACCCGCCAAGTGTTGGGTGCGAAGTTCCTTGATTTTGGAGCACCCGACAATTTCCTGAATAATCCTGACGATTGTTCCCTTCCCACTGCGAGCTGCCCCGCTGAGGACCAAAAACACCTGGAACAAATTTCTCCCGAGTAGAAACTGCCCACAAAAGTGCTGCAGCATTTCCGCATCTTGTTGATCCATTGCAGCAAGGACCAGTTCATTCAAAAATCGAGAACAGGTAGCAGTGCTGTCATAGGAAAATGTGGATTTTTGTCTGCTGAAATATGTATAAGAGAACAGATGTTTCTGGACGCCTGAACCGTCAATGTGCAGCATGCAGTCAGCCAGATGAAGCACGCCTTGTTTCTGCTCTGGAAAAGCTTCGAACCGTTTTGCCATCTTTTTCAGGCATTTTATCATTTCACCAAGCTTACCAGGACCTCGTTTTTTCATGAGTATAGGTTCTTTGGCCATCTTTGAAAGTTTTAGGAGATACCTAGCAATGTCATCCAGAAGGTCCTCGTGCCGCATTGCACACCATGTGCCGTCAGTATCTATGTACTGATAAAATTGTGACTCCACCGGAATGTACATGACCAAATTCTCCAAGGCATATCGGGCTGCCCAGTAATGAGTATCCCAGTCAACTACTTCGCCTTCACGTTTTGTAATAAATGGATCACCGTATCTCTCAGCTAAGGTCTTGTGAGTATCTGTCATTTTATCATTCCACAGCGCCTGAATAGGAAACTTTTCCAAAGCACTCGCTGGAGACTTCCCCCCTCCTTCTTCCTCGTCACTTCCGGCTGCTCCGTGGATTATTGCGTATAGTGCCTCAATTTTTTCTGACTTCTTTTTTTGCGTGGGTTTTTCTGTATCACGTGTGCTGAGTGATTTGGGCTGCTGTACAGCTGTACTGCCACCAGCACGCTTTGATGATTTCTTCGTCCGTTTTGTTGAAACTAGTTTCATTGTGAACATTTTTGAAAAGCTTGTGCGCTCGTGATGAGGGCGTGACTGACCGCACGAGCATGATGCTGCCGTGTGGACTATCTTGTGTTTGAACCTATGAAAGGCTCCGGATGCCCCTACCTTCTGGCTGGGGCAGGCGTTCAATCAGGAACTTTGTCCTGGGGGAGGGGGGGAGTTTAGTGGTGGAGAGTCATTTGTCAGTCAGCTGTTAGAGGTTGAGTGTTGTGATTTGGGATTATTTAATCCTCACGCACTCTTCGACGTGACTGATTGAGCGACTATAAGCACCCACCTTAATGCATGGCGAAGCAGAAAGGTGATACATAATCTTACACCGGCAGAAATTGTCAATAAAATTTGAGCGGGGTGCTGCAGCTTGCTGGTGAACTGTAATAATTATGGCTCACACCTTCCCCACCATTGGTGGCACTGCAGGCCATGCTCATAAGAATGCTGCATATACACCCCATTTTTCTTTGCAGCCAGTGTTAACGGCGATCCATTTCCTCGTCTTGGATTCGGACGACGAGCGGAGCAATGGAGAAGTTAATCTCATATGCATCCACTGTATATGTGAGGGCACAGTAAGCTTTCGCAGCTTCTCAACTCCCTCCTCGCTCCGCTCGTCGGTCGCTCGGCGCTTGCTCGGCTTACAAGCCCTCACAGTTAACGCTCCTTTCGCTCACTTCGTGAGCCCTCTCTTTTGAATAAGCTTTTTGTGCTCACTGATTCGCAGGACTAAAAGAACACCGGTGCTGATTTTCAATCGATCAACAAAAAAGGCCCGCCCTTTTTATCATGGCATTAAATTCATCTTCCACCTCTAAATCCTCCACTTCCACCACGGAGGGAATCGAGTCGGCTGGGACAAGATCATCAAGATTAAAGGTCTGCATTTTCCGAGCTTTGATTTTCGCCCTCAACTTGCTTCTGGTCTGTCGTTTTGAGCATCGCACTTGGCAGTATATCTCTGTAATTCCTGGATGACGCATTTCAGCAATAGCCAGAAAATCTTCAATTGAACGACCATTGGGTATGGCGCACTTGTCCGTATTTGCGAATCCAAGCAAAAGCTCTCTATACCGCTCGTAAAGGTCGTCGAAATGAAGGGCTGTTAATCCCATCTTCTTGTCCGCTTTGAACAACTCTGTCAAAAATGCTTTACCCTCGACCTTGAATTCTATTCTCGTAACACCACCAGGCTTGCGGTGCATCTTCAACTTTTTGTCATAAAACACCGCCTTTAAGTTTTTCCCAGAAAAAGTGACATTTTGATTACCGTGCACGGTGGCACTACAGTTAATACGCTTGTGCTTAGCCAAGCGCATTACCGGTGTTAACAGTGGCATAGCCATGTTGTACTGCCACACCAGATCGACACGCTTAAAGTACATCTGATCTACCGCAGATAAACCTTTTACCAAATTTTTGGCGTAATCATCCTCTAATACAGATTTTATCAAGCTATCCAACCTATACAGCGCTTTTTGGAGCAAGCCCTCATTACTGATAAGCCTTCCAGTGTGACCATACAAGAGATGAGGAAGGTCGCATTCAACCTTAAAAAGTTGATTATCTTTATTTAAATGAAACGTGGTGTTAATAGATGATAACTTATGAATTCCACGATCTTCGTTTTGATACATACGAACTGAATTGCTGCATCTTTTATCTCTTGGTAAACTCAACTTTAGCATCTCCAGTTTTCTTTTATTCACTGGCAGACTACCCATCAGTGTAACTGTGTCCGTCATACGTATTAGTGGCAAAAAAATGATTCAAAAGGGAGGTAAATACCCGGTCTGCAATCCGGGCGAACTTTATGCATCAACATTTGAGCTTTAATCGGAAAGGCTCATTCCTGGAAGAAATGGATGCTCGGACAGGTCGCCTACACCGCCGGTCCCTTCGGTTAGACTGTTTAAATGCTCAAGAAGGCTGGCCAGAACAATGAGGCGCACACCTCTGTTCGCTCCTCGTTGCCTGAGGACTACGGATTTCACCGGAGCATCGGCACCCAAGACGAGGGTGTTCAGGCTTGCTCGGCTAAGACTTGTCCAGGGACAACGACTGCCAGCACGTGGCAGCCGAATAAATTCCGGCCTTTGGGATGGCAGATTGTTGGCTGAGTTGGGTCTGGGATCAGACGATGCCGCATCTGTTGTGGAGTAACGGTGACGAAGGTTTATTTCAGTGATTTTGGCGTTCATGACGGCGCAATCGTGCCCTTACTGCCGACAAAATCACGGGTCCTTGCCGCCTACGCGAGAATGACCCACGCCTCTGGAGCCCTTGTCAAACAAGGGAAGGGGCGACCTAATTTATTTCTTTTTATAGGCTCGATAACCGGATGGAGCTGGTGGGGGCAGGTCGGGCTTGGCATGCATGGCGATGAAGGCGTCCTTATACTGCGTAGATTTTTTGCCATACTTCTTTGAAATGGCGTCTAGTTTCCGTCGGTCTTCAGCGAACACTTCTTCCTTCTCCTTGAGCTCCGCCGCTGTGAATCGACCGGGTGGCATGAATGAGAAGGGGTACTCCTTTCCGACCAGGATGGTGAAGGGACGGTCATCCACCTCGAAGCCTATTATCGTGGAACGATTTCCTTGTTTCCTTACTCCTACGATGGGAGTAGTTTTGCCACGGTTGAATCCTAGGCGTTTGAGCCGGTTATTCACCGCGTCCTGCGAAAAACCCACGCTCGGATCATGTGCTTTACAAGCTTTGCGGATTGCTGGCCTTTCCATGAGCCACAAAGGGCAATGGGGGTTGGTCCAGTGTGATGCCATGGTCCAGGCCTGGTCATCAATGATCAGCCTGCTTTTTCTTCGTTCCGCATTCCTAAAGTCATCAGTCAGCTCCTGAAGAAAAACGCTGCCTCTAGCCACGATCCCATCATGCAGGTACTCACTGACTGTTGTGCTACCATGGAGGATCGACGGGTCTTCAATGAACAAGACCCTACACAAGGCCTTTTCCAGGTCTCCCCGAGCTTCCCTGTGAAGAAAATACATAACCTGTTTGACCGCGCAGTCGAACAAGATGCCTCTCGCCGATCTGAGAGCCTGCTCATACTGGTGGTCGATGTCGTGGTGTCCTGCCTTGCGTAAAAGCTCCATCAGGTCTTCTTGGATGGAATCGGCAACGCGATTCCCACTCTGGGCAAAAAAAAGTGCCTCGTTACAATGACGGAGGAGCACATTGAGGGGATGATCGGTAAAGCGAGGTTGCGTTAAAAACTTCTTCGGACGGCCCGCCACGAACAACAGGCGCAACCGCCGAAGACGACATTCAGCGTGATATGCGACAGATGGTACTGGTCTGGGAGCTTTTGTGTGCGTCGCACGTTTTCGTTTTGAGGGAGCTCGCTTTTGAGGTGCCCTTTTCCGGCTTTTCATGGGAATCGACTACATAGTGCTGCTGCCCAGCCATTTTCAACTCCCGTTGAGCTGTTCTTTAACAGCTCCGTGCTCGGCAGCTCTTGAACAATCCCCAAGTGACGGCAGCATGCCTTATAATGGCTCAAATAGGAAATGGTGCTCGGTACGCCTGCCTCTTTTCAGCATTCCAAAGTGAGAATGTCCAGCCCAAGTGAAAGTTTCAAAACTGCCATCAAACTGCCATCAGCTTTTTTTGACGCCTCTTTTTCCGGCCATGTTTGCCCCTTTCAAAACCCCTGCTGTAGCTTCTTTGAGTGCCGGCGGTCGGACTCGAACCGACACATCCTCACGGATACAAGATTTTGAGTCTAGCGCGTCTACCAATTTCACCACGCCGGCATATCTCAAAGAAGAAGTTCTTAATTAGCGAACTCGCCGGAGGATTGCAAGGCTTTTGGCGGTCCAAGTATCTCCTGCATCAAAATAGCCTGCCGCATGAGCGCGGGATCACGGCGCAGATTCTGCAAACTGCTCATCACGCCACCAGCTGGAGCCGGGGCGCTGGTCTTGGGCACGACGGCGGCCACCGCAGTGACGGCAGGCGCAGGCATGGCCGCAGCCACGCTGGCGGAGGGGGCCGGAGTGGAACGCTGCGCCGGGGCTGAGAGCGCGGCACGCACGGAGTGCGGCTGTGTGCGAGCCGGTGCAGGCTGTTGCTGGCGCACGGTCTGGCGCTGCTGAGGACGCGCAGGGCGTGCTGGGGCGGAAGCGGGCGTTTTCATGGCCTCCTGCAGTTCGCCCCAGGCCTTGCGCAGTTCATCCCAGGGAGATGGGGCGGCCACAGGCGGGAGCGGCGGCGGCCTGCCGGGCGCGGGAGCCTGCGACTGCCCGGTCTGCCTGCGCCAGGCGGCCTCCCGCAGGCGCTGCTCCTCGGGGTCGGGCGGCAGGGGCGGCGGCGCGGACTGCTTCTGCTGCCAGCTTTCCCACAGCCATTTGATGAACCCGGCAAAGACGAAGAAGACGATGATCGCCATCTGCATGGGATCAACTTCGCTGCTGAGCAGGAGTGGATGCATGGTCTGCACAGCCGTGGGGGTTACTTGGCAGGAGAATCTCCGGCGATCTTGGTGCGCATCTCGGTATCGGCCAGCATGTTCTTGTACTTGGCAAAGTCCATGACGCCGAGCTGGCCGTTGCGGAAGGCTTCGGAGATGGCCAGCGGCACCTGGGCCTCGGCCTCGACCACACGGGCGCGCATTTCCTGGGTGCGGGCGGACATTTCCTGCTCCAGCGCCACAGCGGCGGCGCGGCGCATCTCGGCCATGGCCTGGGCGATCTTCTTGTCGGCCTCGGCCTGCTCGGTCTGGAGCTTGGCACCCACGTTTTCGCCCACGTCGATGTCGGCGATGTCGATGGAGAGAATCTCAAACGCCGTGCCGGCATCCACCCCTTTGTGCAGCACCAGCTTGGAGATGGCGTCCGGGTTTTCCAACACGTCCTTGTAAGAGGCGGAGGAGCCGATGCAGGTGACGATGCCTTCCCCCACACGGGCGATGACGGTCTCCTCCGTGGCACCGCCGACGAAGCGGTCCAGATTCGTGCGCACGGTCACTCGGGCACGCACACGCAGGGAGATGCCGTCTTTGGCCACGGCATCGATCTTGCCTCCGCGTCCCATGTCAGGGTGCGGGCAGTCAATGACCTTGGGATTGATGCTGGTGCGCACGGCTTCCAGCACGGTCTTGCTGGTGCCTTTGCAGGCGAGGTCGATGGCGCAGGCGCGGTTGAAGTCGAGCGGGATGCCCGCCTTGTCCGAGGCGATGAGGGAGAGCACCACATGGGTGACATCGCCACCTGCGAGGAAGTGTGCCTCCAGCTGGTCGGTGCCGATGGGGATGCCCGCCTTGGCTGCGGTGATGCGGGTATCGACGATCAGCGCATTGGGCACGCCGCGCAACCACATGGCCAGCAGCGTGGGAAAGCTGACTGGTGCATTGGCAATGCGTGCACGCAGCCAGAGATTGAAGAACTTGGCTACCAGCAGAAACAGGACAAGCGCGACGATGACGACGGCTCCGACAAGGAAGATCTCGAGTGTGGACATGGAGGAATACGGGTTGGGTGAAGGATGAAAGGGCAGGTCTTAAATAATGCGCACCAGAAGATTGCCCGGCTCTGTGGCGATGACTTCGACAGGTGCTCCGGCTTCAGCGAGGCCGCTCTGGCAGCGCACGTCAAAGCGGTGGCCATGAATCTCCGCACGCCCCAGCGGGCGCAGCTGCGTAAGCGCCACCCCACGCGATCCGGGCGGCACAGACGCAGCATGTGGAGTCTCGATGCTTGTGGTGAGCGTGAGCGCACGGCGCAGAAACTTGACGGCAAACCAGCGCAGCCAGGTGATGATGACTGCAACCGAGAGCACCAGAATGGCGAGCACGAGAGCCACGCGCTGCCCCGTGCTCCAGCCCACCAGTTCCTCGGAGGTAAGCCCCAGCCACACGGCGGCGGAGATGGACACCACCCCCAGGATGCCAGCCACCCAGCCGGGCAGAAAGGTCTCCAGCACGATAAGCAGGATGCCGAACAGGGCTAGAATGGCGATGCTGGCTAGCATGTGTCATTTAAGCTGAAGGCTGCGCAAGCATGCGTCAACCCAGGATCACCACACTACAAAAATCCTCACAGATTCCACCGGCTGCAAACCTCATGGCGCACGCAGCGGCACCATGGACTGCCGCCAGTCTTTGGCCCCGGTGGGTATGGCACCCAGATTCAGCAAAGTAGCCGAGGTCGGGCTGGCAAAGGCCATGCGGGAGACGTGGCTGCCTTCTGCGGCGGAGCCCTCGAGGAGATTCTGTGTGCCCATCCTCAATGCGGTGCCCACGGGTGCACGTGCCAGAATGGGATCTGCCCCCAGCTCGGCGCGGGGCTCGATGCGCGTCCAGGCATTGGCAGACCAGTAGTCTCCCTTCCAGGAGCGGCCGGTGCTGGTGGGCACATAGATGGCAAAGCGGTCAAACAACACCTCAGGCACGTAGCGGCTGCCCACGCGGCTGGCCAGTGGCGGATCATTGGGGTCAGGACGGCTTTCGGTGGACTCCAGCAGGTATTCCCTGTCCTCGAGCTTCACCACGCACCAGGCGTGTCCGCCCAAGTCGCCATAACGCCCCAGCGCCACGCGGACCTGAAAGCCGCGGGACATGAGCCAGTCTGCCAGAAAGATGGAGGAGTCTTCGCAGTCGCCACGCTGGAGGCGCTGCGTCTCGTCTGCAAACTGCCAGCAGTCGGTCTGTTCGTTTTTGGCGTAGCTGCTGCCCGGTTTAGCTCCGGGGTCATTGGTGTAGCGGCAGTTGGAATGCACGGCCGACCAGATGGTGAAGAGCTGCTGCACACGTGACTGGTTTTTGGCAAAGACAGCCGGAGGTGAGTAGCCGGTGAGGAACTCGTTCACGTAGTGGAATTTTCCGGTGCTGTCGGCGGCGATGACTGCGTACTTGCGGTGACACTTGGGGCACTCCAGAGCCATGCTGCGCTGGGCGCGGGAGAGCTTCATGAAATGCGGCTGCTTGCAGTGCACGCAGGAGCTGTAAAAGGGCTCGTCATCCTTGGACTGCGAGAGCGCCTCCGGACTGAAGTCTCTCAGGCGCTGGCCCAGCACCAGCAGGGCCTCGTTCATGAGGCCGCTGGCGCGCGGGCGCAGCACCACAGCCATGTGGGTCATCTCCGGCTGGGCACGCTGGGAGTAATCATGAAAACGCTGCAGCAGCTCGCGCAGGCTGGGGCTGCTGGCGGCACACACGGCTACGCGGTAGTAGCGTGGCATGCCCTCCTGCACCTGGGCGGTGACCTTGTTGAGATCGGTCGTGTCGATCTTGGGAAACTCCGTCTCCAGCCAGGCCTCCATCTCGGGGTCCACCCGCAGGGTGGGGATCTTGGCGGCCATGCGCGAGTAGTTAAACTGATCCACCAAATCCAGGCGGAACTTGGCCACGCTGTAGCGGCTGCCAGGGCTGGACATCATCTCCTTGAGCCGCATCTCCCAGCCATTGAGCCAGCCCTCCTTGACGGCAAAGCCCCCGCCCGCCATCAGGACGGTAAAGGCAAAGAGCCAGATGAGGAGGCGGCGGGACATACACCGGAAATTATAGTTTTTATAGCATCACGCGCAACGAAAACCCCACTCCTGACAAAGTCCTTACGTTTTGCCTCCAAATGCGGGGAAACATCCACGGAGTCATGGGCTACCTGCTACTTTTTCCCTTTCAATACGAAGGGAATACGTGGGGTATAGGGCCAGAGCTTCGGCGCGGCCACACCGATGGCGCTGAACAGCGTGGTGGGGTGGTCTTCGATGGTGTCATTCACGTCCCCAAACCATGCCGCCTGGGGATTGCCGGGCGCGTTGGACACATAAATGCCGCCGGTCTCTGACCTGCCGAGCAGGACACCCCGGGTGCGCAGCGGTCCCGGGGACTGGTAGTAGGTCCCTTTGGCAGAGACCACTTGGGCCGCGTAAAACCCTGCCGGGAAGTGCACCTGCCCCTGCCCGCAGACTCTCACCTCCGGGGCGGCCAGCACGATGCCGGTGGTCCCCTGAGCTACGGGCTTGATCGAGGTGCAGGCTCCGATGAGGGTGGTAGTCAGGAGGAGGCAGAGGGTGCGGGAGAGAGTCATGAGGTTGGCAACTATCCGGCCAATGGTGACCGTTTGTCAAAACCCGCATCAGAATTCATGCCATGAATCACTTTGTCTTGAGCGTCAAAGTCACTCGCCGCACCTCCATGACTGTCTTGCCTGGGATTTCCAGAGCCTTCAAGGTCAGCAACCCACGCTGGGCAGGCAGCGAAATGCTGCCGAGGGTGAGGGTGTGGAAATCGCGCATGTAGCTCTCTCCTTTGCGTGGGGCGCGGTCCTGGTCATCCAGCAGCCGAGGAAACCATCCTAGCGTTACTTTTCCCGTGGTCTTGGAGTCGCCAAAACTGAGCTCCACCGTGGCTCCGGCGTCGGCTTCAGGGCAGGCATAGTCGATGCTGACCTCATACTCCCCGGCGGTGTGGACGTCGATGTCCCAGGTCATGCTGTCGTCCTTGCTCGTCCAGTTCACAAAGTAGGAGCAGTTGGGGGCATTCGAGCTGCGTTTGACCTCGCCATGCGGGATGCCATCGCGCGCAGGCAGCATGGTGATGGGGAACTCCGTGTAGCCCACAGGATAGGGCCGGTCATCCTCAAAGGGTTCCGCTCCGGGGTTCTTGCCCTTGGGCTTGGCATTCCCCTTCCCTTTGCCTTTGGCCCCGGGAGCGCTGGGCACGTAGGGCTTTCCAAACACCTCCCGGTGCCAGGCGCTGGCCTGGGCGGAGAGTGCGGCGGCCACCTGCGGCTGCTCGGCGGTCACGTCCTTGGTCTGGTTGGGGTCTGCCACCATGTCGTAGAGCACGCCGCTGGCATCGAGGCGATGAGTCTGGCTGCGCACGCTGAGGCGACCGCTGTTGTAGTTCATGAGCGCACGCGGGCCGCGCTTCCACTCGCCCCCGAGCAGGAGCGTGGACATGTCCCAGCCGTCCAGCGGCTTGGTGCTCACCGGTTTCACCCCGGCCAGAGCCGTGAGCGTGGGATGCAGGTCAATGGCCCCGGCGATAGGGGTGATCTGCGAGCCCGCCTTGATCTTGCCCGACCAGCGCACGAAAAGCGTGGAGCGCACGCCGCCTTCATCTGTAGTGCCTTTTTTTCCTTTCATGCCACCGTTCCAGCGGAAGGTGTTGGGGCCGTTGTCGCTGAAATAGACCACGATGGTGTTGTCGCTCAGCTTCAGGTCGTCGAGCTTTTTTAGCACGCGGCCCACGTTCATGTCCAGGTTGTCCATCATGGCCAGGACGGTGCGGGTGATGGTGAGGTCCTCCTTGTCCCCCTCCTCTCCGCGCATGGAGACCGGGGAGTCTTTAAACTTGTCCCAATGCGCATCTGGCACGCTGAAGGGTGAGTGCGGGGTGGTCAGCGGAATATAGCAGAAGAAAGGCTTTTCACGATTGGTCTCGATGAATTCCAGCGCCTTGCCCACCAGCACGTCCACAATGAAGCCCTTGGCACGGAACATCTTGCCATTGTGCTCCAGCGGCGGGTCAAAGTACTCGCCCCAGTGGCCGGCGGTGTAGCCCACGTATTCCTGAAAGCCGCGGGCATTCGGGTGGTAGGGCCACTGGCTGCCATTGTGCCATTTGCCAAAGGCTCCGGTGGAATAGCCAGCAGCCAGAAAGCTGTCGGCGATGGTCTTTTCGTCCGCATTGAGCCTCTCCAGCCCGGTAGACACCCCTTTCACGCCACCGCGTGAATGATAGCGCCCGGTGAGAAACTCCCCACGCGTGGGAGCGCAAAGGGCGCAGACAAAGAAGCGGTCAAACCGCGCCCCGGACTGCGCCAGGGAGTCGATGTTCGGCGTCTTGAGATTGGTGTTCCCATTCACCGAGTAGTCCCCCCACCCCGAGTCATCCGCCAGCAGCACCACGACATTCGGTGCCGCCGCATGCAGCTGGGTGCAGACAATGAGAGAGAGAAGCAGGCAGAGTCGGTGGATCATGGTGGTGCCCGGTAACGGGGCGAGCACAGGGATGTTTTCAGTAGAAGAAGACGAGATGAAGATGCCCCTGCAGCCGCACGAGCTTACGCCGCACTCCCTCCTTGACCCAGGCCCAAAATCCACTATCCTGCCTGCCCCCACGCCCCGGCGAAAGCTGCGTACCGCGCCTCGTCTGATCACGTGGACCCTTCACCACCATGAAACAAGACATCCATCCCAAGACTCACGAGACCACGATCACCTGCACCTGCGGTGCCGTGTACAACACGATCTCGACCGTGCCGAACCTCCGTATCGGCATCTGCTCCGCCTGCCACCCCTACTTCACCGGTGAGCAGCGCTTCATCGACACCGCCGGCCGCGTGGACAAGTTCGCCCAGCGCTACGGTTCCATCCGCGCCCGCCGCACCGCTCCGAAGCTCGAAACCGCAGGCGCCTAGCCCAGCATCCCCCCTCTTTAGCCAAACGGTGCCCATGCCTCGTGCTGGGCACCGTTTTCTTTTTGTCGCAGCCCTCCCCTTCTCCTCTCTTCCCCGCTCATGGACTACTCAGGCGTCATCGCCGGAAAACGCACCCGCTTCGCCGACCTCGAAGACATCATCGGTCGCCCGAACTTTTACGACGACGCCAAGAAGGCCGGCGAGATGTTGCGGGAGCACCGCAGCCTGGACAGCCTGATGAAGTCCTGGGATGCGTTTCAGAAAACCCAGGAGGAACTGGCTGAGAACCGGGTGATGGCCAAGTCCCAGGAGGACAAGGAACTGGCTGAGATGGCCGCTGCCGAAATCCCCGTGCTGGAGCAGCGCCTTGTGGATCTGGAAAAATCCATCCAGGAATCCATCTTGCCGCCCGATCCGCTGGAAGGCCGCGACATCATTCTCGAAATCCGCGCCGGCACCGGCGGGGACGAAGCCTCACTTTTCGCCGCCGATCTGCTGCGCATGTACACACGCTTCTCCGAAGGTCGCGGGTGGAAGATCGAGCCGCTGGACTCCAGCCCGTCTGAAGTGGGCGGCTTCAAGGAAGTCATCATCAAGATCAGCGGAGAGGACGTGTACCGCGTCATGAAATACGAGAGCGGCGTGCACCGTGTGCAGCGCGTGCCCGCCACCGAGGCGCAGGGCCGCATCCACACCTCCGCCGCCACCGTGGCCGTGCTGCCAGAGGCCGAGGAGGTCGATTTTGAACTCAAGCCTGACGAGGTGCGTATCGAAGTCTGCCGCTCCTCCGGCGCGGGTGGACAGGGCGTGAACACCACGGACTCCGCCGTGCAGGTGCTGCACATCCCCACCGGCACCATCGTGCGCTGCCAGGACGGCCGCAGCCAGATCAAGAACAAGGAAAAGGCCCTGAGCATCCTGCGCTCCCGACTGCTGGAAAAGAAGCAGCAGGAAGAGGCCGCCAAGTACTCCGCCAACCGCCGCAATCTCATCGGCAGCGGCGGGCGCGAGGAAAAGATCCGCACCTACAACTACCCGCAAAACCGCGTGACCGACCACCGCATCGAGCTCACTCTTTACAACTTGGACCAGTTCATGGAAGGCCGGATCGACCAAATCCTGCAAGGCCTGCTGGCCAGCGACCTGAAGGAGCGTCTGGCCGAAGCCGGTCTGGGCTGATACTAGCGAGCTGCGGTGTGGGTGAAGTGATACACTCCCGCACCAGCAGCCGGGCGAAAGAGATAGCCGTCCTGCGTCTGATGGGAAAACCAGTGCGCCACTGGCAGATAGGAGGAAACCGGGAGGTAGATGTATTTCCCGCGCTCCTGGCCGTTTTGCACACTCTGCACCACAACGAGATTGACCCGGTGGGAACAGACCCGGACGGGGTGCAGCTTGCTGATGCCGGGCTCCCAGTAGGCGGCGGGGATTTCTGCACGCATCTTCTCTTTACCGGCTAGCACCGCCTGATTGTAGTTCTCCAGAGTCTTCCATGCACTGCGCTGCAAGCCCTTGCTGAAGGTTGATCCTGGATCCGCAGGTGCCTGCATGCAACCACTGAGGGTCAGCAAAGAAAAGCCGGTCAGCATCGCGCAGAGCAACCTCAGTGAAAGGCTGGAGTAAGGGGGCATAGCCATTTTGACTGCCACTCAGCATCAGCACCAGGCAAGATTCAACCGGCATCTGAAATACCACTGCTATTAGGCCTGAGCCCATAGCCCGGATTATGAAAAATAATACCGACGCCCAGCACCGGCACCACAAACCGGCCAACAACCAAGCTTTTTACTTAACAAGTAACAACAAATAACTACTCAATAGTTATTAAATCGAACACCCTTGGGCGTTGTCTGATTCTATGAATCACCTCTGTCAGCACTGCCCGCTTACTCAGGGATACCAGCCCCCGAGCTTGAGTCTAAATGCACTCATGCAAGCTACCCAAGAGACAATAAAGTCACATATTTTTCTGATTTTGGTTTTTGCTAAACATGCATTTTTGGGTGAATACAAATTCATAACCCCCACAAATAGCCTTTATCCACAACAAGCATGCCACTGACTGAGACAGCTTCTGCTCCAGACCTGAGCTTTGTCTTTCCATGTCTCAATGAAGAGCAGACCCTGGGTACTTGCATTCAACAGGTCAGGGATTCCTTGGATGCGGCGGGTATCCATTACGAGATCGTCATCGCAGACAATGGCAGCACAGACCGCTCCCGCGAAATCGCCGAGAGCCTTGGCTGCCGGGTAGTCCCAGTGCCTATGCGTGGCTACGGAGCAGCGCTGCGCGGCGGCATCGAGGCCAGCCAGGCGGAATACGTCATGTTTGCCGATTCCGACAGCACCTACCTGTATGCGGACGCCGCGCCTCTCTATCGCGCCGCCAAGCAAGGGAATGCAGACATGGCCATCGCCTCGCGCATGATCGGTCGCATCGAGCCCGGTGCCATGCCTCCCCTGCACCGCTGGGTGGGCACGCCCGTGCTGACCACGCTGATCAACCTGCTCTTCCATGGCAAGCTGACTGACTGCAACTCCGGCTTCCGCTGCATTCGCAAGTCGGAGTTTGCCAGGTGGCAGATCCGCTCCAACGGCATGGAATTTGCCTCCGAGCTGCTGATCAAGGCGCTCAAGGCCGGTGCCCGCACCGTGGAGATCCCATCAGGTCTGCGCAAAGGACCCGAGGGCCGCGTAGCCCACCTCCGCACCTGGCGCGACGGCATGCGCCACCTGCTATTCATCTTTTCGGAAAAGCCTCAGCTCTTTGAACTCTTCGGCTTTGTGATGGTGATGCTGACCACTCTGCTGCAGGTGACAGCCTTCTGCACCGGCCCCGTGAGCATCGGCGGTGTCTTCCATATCTTTGACCTGCACAGCGAGGCCCTGCTGCTGCTGGCCGGCATCATCGGCGCTCAGTTCTACCTCTTCAGCTGCATGCTCTATCTGCAAAGCAGCGACCGCTCCATGGGCATCACGCAAAAGCTCATCCACTTGGATGAGGGCGTGCTCTTCTTCACCCTTCAAGCCACGCTAGGAGCATGCGCCCTGCTGGCTGGTTACATCGGCGTCAGATGGACGCTCTCTGGTTTTGTAAATCTCCACCTGGCCCGTGATCTGCTCTTCTGGTCACATCCTCTGGCCATTTCCATCTCTTTCAGTGTGGGCCTGCTGGGGCTTCACATTCTTAAAAAAGCTCAGAAATAACTCATCCGCGCTGATCTTCACCACGCTGCATCTCCGCCATTTACTGAATCGCTGCAGAACAGAAAACGCCCGGACACCACGTCCAGTCCCCCCTGTCTCTGTGACCCATCTCCAATCGTCAGGCTGCTGCACCTCCATGGTCAGCACTGTTATCTAACCGTGATAAATTCTCATGCATAGCACCAACAGAGGACACTGGACCAAGATCGGCATACGTGCGCTGCGCGACGTAACTGTGTTTATCGGCGCGTACCTGCTTGCCAACTACGTGCGCTTTGCCGAGCTGTGGCACATCGAAGATTTCATCGCCCCCATCCTGGCTGGCGCGGCGGCCCTGAGTTCTTCCGTGTACATTCTGGGGCTTTACTCCGTGGAATCTCAGCGGCGGTCTAGCTTCCTCATTCACGGCATTCTGTTCACCTTTGCATTCCTGATCGCTTTTCTGATCATCACGCTGGTGGGCTACATGAGCTTCGATCTGCGCATCGGCCGCGGCTTCATGGCCCTTGGCTGCGTGTTTTCCTACCCCGTGCTGCTGGGAGGCCACTGGCTCATTTACCACAAGCATCGGATCGCCCCTGAAAGGATCGCCTTTGTCGCGGAATCTCCTGAGGAGTTGGCAGAATATGAACTGCTGCGCAGCCATTGCCCGCCGGGCGTGCAGCTGGTGGGCCGGATCGGCATTGATGATGATCCCGAAGGCCAGGAAGACTTCCTCGGCAGGCTGAGAAATGCCCGCAAGCTCATCCGCCAGCACAAGCTGGACAGGATCGTCTTTCTGGAAAAGAGGGCGGAAGACGAAAAGGCAAGACACGAATTCAGGCGGCTGCGCTATCTCGGCCTGGCATGCAACAGCCTGATCTCCGTCTGCGAGAAGCACCTGAACTATGTGCCTCTGCATCTGGTGACGATGGGCTGGCTGCTGCAGTCTGAATCGACTTCCCGTAGCTTCTACTTCAGCAAGCTGAAACGGTTCTTTGACGTCACCACTTCGATCATCCTGCTGCTGGTGCTGGCTCCGGTCATGCTCGTCGGCATGGCCATTGTGCGAATCTTCTCGCCTGAGGGCCCGGTGTTTTTCCGGCAGGAGCGCGTGGGCCGCTTCGGCAAGCGCTTCCAGATCTACAAGCTGCGCAGCATGCGCCTGGATGCGGAGAAAGGCGGAGCCGTCTGGTCCACCATTTCCAAAGACCCCCGAGTGTTTCCTGGTGGTGCCTTCCTCCGCCGTTACCGCATCGATGAAATCCCGCAGCTGCTGAACGTGCTGCGCGGAGAAATGTCCTTCGTGGGACCGCGCCCGGAGCGTCCGGAATTTGTGACCAAGCTCTCTCGTGTGCTGCCCCACTACCAGGAGCGCCACATGCTGCAGCCAGGCCTCACCGGCTGGGCCCAGGTGTGCTATCCCTACGGAGCCTCCATCAATGATTCCAAGTGCAAGCTGGAGTATGACCTCTACTATCTGAAGCACGCTGGCGTGCTCTTCGACAGCCTCATTCTCCTGGACACCGTGCGCGTCGTTCTCGGCGGCGGCCTGAAGACAGCCAACCAAAATCGCTACTCCACCGGGGTCGATTTTGACCTGGAAGCCTCCTCTGAAGCTGAACCCGTGGCTGATGTGCCGGAGATGACGACCAGCGAGGGCTCAACCATCGGTGGCCTTGCCCAAGCCTGATCAGGCAGAAGGCGGTGATCTCAAGCCGCACGCAGCAGCTCAAGATACTTCTGTGCACAGCTTTCCCATGAATGGCTGAGAGCGGACTCATGCAGCACATTCTCATCCGGGGGATTTGTCAGCGCATCCAGCAGTACGGTGGCGTAGGCCGTGGCATCCCGCCCTGGCACCAAAAACCGTCTGCCGAGAACGGGCTCCACCACTTCTGAGATGCCGCCCACATCCGTGCAGACGGGCACCCGTCCGCTGGAGAGAGATTCCAGCACCACATTGGGCACACCTTCGTTGTGACTCGTCATGCACACGGCATCGGCCGCCTGCATCCAGCGTGCCACCTGCGGTGCCCCATGCCGGCCGAGAAACAGGACTTCACTGGTGATTCCGAGCTCCGCCGCCTGGGCGCGCAGCGTTCCCTCCAGTGGTCCGCCACCAATCAAGGCCAGCCTCACAGGCTGCCCGAGAGCGGCCTTCACCTGGGCAAAGGCGGACAGCAACAGATCGAGCCCTTTGACCGGAAGGAAATTGCCCACAAAGAGCAGCAGCCGTGCGTCCTGCGGCTGTGCCAGCTCCGCACGAGCCTCTGAGCGGGACGCAGGCCTGAACGTGTGCACGTCCACCCCATTGTAAACGGTGTGCACCTTCCCGCTCTGAGCCCCATGCCTGACCAGCCGGTTTTCGAGATCCTGGCTGCGCGTGACGATGGCTTTGGCCTTACGGCTCATGGCCAGGATGGCGCGGCGCCTGAAGGACATGTCGAGATAGCGATGCACGTCCGAGCCCTGGGCCACAGCGACCATGCGCGCGCCCCATGAGGCATCCTGCGTGGCCACGCCACAGGCATCCGGAAACAACCATGGAACAAGCACCGCATCGGGAGAATAAGCAGGAGGCAGGGCTTTGCGTGCTCGTGCAAAAGCCTGCGCAAACAGCCAGTGGTTCATGCCGCCCAGACGAGGGATGTAGGGAGCCCAGAAATAATCAGGTGCCAGCGCGGCATCTTCGGCACGAGGCTTGAGGTTTGAAGCCTCACCAAAGTGCCTGAAGGAAGGACGGAAGGCCAGCACGCGCACCTTGAGCCCCGGATCGTGCCGTATGAGGGCGTGCACGAGCGTGGCGTTGTCGAGCCCACGCCAGGGCTCCTTTTGATCAGGAAACAGATTGGTGGCGACGAGAAGGTTCATCGATCAGGCTTTTTGCAGGCAGGCTGGGGGCGCATAAAGGTAGTCGCGCCACAGGCCGGCGTCTCCGGCCGCATGGCCGTCCTCCGCAGCATGGAGGATGTTCACCATTTCGCGGGAGCTCACGTAGTGGAGGCGGAATCCCTCCTGCGCTGCCAGCTGGAGCAGCTCGGCATGAAAACGACGCCGGGGCTCGCCGATGACCGAGGGATGATTCTTCTCCGGCGCGCCGTGGGTATGCAGCTTGATGAAGCACCAGTTTTCCGCACCACGCACGGAGATGTCCGCTTTACGCCACTGATGAAAGCGGCGGACGGTGGGCGGATTGGCAGGGCCGAGGTCGGAGTTTTCCACCCGCGGCATGAGGCCCCATTTACGCCGGGTGAAGTCCAGCATGAGCGGCCCTTGCACGAGCAGCAGATGATCAGGCTTTTCGCGCAACGATGGAGAGCCGCCAGCCAGGACTTTCACGGGCGTGCCGCGATGATGAGAGCAGCCAGCGAGCGTGCTCTGGGAGTAATAGAGACTATTGACGATGGGTGCCTGCGTGGGATGCGGTGCAGAAGGCATGGTCAGGTCTGCATAGCAGCCGGACTGCTTGAGCATGGCCAGCTCTCCACGCACGCCGCAGCCTCTGCCAGCAGGATCAGAATGATCGAGCGCCCAGTTCCCATGAATGAAGCCAAACACAGGCTGCCCATCGGGCGAACTGCCCAGCAGTCCGTGATGACGCAGATTTACCTTTCCCAGCTCGATGGCTGCGCAGAAGTTTTCCGCCGTATCATTGTGATGATGCAGGTGGATTTCCACCTCGTTCCGGCTGCTGGTGCAAAGCTCTGCCAGAGACTGCAGCACATCGGCATCATACTGCTCCACCGGGTAGAAAAAGGTGTGTCTTGGTGTCTGCCCATCGTGATCCACACCGGTGGCCAGGATCTCCGGCAGTCTTGTGTGCCACTCCTGCATGCGGCGCATGGCACCGGCTTTGTCCGTGTGGTGAAAGGGCTCAAAGTGGTCACACACCGACAGCATGACATCGGTGATCGGGGCCTTGTGGCGCAGGAAGGAATCCTTGAGCCAGGGCAGCAGCCAGCGGTCCATTGCTTTGATCATACGTTCAGGCTCTGCGGGTTCGGTTCCAGGTGGTCTTTTGTCCGCCTCTCAGCCAGCGTATGAAGCCCAGAAAAAGGGCCGCATTCATGCTGGCAAAGTAAGCGCACACCGCCGCCAGACGCCCCAGAGGACCAGGGAGACGATGCGAGTAAAATCCGGCGGTGGTCAGAAACACGAGCGACAGACTGACGACACCGAGCACGAGCGATCCGAATGCGCCAAGCAGAATCAGGACAAGCACCGCCAGCATTCCAATCAGCATGAACAACGGTGCCAGCCAGCGCAGCACTTTGTGCGAGAAAAACACCCAGGCAGCGAGACCATTCGCAGGATGAAGCAGCGCGAGACAGCGGGCGAGAATCTGGTAGTCTCCGGCTCCAATACGGACACGACGTCCGAACTCATCTGAAAGCGCCGGCGGCAGCTCTTCGTAAGCAAGCGCGCTGGGCTCAAACACCACCGCCCAGCCGTCCATCAGCAGACGCAGTGGAATGAAGAGGTCCTCCACCACAATCTCCGGGGGGCAGCCCGTCCAGAGATCACGCCGCAGAGCGAAGTTGGCCCCATTGGCACCGAGCAGCACACCACGCCCGCCCTCGTGCTGCTTGAGCCATGTTTCGAGCTTCCAGTAGAAGCCCTCGGACTGGGTGTGCGCCTCCCCTTCCCTGGGTCTGAAAATCAGCTTGCCGCAGACACAGGCCACCTTGTCATCGAGGAACCACGGCACCAGGCGACGCAGCGTATCGGAGTCAAAATCCACATTCGCATCGCTCAACACGAGCACGCTGCCCTGTGCCTGGGGGCAAACCTCATTGAGCACATGCACCTTGCCGCGACGCTGCGTGAAATCCAACACACGCACCCGGGCATCTCCAGCCGCAGCCTGCTCTGCCAGCCTGGCGGTGCCATCATCTGAACCATCCGAGGCGATGATGATCTCCAGCCGATCAGCGGGGTAGTCGCACTGCAGCAGATTTTCCACACGGCGTGCGATGCAGCCTGCCTCATTGTAGCCCGCCACGATGACAGATACATAGGGCAGCTCTTTTTCATCCTGGGAAGCAGGTCGCACCCGCATGGGTCTGCGACTGCCCAGCAGATGCCACCACAGCGGATAAAAAACGTAGCAGTGCACCACGGCGGCAACGCTGACGATGAGTATGATCCAGGCGGCGGCGATCATGAGCGGCTGCGCTTTTGAATCAGATCTGTGCAGGCTTTTTCAAAAATCTGCGCGGCTGCCGCCCAGGAGCACGGACGTGCCACCTCCTCCAGAGCATGATGCGCCAGTGAAGCACCTGCCTCTTGATTCCTCAAAACGTGCAACACCTGCGCAGCTGTATCCTCGGCACTGTCTGCCAGCAGCACATGGCGCCCGTGCTTCACGTCCAGGCCCTCTGCCCCTATGGTAGTAGATACCACCGGTACTTCAGCGGCCATGGCCTCGTATATTTTTAATCTGGTGCCGCCCCCGATGCGCAGTGGCACCACAATGACATCTGCGCCACGCAGGTAGGGCCGCACATCCGGCACGGTACCGGTGACCTCGATGTTGCTGCCGCTGGTGGCCAGAGCCTGGATTTCTGCAGGCGGCTTGCGCCCTACCACCTGAAATCTGGCCTGCGGGATCTCCTTCTGCACCAGCGGCCAGACGGCCTCCGCAAACCACTTCACGCCATCCACATTGGCATACCAGTCCATCGATCCCATGAACATGACCGTGGGTACTGCGGGCCTGGACCTGGGCACTGCCTGGAAGTAGTCCAAATCCACACCGGTGGGCACTGATCCAAGGACATTGGAGAGCTGCATCTCTTCTTTAAAAATGCGCGCATCCTCCTCGGAGACAGCCAGCACACCATCAAAGCGGCTGCTGGCCTTCTTTTCAAAGTGCAACATGCGATCGCGCTGAGTTCGATAGTACAGCGCACTGATGCCGGTCTTTCCTTCAGCCCTACGGCGCCAGATCATGGACTCCACATTGTGCTGAAAGAGAACCCAGGGGCAGCCGCTGGCATCCTTGAGCTCCCAAGGGAGACTGGCCGCAGGAAAGAGAAAATCCGCCACCACCAAATCGTATGCCTGCTCCTTGAGTTTTGCATTAAGGAGACGTCGCAGCTGTTTCGATCTGAAACGAGCGACAGCATAGGGCAGCGACGACGTCAGATTGACCAGCGCCCCGGCAAAAAACTTCCACTTGGCGAGCTGTAGCGAAGCCTTGGGCTCATGCACCCAGAACGCATGAGTAGAATACTCTGCAGCATGCCGTGAGCCAGCCACCTGGCCTTCATCCGCCGTCATGCCGATAAAGGTGATATCATGCCGCTGATGCAGGGGGCGCAAGAGATGAAAGGTGCGCAAATCTCCGCCGCGTGTAAGCGGATGCAGTGGGCTCGTTTTGATCCAAAGAATACGCATCGTCAGAACACCACAAAGTCCGTTGAGAAAAGCTCCCAGAAATAGATCAGCACTTCCATAATCAAGTACATGATCATTATGTCAATCAGACCAACGCGCGACCAATTAAGCTTGATCGCGCCGAATTGATCCGGAGTGTCCTTGTCGGCCAGCTCTTCATTTTCAGTATCCTGACTTCTTGTTGCAGCCAGCGCCTCGCTGACCTTCTCAGCAGCGGGCGCTCCTCCCACGGTCGCTGGCAGCAGCAGCTTGGACTCTGGCCCTGCCAGAGCCTCCGTCTCTGCAGCATCTTCCTCCCGCCCCTTGTTACCTGGGAGAAACCGTCGGTGAAAGGCTGATATGACCCCGGACAACAGAAAAAAGTCCATGTGATAGGCACGGTCCACCACCCAGCAGGAAAAGACCGTCGTTGCGATCAAAGCGTACAAGGTTCTTTGCACCCTCATCGCTTCGCTGCCAGGCACAGATTGAGCCACCAGCAGCACCCGAACTCCACCGTAAAAAACGCCCGCAAACAGAAGCAAGCCCATGTAACCCAAATCTGCTCCATTTCGGACATAAGAACCGTGCGTGGCGATCTGGATATAAAACGTACGGTGCAATTTGCCGTTACGAACGGGAACATACCCCTGGAACATCTTCAGCCCCGCCCCTGTGACAGTACTCTCCATGCTGAACTTGCCCTGCTGCCAGACGATCATACGGCCTTGGATGCCCTCGTCATTCTTGGACAGCGTGTCCATGCGCGGCAGACTTTTCAGGGCCGCAAGTCCCACGGCATAAACCAATGCGAGAAGCACCAGCTGCAGCCACACGGGCCGCTTGAACAAGAAGAGCATCGTGAGCCCGCCAGCACCCGCCAAAAAGGCTCCCTTGGACTCCGTTAGCAGCACACAGTGCACCGCCAGCGCGATGAGCGCGATGCCCAGCATTTTGTTCTTCCCCCCCGCCATGACCCACCACGCAATCCCGGCCGGGATCAGGGTCACTACGCCGTGGCCCAGTGCGTTAGGATTGCGAAACACCCACGTGTTTAATGTAAGACGGTCATGGAAATCCCTGATAAGTTCTGCTGAACCAGCGACCAACTCAAAGTCCCAGTGAGTGGAAACCGCCAGCAGCGCCAGCACAGCCAGACATCCCAGCCAAAGATTGAGGTATTTTTCAATTTTTGCCCAGCTGTTCAGCGCCAGGGCCGTGACCATGTGGAAGCTGAAATAGGTGAAAACCTCTTTGATAGCCGCTACATGGTCAGCCGTCGCGTAGATGATCCACAAACAGTATGCGCTGATCAGCCAGTCCATCGGCACAGCCCACAGAATAGCACGGCTGAACCCGCCAGCACGCCGCACGGTGGCGACGATGCCCACATACATCGCATACTTCACCACGCTGACACCGCCAATGACTGCAAAGATGTCCTGCGGGCGGACGTACCAAAAAAAAACGAGTAAGCAGGCGCAGATAAAATCCACTTATCGGCCCCCCATTGCGGTGATCTGCTTCCCACTGAGTTCGGCATAGACCGCCCCGTAATCAGCAGCGGTTTTTGCCAATGGATATTCAAGTTCGATGAATTCCCGCGCAGCGCCGCCCATCGTGCTCAGCAACTCTGGTCGCTCCAGCAGCGCGGTGACTGCAGCAGCCACATCATCAGCGGTTTCCATCGCAGCCAGGCTGCCATTGTGCCCGTGGTGGATGAGTTCCTCAGAGCCACAGGTAGCGTGCATGAGCACGGGGACGCCACAACTCATGGCTTCGAGGGTCACATTGGACATGCCTTCGGACGTTGAGGTTAGTACCAGAAGATCGAGGGCATTGTACACAGCCGCCATGTCATCCCGGTGCCCAAGCTGGATGATTCGATCGGCAAAGGGATGTCGCGCGATAAGTTCCTGAGTCGCTTCTTCGCAGTTGCCGCCAGCACCTGCGAGCAAGAGGCGGGCGTTTGGAAAGGTTGTGCCGATTTTTAAGAAGGCTTGGAGGAGGAGATGATGACGCTTTTCGGGGACGTAGCGGGCAGCCATTCCGAAGCAGGGGGAACCGGAGGGGATGCCGAGGGCGCGACGGCACTCGGCTTTATCTAGAAGATTGAACTTTAATGTATCAACACCGTTGCGAATGACGCGAAGGTCGAGGTGACGAGTGAGGCCAAGGGCGGCCATATCGTTGATCTGGCCCTGAGAAACGGTATGAACGATATCACAACGGGCATAGAAGAGGCGACGGAGCCTGAGTCGCCAGGGGGACCTCTCCCATCCGTAGAGCAGAGCATGCTCGCCATGCAGCAGTGGGGTGCTTTTGAGGCCGAGCGCAAGTAGAGAATAAACCAGAGCGTTCCAATTATGAGAGTGCACTACGTCGGGCTTGAGTTCACGGATGAGTTCACGCAGGCGCATGACGCAGCGGAAGTCTAATCCTGGGCGCTTCTGGAGCTCTATAACTGGAGTCCCGGGAGGCAGACGATGCTTGAAATCATCTGAGCCAACCAAGGCGCAGACGATAACCTTCAAGCCCGCTTGAGAAAGCCGCCATGCCATCTGTCCGATCATGTTCTCCATTCCCCCTTGGCGGAAGGAGTGAAGAACGTGGAGCACACTGATTCCCATGAAGTAAACGACGCGAGGTCACATCGATCAGGTCACGCATCATTAACAGGCTGCACGCCACCGCGTCTCGAACTGCTGTAATAGGTGGGGTCGTAATACCGTGAATAGTAAGTGCCGTAATAGTAGTAGTTTTCGAGGTTTTTAAGGTTCACACAGTTCAAGACAAAACCGTAAACTGGAGCGCCAGCCTGGTGCAAAATTTCAGAAGCGGTGGCAACGTCACGCTGGGTGGTCTGGTCTGCGCGAATCACAAAAATCAACCCGTCCACGACTTTACTGATGAGCAATGAATCGGCAAGGCCGAGCAGCGGTGGGGTGTCCACAATGATGCGATCAAAATCGGGACGCAGACTGTCGATCAAATGCTGGAACTGATTGCGTGACAGCAACTCAGGACTAACGCTTTTGCTCTTGCCACGTGCGACTAAACTCAGGCCGGGCGTCTTGGTGGATTGAATGGCATCTGCAAGTTTGGCCTGACCGTCGAGCAGTTCGGCAAGTCCGTCCTGCTTGCGGTCAAGATCTAAGAGACGATGCAAGGTGCCTCGACGCAGGTCACAGTCGATAAGCAGCACTTTGTCGCCACTCTCAGCAAATGATTTGGCCAGATGCATCGCCACAGTGCTTTTGCCATCACTTGGGCGGGCGCTGGTCACCATGATCACCTGTTTGCGGTTGTCCCCTGGCGCGTAGAACGGCAGAGAGCTTCGAATGATGCGGAAAGATTCGTGAGCGTGGCTGCCGGCAAAATCGTCTTCGTTGCCGTCCTTGCCATCTTCGATAGCGAGCTTAGCCTTCGGCTCCATCAAGGGTACAATGCCGCATGCAGGATACTGGCAGTATTTTTCAGCTTCACCGACAAAGGAGGAGGTGAAACGCAGCCGCTCGGTGAGGACAGGCCCGCCGATGCCAAGGCCGAGAGAGAGCGCCAAGGCATAGGTGAGGAGCTTTTGTTTATTCGGGGAGACGGGAATGTCATCACGCACTTCCGTGAAGCCTTTGAAAAAGAATTCCACCTGCACCTCAGGTCCTGTGTAGTCCATGGCCGAGATTCGGGATTTCATGGTAATGTAGGCTTGCTCCCAAGCAAGTCTGCCACTGGACTGGAGACGAAAGTCTCTGCGATAGTCATCGTAGCCCGCGATGAGCTTGTGGTATTCGGGCATCTGCTTCTGCAGGGAAGCAAGCTGCTGACGAATGTGATCCTTCTCAAGTTGGAAGGCTGCAATTTCCTTTTTCCACTCGGCTTCAAGAGCAAAGCTGTAACTGTCGATCTCTTTTTGCAGAGCGCGCATCTGCTCATGCCCAGGCAGCAAGTTGCTTGAAAGACGCTGATATTCACGCTGAGCTTCTCGCAGTTTCTCATCAATTTCTTCCCAGACTTCGGTGCGTTTTGAGTTCTCGGGAATGACAATGGTGCTGGTGGTTGCGGCCGAGGAGGCACCGGCTGCAGCGCGCTTCGGGGGTTCTACTGCGACAGCACCAGTACCGGCCATCAAGATGTCGGGCGCATTGGTCTTCGTTAAAAAGGGGTCAACTTCCGCACCACGACGCACGATGGTGCCAACAGCAAGAGGTTTGTCGCGATGCTTTTTGAGCAGGGACAGCTTTTCCGCTGGGCTGGGGGCGGTGGCGTCGATGTACTTTTCGACCTCTTCCATGGCATCCAGCTGAGAGCGGTAGGTGAGCATCTGGGTGGGCAACTGTTCCAATTTATTGTTGGCCACAAAGTTTTCCAGAATACGATTTTCGGACTCAAAACGGCGATCACGCTCAGTTTCGGCCTTCAAGTTTTCGCGGATGCGATCCATTTCCTTGGAGAACCCCTGGATTATCAGGTCACGATGCTTGATGCGAGATTCGGTAAGGAAATCATGATACTCAAGAAGCATGGCTTGAGGCCAGAGCTTGGCCAAGCGAGGTTCATAGACCCACACTTCGATCTCCAGCTGGTTGGCAACCGAACTGGTGATTTTGATCTTGGAAATGAAACGGCTCCAGATGGTGCCCAACTGGCTGACATTTTTAACGAGTTTCAGGCGCAGGGCTGTGCGTTCGGCAAGCCACCTTGATTGCAAACCAAGTACGACTTGCGAATGAATGTTGTCCCATTTCGTATTACCACGAACGTCTGAAATTTCAGACTTGATGGGCAGGTCGACATAACTGTATTCTACCGAACTCTTTGAGTAGTAGGATGGCTTGCCGTAGACGAAATAGGCGAGGGCGAGCGAGGCACCCAAGGTCGCGCAAAACACCCCTAAACGCCAGTACTTCACGTAACGTGAGAGGAACTGAAGGATGTCCTGAAAAGTAAGTAAGCGCTTGAAGCCCTGGTTTGCCATAAAAGAGATGTGCTTAGAGAAGTGCTGTTACAAACCAAAGATTTTCTTTGGCACAACAATGCAATCACCTTCCAACACAACGGGGTCAGAGGCCTTGCCAGCCTCAACAGCCTCGAAGTTAACATCGATGCGCTGCACACCAGCGTTGCCGTTGCGCAGGATGTATGACTTTTTCTTGTTTGCAAACGGCTTGAAACCACCCGAGTCAATGACCGCTTGGTAGGCGGAGACCGGGGAATCGCCAAGAGGGCGCACAGTAACACGCCCTGTCTGCGAAGTTTCACCACTGAGGCGCAAGGTCAGACCTCCTGCGGCGGTTTCACCGCGCATGCCAGGATCAACAATGACAGTGGCGAGCTTTAAATGGTTGGCCTGGAGGGTGGATTTGATGCGGCTCTCTGCCTCCGACAAGGAAAGCCCTTGTATCCCTACGCGACCAAGCTTTGGAACAATGATGTCGCCGCTGGGGCGGATGACGTACGAGCCATTGAAGGAGTTGTCCTCAAGAACGAACATATCAATCACATCGCCAATCTGGATGCGATAGTTGGCATTTCCAACGGGTGTAGTTTTCGGGAGAGGGGCGAGATCGGCAGAATCGTAATTTTGCGGAGCACTGCAGGAGACCAGACAAATGGTAGCGAAGAGGCAGGGAGCAAAGACTGATTTAAACATACAGGATTGGAATTTTCTAAAAGATCTTGGACACACCAAGGTATAGATAATGCTCTGTATAGCTGTATGTGTTGCCATGAAAGTCCAAATATTGGTAAAAAAGTTGTGAATTGACCGTGCTTGACATGGCGTAGCTGAGTCCGGCGCGGTACGTCCACTGAGTCCATTCAATACCATTGCTTGGAAGGGTGATGTTTTCCCAGCCAGCAGAGGCAAAGCTGGAGATTCTGCCGGAAATATTGGTGCTCATCATGAGCCCCGCATATTTGATCTGCTGGGTGATCTGTTTATTAAACTGTAGGTAGCGCTTGGAAATACCTGCATAAGCCGTCGTATTAATGCGACCTCCAAGGAGGTGAACAAGCCGGTACTCGGCAAAGTCTTCGAGTCCCACAGGTGCGTTGAACGGCCTGTAAACACGGCGCCCCACCTCAGCATATTGGTAGGTCAGCGGACCGAGACGGTTTTGGACGCCTACAAGGGCGGTCCAGCCATTGTAATGTGGCCCTTCCCCAGTGAGCCAGTAATAGCCCCCCTCAGCATAGGTTGTGAGGAAGTTGGTAAGACTTTTGCGGAAGCCCACAGAGGCCCAGTTGATGGTGGTCTTAAAGAAAGGGGCTCTAGTTGAGAAGTTGTAGCCGGCGTAGGAGGTGAAGAAAGGATCGCCGTTACGGATATAAGCCCCGCCATTGAGGGCTGAGTAGAGGGTGTCGAAGTTTTTGTTCCACGCATCTACACGATCAATGTAGAACATGCTCTGGGTGGCATTGCCGTGACGGCCAAAAAGCCTGGCTCCGATGATGTTGTAGTAGCCTGCCAAGCCGCTCCACCGGTCACGGCCGAGGCCGAAGCGCGCACTGGGATCATAGTTGTGCATTGCGCTTGCACCATAACCCACACCGTATCGGCCGACGCGCTCAATTGGAGAGAGATCCCCCCAAGATTGATTAGCATTCACGTATACGTCCCAAAGATTGTAAGGCTGGATGTAGGGTGTGAACTGGTCACTGACGACAAGACGCCAATTGGCCCATTCTTTCTTCCAGATTCCCTGGAACAAGGATCTGGCACCAAACTGCGGCAGCATCATGCCAGCCATGGGACCAGGCAGAGCCCAGCCGACCTGACCTTTGTCGGGCAACCAGTACAGATAGGGGTTTATGCTTAGGGCCAGTGAATCGCCTAGAACCAAAGTAGCGCGAAAACTCATCCATACGATCTGCGCCCAGCCATCGTCAGGGAGGGAAGCGATTCCTGGATAGTTACCTTGAATGTCTGTGTAGATCAATCCATAGCCGGCGTAAAAACTATCCAATACAAAGGGACCAGCAATCATGGTGAAGCGATTGCTTTGAATACCGCCATAGCCGGATCCAAGTTGAACGCCGAAGGCAGGAATGCCCAGGTTAAGCCCCAGAGATGTACCTAAAAAGTAGCTGTCTGTGGCACTGTAGAGTGACCAACTAGTGTAGCGATTGATATTGCTGATTGGTGCCAGCACATCACGCGTGTTCTGCCTGAGATCCCCAATAGAATCAGCAATGGAGGTTTGCTGATAAATATTTTTCTGAGGCACATAGCGATATTCGCCATATGGGCGAGTAACATCCTGCCCCAAAGCATGGCTAGTGGCAGCATCCGGCTGGGTATCCACGAGAGATGCACGCGAGCGTCGTGCCTTTGAGTATGATGTCCCAACCTGATTTGTCTGAGCGCTGGCAGGAAGCTGCAAGAAAAGCAGCATGAGAGCAACCCCCCCCAGGCAGCAGACAGTAGGATCAATTAGATATTTCTTTATTGTGACCACTGAGCTTGTGTATGTTTAATATTAATTTCTCAGAGGAGAAAAACACAACCCGAAGGGCTGAGTCACGGCTTTCGCGCCACAAGAAGGGAGCGAACAATCGAAAAAACGCTGTATAAAAGCCCCGCGAGGATTGGGACACAAATAAGTATGGGACACCACACCACTTTCCAAGGGAATGAGAGAGTCGCGTCTGTGAACAGATCAATCAAGAGAACCAACGCCAAAACAAGCCAAGCGCCAGCGGCCACGAACAAGACCAACATCGAAATGTTTTGTGGGTCGGCCACCAAGGCATTTTGAAATAAATACACTGAGTTTTAGGTTTTTAAATTATTATGCCTCATGCTAGGCGTTTCTAATATTCAACCAGTTAGAAACGCTTCCAAACGGGCGACTTGTCAATGAAGGGCTTGGTCTTAGGACTGGGCCATACAGAGAACATCATTGCATCCCAAGCGGCTTTCTCGCCCCAAAGCTTATCGGCCACAGGGCTGAGGTTGTTGTTGTCAAGGAGCAGGGTCAACATCATCACCGTACCAGAGTCGCCAACACTGACGCCTTCGACATAAACGTGCTTGGGTGGAAGACTGGAGGCAGCAGGCCACTCCACGCGGCGTTTGCTAGGATCTGCAGAATCGAGCAAAAGAGTAGTACGGTTGGTGTCAAGCCAAACACGAACACGACCGCTACGGCTCTGTTCTTCTTCGTAAGATGGGAAGCGACCACGCTTATGACCGAGATTTACCGGGCGGAGATCGAGGATGGCAGCGGTTTTGTAATACAAGAACTTGAGATCAGGCGAACCGTTGGTCTGAAGCGCAGTATTATGAATAACGCTAAGATCAACACGAGCGAGTTCACGAGTGCCCACGATCAAACCTGGAGGATTGCGCTTAACATTATCACTGGCCTCAGTGTCGCTGGAATTCAAGAATCCATCATAGTTGCTGTCTGCAGCGATCTGCACCCGGCCCAAGGTGCGATCTTGCTGAGGAAAGTAACCGAGACCAAAAGCAAAACCACCATAGGCACCACCAAATGCGAAAAGATCAACGGCACCAATCACGAGCAAAGAGGCAACCGCGCAGATGGGCAGCAGATTTTTGTTAAAATTCAGATTCATAGAGTGTGTGATGGGGTTATGTAATGAACTACAGCTTATCTACAGCGAAGGATTAAATTCAAATTTAGATTGTGCAATTAACATTTTTGGGACAAAATTTGCCAAGGAATATCAATTCGTGGAATATCAAGTAAGCATTTGCCATGCCACTAGTAACTCAGTACGCTAGCACTCATTACTTTATAGCTTTTTGATTGAGATTTAGCTGAGCAGCTACGGGCAGGTGTTGAGAGGTTTCTTTCGAAGGGCTTGGACAAGAGACTATCTCCCATTGCGCCGAGGCAAGGACGTGATCAATGCGTATCCAAGGAGCAAAATACCTGCCAATGGATTTGAAATTGCTCGGGAATGTGAAACCAAACCCGCTGCCAGCGGCTAGATGTGCGTCTTGCAGGACGGAACGCAACGCACGGTATCCGCACCCCACTGGGGGGGTGTTAAGATCGCCCATCATAACGACAGGGAGTGACTCCTTGCGCACTCGAGCGGCGAGTTGATCTGCCAGCCTGACTCGTGCCGTCCAGTAGGACAGGTAGTGCTGATGCCGCACATGAAATGGAGTTCCAGGGACAAGACCTAGCAGACCATAAAGAAAGGTGCCACGCCTTGCATACCAGTAGAGTAGGTCTCTAGGGGTGGGCAGATGAATGTTGTAGACGGCGATACGTCGGCCGTTCCAGTCGATGACAGAACGTGTGCCAACACGCCAGAATCCTGTTTTACCAGCGGGCCAGTCGAGCTCGATGGCTTCTTTTTCAACCACCGGCCAGCGGCTTAGCAAAACATACTCACCACTCTCATACCGATATTGGTGCTGGGCAAAGCAAGGCAGTGAAGCAATGCGGCCAAGTCGGTGGCCAGCGTCCTGAAAGACAGCAATATCGGGCTGGTGTGCTGTAGCACAATTGATCAAAACGGCTTCGGAACCCTGGCCGCGGTTATATGTCATGACCGAGAGGGTATCCGGGCCGCGTACAGTGGGGGTGTTCTGCCCGAGAGAGAAGCTGAAGCCCCCCAGCCAGAGTACGATGATAATGGCTGAAGAGACCGAGAGCAGAGCGGAGCGCCAGCAGAGGAAAACCAGACTGGCGAAGAGTGTTGCCAGCAGGGGAAGTGACAGCACCCAAGCCGGGAGAAAAGCGAGAAAGATGGTCAGCAGATTACTTTCCGCCCGATAACGGATGAGCATAGCCAAGCCGAGCAAGCAACCAACGGTGAGAAGTGTGCCCCTAAATAACCAACCACGCAACAAATGCCAGACGGCACCTATGCGGGCCACTATGAGCACGGGGACCGTAAGATTGTCAGCCAGAACGTCCTGTTTTAAAGGTGAATCCATGAAATCAGCAAGGCGCTCAGCCCCGCCTATTCCAAGGGGTTCTTCTTGGGCGGAGTGTTGGGAGCCCTCGGGACAAACTGACTGTCAGGCAAAACCCTGGGCTTCTGCAAGTCGTCCACACGAGGCTTCAAGACATCCAGACTAAGCGGCTCGCCTTGATATTCCGGAGCTTTGTCACCTTCAGTGACGACCATGGCACCAGCCTCTTTCCAGCCAAGACGCACCATGCTGACGGGAATCACAATCCAAAGCAGCACTATAGATACCGTCATGACGACGAGCGCTTCCAAAATAGTCAGACCACTGCGGTTTTTAATCATAGGTATTCTTTAAAACGGTGAGGAGCCGCCATTGTTCAGTCGAGGCCCTGTTGATGAGAGTTGGCCGAAGGAGTGTGAGATAATCGTGTCAGGTTGAGAGGGCAAGGAACAACGGTTTTAAACTGCATTTTTTGACAGCGCTGAGTGTTGCTGGCATTAAGAGCAGCCTTACTCTGTATGCCCCACCACTGCCCAGGAACCCCCTTCCCTGCTTGACACATGAAATTTATTTTTATAAGCGCCAATCAAGGCGGTGGCGGCAGCGAGGAGCTTTGGGTGCAAACTGCTGGCCGGCTGCAAAGCAAGGGGCATGCAGTCATGGCTTTGACGGAGTGGAAGGCGGGAGCTCAGCGGCGTCTGCAGCAACTTGAGAGTTTCGGAGTTCCCCACCGCCCGCTGGACCTCACAGGCAGGCGAGCCGTGATTAGTAAAATTTTGGAACGCATGACTGGCGGCATGCCGAGACGTCTACGCCGCCTGCAAGCCTTACTGAAGCTGGAGCAGCCAGACCTGATTATCTTCAACTCTGGAACTCTGGTGGATGGCATCCCACTGCTGGAGGTCATTCATGAAGGCCGGCATCCCTGTGTGGTGGTGACACATCTGGTGTCTACGGACAATTGGCCGGACGACACGCTGGCGGAAAGGATTCACCGCACTTACAGCCAAGCTCTGGAGGCCTGTTTTGTGTCGGAACACAACCGGGAGCTGTTTGTTCGGCAAACGGGACGCCGGCTCCCGAATGCCCGCATCGTGCGGAACCCCTTTCTGGTGAGCGTTGCGGCCATCCCGATGCCGCAGCTTGGCCCAGAAATGCCTGTGAAATTGGCGCTGCCGGCGCGGCTTCACCCCAAAACGAAGGGGCATGACATGCTGTTCGAAGCACTAGCCCGCCCTGAGTGGCGGGAGCGGAAGATCCAAGTCTCCCTTCTAGGCAACGGCGGCTGTGAACGCACGCTGCGTGCCCTTTGTCAGGAGTTACAGATCGCGGACAAAGTGGTGTTCTCTGGTCATGTGGATGACATGAACGCGGTGTGGCGTGAACATCATGCCCTGCTGCTTCCGTCGCGACATGAGGGGTTGCCTATTGCACTGATCGAAGCCATGTGGGCAGGGCGGGCAGTCATTGCCACGCCTGCGGGCGGCATCCCGGAGATGATACAGCCGGGGAGTTCGGGATTTCTCGCCACCGGCTGTGATACCGAGGCGCTGCATGAGGTCATGGATCGTGCCTGGTCTAACCGCGATCACTGGGAAGCCATGGGGGCAGCTGGCCGCCGCTTGGTTCAGGAGCGCATACCTGCGGACCCGGTCAAGGTGTGGACGGAGCGTTTGCTGGAACTGGCTGCAGAGCACGGCAGGCCTTGAGCCAGATGCGCGCCGCCAGATCTTTGCGGGCAACTAACTTATCCATGGCAGCCATGAACGAGGGGTGACGCAGGCGGGCGATGGGCGGCATGCCATCCAAACGCTGAAAGTGACGTGCCATGCGCCAGAGCGCAGGCAGGGCGAAGCTGCTCGCCCGGTCATGCAATTGCATGGCCGTTGGCGTTGGCAGGTCGGTGAAAGCGGCGGCGTGGCGCTCCCAAACCCGGCGCCGCGCAAGGGCGGCGCGCTTTTCACGCATGGCCTTCTGCGTTACCCCTTCAGGGTTGATGCGGTAGTGCAGCAAGCGCTCCGGCATGGTCGCGGCCAGATGATGAGTCAGCAGGCGCATCCACAGGTCGTAGTCCTCAGACCAGTAAGGCTCCTCCGCTGTGCTATGATCCTGATAATTGCCGACTTGAAGAACGGCACTGCGTTTGAAAATCACGGTTGGATGCCAGATGCGCGGTCCCACCAATGTGGCATGGAGCACCTCTGTGGGCGTGAAGGGGAGCACTGACCATCCCTCCATAATGTTGCCAGACATGTCGATGCAAACGCGGTCTGTTCCGACGAGGGCGAGGTTGGGATGCTGACGAAGGAAGGCAAGCTGTCGCTCAAACCTCTCAGGATGGCAAATGTCGTCCGCATCCATGCGGGCGCAAAATTCTGTATTTGCGACCTCGACAAGACGCGCCAGGGAGAGCCCCAATGAAAGCGGTTCACTGCGAAACACACGCCCAGGGAGACGTGCAGGCAACCAGCGGTCAAGAATCTCCAGCGTGCCATCAGTGGAGCCATTGTCCCAAACGAGCACCTCGAAATTGCTGTTCGTCTGCTGCTGGAGCGAGGCCAAGGCTTCTTCGATAAACTGTGCCCCATTGAGCACTGGAATCAACACGCTGAGTTTTTCAGAATTCATGCGACATCGCCCAAGCGGGAAAGTAAATGATACAGGCTGGCATACTCGTCCAGTGTTTTTTGCAACGCGTGGTCCCGCACAATGAGCTCGCGTGCAGCGCATCCCATCCGGCGCCTCGTCGGTTCATCATGCAATAGCGCAGAAATGGCCTGGGACCATGAAGGGGGCTCTGCGCCTACCACTTGTATCACCCCCTGCCGCTCACCGAGCTGACCTTCTGGAAAGCCCATGAAGCGGCGGGTGAGACAGGGCAGGCCTGTGCTCATGGCCTCCAACAGGGCATTGGGAAAGCCTTCTTGTGTGGAAGGAAAGATAAACATATCCGCCATTTGATACCAGCGGTGAATATCTTTCTGCTCGGGCACGTGAAGCACCTGTGGCAGAGAATTCAATTTCTTGAACAAAGCGTTTTGATAAGTCTCTATTTCCTGCCGTTCCCGTTCAGAAGAAATTGTGGGGCGCTGTAGTGCGCCGACGAGGACGAGCCAGGCATCAGGATGGCGCATGGCCACTTCGGGCCAGGCCTCTAATAGCGTGAGAACGCCTTTGCGCGGGATCAAATGCCCCACATAGAGGCAGACTTTCGCGCCGGCAGGCAGCACTTTTTCAACCAAGGCGGGCAGCGGTTGGTCAGGTTCCGCAGGCTGAAAGCGGTGGGTGTCCACACCATGAGAGATGATGTGCAGTCGGCATTCGCCAACCCCCATGCGGCGTTGTGCCGCTGCCATCACGGGTGAGCCGACGACAACTGCATCGAAAAGGCGCTGCGATAGAATTTGCAACTGGAGATTGGCCCAACGATGCAATGCCGTACGCCCCCAGGTCTCGGGCTCCACCATGGTGGAGACAAACATGAGCGCCCGGCCTTGGCGTTTAATCGAGAGCAGACTGCGAAAAAGACGACGGTCTATTTTGATGGTCTGCACCACCTGCGCCCCTGCCATGCCCTGCCTCTGGAGATGAGCTGCTGCAGCTCGGAACAGACGCTGATCGCGCGCCCGCGCATCAAGCCCCACCTCCATGCGGGAAACACTAACGAGCCCCTCCAACGTTTCCTCCAGAGGCAGCGAGGGATCACTACGTGAGGTAATCACGGAAGTCTTAACGCCACGCGCATGAAGCCCAGGCGCATAGCGACGGAAACGCTCAGCCGCGCCGGCCAGAACAGGAGCGTAATGCGGAAAAATCTGGCATATCTGGACTTCGTCACTCATGAGGCAGAACGGACTGCTGAGCTGTCCTGGAACGCGTCAGCCTTCGGCCAAGCTCAATAGCTGGCATCTCGATTGTGAAATGAAGCAGCAGGCCGAGTCCTACCGTCAATCCCAAGGCAAGCATGAAAGCCAGCAGTGGCGAAGCTGGGATAGCCGACCCGCAGAGTTTTTTCAACGCCACCAACACCGGGTAGTGGAGGATATAGATGCTGTAGGAGAGGTCCACACGCAGAAGCTGCTGCAGCCGTGTCAATAAAGAACGCATGCGCGGCCAATGGATCGTGCCCGCGATGAAGATGAGCGAACCAAGGCCACAAAGATAGTAGCCAAGCCAAATGCTGGGCATCACATAGCGCCAGGAGATGGCGGCATACAGCCCGAGGCCCAGAAGCATCAGGCCCCACCATGCGGCTTGATTCAGCCGGCTCCATGCAGTGGAAGGCAAGCGGCACAGCAACGTGCCGAGAGCAAACATGCCGAGAAAAGCTGCGGTGCCGACGACATGCTGGTCCAGCCAAGCGCTGCCAAGCACCAAAGCGGCAACCAGAGCGCCAGCCAGCCAGCCAGGACTGCGCAAGATCACCCATGCAAGCAATGGAAAGACCATGGAGACCTTGGCCTCGGTCATCAGCGTCCATACCGTGGGCAAGGAAAAGTCGGACTTCATGCCAGGGGCGACGAGCGTGCTCTGCAGCAACCATTGTTTCCATTGCATGTCTCTGCTATCAAGAAACCAGGCGGGCAGTCCTGTCACCTGCCCTGCCCCATGCTTTTGCACACACCACAAGACAGCAAAAGCCAACAGTAGAGCAGCCCAATAGACAGGAAAGAGACGAAAGAGACGGCGCACGACAAACTTCACATATGCCATGAATGAGGGAAGCCTGCTTCCGAGAGACAAGGCAAGCACATAGCCGCTGAGCACAAAAAACAGCATCACCGCCCCTTTGGAGTCGAACAAGCCTTTGCGCAGCCACTCGGGCCAGTTGAGTTCGAAGACCAGACGAAAATGCTGCGCTAACACGATGAAGGCAGCGATGACTCGCAATGCGTCCAGAGCAATGATGCGCTCATGCGAGGCTTGGGGCCTAACGATTTCCGTACTGATATCGCGCTTCTGCATAATGCTTATTCGCCCACCGATTCTTTGACAATGCTGGATTGGATTGTGTCTTCTAAAAGCACCGAGCTGTTAAGCTCTTGAGCGATGAAGTACAAGGGGCGGGTCCGCACTTCCCCAAGGATGACACCCACATACTCGCTGAGAACAGCAAGGATGAGGCAAATAAGAAAAAACATGCCGCTGGCTTGGAGCGAAAGGGTCGTCCATCCTTCTGCCACCGAGGGCCGCAGCAAGTAAACCACCATGACATAGCAGGCGTAAGAAAGATTTAACAATGCGCCCAAGACTCCGACGGCGGTCACAATCCGCAGCGGGTGGCGCGTATTTGCTGCAAGCAAATTGACGGCAGTGACAACTTCATTGTGCCATGCCGGAGGACGGTAGCCCTTGCGATGCTTAACCTGATACGGATAAAAATCGTGCTGATATCCAAGCGAGAGGGTCATCACTCGCAGATAGCGGCTCTGCTCACGCACTTGCAGCAAGGCGTTCACCGCCTGACGGCTCATGACGCGAAAATCAGAGACACCGTGTTTGAGGTCAACACCAAGGTGTTTGCGGCAGTAGCTGCGGAACAAGCTGCCGCACCATTCACGAAAAAACCACCGCCTCAGCAGATTCTCCGCCATGCCATGAACAATTCCCCCGCTCTTTCGACAGCTGTCAATCATCAATGGAATAAGATCAAATGGGTCTGTTCGCGGATCGAGGGTGACGACGTAGTCGCCGATGGCAGATTCAATGCCGGCCGTCAGAGCCACCTCCCTGCCAAAAGTCTTTGAGAGCAACATGTAGCGAATGCGCCGAATTTTCTTCAGCAGTGGCTGTATAGCTGCATTGGTGCCATCACTGGAGCCGTCATCCACGAGAACGATCTCAAAAAAGCGGTAACGATCTTTCAGGACAAGGTCAATTCCATTCACCACTTCCTCCACGAGACCAGCATCCTGCTGCAAGGGAACGACGATGCTGATTACGGTGTTGTTGTCCATGAAATGAAACTGCGGTCAGAAAAACAGGAAAGGCGCAATCGCCTCCTAGTTCCGTCACATTAGATCATTCATCCAGCATTTTTCAGCAATTCATCGATCTCGACTTCCACATCGAAGATGTTGTCGATCTTGCCGCCCATCACATGAATGACGGAAGGCATGACGGGATCGCGATGAAAAAGTATTGGGCGGCCATCGTCGATCTCGCTCAAAGGCAGGATGGTTTTGATTGTCCATAACGAATCATGGTATCTGGCACCGCTGAGAGCGGGCAAGAAGCGGGAAGCATCGGCCAACATCAGTTTAAAGTGACTATGTTTGCCCATGGCATTGAAAGTCTCATAGGGAGTTTCGGCCAGCCTATGGTCCTTTTCAGTCCAGCTGGCATGCGGTGTGTAGCGCACATGACTTAGCGTAGTCAAACCCAAAGATGGAAACGGCAGGAATGAAAAAAACGGGCCGCACATCATTGTCACTGAAATTCCATCTAATTCTGGCGGCAATTTCACCAGGGCGAGTTCTGCGAGTTCATATTTCAGTGGAACAGGAGGAAGACCTGAAGCGGCTGTGATGCGGTTCAAGCCGGCATAAGTGACGTTGAGAATGAACCGACATTCAATTTCCGAACCATCCGAAAGTCCAGCCACGGCCCCGGAAAGATGTGGAGAAGCAGTAAGAACTGTTGAGCGCAAACGGACTTCAATTCCTGCGGCTTCCATTTTTTGGCGCAGGGTGTCCCTGAGGACAGAGAAGTCGAAAGCGCATTCCTGTGCGATCCATGATCGCTCGGTAAGCGCAGGGTCAAACAGGCGTTGGATCGCAGCAGGCGGCTCTTTCAACGGAGCTCCCACACGCTTCATGAAGGTCTCAAACTGGTTCGCGGTGACTTTTGAAAAGTTCCGTGCCACGGCATAAACTTTCGTAAACTCATCCACAATGGCCGACCGATTCGACTGGCGGAAGCGCTCATAGTTCTGACGTGAGCGATAGGCCGTCATAAGGCTGCGCGGATAGTGATAACCGCCATGAACCCGCGCCTGGTTGATCCGGGAGGCCTGCGTGAGCAGATCGTCTGCTTCTTCAATCACGATGGCACGCCAGCCCCTGGCATGGAGCATCAGCGCGATGGAGCAGCCAAAATAGCCGCCGCCTGCAATGATGATCGAGCGCATGGTGATAGCGAATACTGGCCAGATTAAAGAACCGCTGATAGAACAGTGTTAACTGCGAGCCAAAATCCGAAGAACTATGAGAAAACCGTCAGTCAGGCTCTGCGCTCATAAGTATCCTGACGCATGAGTCCCAGACGATGCAGAAGGAACTTAAACGCTGATTTGAAAATCGTGAGCTGGCACGCCACTGCTTTGCCGAAAGGAAGCTGGGAATGCTCCTTGCCATAGCGTGTCGGGTGGGGAATTTCGGCAATTCGAGACTTTTTAACAGCTGCCTGGATCATCATGTCAAAGTCAAAGTCAAAGCGGTTGCTCAACTGATCCAGCGGAACCGAACGCAAGAAGGAGCCGCTGTAGGCGCGATAGCCATCATGATAGTCGCTGATGCTGGTGCCCAGCATGAGGTTTTGCAGCCACGTCGTGGCCCGAATGGGGATGTACTTCCAGATCGGCATGTTGTTGCTAAGCGCATCTCCCAGCACCATGCGAGTGCCCGTGACCACATCGAAACCCTCGTCACGGATTTTGGCAATGAAGAGCTCTGCAAAGGAGGGGTCATATTGATTGTCCCCGTGGACGAGCACCACGATGTCAGAGTTGCTTTCAATCGCGGCCTTGTAACCTGATTTCTGAGCACCGCCATAGCCCTTGTTGGTGGTGTGGGTGATGACCGTTCCTCCTGCCTCCGCAGCAACCTTGCCTGTGCCGTCGTGGCTTCCATCGTCCACGACAAAAATCTCATCAACACAATGGGGGGGCAGTGCAGCAATGGCTTGTGCGACGACCCCAGCGACATTGTAAGCTGGCATTACAACAGCAACACGTGGCGGACTTTTCGCATTGGTTTGGGGAGCTTTGTTCATCTTTTTGTTTCGGGGTTGGTCAGGAAACGCGCGCACGACGCTGCTGCGCCACAAACGCGGCGATGTCTATCATCGCTGTGGCCTTGTCGTGAAAATAGCCGTTACTGCCATTGAAAAGAGCTGCGTATTTCGTGCGGAAATCATACTTAGCTGCTGTCTCCGCAGCCCCATTTGTCAGCTCGACATTGAAAAGCTCCCGTGCAACCGCGCTGATGCCCAGGGGTTCGGTCGCTACATTAACCAAGGGCAGTTCGTGAGCGAGGCAGATCTCAATGTCATGCCAAAGCCGATCGAGGCAATAGAACTGGTAAACCGCATGGGCATTGATCTTTTCGACCTCGTGGTCGTGAATCAGATCGAAGAGCGCATTCTTTTTCAATCCCCAACCGTATATGGCAGGCAGACGAATGATCGTCACATTCGGAAAATGCTCGCAGATTGACTTTTCAAAATGGTGCCGGTGCCTGCCATAAGGTGTCTGATACTGCGGATCAACCACCGAATCTTCATTCACTTGACTGGGATTCCCATACACGTCCACGGTCGAAATCAGAATCAGCCGACGTGCCGTGACATGCCTGAGGTGATGCATCAGCTGATCAATGTTGTCCTTGTCCTTGTCAGGATGAAGGTTTGCGATCCATTTTGTTCCAGATACTCCACTGCACACCAGCAGATCGTAGTGGTTGCCGACTATATCTCCAATATTACTGGAATTGAAGAATTCGTCAAAATGGTGCTGACGAGCCAAATTGCCACCAACCAGACCGGTGTGACCGATCAATGCTGACTTTGACGCGGTTGATAAATTCACTGAGCGGAAAGGTCTTGGATGTGGCCGGTATCGAGAAGGTAAACGCCGGGCTGCACCTGCTTTCCGGCTTTTCTAGCATAAGCCAGCAGCCACGGCTGCGGGGTTTGCTTCAGCATGTCCCGCATCTGCTGCTCAAAAGGCGCAAAGTGCATTCCTGGCGCCATGTCCGGCCGATAGTATTTTTCCTCCACCACGAGCCATGAAATTTTATTGTCTTTGCAGAAGCAGCGCACGTCTGTGGAGCTGGGTGAATAGAAAGCCTTGAGCAGTGCGGAGTGGCGCTCCATGATGAGTTGCCGGCAGCGTGTAAACATGACGGCGTGAGAAGATTCATTGCTAACGAAGACGCTGCGGTGGCACAGCACCGGAATGAGATCGGCCGTGCGGGGGAAAGAGGCAATCAGCTCCCCCGCGCCTGTGTGTGCCAGTGCGGAGTACAAGGGGGAGTATTCGGAGCTGTCCTCGGCACCTTGGCCGCGGATGGCCGGAGCTCTGGCTACGTATAAGACCGCCAGCAGTGCGAACAGCACCTGAAGCGCACGCTTTGACGATACAAGACCGATTGCGGAATCGAGCAGCACGGACCAAGCAATGAGGCCCAGCGGCGGTATGCTCCACATGAGATAGCGCGATGCTTCGAATAGTTTGGGCAACAGCAACACAGCAACCTGAAAAGCCACCGTGGAGACCACCGCGAGAGCCAGTAACACCACAGTTTTTTCCCGGCTGCGACGCCAGAGGATAAACATTGACAGCACGAACGCGAGAACAGCTGCAACATACAGCAGCAGGACACTCGCACCAGCCAGTGCGGCGGACTTTGCGGCCAGATGCCGCAGCACCGGCTCAACCAGCACCTTTCCCCACGGAAACAGAGACCCAGGCAACATGACGTAGAGAGGTGGCTGCGGCCACAACACCACACGGCCACCGACACCAAAGAGAGGATCTGTCTGGATCTGAGCCAACGTAACTTGAGGTCCCATGAAGGGGTGCATGGCCATCTCCCTGCTTTTCAGCAGCACCAGAGCACTGCCTGCGAGGACAGCCAGAAGCAGAGGCCACTGCGCCTGCCATTGAGTGCGCAGGTTGAAGGTTTGCCGCCAGCCGGTGCGAAACTCTTCATAGAGCCATACAATGGCATAAACGGGCGCGAGAAGCACAAAGAGCATGGGATACAGCGGTGCAGCCAGGAAAAGGCAGAGCGCGGCAATGCCAGGACGGCGGCTGAGGAGTGCCAGCAGGAATCCCGAAACAAGGGGCCAGGCAAAGCTGCGTGAGAAACCTCCGCTTATGCCGATCCACCCATCGGAGAGAAAGAAGAGGCCCATGGCAATCCAGCCGAGGCGCGTGCCGCCGAGACGAATGCCAATCTGGAAGACTAGAAAAGCGGTTAAGGCCAGGAGAACCAGCGCAATGGCTTTTCCCACCAGCAGCGTGGGCAGAACAAGATGCACCGCCTGAAACGCTGCTGCAGCCAAGTAAGGCTGGTAAACCTTGGAGCATTTGATCCAGGGATCGTCAGGCTGAAAGCCACTGCCGGGCACGGCATCCAGCCACACATGGTGCTGTGCAATATCATCCGTGATGAGCATGGGGCGCAGCAACGTATGCCCCTGCAGGAGCAAGGTCATAAGACAGGCCACAGCCAGAGCAAACAGGGCAGAAAAGGAAAATTTACTCATCAAACGTGGTTCGGGGATGAAATGAGGTCGGGGGAGGCAGTCAGAGTCTCAGCGCTCGGGTCCGGGAAAGTCCGCGCAGAGATTTGCATGAGCGCCTCAGAGACACCTTCGCTCTCGACCAACAAACGTCTCCACTCCAGAAGCCAGCCTTGGATTCAGGGTAATTGTTCAGGAATACACGCGCCAAATTTGTATGAATGTTTATTTTCCCACACCTGTCATTTCTCACTGCTGCCGCACTTCTTTCGAGCTACAACAATGTTGTTGAAGTAAAGGCGCTCATCCTTGGGCAGCAAAAAATTTAATACCAAGGCAAGCGGATTGAGGATGGTGCAATAAATGATCTTGCCCACGCGATTGAGACGACCCTCCTGGGGAAGGAGATTCTGCACGCTGTAAGTCAGAAGAAGTTGAATCTGCAGGAGTGTCCAATTGCCAGATTTCTCGATAGACTTCAGTTCCAAACCAGCGGCCTGAACAAGGTGCTGCAATGCGAATGGGGTGTAGCGAGCATAGTCGTAGGGTTCCTCATGCAATGGCCAGGAAAAGGGACAAGTAATGAGCACACAACCACCGGGTCGGAGGATACGATGGAACTCAGCCAGCACCTGCGCTGGATTGAAAACATGCTCCAGCACTTCCGTCATTAAAATGCTGTCCACACTTTCATTTTCCAGCGGTATGAGATCACCGGAGTAAAGCAATGTCGAATGCGCGTTCTTCAATGGATACCCGGGGGAGTCAATCTCCAGCCCCAAGTAGTGGTCGATTTTGAAAAGTTGCCGGTAAGGGGCGGTCCCGCAGCCAAAATCCACCATCGTCCCGCGCATCTCGCCGCTGTGCTTTACGACAGCCTTACCAAGCGCGCGGCGGATCAGATAAGAGGAATTAACGAACATCCCAAGACGAGTAGGAAGAAACTCTTCTTTCTTAAGAAGTTTATAAAACCAGCCCATTTCTTGAGGTGTCTATCGCGTACTTGAAAATGAACATCGTTGGATGTGCCATTAACCAACAGATGACCAGATAAATAATCGTTTATCGCGCAATCCGCCACATGTTTCAAGCTTATTATCTTAGGTCAGTGTTTTTAAATCTCGATTTCGAAATTAACCGATGGTTCTGCGTTCTCATTTGCCCTGGGTAGTGGATGGCGTGAGGCGACATCGGCAGGATTTGTTTTCTTCACTCCAAAATCGGCGTGTTGAACAACTCGATGCGACTGACCAGCCCCCCCAAAAAAGGATGTGATTCAGCTGGCGGTGTCGTAAACCCAAGGTTGGTGCGAACTGGAAAGAGGAGATCCCCCCTGCATTGTAAGCTGCATGGCTATTGCCCACTTCATAGTGCGAGCCCCCCACACAAGAATGTTCTCAGCACCATTCACGATTTGATTAGCTTGTGTTTTCGGCATGAACATGCCGAAAAAGGTGACTCGGTGATGCAAGCTACGGTAACGAAAGCGGCGGCTTGTTTGGTGTTCTGCCAGAAAGGTGCTGCTTTTACTTCTATCTGCTATTGATCTGAGATGGCCCCTCTGCTGCCGCTTTTAGCTCCTCGACTGCATTCCGAACCCGCGCAGGCGGATATGGTACATTTCTCGATGGTGCCGCAGATTCGACTCTAGGATCAATCCCACCAAAAGAACGACCGTAGAAATGACCATGATGCTGGCAGCCAGAATAGCCATGGGCACTCGACTCACATAGGCCGTCTGAATAAACTCATACACAGGCAGTGCCCCCGCCAGGGCTCCAAGCAGGAAACCACAGGCGGCGATTAGCCCAAAGAACCGCATTGGCCGATAATCGCGGAAAAGAACCAACAGCACGCGTAAAATGCGAGTACCGTCCCTGAAAGTCTTGAGTTTGGAACTCGTGCCTTCAGCCCGATCACCGAAGGGAATGGGAAGATCCACGGTGCTGAAGCCTTTGTCGATAGCCTGAATGGTCAGCTCGATCTCCAGTTCAAAGCCGCGCGAAAGCACCGGTGCGTTCATATAGAAGCGGCGGGAAAACAGGCGCAGGCCTGAAAAAACATCTCCTGGCTGATGACCGAACACCGCTTTGACAAAGCTTGCAAACAGGGATGTACCCCACTGATGTCCGGGGCGGAAAACGTCCTGCTCGGTCTGACGCACGCCAGTGATCATATCCACGGGAGATTCGCAGTAACGTTCATAGAGCAGCTTGCCGCCGGCGGCCGGATAACTACCGTCTCCGTCCACCATGAGCACGAGATCCGTGTTAATGTGGCTCAGCGCAGTAGCAACAGCCTTGGCCTTGCCTCGGCGTGATTCAACAAGCACGTCCGCTCCGGCGGCGCGTGCGCGTGCGCTGGTGGCATCGGTGGAACCATTGTCTACGACGAGAATGCGGGCCTGCGGAAAAGCTTGCTGGTATTCGGCAACCACCACAGGAATGGCCACCTCCTCGTTGAGGCAGGGAATGAGGATGGTGAGGGATGGAGCGGTCATGGCTGGGCAGTTGAGTCGAGGATCGGACCGGTGTTGAGCAAGTAGACGCCGGGCTGGACTTGTTTGCCAGCTTTTCTGGCATAAGCGAGCAGCCAAGGTACGGGTGTTTGCTTGAGCATGTCGCGCATCTGCTCTTGGAAGGGGGCAAAATGGGCTTCAGGTGCAGGTTCGGGGCTGTAATATTTATCCTCGACGACGAGCCAGCTAATGTTGTGCTGTCGGCAGAAGGTGCGAACTACCGCCACCGAGGGGGAATAGAAAGCCTGGAGCAAGGCAGTGTGACGGGTCATGACCAGATCGCGGTAGCGGGAAAAGAGCACGCCGTGGGATGACTCGTTGCTGATAAAGACGCTGCGGTGGCAGAAGAGGGGGATGAAGTCGCTGGTACGAGGGAAGCTGGCGATGATCTCCTCCCCGCCTGTGCGAGCCAGTTCAACGTACAAGGGGGAGTATTCCGAAGCGTCCTCCGCGCCTTTGCCACGAATGGACGGCGCGCGGGCAATCATCGCGAGCAGCAGTAATATCCAGCCCGCCTGCCGAAGGCGGCCCGAGGGCAGCCGTGCCACGGCGGCCTCCAGCAGAATGGCCGAGCAGAGGACAGCGAGCACCGGCATGCTCCAGCTCAAATAGCGGGAAGGCTCGTAGAGTTTGGGCAGAAGAAGCTGCGCGAGCCAATAGATGACCACGGAACTGAGGGCTAGAGCTATCAGGACATGGGCCAGGCGACGGTCGCGCCGGAAGACGAGGATAATGGCCAGGACAGGGATGGCAAACGAAAGGACGTTTAGCAACAACATCAAGCTACTGTTCAGGAATGCTGGGAAGGAAGCGGCATGGCGCAGCACGGGCTCCAGCACCCCTTTGACCCAAGGCATGAGCGCCCAGGCAAAGGACGGCACAAAAGGAGAGGGCGGCCACACGGGAACTCTGCCGCCTAGGCCATAAAGCGGGTCGGTCTTAATCTGCGCCAGCGTGACCTGCGGGCCGACCCAAGGGTGCAGGCCAAGCTCATGGCTTTTGATCAGAACGAGGGAGCTACCTGCCGCGACGGCGACCATCAGAGGCCACTGCCCTCGAAACTGTCCACGCCAATCAATGAGTCGTCGCCAGCCCCCCGCGAGCAGTTCCGACTGCAACCACAGCAGGAGATAGGCTGGCACCAACAGGACAAACATGATGGGATAAAGGGCCGCAGCAAAGAAGAGACAAACCGCTGCCCAGCACCGCCTCCCGCTTGCCATGGCCAGGAGGAAGCCACAGACCAGCGGCCAGGCAAAGGCGCGCGCGAAACCGCCGCCAATGCCGATCCAGGAGTCCGAGATAAAAAACAACCCCATGGCGACCCACCCCAGCCGCGCCGAGCCGAAGCGAGCGGCCAATTTGAACATGAGGAACCCGGTCAGTGCGAGCACGCCAAGGGCCAAAACCTTGCCCACGAGCAGAGTTGGCAGCACGAGATGCAGCAATTGAAACACCGCCGCTGACAAATAGGGTTGAATGGCCTTCGAGGTGGAGACCCAGGGATCATCGGGGCTAAAACCGCTGCCCGCGCCGGCATCCAGCCAGATGTGATGCTGGGCGATGTCATCATTGAGAGACATCGGGCGCAGCAGGGTGTAGCCCTGCAGGAGCAAAGCGATGCTGCAGGAGGCAAAGAAAGCAAGGCGCGTGACAGCCGAAGCGGGAAGAGGAGTCATAAGGTCAGACCTGAGGTGTCTGTGAAGAATCGGAACCAGCAAGGCGCGACGGAAAATTCACCACCAGCGATTTACAGAAGCTGAGTAGAGGACGCTCCCAATATTTATAAACAGCGAGCCCGAACAACAAGGCGAGGATGACCAGCAGCAGCAAAAAGACATCAGTCCAAAAGGGATCGCCACCGCACATTTGCGGTTTGCCCATGGCAAAGCCGACCATGAGGACAAACCCATGGGACAAAAAAATGGAGTAACTGGCGCGCCCCAGACTCCAATAGTCCTGCAGCCACCAGCGCTCCGGACGGCAAGAGCGCTCTAAAAGCGCCATTCCACCTAAACCTACGGCAAAAATAACCGCCCAGATGGACTTCTGCCAGATGACAGCAATGGAGTTGAGCCTGAGATGCTCTGTGGAGCCGAGCACCAGTCCGACAATGGCGACGGCGCAGAGCAAAATGCCCCCTCCTCTGCTTCCGCGCTGCCTGACACATTCTGCGGCCACGGCTCCAGCAGCAAATTCCAGAATGAACGGGTGAGTGAGGAACCCCAGCCCGTGGATGGCTGGGTGGACGTCGAACAACATGCCGCCCACTGGAAGCAGTCCGGCCACCAATACCATGGCAGGGAGCGCAGCTTTTGCAGGCAATCCCAAGCATGCGGCAAGAATGATCATAAAATACATCTCAAAGGAAAGCGTCCATGCAGACACGATGACAGGGAAGGAACTCTGAGGAAAAGCGAGCAAAGATGGGATGATCTGATAGCTATCGGAACTTCTGCCGGGGAAGCAAGTAATGAGAAGCACCTTGAACAAGGTCATGGTCATGAGCAGCGGGTAGAGGCGTAAGCCACGCCTCAGGAGAAAGCTGCGCGCGGCAGCAGGCCGTCCGGCATCCCCGCTGTGTGATGCCCACAGCACGAAACCGCTCAAAACGAAGAAGAAATCGATACGGAAGGTGTTGTGATAGAACCAGCCGCCTAGCCAGTCATGCGACCAGAGACGCGCAGAACGCACCCCAATGTGGTGGCAAACCACCAGAACAGCGAAAATTCCGCGCAATGCCTGAATGCCGCAAAGGAACTGAGTGCGGGAGGAAGGCGAGGCCGTCATGGTTGGCCGAGGGCGGGAAAAATCGGTAAAAAGCTACGACGCAACACCGGCGTCAGCATTTTTTCCGCGCCTACAGGGTTAAGATGGTGCTTGTCGCCATAGAGCGCCTGCCCGTCCATGGATATCCGGAAGTAGCGGCCAGTAGAGTCGAGAAATGCGGAACGCGCATCAATGATGCGTGCGCCAGCGTGCTCAACCTGACGCAGGAAATCAGGCCCCTGCCCTGCCAGGCCGTTCCAGGAGTCTGGGGTGGCGGAGAAGCGTTTCTCATCTGCACCGAAGATGAGGCAGTAGGCATGCGCCTTGGGAACGATCCAAGGATGCACCGGCACTTGCAGCATAATCCAAGGCTGGCAGCCGATCTCGACCAGCTTCTGCACGGTGGCTAGAATGCGGCCCTGGTAATGAGCGAGGTAATCGCTGGGTGCGACTCCCTGCACCCTGCCCTTCTGCTCATATACTTGCCAATAGGCCGCGAGTACGACGTGGCGGACGCGGTGCTCACGCAGCCACTCAAACGCGGCCTGATTCAGGGCGACGGTATCAGTCACGGGACCATTGGGCACTTTGACATGGAAATCGAGCAGCGGAGCTGTGCTGGAATGAGTGATGGAGCAGCCGGAGACGCCGGCGGCACGCAGCACGCTATCGAAGGCGGGATGGGCGGCGAGTGCATGGCTGTCCCCCCACAACACGAACTGGCTATTGCTAATGGGGCCAGGCACGCCGAGTTGCACCAACTGATCTTTCGCCAGATCCGCCAGGGCGGTCTGGTGGGTAAGCATGAAGCTGGACTCGGAGTGCCTAGGATAGCCGTGATTCACACCGGGGGGCACGCGCCAAGGCAAACCCTGAAATTGGGTGATCCCCACCCCTGACAGCAGGAGTATTAGAACAGCCATGCCGCTGGCAAAGAGCATGGAGGGTCGGCTAGCGCAAATACGGCGCAGGCGGAAGGGAGTCTCAACGAAGCGCCAAGAGAGTAGAGCGAGCAAAAAGATCAGCAGGATGAGCAAGAGCTTGCCGCCTTTGGCCAGCGGGACGAAACTCCAGTAATTGACAAAGGCTAGCAAGGGCCAGTGCCAGAGATAAAGTGAATAGGAGAGCAAGCCTATGAAAGCAAGCGGGCGGGTGGCGAGCAGACGACCACACCACGTGGGTGGCGGCGTGCCAGCGGGCCGTTGATTGGCTGCGAGGAACAAGGCTGCGCCGAGCACGGGAGGAAGGGCGGCGAGGCCAGGAAAGCGGGTGTCCGCCTTATACAGTGCATAGGAGCTGATGATGGCCCCCACCCCAAGCAATGCCGAAATTTCACGCCAGCGACCCAGAACGGGGGGCTTGCCCATGGGCTGCACCGCCAGGAGGGCACCCACCAGCAGTTCCCAAGCGCGACTGGGCAGCAGGAAAAATGCGGAGGCTGGGTCACTCCGCAGCATGTTGACGCTCCAACCGAGGCTGGCAATCAGCAAGGCGGTTAGAGTGAAGCCTATATGCCTGCGGCTGCCAACCGGACGCACGCGCACCAGCGCCGCGAGCAGCAATGGCATACCCAGATAAAACTGCTCCTCCACGGCAAGGGACCAAGTGTGTAGCAGAGGCTTTTCCGAGGCTTCGGCAGCAAAGTAACCGGTGTCATGCCAAAAATAAACATTGCTAGCAAACAGGGCCTGCCACAAAGCGGACCTGCCGAGCTTGAGGTAGTCGTCTGGCAACAAGAGGAAGCCGGCGGCAAGGAGGGTGACGAGTACCATGACCACAAGTGCGGGCATAATGCGGCGGCAGCGACGCTCCCAAAACTGTAGGAGGCTGAAGCAGCCGGCTTCCAAGTCCCGCAGAAGGATGGAGGTGATCAAATATCCGGAAATGACGAAAAAAACGTCCACTCCAACGAAACCGCCGGGGCATTTCACGTCCACGTGAAAGAGGATGACCCCGAGCACAGCAATGGCGCGCAGGCCGTCGATTTCTGACCGATAGTCTGACAGGTGAGGCTGGGAGTGCATCAGGACACGGGGATGGGAATGGGCAGGCGACCCGGCTGGGGTTCATCGCGGAACGGCCGCAAAGTCGCAGGAACCGAGCTCTGGCACCACGCGTCTGGCAGCAGCCTCATCCGGGATGCGCGTTTTCCTGTCGCAGAGCCAGATGTCGTAGTTCAATGAGTTGAAAAAAGCACTAAAGTCGGCGAAGCTGTAGCCGCGCTTTTCATTTTCGTAAAAGCAGAATTCAAAGACCAGCACTGGACGCCAGCGCTCGAGGGTGGTGCGTGCGCCTTTAAGAATTTCGAATTCGTGGCCGTCAGTGTCGATCTTGATGAAGTCGATGTGATCGAGGCCTTCCTGCTCGACGAGGCCATCAATGGAGAGTGTAGGACAGGTGACCACGTGCGCCTGCCCCAGGTGGACGGAGTGGCGCTCGCCTGCGACCTTGTCGAGACGCCAGCTGGGATAGGCGATCATGCCCGGGGCTGCCGCCTGGGAGCCGTCTCCCATGAAGGCCTGAATGGTTTTGATACGGGACTGAATCGCGGGATTGAGCTCGATATTGCGTTGGAGCCGCTTGAACGCGTGGTCGGTGGGCTCCACGGCAATGATGCGCGAACCGGGGTAGCGGCAGGCTAGAGGGAGGCAGATGGCGCCGATATTGGCACCGATGTCGATGGCGCAAAAGTTGTCTTTGTTAGGGAGCAGGGTTTGATCAATGACCCATTTCTGAAAGCTGCCAAAGAGAAATAGGGAGAGGTCTATGCCCTCGGCAAGGTCAACGTCAAAGCGCACGCCATGTCGGAGGATGATGCGCTTCCGGCTGACGCCAACAAGCCGCAATGCATGATAGAGGAGTTTGGCGAGGCCAATCTTGGTTTTAGTATTCACGGCTGGGAGGATGAAGTGGTGATGGCAACACTACGCTTGCGAAAAAAGCGAGCGCAGCCTGTGTTGCGCCAGTTGAGGGGGTCTGGGGTGAGGTCGTTAAAGAACAGCGTTTTTGGGCGGGACTTCAGCGGTGGGACGAGCACGTCCTGCTCGCGGGTGGAGCGCAGGAGTTCATGCCGTTTGGTGAGCTCTGCGGAGTAACGGGCGGCATCGCCTGAAAGAAGGTCACGCCAGGCGGTCTTCACATTATTAGGGGAGCTGGCAAAGCTGACGAGTAGAATGCAGACGAGGCCGAATGAAAGAAAGAGGCCGGGCCGTGGCAACTCGACGGCGGCGGTGCGGAGCAGCGCAATGAGACCTGCCAACAGGGCGAGCCAGTCGATGATAAAGAAAAAGAGCACCAAGTTCACCCCACGCATCGGGATGCAGTGCCCCATGCTCCAGGTGCCAAGAAAATAGGCACCGAACACTGTGCATGCCATGAGCACGAGGGCGGCAGCAATGAGTTCCCAGCAGCGCTGACGTGAGACAGGGGCGTGCTCTGGCCAAGCGACGACAGCTACGAATGAGAGCAGCGCGAACGGGACAAAAACGAGCCAAAGGAGCACCTGCTTGATGCCGAGCTTGACCGCGAGCGCAACTGCTGCGGGAAGAACGTGTTTAACGCCGTTGGAGTAATACTCACTGCGGAGAGCATTGCCAGGTGAAAGGACGACCATCACTGCACCAAGGATGGTCGCGAGCAGCAGGATCGCCAAGGGACGGCTGATGCGGCGGTTGATCCAGAAATAAACGGCATTCCACGCGGCGACATGGAGCAGGAGCAGGGCCATGGCGACTTCAGTGCAACCGGTGGTGGCGACGGCGAGAAGGGAGGCGAGCACGAGCACTGCAGGATGCGGCCGCCAGGCAGGATTCAAGCTGCGTCGGCCGAACAAGCCTGCGATGGCGAGGGTGAACAAGGCTGATTGGGTATAGCCCGCTGAACCAGTTCCCCAGTAAAAACCCTGCACCGGAGCCGCCATGCCCCACAGGAACGCCACGACGAGCGTGAGTGCCGCCGTCCACTTCCAGGTATTGGATGCGGCGGGAAACCATGCACCTACTGCCCAGCGTGTGCAGAGGACCAGACCTGCAACGAGGGAGAGGCTGTAACATTTGAAAGCTCCGAAGGAGAGCAGCATGGGATTCATGAAAAGGAAGGCGGAGGAGAAGAACCTGCCAGTAGTGCGCGTGTAGTAATCCACGTTGGACTGCAGGAAACCTTTTTCCATGGTGTCGGCAGCTAGGTGCCAATCATCTGCTGAAGGGTAGGAGTAAGCGCTGAGAAGAAGGAATGGCAAAACACCTACGGCGGCTGCGAGCCAAGGCAGAAAAGCCTGCCACATGGTTGCCAGACGACGAAAGTCAGAGAGGGATGGCATTTGTTCGAGGAATTAGTTTAGACTGAAGAATGGGCAAAGAACGACGGCATCAAGGAAGAGCGCTGGGGTGATCGGACACTGGGGCGGACCAGGTCGGGCTTGACGTCAATGCTGCGCAAAAAAAGAACCCAAAAACCACCTGCTGGACGGCGGCGAGCTGTCTCGTGCGAAATGCTTGGGCAAACAGCGCCCTGTGTGCCAACTGGAAACAACACAAACACCGCAACGAGATGCAGAGCACCATCATGAAAACGACAAACACTGCCCTAGCAGTCAAGATGCTCTAGTCTCACCTTTGGCAATTGCATGCGCTATCATGGGCAACGGGGCTTATGATTCAAAAAGAGCAGTTCTTTGGCGATCATGCTGCTTGTCATGAGCCAGACTTTCTCTCGAGCACAACCAGCAGCCGTCCGGCAAAGATGGATGGCAGAAAGGAGAGGCACTTTTCAAGCCATTGCACGGCTGGCAGCAACACATCTGGATAAAGTTGCGGCCCGCGCAGACCACCGCACATCAACCAAGCCCAGCCGGGCTCACGCCCCACATGCAGCACCTTCCAGTCGCGCAGCACATGCTGGGAAAGCCCTTCCTTCCGAACAAACACACGCCAGCTGTTTCCCTGTGCGGCATAGTAGGGATGGTTCGCTGGGTCAAAGTCCTGCGGAGCATCCCACTCAATCGGCTGCCCAAAGCCGAGCGGTTCATGATGAAAGAACCGCATGATTAGCCGTGGAAGCAAGCCCATACCAGGCTCAAAAAGGATGACCCTGCCGCCGGGGCGCACTACACGCGCCATCTCTGTGAAAGCTCGGCCCGGATGCTGCAGATGGTGAAAGACGTCAAAGAGGATCAAGTTTTCGACCGTTTTGTCCGACCAGTTCAGGGCGTAGGCATTCTCGACACGGTCCAGCCACGGATTGGGAAATAGATCGGAGGTCAAGCAGTCGGGAAGCGTGTTCTTGATGTTTCCCATGCCAGAGCCAAGCTCCAGTGTCACGCCCTCTCCTCCCGAAAGAGTCCAGCGGGCGATGCCCTGGTAGAATGCTTCATACACAAGACGCAGCACGGGCTTTCGCTCCCAATGTGCGCGGTTCTCCTGAATCTCGATGTCGTGCTGAGCAATTTCTAACATGTGCTTTGTTCGTTACTCAGATCTGTGGCAGCTTGAGCTTTAGAAACGCAGCCCAGCAGAAGCGCAGCATGACAAGCCCGTTTTTGAAGCGGCGTGTCATCTTCGTGTCGCCATAGACGCGCTCCTGATAGTGCACGGGCAAGTCAACGATGCGTAAGTTAAGCTTTGCTGCACCGAATAGCAGCTCGTAGTCGCCCCAGCGGTCTTCCGCTCCCCAGGTGTCAATCATAAGACGAATTTTTTCCCAGTCTTTGCGCCACAACACCTTGGTGCCGCACAAGGTGTCACGCACCGTGGAACCCAGCAAGTAGGAGAAAAGGGAGGCGAAGCCCTTGTTGCCCAACATGTTGGCGAACTTCATGGCTTGGCCCTGCATGGGATATACCATTCGGGAGCCATTGATGAACTCCCCTTTGCCTGAAGCAATGGCGGCGACGAACCGCGGCAGTTCCTCAGGCATGACCGTAAGGTCCGCGTCCAAGATCATGAGAATGTCACCTGTGGCAGCAGCAAAACCGGCCCAGACATTACGTGATTTCGAGATGGCTGGCCCATCGACCAGACGGATATTTTTGTGCGGAAACTCGGCTTGCATGCGCCGCACCTCATCAGGCGTGCCATCGGTGGATTTATCATCACAGAAAATGATCTCGGTCTCGCGGCCGAGTTCGGGCATACGCTCCACGGCACTGCGTATGTTGCCCTTTTCATCTTTGCAGGGGATGATGACGGAGATCTTGTATTCCGAGGGGGGGCGAGGTTGTGGATCTGGCCGGGCCACGATAAAGTGGCAGAGATTCAACCGGTCGATGAGCGGCATCCAGGAAATGAATTTGTTGATCAGATGGCCGAGCAAAGGAACTTTGAAGGGCATCAGCACACGGCGCGAGACGTGTAGCAGTTCGAAGCCGGACAGTCTCAGCAATCCTTCATAGTCTGAAACGGAGAGCCAGTTCGGTTCCACCTTGGGGGTCTTCAGGCGCGACTTTTCGGCCATGCCGATCAGCGGCTCCCAAAGGTGGTTGTAAGTGTGAATGACGACCCGCGTGTGCGGGAGACAGGCTGCACGGACATGGTCCAGCATTGCCTGGATATCGACCATGTCCGTGGTGTCCTGAATGAGCACGGTGTCAAATGGCCCCGCTGGAAGCTCCTTCTCGGGGTCCATGACACGGATGTCAGCATGCGGATGCTTCTGACGTGCGAGTTCTGCCATCAGGGGGCTCACTTCCACTGCATGCACCGAGTCCGCACGCACAAACTCCAGCAGCTTGCCGGTCTGGCAGCGCACAAACAGCAGACGTCCAGCATCCCCGATGAGTGTCTTGAGTTCCTTGCCAACAAGGTCGTAGAAGTACTTGTTGCGGCTGATGTGGTAATCGCGTTCGGCGGCGTGCGCTTCTGCACTTTCAAGGATCCGTTTGCGCATGCCCTCAATGGCAGCCATACCCCAGAGAACAGGGATTTCGGGAGTCGTGGGGGTGGAGGGATCAGACATGGGAAGGCGTGCGGTAAGAGGGAATGAGAACAATTAGGATGCCTGAGTGCGCGCAAGCCAGGATTGGTAAATTTCCTGGAAGGTAGTCTGGAGGTCTTTGGTGATGTCCCAGCCGGGATAGTGGGCCTTCATCTTCTCGAGATTGGAGATGTAGCAGATATGATCGCCCTGGCGGTTTTGATCCACGTATTCATACTTCATGGGCTTGCCGGAAATGGCTGCGATGAGGTCAAAGGCTTCAAGGATGGAGATGGAATTGGCACGACCGCCGCCGATGTTATAAACCTCGCCCTGGCGTGGTGCGGCGATGAAGTGCTCCATAAAGGCAACGACGTCGTGGCTGTGGATGTTGTCGCGGACCTGCTTGCCTTTGTAGCCGAACACGCGGTAGGTTTTGCCTTCGAGATTGCAGCGTATGAGGTAGCTAAGGAAGCCGTGCAACTCTACGCCGCTGTGATTGGGGCCGGTGAGGCAGCCGCCGCGGAGTGCGCAGGTGGGCATGCCAAAATAGCGGCCGTATTCCTGGACCATCACGTCAGCGGCGACTTTGGATGCACCAAAGAGAGAGTGCTTGCACTGATCGATGCGGTAGGTTTCCCGGATGCCGTCATGGTAAGTGCTGTCAGCGTAGTCCCAGCGTTTTTCGAGCTCAACAAGGGCAATCTCATTGGGAGCGTCGCCATAGACTTTATTGGTGCTCATGTGGACGAATGGGGACTCCGGACAGGCGAGGCGCGCGGCTTCGAGAAAGTTGAGGGTGCCGACGGCGTTGACATCGAAGTCGTCAAAGGGACGGCTGGCGGCAAGGTCGTGGCTCGGTTGTGCTGCGGTGTGAACAATCGCGTCTGGACGGAGTTCCTTGAGGAGATTCTGCACCCCTGCACGGTCGCGGATGTCGAGCTCATGATGGTGAAAAGAGGGGAATTGGTCTTTGAGGCGCTGGGTGTTCCACCGGGTATCGCCGCCAGGGCCAAAGAAATCGGCTCGCATGTTGTTGTCAACGCCATGGACGGTCCAGCCGGACTCGGAAAAATGGGTGACAACTTCAGAGCCGATGAGGCCGGAGGATCCAGTGACAAGGAGACTTTTCATGGTGGTAGGTTGGGTGGAAAAAAGGAGCTATTTTCAGGGGTCAGAAGAGCGTGGATTTGATGCTGGAACAGAAGGTTCCACTGATTTTGAAGTCAGTTCTGAACGACTCCTCGACTGCGCGTCTAATACTGGGCCAAAAGCCGTGGCTGTCATTGCCAACGATGATAGGTACGCCAGCCTGTTTCGCCGATCTGACATCCCCTGGGACGTTATCGTATTTTGTGGCTGGCATAGATCAAAATCACTTATGACGTGGGCTTTTGGCAAGTGGCGCAGAATTCGGTGCTTAGCCCGTCAAAACAGCAGTACGGCTTTTCTGCGTCAAGTGTTAGAGGCAGCGCCGGGTGAGTTGAAGTCATGGGGACGGCGAAGCAACTTTGAATAAATTTTTTTCAAGCCCGCAGGTTTTCAGTCAAAAATGGATTTTACTAGAGGGCGTAGGAAGCGCGCCCCCTGAGTGCTGATGTGACTGCTGTCGGTGTAGAGTGCTCTGCCATCGGCAGCGACCCGGCAGAAGCCTTGGGGATTGAGGAAGATGCCGACGGGATCGAGCAGGGTGTAATGCTGAGGTGCCAGACTCTGCAAGACTTCATGTTGCTGGATGGAATCGGCACGATGTGTGGCCAGAGGCAGGCCGATGAGGTTCACATCGCCACGGTAAAACATGACCTCGGCAGCGAGACGGCGGGGAACGTCAAATGGCTGGTTGGGCACGTCTTCCATGACCCAGACGCTGGCACCGACGTTTTTCAGTGAGGTGACAGTGTCGAGCAGGGCCTGCCGAATCCTGCCGCTGTTGTCTGCCTCGAAGTAATAGTTCCAGGAGGCGGTGAGGACCACCCTGGGGATTTTCTTGGAACGCACGAAGTCCAGAACAGCAGCGCCGAAAAGCGGGGTCTTGTCTTTCAGGCTGTAAGGGCCAGCGGGCACGTAGCTGAGGAGAGGCGGGGTCTGGTAGTGCACAGCGGCGAAGCCTTGGACACCTTTCTCTTTGCATAGTTCATCGATGACCGGCAGGAGAGCCATGGCGTGGCTGTCGCCCCAGACCAGAACACCGGGAGCGCGGTGTTCCTTGCCGCCAAGAATGACGAATTCTCCGCGCTGCGCCTGCTCCAGACTGACCTCCTTGCGAAAGATGCTGTCAGACCTGCCTGCGGCGTAGATTTGTGCTGCAGCCGGAATACGCGCGGGCACGCCGTGCGAAAGGTGCAGAGCCAAGCCGAGCGCAAGCATGAGACCCGAGCAAACTGCGGCAAATGCATAGATGGAGCGGCGACTGCCGCAGACGACGCGTTTACGAAACGGTTGTTCAACCCATTTCCAAGACAGCGCCGCGAGGATGCCAGTGGCAGCCAGCAGCATGATCCGCTGCCAGACGGTGAGTGGCACGGATGCCCAGTATTTGGAGAAAACCAGCAAGGGCCAGTGCCAAAGGTACAACGAATAAGAGACCAGACCAATTCCCACCAGCCACGGCAATGCGAGCAGGCGGCCAGCCATGGATCTCGTGCCACAAGCGATGACCAGAGCGCTGCCAATGCAAGGGAGCAGCGCGGCTTCTCCAGGAAAGCGCGTGCGGGTGCTGAACGCAAACACGGCATACAAAATCATTCCCAGTCCGGTCATGCCCAGCAACTCTGGAAGCCAGCGTCGGGACGGTGAAAAGGAGCAGGATGACATGGCGAGCAAGGCCCCAATCAGGAGTTCCCAGGCGCGGGACGGCAGCAGGTAGAAGCCAGCCTCTGGACGGGTACGGCACCAATAAATGCCAATAACGAGCGAGGTCATAAGCAGGATGAGAAGCAGGGGGCGCAGCAAAGATGGGAAAAACTTCCGCAGCGCCACGAGCACAAGGGGGAAAAACAGATAGAACTGCTCCTCCACCGCAAGAGACCAAGTATGCAGCAGGGGCTTGAGGTCAGCGCTCTGTTCAAAGTAGCCCGACTCGCGCCAGAAGAACACATTCGAAAGCAGCAGCGCCTGAGCTACAGCAGACTGGCCGAGTTCTTTGAAGTCCTCCGCCAGCAGCAGCAGCCAGCCTGCGGCCAGGGTAAAAAGCAGCATCACCACCAGCGGGGGCATGATGCGACGGATGCGCCTCTCCCAGAAGGCGCGCAGACTAAACTTGCCCTGCTCCATATCCTGCAAAATCAGACCGGTGATGAGGTAGCCTGAGATTACGAAGAATACGTCCACGCCGACATAGCCCCCCTGCACGCCGAGTCCGGCATGAAAAAGGATCACCGCCAGCACGGCGAGTGCGCGCAGGCCGTCAATGTCAGCCCGGTAGTTTATAGACTGTTTCAGTCCCATGGGTCAGGAAAACCACGCAGGGTTCGATGTCTGGCGCGCAAACCGCGAAGGAGTCGCATTAGCACGCGGTGGCCCAGGCGCTGGCTGGAGGGGGGCAGATGTGGCTGAAGAAGGCCGCAGATGGACGGCAGCAGGAGCGAGGGAGTCGTCCATGCCAGCCTCCGAGCTTCACGGAACAGGTCCTGAGATTCAGCATTCACCACACCGAGCATGACCCCAAGCCAGAAGAAATAATACCCACGAGTGAACCGGCGGCGAGAAGCAGCGGCACCGGCATAGCCACGGTGCTTGCGCAGGCAGTGATTAAAGCGGCGCATCATCATCTGCATCTTGGCCTCAGGCACCTTGGCTGGGGTGGTGTAGCAAACCGTCGCTTCACGCACGTGAACAAACTTCATTCCGGCGGCAGCGGCACGCAGTGACATGTCCCAGTCCTCCGCATGCTGAATCAGCGGGTCTTCGTCAAAGAGGCCGGTCTTCTCAAAAAAGCCGCCGCGCACGAGCGTAGCCGAAGGGAGGACAAAGTTGTAATAAAAAAGGCATTCAGAAGTATTTTGCTCCTCATAAGGCGTGGGACCGAAGCTGCTGCGACCGGACGGCGGAGCTTCAGGGCCGGCCCGGATGTCGCCACGGGAATAGGCGATGTCTGCGCCGGAGGACTCCAGCGCGGCCTGCAGCGTTGCCAAATGCCCTGGATACCAGACGTCGTCCGAGTCCAGCAAGGCAATCTGCTCCCCACGCGCTGCACGAATGGCCGCATTTCGTGCCGCTGACACGCCACGGTTGGTGAACTGTGGCAGGTAAACAACGGACACATTTTCCTTTGCAGGAAGCTGCTGCACTGCGGCGGCGGTGTCGTCAGTGGAGCAGTCGTCTGCCACGAGGAATTCGAGGGGACGATGCGCCTGCTGCACTACGGAGTCATAGCATCTGCGGATCAAGCCCGCACGATTGAAGGTTGGAACTACGACACTGACCAATCCCATGGCTTAGAAGATGCCTCGATTGCACAGCCGCATGAAGGAAACGGGCGGCGACTCGCTTGGTTCAACAGACTTGATCAGCATTTTTGATACAAGCCCGTACACCAGGCAAGCCGATTGTTCTGATATATTTTTTCATACATGTCCACCAATGCGTACCCATGTTCGCGCAAGAAGGCGTCCACCTGACCGAAAGTGGGCTGACCGACGTACATGGGGATAAAGTTGATCTCCAGCATCACAAGAGAGATGCGGCCTGCAGAGAGCTGCTGGCGTGCGCCCTGGAGAACCTGAAGATCAAATCCCTGGGTGTCAATTTTCAACAGATCGAGCTGGGGCAGACCGTGCTCGGTGACATAACCATCCACCGTCCAAACAGGGACGGTAGTGCTAGAACTGACCACTCTGTCTTTAAACGGGTTTTGCTCGCTGGACTCCATGGGAAGGAACGAGCTGAGTTCATTATTATCACATTCATTGAAGGTGAGGGCACCATTCTCCGCCCCCAATGCGGCAGCATTGATCACGACCTTCGTGCTGCCCGCATGCGCCGGGGTGAGCACCTTTTCCACCAAGGATTTGTTAGGCTCAAACGCATGAATGACAGGCTGGTCAAAAACACGCTGAAACATGGCCAGGGTCTGGCCCTTGTTGGCCCCGACATCGAACATGAGCGGGCCGGTCTGGGGTAGCAAGACGCGCAGATCCTGCTCCAGATTCACATGGGAGATGCGATCTTTGCGATAAGACTGCAGCACCTGATTGGAGCGCCCCAGCAGCATGCTGATGAGGCAACGCAGCACGAACCAAGGACTGGAAATGTGGGTGGCGTGGGAGGTGAGTTTCATCAGATGAGGGGTAAAGAATGCCGTCGATCGCGGTGGAGTAAATGTTCAGATTTTCTGGTACAAGCCGTTGCACCATCCAATGCGGTTCTCGACCCAGATTTTTTCATACAAGTCCACCAATGCATAACCGCGCTTGCTCAAAAAGGAATCCAACTCAAAAAACTCCGGCTGCCCGACATAGAGCGGAATGAAATTAATCTCCAGCATGATGAAGTTCACCCTGCCGGCAGCGAGAAGCCCTTCCGCGCCGAGCAGCACCTGTAGATCATAGCCCTGGGTGTCTATTTTAAGCAGATCAATCTCTCCAAGTGAATGCTTATGCGCATACTGATCGAGTGTCCAGACCGGCACCTCCGAACTGCTGACCACGGCCTCGCCTGCATAAGGATTGAGCTGGCCATTATCCAAGGGCAGGAAGGAGCACATCTGATCCTTTTCGAAATGATTGAGCTTGAGGACACCTGGTTCAGCGCCGAGCCCGGCGGCGTTGAGGACGATGTTTTTGTTGTGCCCATAGTCCTTTGCCAGCCGGGTTTCCACGAGGGTCTTGTTGGGCTCGAAGGCGTGAATCACCGGCTGGTCAAAAACACGTTTGAACATGGAGATGGTTTGTCCTGCATTGGCTCCCACATCTATGAGCAGCGGATTTTTCTTGGTGAGCAGCAAGGGGAGATCCAGCTCCAGTTCCACATGAGATATCCGGTCCTTGCGGTAGGACTGTAACACCTGATTGGAGCGTCCTAGCAATTGGCTGATGAGGCAGCGCAGCACAAACCAAGGACTGGGTTTTCGAATGGCATTGGGACTGAGTTTCATGTGCCAGAGTCGGGAGATAAGAAAAAAGAAGGGACCCAGAGGGGAGCGGTCAACTATCAGCGATCATCGATCTGAATCCAAGATGCAGGAATCACATCGGAAGTGTCGCAGTTCCGGAAGTTGAGCCAGCGCTGGTGCGGTGGGCTCAGTACGATTTTGTTCGGATCAGGATTCAGCCAGGCGGCCCACCAACTAAATGAACTGGGGCCAATGATGTGATGACGACACTGGCTCATCAGGCTAAGATTTTCTTCCCAATTCCATTCTTCCAAATCCTGGCCCACGCTGTTATGGGCGACGTATTGAATGTCAGATGCCTCAGGCAGATGCTGCCGTGTCCACTCCCAGTCATCGGAAAAAACAAAGAATTTCGGAGAGTCCAGCCGGGAACGAAACCACTCGACGGCACGGAGGCAGTATACCGAATCGCTTGCATTAAAGTCCTTGGCTATCGCCTTGTCGCTACGGCGAACATGTAGGGAGACGGAAAGAGTCTGTTTCATCTGTTCCGCGACTTTGGCATCCTCCCCTGCAAATGGTGCGCGCAACTGCAGATCTGCCCGCAACTGAGGAGCGATGTCGGTGAAATATTTTTCCGACTGCCAGTAACCCATGAGCACTAGGTCGCCCGAGAGATTCTCCACCTCGGGGTCATAATGGAACTGGCGCTGAGAGACCGTCCTGCCGACCTGCAAGGGCGGCTGGGGCTGGCCCGGCTCGTACTTGTAAAAGCGATAGTCGCACGAAGACTTGAACCCCAAACGCTCGAACCGGTAAAGCAGACGCTTAGCCTGTGGAGCAGAAAGGTTGCGGCGAGCCAGACGGGTTAGAAACTCCCCTGGATTATAACGGATCACATAGTGCCAAGGGACACGAGGAGCCTGAACTCGAAACTTATCCAGGCGGTATTTTCTGGCAGGATGCATCTGCACACCCAGCAGATACGTATCGGCCAGCACGATGCCATCCCCCTTGGTCGCCAGTTTGCGCGCTAAAGCATATTGAAACATCTGGTTTCCTAATCCACCAGCTATTTGAACCAGAATCATACGTGAAAAATCTAAAGGCTGCCACTGACAAACGATTGAGTTTTTGATTCGAATTTGATCAATGGACCTCCCGGAGTGAAATTTTATTTAGCAGCGTCTTTTGCAGGAGCAAATTTACGCTTATGCCAGATTTAATTTGAAGCACATTTCCAACACCTCGTTTCCGAGTCTTGCGGATCAAACGGCCTTCAAAGGTCGTCGATCTGAACCCATGTATCCGGAAAGATGTCAACGGTGTCACAATTGGGAAAATTGAACCACCGCTTATGAGGCGGACAGACGACTAGCTTGTCAGGGCTGGGATTGAGCCAGGCCCCCCACCAACTGAAGGAACTGAGAGCAATGATGTGATGTCGGCACTGGCTCATGAGACGGAGGTCTTCATATTCCTGATCCTGGCTATTGTGGTTCACATGTATGACATCAGGCGCTGCAGGCAGATGCTGCTGGACCCAGTCCCAGTCATCAGTGAAGACAAAGAAGACCGGGTTGGAAAGGCGCTCACGAAACCATGCCATGGCGCGCTGGTGATACTCCGCAGTGGAGCCGTTGAAATCTTTTGCCACCGCTTTATCACCCCGCCGGATATGCAGCGATACTGACTGCTGTGCACGCATCTGACAGCCAACCGCCAAGTTTTGTCCTGTCTGTGGAGTCTTAACTTGAAGCTCGGCGCGGAGCTGCGGCGCGATGTCTGCAAAGTACTTTTCTGTCTGCCAGTAACCCATCAGCAACAGGTCTCCAGACAGATCCAGCACCTCCGGATCAAAGTGAAACTGCCGCTCAGAGACAACCATGCCGATTTGCAGCATGGGCTTAGGCCGCCCGGAGACACAGGCATCAAAGCGATAGGCACAGGGGGACTTTAAGCCCCTGCGGGCAGCCAGCGACAATAGTCTGCGCGCTAGTTTTTTCGGTAGATATCGGCGTGTCAGCCGGTCCAGGAACTCCCTTTTGCTGTAACGCCAAACGCAGTGCCATGGGAGAGGCTGGACGCACGAATGGAAAAGATCTAGGCGGAATTTTCGTGGAGGCTGATTCTGCGGCAGGCCGAGCTGATAAAGGTCCGCATGCATGATGCCGTCTCCCCGCAGGGCCAGCCTGCGCGCCATGGCATACTGAAACAATTGGTTGCCCAGCCCGCCTGATATTTCAACCAAAGTCATAGGTTACAGCCAGCGGCATCGTAGAAGAGAAACTCAAGACACGATGAAATTGCGATGCCGGTCGGGGCTTTTGGTCGCAAAAACATTCGCGTACTCGAACTCCCTGGACTGGTTGAGCGGCTGCAGCTTGCCGTTTTCCATATCAATCACGAAAGTGGTGTAGCCGAGGGAGCGCAGGGCATTGTAAAGCGCCTCACAAGAAGAAGCACTGGCGAGCAGTGCCTTGTCACAAAATTCGATGATCAGTTCCGGGGCGTCCGGACGGGCGAAGATGGAGCCGCCAGCCAGCACCTGGCATTCCCAGCCTTCGGTGTCGATCTTCACGAGCCGGATTGGGCGTCCTGCCAGATGCTGCGCAATCAGGCTGTCGAAGGTTATGACGGGAACCTTGGTCGGGGTGTATTCACCTTCCCAAATGGGCGGGCTGAAGCTGTTGAAAGTATCGTTGATGTTAGTGCCCTGAAATAATTCCAGCTCTCCGCTCTCTTTCGATATGCCGACTTGGCAGATTTTTACATTCTGCAGCTTATTGAGGTCGAGCTGGGATTGGAGAATTTTGCAAGTGGGCAAGGATGGCTCCACCGCGAGAACGACCCCCTGCGAACCAACGCACTTCCCGGCAATCACAGCGAATAGGCCGATATTGGCCCCGACATCCACAAACACATCGCCGGGTTTCAGCAGGCGGGCGAGCAGCTTGCGCTCGCCGAGTTCGAATTTGCCACGGACGATGGGCCGGCAAAGAAAGGAGTCTTTGTGCAAACGGAGTTTGGCACCAGCGCCAACGGGCCAGAAGATCTCCGTGATCTCGCCGCGCTCGAGGCGATGCCACTCGCGGTAGCGAATTTTTTCAACCAGTGGAAAGAGAAAGTCAGGCAGCTTGCCGGAAAGGACTTTTTGGAGCCCTCGAACGAGCTTGAATTTGGAGTAAGCCATAAGGAAAGAGGATGTCAGGCGAAGGTTTTCAGAGGATCACAGCCGAAAAGCTCATGTTTAAGATGCCAACGTGTTCCGCCGGATAGTTGGTAATCTCCATCCCGGTCTCTGAGGTGAGCTGAAAGTCTCCCAGATTTTCGTGGTTCAACCAGGAGGAGAGGGTGCGGAGATAGAGTCCGACGACATAGTCTCCCGGCATTAGCGGCAGCGGTCCGGTGTTGAACTGCAAACAATAGCGGCCTTTGGCGAAGCTTCTAGGGAGGCCGAACTTGTTACGCCCATCCATGATGCCGATCCTGACGCCAGCATGATTGTAAATGAACGGGGCAAAGTCGGTGATGGTGGTCGCGCTGGAGAACTCCACCTCAAAGGTTAGCGTGGTGGACTGGCCGGTAGGGAAGATGGAAGGGGCGAGCTCCAAGCCGAGAATGCGCGTACCGTCCTGCAATTCCACCGGGAAGGAGGGCTGAGCGGTGCGGCAGTCGTGAAGATACTTGTTGATCTCCTGCTCGACGTTACGGCTTTTGACACCGGCCTCGCCATTGGAGATTCGCAAGATGGAAGTGCACAAGGACTGCATGGCACTCATGTTATGACTGACAAAAATCACGGTCTTGCCGAGTTTGGAAACCTTGTCCATGCGGGATAGACAGCGCTTCTGAAATTCGGCGTCTCCAACGGCGAGCACTTCATCGACAATGAGTATCTCGGGCTCGAGATAGGCTGCGACAGCGAAGGCTAGGCGCACATACATGCCGCTGGAGTAGCGCTTTACCGGGGTGTCGAGGTAGGCGGAACAGCCGGAAAAATCCACGATTTCATCCAGCCTGGAGACAATTTCCTGCTTGCGCATGCCAAGGATGGCGCCGTTGAGAAAGATGTTTTCCCGGCCGGAGAGTTCTGGATGAAAGCCTGTGCCGACCTCCAGAAGGGAGGCGATGCGTCCTTTGACCTTGATGGAGCCGGAGGAGGGGGAGGTGACGCGTGAAAGCAACTTGAGCAGGGTGCTCTTCCCTGCACCATTGCGACCAATGATGCCAAGAACCTCGCCCTGCAGGACCTCGAAGCTCACGTCTTTCAACGCCCAGACATAGTCGTCCTTGGGAGATTTTTTTTCCTTGCGGGTGCGGTCGTTGACGGTGGCAATCTTGGCGTAGGGATCCTCCTTGCCACGGATGCGATGCCACCAGCGATTGATGTCATGCTGGATGGTACCTGTGCCGACTTCACCGAGGCGGTAGAGCTTGGAGACGTCTTCAACTTGTATGACAGGAGTGCTCATCAAACGGTGTCCATGAAGGATTTTTCAACCTTGTTAAATACAATAATGCCAAGGAACAGCAGAATCCCGGTAACCAGGGCGGAGTAGCTTAAAAGCAGCCAGGAAAAGCTACCGGCGCCGAGATAGAGCGCGCGGAAGGCTTCGACGATGCCGGTCATGGGATTGAGCTCGATCCAAAAGCGATATTTGTCCGGCACAATGGAGAGCGGATAAACGACGGGAGTGGCATACATGGCAAGTTGGACACCAAAGGCGACTAGAAAGCCGAGATCCCGGTACTTTGTAGTAAGAGAGGAGATGATGATTCCAGAACCGAGACCTAGACCGCCCAGCATTAAGATAAGCACCGGGGTGCCGATAAATATGCCCGCATAGTCGGGCCGGATGTCCCTGCCCTGCCAGATGAACCAAGCGAGGACGATGCCGAGCAAGGCGAACTGGATGACAAACTGAATGAGGGTGGAAATGACCACCGACAATGGCGTGATGAGCCTTGGGAAATAGACTTTGCCAAAGAGGCTGGCATTATCTTTGAAAGTTGTGGAGGTTTTGGTCAGACAGGTGGCAAAGTAGTTCCACGGCGTGGTGCCTGCGAGGTAGAAGAGGAGCGGAGGGAGGCCATCTGTGGAGAGCTTGGCAACGCCACTGAAGATGATGGTGAAAGTGGCGGTGGTGAGCAGGGGCTGGATAAAAAACCAGATGGGGCCAAGGATGGTCTGCTTGTAGACGGCGACAAAGTCCCTCCACACAAACATGCTGAGGAGGTCGCGGTAATGCCAGAGGTCCTGCAGGTGAAGATTAAACCAGCCGGAACGGGCGCGAATGACCATATCCCATTCTTCTTCTGCTTCTGTGACTAGGTCTGGTGTGGTCTGCGACATGTTGTAATTCAAAAAGATGAACCGGCGCGGCCCTTAGCCAATGCGGGTACGCTGCCGCCCTCGGTTGCGAAAACCGGTGGCGTGAAAGCTGAGATGAGGTTGTTGCGCACGAGGGTGGGCAACGTTGCCGCCAAGCGGCGGCGTTAAACAGGGTTAAAGGAGATTATCCACCAAGGGGTTGGAGAAGAGCGCATTGACTTTCTGATAGAGGCCGCGCGCGAGGTGTAGCCTGCGGCAGATCTCCTTGTGGTGATCACTGATGGCGGCGGGGGCTTCATTCAGATCTTCCTGCGAAGGAGAGACGCCGAGGGTACGGTCAATCTGTACGCCGGCGGATCGCAGCTTTTTCTGCAATCCGGGCAGGAGCCCTTTGCGCAAAATGACGCCGAAGCTGAGCTCTGCCTGGTAGAAATCACGACGACCGGCAGCTTCGATTTCCTCGACTTTATGAACGGCATGCAAGGCAGCGAGCTGACGGACAGTAATGCTAGCGCTGGCCTTGCTGATTTTGAGCTTTTTGGCTATCTGATCGAGACACATTGGCTCGGGAGTGAGGTAGAGCAGGGCAAAAAGCCTGCCGATCAGACGACCAAGACCGAAGGAATGCGTAGTGGCACCGCTGGCTTCAATGAATCGTGTGACCTCGCGATTCCATGCCACCTGATTCCGGGATGGAGAGTCAGTCCGGGGCTGGGGGGAGTCGACGACGGCAGGCATTGTTTAGAAAAAGCTAAACGTTGTTAGCGTGGTTTGCCGGGGCTGTAAAGCAGCGAATATGCCCGGTTTGCAACAAAAACAAATAGCCAGGCTGGGCCGCAATACCGTAACTCAATGTAACCGCTTTATTAGAAAACCATCTAAAAATAACTACTTACTCAGACTGCAAAGAGGGGGCTCCTGATGCATGGCATCTAAAGCGTGACCGAGATGGGTGACGACGGCAGGCCAGGTAAAGTGGTCGAGGCCTCGCTGGCGGGCGGCTTTGCCGTAGGCGGCGGCTTTGGCGGGATCGCTGAGCAGTTCGTGCAAGGCAGCGGCGAGACCATCTTCGTCCCCGGCTTTCACATGGAGGCCAGAAACGCCGGGGACAACTTTTTCCGCAACACCCCAGTCACCGGTGATGATGGGCGCAATGCCGTACAGCATGGCCTCGGACACTGAGATGCCAAACGGTTCATAAAAAGATGGCAGCACAAAAACCGAGCAGCGGCGGTACAAATTCTCAATGACCGCAGCCTCTGCAGGCACTTCCTTGCGCATAAAACCGTGCCACCGGACGTTTTCGAGCGGTAGATCCGCAGGGGGCTCCCCGCGCGTGCCGATGACGTGCAGCACGGCTCCAGGCACCTGCTGACGCACGCGCTGAAAGGCTGGCAGCAGCACACGCCCGCCTTTACGCTCAAACTCCACTGCGACAAACAGCACTTCCAATGAAGCATAGTTCTTATGCGGATCAGGCATGGGTATCTCGTCCAGATTGGCCCCGTGGCTGATGTTGACAATGCGATGCGGTGAGACACCCAGATCCTCCTCAAAGGACTTGGCGAGGTAGTCCCCCATGACAAACACCCGATCCATCTTCTGCGCCACTTTGCGCTCGTATGCCAGCGCCTGGGCCGCCCGGCGTTCATCAAAACCACGTGCGCCATAGGGGCTGCGCAGGCGCATGGCGATGTTGCCATCGTGATAGGATGTGCAATAGGCATTTTTTTGGAGCAGCTCCCCGCCGTCAAACATGGCACCGATCTGGAGCAGTGTACCGATGCGCTGGTCCCGTGGAAGCTTCCGGGCCAGAATGTGCGTCAACTGGCCGCGATAACGTGAATCGAGATAGTAGCGCATGCGCCACAGCGCCTTCTGCCGGTGATAGTTGAGCGCAAGCAACTGCCACTTGCGCCAGCCCTCCAGTTCACATCCCGCCGCCCCCAGCAGCAGGCCTTGGCGCTCGCATTCCTTGAAAAAATAATAGCTGATACCGGAAAAACTCCGGCGGTCAAAAGGATCTCGTCCAACCAATCCGCTGCCAATGAGTCCATAAAAAGCGGACCGGTGCGAGGAAGTGGCGGAGATGTCAGACGGGTCTGTCGGCATTCCAGCGAATAGTCATGCCGCAGCTTTATGCAATCCACAAAAATCACCGCTCACACATATTCACCATCAGTGGAAGAATCTTTGCTTTACACACCGCCATGCCACATGTTTTTGCAGGCATTGCCGATGTCCAACTGTCAAAATCAATTCAAACCGGGCGCTGGAAGTGGCTCCAAGCTGCTGCCAGCGGTGCTTGTGGTTTCCATCCTTTTCACCCTGGCATTTGCGGTTGGGGCTGGCGGATTTTCTTCAGATCTGGGTGGCGACCCCGATGAAGCGGCGCACGCCGTAACCTCACTGATGCTGCGGGACTATCTGGGCAGCGGCCTTGGCCAACATCCGATGCACTTCGCCAAAGCCTACTACGCTGATTTCCCCCGTGTAGCGCTGGGCCATTATCCGCCTTTGTATTATGTGCTGACCGCTCCTCTGCTGCTGGTGCACAACAGTGTGAGCACGCTGCTGGTCTTTCAGGCCTTGACGCTTTCTCTGCTTGCGGCTTTGACGTACTTCATCGGCTGTCGTTGTTTGAAACCGCTATCTGCCGCCGTTGCAAGCCTGAGCATGCTCCTGCTGCCACTGGCACTGAAACTGACCCTGCATGTCATGTCTGACATTCTGCTGGCAACCCTATGTGTCTGGGCGGTAATGCTGTGGGCCTCGTATCTTCAGCACCCCACGGTTAGCAGAGCGCTCACCTGGGGTTGCGTGGCCGCTGCAGCCATTCTCACGAAAGGCTCCGCCATGGGCCTCTGTTTGCTGCCGCCGCTAGGCACGCTGCTGACCGGTCGTTGGCGGCTCATCTTCACCTGGTCATGGTGGTGCGCAGCTGCACCCGTGGCGATTTTGGCTGGCCCTTGGATGATCTACTCTACTGGCATCTCCAAAGAAGGAATGACCCTGCTTACCCCGGCGCAGTATTTCGTGCAGGCAGTTCCGTTCTATCTCAAAGCCATGCCTGGGGTTTTTGGTTGGCCGCTGACCCTGCTGGCCGTGGCCGGAGTGGTTCACAGCCTCGTGGCGGGTTGGCGGCAGCAGGCGCTCGACCCTGTGCATGCGTCGCTTTTTGCGATGGCGGTGGGCATGACGCTGGTTTTGCTGCTCGTTCCAGTGGGGCTTAGCACCCGTTACCTGCTCACGCTGGCACCGCCGGTCATGCTTGCCGCCGCATACGGTCTGACACTTCTCCCCTGGCCGGTGAAGTTGGAGCGCTGGGCACAACCTGCACTCCTGATTTGCTTTGCACTCCTGCCGCTGCTGAATGCCGACATCTGGCCAACGAAAGACGTACACGGCTTTGATTCGGCGGTTTCACGCTCCGGCTTGCCCAAGCATGGCGACGCGAAACAAAACTGGCTGGTAGCCTCGGATCCAAACGGCGAAGGCGCGGTCATCGCTGCAGCGGCATTTGGCTGCCCCCAGCGCTCACCTTCCCTGCTGCGCGTCTATCGCGGCAGCAAGGAGCTTTCATCCAGTGACTGGATGGGGCGAGGTTATGTTACAGCAGTCGGCAGTGTTCCAGAACTGCTGGATCATCTCGACAAAGCAGGCATAACCCGCGTTTTTGTGGACCTGTCCATCCCTGAAGCACAACGCCCTGCCCATCTAAAACTGCTGCTCTCCGCCATGCAGTCGGGAGACGCACGCTGGAAGCCGAGTTTCGAACAACCCGTGATGCGCGTTTGGTGGGAAAACGGCACAATGCTGGTTTACGAACGTTCCTGAAAGGCTCTGGCAGGTCGTTTCGATCCCGCCATAAGACACGAAGTCGTGCATCTTAATGCCGGGACCGCTGCGATTCCACAAACTGGATGAACTCCTGCGCCTTAGCGTCCCATCCTTCACTGGCAATCATCAGCTTCACTGCTTGAGCATCGAACGGCAGCTTGCCATCTGCGGCCGCAGCGATGGCCTGAACAAATGACGTCCGGTCCCTGGCCACATGCACGTAAAGCGCAAGCCGCTCAGCTTCAGGAACTGCCGTGGCCACCACTGGACGTCCGCACGCTAGATACTCTTTAATTTTCAGAGGGCTGCAGCTTTTCGAAAGCTCGTTCAACATGAATGGTAGAATGAACAAATCCGCCGTGGTCAAAGATGCTGGCAGCACGGCAAAGGGCACCTGCGGCTCCAGTCTGACATTCGACAATTCGCGCAGCCTGGCGGGATTGACGAGTACCGGACCAATCATTCGGATGAGGACTTGCGGCAGACTTTGCGCCAAATCGACCAGCAAATCCAGATCCAATCGTGCATCGATCATGCCGAAATACACGACCTCAAACCGCCCGGAATTCTGCGGTGGCAAAGAGCGCGCAAAATGCGCTGCGTTCACCCCCTGCGTCAGCACCAGCACCGGCTTGCCGCTGTTCTTAAACCTTTCCCCCAGAAGCTCCGAAACCGCCACAATGACATCCACTCGCCCGGTCAATTCCTGCTCCATGCGCAGAACCTGCTGTGCGTTCATTCCCGGCCACAGCGCATAGTTGTCCGGACAGTAGAAAATACTCAGCCGTTCCCGCAGCTTGCCTACCACATCACAGTGGCTGGGGGCCGTGACCACCAGTGTGTGCTGCACGAACCCCAGCCGCTGGCATGCCCTGGCTACGGAGCGCTGAATCTGCCACAGATTGAAGCGCCTTACCCAGTGATATTGAGTAAATGGCAGTGTCAGCGGACAAACGACCGTAAGATTTGACTGGGCAGATGCCGCATGCCGCCGCCCGGTGCAGTAATCCACCAGTTTCTGCCAGCTGCGCCGTAAATCCCGCAGGTTCAGTCTCGGCAGACGCAGGCCCACAGTCTCGACCCAGATAACTGAATTTGAATGAAGCAGCTCACTGAAAAGATGCTGGCTCGTGGATGGGTGCCTTCCCCAATCAGGGCCAAAGACCACAAACTGGTGGCGCTGGCGGTGGCTGGTAGATTCTTCACTCATTCAGGACATGTCATTGGTCTGATTAATATTTTGTGTCAACCGGCGGATTGGAATACCTTTATAGATGCCCAGCAGCAGTGCCTTGACACACAACCAGACACAGTCAAACGCGCCTGCCACACCTGCCGTAACAAGCTTGAAATAAACCAATCCTGGAAGGTACCACCACACTTTCGGACTGCGGAAACCAGCCAGCACATCCCGCCAGGACAGGCGTGGGTCAGCCCAGGACCAATAAGAAGCCGAATCATTGTATTCAGCCGCAGCCTGCGCCGCAGGCACGAGCAGCACCGGTAATCCTGCCCGATGGGCTCGCAGGGTGTACTCGATGTCAGCAAACGTGTGTTTCATCCAGCAGGATTCATTCAACCCGATTCTACTCCAAACTGCGGCCGGAATAGCGACCATATTGCCATGCAGCCATTCCTGAGGCAGCGGATCGGCATCGATCCCAGGGACTGATTTCAAGCGCTCGGGCCAGCGCCTGCGCATGACTCCGCCTGAATAAAAAAACGACTCTGCATGCGTGCGTGCAATCCCGCCGCATATGCCGGCCCGTTCCGCCGACAGGTTGACAAGCCGCTCCAAAGCACCGCTCTGCGGCAGCGTATCATCATTCAGCCAGACGATGCAGACAGCCCCGCTCTGAATGGCCGTTTCCATGCCAAGCCGGATCGCACCACTCCACCACAACTGACCATTTCCCGCAACAACCCGCACCCAGGGGAAATCTTGCTCCAGCATGTTCCGTGTTCCATCTGATGAACCATCATCCACCACCAGCACATGCGCCCATAGCAGCACCCCCAGTTCGCTTAAATGCTTCAAGCACCGCGCCGTGGTGGTGCGTCGGTTGTGAACTGGAATGACTATCCACACATTTTCCGCTGAGACTGCGTGATTGGATTCGAACCCCATCGACTGCAAATAGAAGCTTGCTAGAAGCGCCGCAAGCAGAGATTAATGCCTCTGATGACACTCCTTGAGCGTGTGCTCCACCACTTTTTCCCACGTGCTGGCAAAGCATTGGCAGTCATACACACCTTGTTCATCAAGCGGGCGTTGTGGGAGAGCATGCGCACCGGCATACCTTTGGATGGGCATGGACAGCCTGCCCCCTGGATCACCTTCCCCGCATTGGACTACCTCTCAAGGCTTGACTTCTCGCAAGCGCACGTGCTCGAGTACGGCGGTGGCCAAAGCTCGCTATGGTGGGCAGCCCGCGCCAAGACGGTCACCACGGTCGAGGGAAGAAAGGAGTGGGCCGAAAGAATACGCCGAAATGCTCCCGGAAATCTTAGCCTGATCGGCCCAGTGGAAGGACTGGACTATGTGGAGTCCCCTCTGAAAGGCGGTCTCATGTTTGAGGTGATCGTGATTGATGGCTTCCTCCGTCTTGAATGCGCCAGGGCGGCTCTGCCATTTCTAGTAGAACATGGCCTGCTGATTTTGGACAATTCCGATTGGAACGCCCCCGCCTGCCGCTGGTTGCGTGAACAAGGGATGATGCAGATCGACTTTCATGGCTTTGGGCCTGTGAACGACTACACCTGGTGTACTTCTGTCTTCACACGTCGGCAGAGTGCAGTGCCGCACCGTGGAGACCCCTGGACAGAAGCGGTGTATGGTAACCTTGTACAGCCTGCGTGAAACAAGCCCCCCTCCCCTACCGCTCCATCTACTCGCGACGCGACCGGCTTTTTAATCTGGTCAGGCCGCTGCTGGAACGATGCCACATCGGCTGGCTGTCACACCCCGCACTCAACGGTCTTGACCGACAGCTCGAACGCTTGCTGCCAAGGCGTGGTGGCTGGTATGTCGAGGCCGGGGCATATGATGGCTTTCAGCAGAGCAATACATACTACTTGGCCAAGATGAAGGGCTGGCAGGGAGTTTTGATCGAGCCACTGCCGCCGCTCGCCGCCCTGTGCAAAAAGCGGCGCGGAGAGTCAAAAATCGTCTGTTGTGCACTCGGCGCGCCTGAAGACTCGGGCCGCACGCTGCAGCTAAGGCACGCAGGTCTTATGACGATGGTCCGTGGTGCGCTGGCAGATGATGCCACGGAACATGCGCGTGCCAGCAGCGGCCTGGAAGGACAAGGCCTGCCACCTCTGGAACAGTTCGTCGAGGCAACTGTGCGCACGCTGACCGAGGTGCTGATAGAAACAGACACGCCACCTGACTTTGATCTTCTGAGCCTGGATGTGGAAGGTTTTGAGGTCGATGCACTGCGCGGCTTGGATCTCTCACGATTTATTCCGCGGGCCATCTGTGTGGAGGTCAGGCACGAAAATATGTCCGCCGTGATGACGATGCTCGAAACTCACTACGAAAAGCCGGCCATTCTGACGAAAAATGCGAGCTATGCTGACTGCTTCTTTGCCGCGAGAACGCACTGCACGCCCGCGGCAGCGTAAACGGACTGCAGAGCTGCCGCCACAGCCGAGGGCTGAATATGTGTGATGCAAAAAGGTTCTGCGTGGCTGCAGCGCCACTGGCACTGATAGCAGTCCGTATGGTGATTCAGCCATACCTGCAATGTGCTGCGCCGCCAGGGGGCAAACATGCCGTAGTGCCCACCTCCGAGCAAAAAAACACCGGGTTTGTTCATGGCTGTGGTGAGATGCGCGGGTGCAGAATCAGGCGCAAGCACCAGGCGCGCAGAGCTGATGGCCTGCCTGAGTTCTCCGAGGTTTGCCGGATACACCCAAAATACAGAGCTGACACCTGCGTTTTGCAGAGACTGCTCATAGGGGGTGCGAAGTGTTCCTGGCGGCAGACACACAACCACACGCATCTCAGGAACAGCCTGAAGAAACAAGGCTATGGCCAGGGCTAGACTGGCAGGCGGGTACTGGCGGATGGCCGCGCCGGCTTGAGGGCAAACCAACAAAGTCTCATCGCCTGTAGCGAAACTCGAATGCAAGACTGGGATTATGTCATTAAATGACACAGACCGGCCAAGCACACTCTGCGTAACTCGGCGGTGGGCCTCCAGTTCAAGACAACCTTCAGCAGAATACTCTGGATAGGGAACCCTCCGACAGCGCGTATAGGCCAGGCACACACTCTCTCCGGCTCCAAGCCACTCTGAAGCATGCATCTGTCGTGCGCGCACCAGCGATGCAATGGCATGAAGGTAATCTGAGGGCTGATGCCGCAAACACACCAGATCATCCGCCTGAATGGCACGAAGCCAGGATGCATGCCAGATCATGGTCTGAACGAAATCGGGCCAGAAAGACTGGCTGAAAGGCGGCAGCACCAGCATGTCCACTCCGGGAAACTCATTCCGAAAGAGGGGTTCGGCCACATTGGAGATGATGAGCAGAGTCTGATCAGCGCCGAATTCTTTAACCAGCAGACGTACCGAACCAAGGGAGAGGACACCATCCCCCAGGCGATCAAGTTTCAGGATGGCCAGTCGATAGCGACGCCCCTTGGCTCTGGGCATAAGATGTAAAACAGCCAGAGTAATCCGGTAGCAAAGAAGTCGAATCCAGCGAATCATGGAGACAACAAGGGGCGCAGGAGTTCCAGATAGCGTGACTTGGTTGCAGCTATGAAAGCCTCAGGCTTTTCTCTGGCTGGCAGGCACAGCAAAGCCGCCACACGCTCATCAAATGAGTGTAGAACTTCATCAACTGGCTGCACGGTTATACCCGGCACTTCTGCGGCCATGAGCAAGCGCGAATCGTTTCCAGTGAGCAGCACCTGCTTTCCCATGGCGGCGGCCACCACCGCTCCGTGAACTCGATTTACTACTGCAGAGCTACAGCACGAGTAGGCCTGCAGATAAGCCCGCCAGTCCTCGCTGTAGAAACGAGGGATCTCAGGGAGAAGACGCTTCGCCTCCTCCAACTCTCTGCGATCATGGCAGATGAGCAGACACTCCTGCCGCCGCGCAAGGTCCCGTGCTGTGATACAGAACGCCTGCTGCCATCGTTGCAGCGCGACGCCACCGTAACCTGAAAGATCATAATGCCCGCCAAGAGGCATGTAATTGAGCGCGATATACCGCCCGGGCCGGCTTTGCACACTCAGCGCTTCTGGAGCAAAAATAGAAGGGCATGGCAACAAAGGCACCTCATGCCCGCATTGGTGCAGAATGCTCTGGGCCAGCTTGTCGCGCACTGTCGTCACAGAACTCCAGCGGGTAAAGCGGTCAATAAAAGACCGGCAGTCCGGATCTGAAACAATCTCGGAACCAGCGCTTCCCCAGGCCTGGCAGGAACCGGCCCCAAGATTCAGCAGCGGCACGCTTCGCTCGAGCTTCCTATACCGCTGTTCGATGAGCGGCGCGAACCATTCAGTTTGCGCACAGGTGGACCAAGCATTCTTCCAATACACCGGGGCACCACACTGAACGACCAAGTCACTGCCCACCACGAGATCCACCGCTGGATTGCCGGGCAGCAAATCAGCCACGCGGGCGATGTGAGTACGCCAGTTCAACCAATTAGGCATGTGCCGTGTCAGTCGATCCAACTGCGGCCACGGCTCGCCACGCACCGTGACTGGAAAATGTTTGTGAATGACTCTGGCTTCCACCTCGCCAAGCAAGTCACGAAGTAGGAAAAGAATGCCTTCACGCACAAAGTCGTCGCCGACATTGTGATTCACGGTCGAAATAAGGCAGACTCGCTTCATAACTTAAAAAGTGAGCGGAGGCTGCGGCGTATCCCCTTGGCGGACCAGATGCTTTCCGGCAGGCCAACGACTTGGGTTAAATAAGCACGGTCTGCCTCCTGCCACGCAATAATCTTATCTGCATGCCGCAAGGGGGAAGCAAGCTCATGTATTTCCATTTCTGCTCGTGGATCATCTGCGTTAGTGGTGTGGGTGGCATCCTCCCCAAAGCCGATGTTTGATACCAGATTGACCGCAGGCACGATGTTCAGACCGCCTGAGCGAAGCTTGGCAAAAGCCCACTGATAGTCCCATGTATCCACTTCGCCTCGATATACCGCTTCAAGCACTTCATGCCGCCAGCCAGCCTCAAAGGGTTCGGGGCAGAGCTGGTGCAATCGCGTGGAATTTCTCAGCGTGCTCCATTCTTTCATCTCGACATCATAAGCCTGCCAGGCGCGCCGCCAGGAGGCCCAGCCCCAGATGGGACCAAACCGCGAAAAAAAATAGCTCTGCTCCGCTGGTCGCATGCCGGTGAGATTGCTTCCACAGATCTGCATTACCTCAGACTCGTTTTTGTACCGATCGAGCATGGCTGAACAAAATGCAAAGAAACAGGCATGCGGCACGCAGTCGTCTTCTAGAATGATAAGCTGCTCATGTAAACCAAAGGCCCAGTCCAAAGCAGAGGAGACTGCATTGCGACAGCCCATTTGCTCATCCAGGAATCGCGTTGCCACCTGACATGGCCAGTCGATTTTGTTGAGCATCTGCTCTCTGACATCTGCACACCTCGCGTCATCATGCGGGCCGTCTGCCGCTATAAGCAGCACTTCAGGCCGAGCCAATTTCAATGCCGACATGACCCGTGTGGCAGGCCCGAGACGACGGTGGATCAAAAATAGCACAGGAGTGCGGCATGAGCTGCTTTCGACTGACATTATCAGCCACTATTCTACCGAATGATTCCAAGCGAAAGCGCAAGATGGATTCATCTCGGCACCAGCCCCAGGTGCTGTTATCATCGAATTACAGCGAAAGTGGCCCCTGGCGCGGCAACACTACTCGACACGCGTGCGGAAAAACCGGCTGGTCTGGCCATTGCTCAGCATAGGAAACTCCAGCGTTAGGTTTTCCATCGTGCCATCATCACTAAGAACCTGTGGGCTAAACGAACTTGCCTCCCATCCCTGCAGGTCGTTGCTGAACTCATAGATGTAGTTGAGCCCCGCACTCTGATAGTCTTTGCGGCGTCGGAACATCACTTTCATCCTGCCTGCGTCACTTTCAATGCGATTACCCACATCAGGATTGCCAATTTTCGGATCCAGACCAAAGGCAAATTCCGCAAAGTTGTTCAAACCATCTCCGTCTGGATCTGCACTGTTCAATGCAGCACCACTGTTCTGGCTGCTGCCAAAATGAGTCTGCCGCCACTGCTGCACAGAGGAGGCTGGATTGATCTGCAACGATATCGACACTACAGCACTTTCTCCAGCCGGATCCGTGGCGATGAGTTGCACAGGGTTGGTGCCGGTGGGAAGCGTGCTAGTATCACAAGTCCATTGTAAATCACCAGTGTCGTCGCTGCGCACGAACTGCCCAATGGTTTGCCCTGTAGCCACATGCACAGCCCGGATGTCGACGCCGCCGTTGCCGTCGGCATCGAAGAACTGAGCGTTAAACGAAGCGGCATCCCCCTGAACCACGCTCAAGCTTGGTCCGGAATTGATAATCTCCGTAGCACTGCTGCGTAAAGCAAAACCATGACTGAGGATCAGCAGCACAAGAAGGTTTTTGAGATGTAGGGAATTCATGATCTGTAGCTGATTAAAATAGATGAAATAAGCCGATATTTCAAAGCATCTTATAGGCTGGGAATGTGGCGCAGGGTAAGCACCTCCAAAAACCCGCTGCTGTTGGTCGCTGAGCCCGTCATCCAGACGTTACCGTTGGGGTCCACTTGCACTTTTTTGATGCTGTCGTTTTTGTTATTGTCACCATCAAAAGTCTTCTCCCAGCGAATGTCCCCTGCAGCTTTGTTATGCTTGGCAAGATAGACGTCGGTGGTCGCGTCAGAGTTCGTGGTGTAGCCGCTGATCACAGGATTGCCGATGCCGTCTAGAGAGATGGAGGTGTTTTCATCATTGCCGCCGCTCGAACCATTGAAGCGCTTTTCCCAAACCAGCGCACCATCGAGACCGGCATATTTCAGCGTCATTCCATCGCGCACGCTGGCCGAGCGGTAAGATGTACCGGTGACAAAAACATTGGCATTTCCGTCCACCACCAAATCCCACGGTGCATCGGAAGAGTTGAAGCTGCTGTTGTAACGCTGGCCCCAGATTAAACTACCGTCCAACGCTGCGTACTTGGCAGTGTACATGTCGTAGTTGGCCCCTTGCGAGTAGGCGGCAATGATCACGTTATCGGCGGCATCAAGCGCGAGGCCACGAACGGCATCGGGTTTGTTTGCGTAATTGTACACCTGCTGCCAGATCCTGCTGCCGGTGGCAGAGGCAAGTTTAATCGTCCAAGCGTCACTGCCGGAGGCGCCTGCAAGCACAACGCCACCGTCCGTGCCCACGGCGACTTTGACGGGCACATCCGAAGTGGTGCCGCTGCGGGGCTGCACACTTGTCCACACAACCGCACCCGTGCTCTGGTTGAGCTTGGCGGCGAAGAAATCGTTACCTGCACCCGTGCTCACCACGTAAGCCCCCACCGCCACATTGGTGGTGCCTTCCAAGGCCAAGGATACGCCGACATCATTTCCATTGGCCGTGCCATTGTAGGTGTAGGACCAGATTCTAGCACCCGTGCCGCCGTTGTACTTGGCCACATAGACATCTTGGCCAGTTCCTGTGGTGACGTACCCGGCAACGAGCACATCCCCGTTGCCATCAACCTTCACACTCATGGCCTCGTCGTTGCCACTGGTGCCGCTGATGACGGTCCACACCAGCGTGCCATCAGCGAGATATTTGGCGAGGTAAAGGTCTTTGCCTGTGCTGGTGGTGGTGTAGCCGCCCACGAAACCGGCCACGGCAGTGTTGCCACTGAGTTGCAACGCAAGATCATTGCCCTGCCCTGCTCCGCTGCCTGCATAGCGGTCCCGCCAGTTCTCAGCAATATTATCCAAGATGATGATCGGCGCATTATTCACTGATGTTATCGTGGCATCCACATTTGCGGCGGCGTTGAACCTTGCATCTCCTGCCTGACTGGCTCGGACAACAACGGCACCAGCGCCGCTGAAACTCAACACTCCACTGGTGATGGTACCAGGCCCGCTCTGCACACTGTAAGAAAGCGGCAAGCCGCTGGTGGACAGCCCCGTAAGCGGCCACTGCGCCGTAGACGCCAAACTGGCGGGCGGAGTGAAGGTAATGGTCTGACCGCTCTTGATGACGGAGAATGTCTGATCCACGGGAGTCGCCTTCGCATACGTGCTGTTTCCCTGCTGGCTGGCACGAACAGTCACCGTACCTGCTCCAGTAAAGCTAAGCATGTTGCCGCTGTCAGTGACTGTTGCAGGTCCGCTGACAATAGTGAACTTGACCGGCAGCCCGCTGGAGGCTGAGGCTGAAAGCGGCAGGTCGGACCCGGCAACGCGAGGCCCACCGGGGTTGGAGAACGCGATGAACTGAGAGGTCTGCACCGCAGGAATGACCGCCTGATAGTTTTTGACCATGAAATCCAAGGTTCCAGCTGAACTGCCAGCGTAGCCGCCAACATAAATGTTGCCATCTGGCGATACCGCCACGGAAGCGCCATTATCCCAACGGTTGGCGACACCGTTGTACCTTTTTTCCCATACCAAGCCGCCGTCTGTGGCAAATATCTTGGCGGTTAACACATCCGAATTGGGGGTGGCATTATATGAGAAACCTGTCGCCACCACATTACCCAAGCCATCCAGATCCACTGAGTTGATGGCGTCCTGATTTGAAACCGAGCCATTGAACCGGCGCTCCCAGACCAATGCCCCCGTGCCAGCGGCATACTCTGCCACATAGCCATCCATCACACTGGCAGCGCGGTAGCTTGTTCCCCCCACAATTACATTTCCTGAATTATCCACTGCAATGTCGTAGCCGGCGTCCGAAGAGTTGAACGAACTGTTCCATTGCTTCTGCCAGACCAGCGCTCCAGCAGCAGTCAGCTTGACAGTGTAAAGATCAAAGTTTGCCGCACTCACTGTTCCGGTTGCGACCACCTGCCCGGTGGAGTCAAAAGCCACCGCGAATGCCTCGTCATTTGAGTTTGTGCTGCCGTTCACATTCCACTGCCATGCCGTGGCGCCGCTGGTACCGCTGAGCTTCATCACTCTGAAGTCCTTGGCTGAACCACGCACATAGCCTGCGATTGCCAGATCGCCGGCGCTGTCCACAGCAACACTGCGAGCCAGATCATCTCCATTGCCACCACCTTCGATCAGGCGCTCAAAGAGCACACTGCCATCGGAGCCTGAATAACCTGCGGCAAACATGTCAGCACCGCTGCTGGTCCTGCCGTAGCCCGCCACCAGGACGCGTCCGGAGGAATGCACCGCAATGCTGTTGCCTTCATCAAAACTTCCACCACTGCCTGCATAAGTGCGCTCCCAAACCAAGGAACCATCTGCCCCGGAGTATTTGGCCACATACACATCCGAATTGTTGGCAGCGACGGTGGTGTAACCGGTGATCACCACATCTCCATTGGCATCCACCGCGATTGCAGCGGCCTCGTCATCCATACCGGCGGCACCTGCAAAAATGCGTTCCCAAGATTTTGCCCCGGTCACCGGATCATACTTGGCCGTGTAAATGTCCCGATTGGAGGCCGCATTCGTCGTATAACCTGTGGCAAAAACCGCCACCGCCTCGTCACGAGTCGTGCTTTTCTGCACTGCCACGGCCATTGCCACACCATCACGACGTGTGGCGGGCGCATTCACTCCACCATACAAAACCGTCCAAGGTTCACTGACATCGCGGGCGATCGTGCCCACACCGGTCAGTGCTAGGTTGAAGGGATTTTCATCCAAGTCATTACTGTCTATCACGATGTCTGCATTCCGCGTTCCGATGCGGCTTGGATCAAACGTGATTTTAAAGGTGGTGCTAGCTCCGGGGATGAGCGTGGAGGCAGTGCCAGTCAAATCCAAGGTGTAATCGGAAGCAGCAGCGCCCGTTGGAGTGTGGATCACAATCCCCATCAGATCGACTTCACCATCGTTCTTGATCGTGAAGGTCTTGGTCAGAGGCACAGAGGGCACGACCTTGTCCACATCGCCAAAGTCGTAGGTCCCCCCGTCTGTCTGGTTGTTTCCAGATTCAGTGATAGTGATCTCAGGAGTCACAATCTTGAGGATGACATCGTTGCCAGAGCTGGCCAACGTGCCCGGTGCCAGAGAGCTGCCGGAGTAGTTGATGCGACCATAATAGCTTGAACCAAGCACGTTTTCTACATAATCCACTCCACTCAGCGTGATCAACTTCGTGCCGCTAAAGGTGCCTTTGGCAAACTTTCCGGTAATAGCGTCCGTCAAATCGTTGCTCACAAGGGTGAAGGCATTGTTCAGAGTTGCTGTGTAGCCATTGATGGCGTCCAGCACAAGCTTGGCACCGGCACCGCCTGCGGCAAGGTTGATCGTTCCATTGGTGTTGAGCTGGTCATAGCTACCGGCACCGGTGCCGCCAATGTTGAAGTGGAGCTGACCATCCACGATGGAAATATTTCCTGTGCTCAGCGTCCCCGCAGAGGAGGCTCCTCCAGGATTGATTGCACCGCCGCTGTTGAGCTGGATGGCACCCACAGTACCTGTTCCCATCAAGGTTCCTCCATCGATCGTTGTCAAACTGCTGCTGCCGATGCTTCCATTGACCACAAGGTTTCCATTGGTCAAGGACGTGCCTCCTGTGTAGGTGTTGCTGCCACTCAGTGTCACGGTGCCGGAAGTCGTCTTGTTCAGTCCTACGCTGCCGCCGAGGATGGCGCTTACCGAGCCATTCTGCATGTCGTAGGTGCTGCTGCTAGTCAGCACACCTGTGGACCCCGTGATGCCGCCCGAGGTTAGTTGAACGCCTGCCACGGTGTCACTCACCGTTCCAATATCGAAGGTACCGCCGGAGACCACGACGGATGAATTGTCGGAGATCTGACCTGAACCGCTAAGCGTTAGAGTTCCCCCGCTGACGGTTGTCGTTCCGGTATAGGTGTTAGAGTTCGACAGAGTCACCGTGCCGCCAGTGGACTTCGTCAATCCCACCGTGCCCCCAAGAATGGCGCTAACGCTTCCGGAGCGCACGTCATAGGTGCTGGTGCTGGTAAGAACACCTGTGGTTCCGGTGATGTTGCCGCCAGTCAATTGCACGGCCGAAACAGTGTCGCTGTAGGTTCCAATAGCAAGAGACCCACCGGACACGGTCACCGTGGCGCTGTCCCCGATCTGATTGGACGCCCCCAGCGCCAAGCTGCCACCGCTGACACTCACCGCAGTCGCACTGTTGATAGCACTGCTGGCGCCCAGGGTCAGCGTGCCTGCCGTGACGTTCACCGTCCCCGCCGCCGCTGTACCATTGAGAGCCACCGTCCCGGAGCTGTTGATCGTGCCTGTTCCCAGGTTGGCATTGACCGTGCCACCACTCAAAGTGTAAGTCGTGGCTGTCAGTGTGCCACTGCCGCTGACCGTTCCACTGCTCAAGCTCAGCACGCTGATGGTGTCGTTGTTGGCCCCCATGGCCAGAGAACCACCGGACACCGTCACCGTAGCGCCGTCCCCAATCTGATTGGATGCTCCCAGCACCAGGCTGCCACCGCTGACGCTCACCGTTGTCGCACTGTTGATCGCACTGCTGGCGCCCAGGGTCAGTGTGCCTGCCGTGACATTCACCGTCCCTGCCGCCGCTGTGCCATTGAGGGCCACCGTCCCGGAGCTGTTGATCGTGCCTGTTCCCAGGTTGGCATTGACCGTGCCTCCACTCAAAGTGTAAGTCGTGGCTGTCAGCGTGCCACTGCCGCTGACCGTTCCACTGCTCAGGCTCAGCACGCTGATGGTGTCGTTGTTGGTTCCCATGGCCAGAGTTCCACCGGACACCGTCACCGTAGCGCTGTTGCCAATCTGGTTGGACGCTCCCAGCACCAGGCTGCCACCACCGCTGACGCTCACCGCTGTCGCACTGTTGATCGCACTGCTGGCGCCCAGGGTCAGCGTGCCTGCCGTGACATTCACCGTCCCCGCCGCTGCGGTGCCATTGAGAGCCACCGTCCCGGAGCTGTTGATCGTGCCTGTTCCCAAGTTGGCATCCACCGTGCCTCCGCTCAACCCATAGGTCGTGGCTGTCAGCGTGCCACTGCCACTGACCGTTCCACTGCTCAGGCTCAACACACTGATGGTGTCGTTGTTGGTTCCCATAGCCAGAGTACCACCGGACACCGTCACCGTAGCGCTGTTGCCGATCTGGTTGGACGCCCCCAGCGCCAAGCTACCACCGCTGACGCTCACCGCTGTCGCACTGTTGATCGCACTGCTGGCGCCCAAAGTAAGCGTGCCTGCCGTGACATTCACCGTCCCCGCCGCTGCAGTGCCATTGAGAGCCACCGTCCCGGAGCTGTTGATCGTGCCTGTTCCCAAGTTGGCATCCACCGTGCCTCCGCTCAACCCATAGGTCGTAGCTGTCAGTGTGCCACTGCCACTGACCGTTCCACTGCTCAGGCTCAGCACGCTGATGGTGTCGTTGTTGGTTCCCATGGCCAGAGTTCCACCGGACACTGTCACCGTAGCGCTGTTGCCGATCTGGTTGGACGCTCCCAGCGCCAAGCTACCACCGCTGACGCTCACCGTTGTCGCACTGTTGATCGCGCTGCTGGCGCCCAGGGTCAGCGTGCCTGCCGTGACATTCACCGTCCCTGCCGCCGCTGTGCCATTGAGGGCCACCGTCCCGGAGCTGTTGATCGTACCTGTTCCCAGGTTGGCATTGACCGTGCCTCCACTCAAAGTGTAAGTCGTGGCTGTCAGCGTGCCACTGCCGCTGACCGTTCCACTGCTCAGGCTCAGCACGCTGATGGTGTCGTTGTTGGTTCCCATGGCCAGAGTTCCACCGGACACCGTCACCGTAGCGCTGTCCCCAATCTGATTGGACGCTCCCAGCGCTAGGCTGCCACCGCTGACGCTCACCGCTGTCGCACTGTTGATCGCGCTGCTGGCGCCCAGGGTCAGCGTGCCTGCCGTGACATTCACCGTCCCCGCCGCCGCTGTGCCATTGAGGGCCACTGTGCCGGAGCTGTTGATCGTGCCCGTGCCCAGATTGCCATTCACCGTGCCACCGCTCAGGTCGTAGGTCGTTGCTGTCAGTGTCGCTGTTCCGCCAATCGTGCCGCTGCTCATCGTGAGCGTGCCAATCGTGTCCGATCCACCCACCGTCAACGTCCCGCCAGACACCGTCACTGCGGCTGCGTTTGCCAGCTTGTCAGCTCCGCTGGTGGTGAGCGAGCCACCACTGACTGCTATCGTCGCCGAGCTGTTGATGTCTCCCGTGATCGACAAAGTCCCCGCGCTCACCGTCGTCGTGCCGCTGTAGCCGTTGCTGCCGCTGAGCACCAGAGTGCTGGCTCCGTCCTTGGTCAATCCGCCCGTGCCGCCAATCGCGCCCGCAAAGGTCGTGTTGCTGCTCGCATCCCCCACAGTGAGAGTGTTTGCATTCAGGGTGATGGTCGCGGCACTTGCAGCCGTCAGCGAGGCCACAGATTGAGCTGCGCCAAGGGTAAGCACCGAGGGGCCAGTGCCATCAAAGGTCACGGCGGTGCGGCCGTTGGCCGTAGGCAGGGCATTGGTCACGTTCGCGTTGAGCGTGGCGCTGTTGCGGATGAATGTCGGGCCGTTGTAGGTGTTGGCCACGTTCAGGTTCACCGTCGTGCCATCGATCACCAGATCGGAATTAGCAGACGATCCGCTGATGGCCGTCGTGTTGACATTAATCGTGCCGCCACCATTGAAGGTAGCCACCGTGCCGTTCTTTACCACACCACCCGTCAGGTTGAGCACCGAGCCGCTGGCTGCTGAGATGGAGCTGCTGGATGCCACGGTGATCGCGCCGCCGTAGGTGTTGGTGCCGCTGACGTTGACCAAGGCGCCGGTCTGGCCGCTGGCCGCGCCGCCATTCAGAGTCAGCGCCTCCGCCCCCACCGTGATGCCGCCTTGCAGCTGCAGAGTCGCGCCATTGGTGACGGATGTACCAGCCGCCGTGGTGCCGAGACCCGTGGCGTTTTGAATGTTGAGAATGCCCGCGCTCACCGTGGTGGTGCCGGAATAGGTGTTTGCACCAGAAAGCACCTGGGTTCCCGTGCCAGCCTTGGTCAGGTTGCCGGTGGCGACAGCGCCCCCGAAATCAGAATAACCACCCAAACTGGCGACCCCATCAGTAATGCTCCCTGAGAAAGTGCCGCCTCCATTGTCAACCCCGACCGTCAAACTCGTGTAGCCGCTGCCGCTGTAACCGGTGGAAAGAGTTCCGCCACCAGTCAGCGCATTGACTCTGACATTGGCTTCCACACCCGCAAAGAAGGCTCCGCTGGCGATGTTCAAATCCGACTTGTTGTTCGTCCAAACTTCGTTGGCAAAGTTCCCCCCAACCATCAAACCGCCCTGGATGTCGATAAGAGCCCCCGAAGTCAGCGCGAAGGTAGCAGCATTACCTCCCCACCTGAGTTCACCTGTGCCGGTCTTCAGAAGCTTTCCAGCTCCGGAGAAGGTGGTCGTTCCATAATCCAAAGATGAAGCGGAATTGAATTCAAGCGTAGCTCCCGATGAGATGGCAAAACCGCTGGAAGCATACGTTCCCTGCAAAGTCAGATTGCCAGCGCTAATCGTTGTAGCACCCGTATAACTGTTGTTGGAACCAAGGATTTGAGTGCTGGCGCCGTCTTTCACCAGCCCACCAGTGCCACCGATGGAACCCGCGAAAGTCGTGCTTCCGGAAGCGCTGCCAACGGTCAGAGTATTGCTGCCTAAAGTCACCGTTGCCCCGCCAGCGGAAGTCAACGAAGCCACCGATTGAGAAGCCCCCAAGGCAAGGACTGATGTGCCGGTTCCGTCAAAGGTCACTGCGGTACGACCATTAGCTGTCGGAAGCGCATTGGCCACATTGGCGTTGAGCGTACCACTGTTTCGGATGAAGGTCGGACCATTGTAGGTGTTGGCCACGTTCAGGTTCACAGTCACTCCATCTACAATGACATCGGAGTTTGCAGAAGCTCCGCTGATGGCCGTCGTGCTGACATTAATCGTGCCGCCACCAGTGAAGGTAGCCACCGTGCCGTTCTTTACCACACCACCCGTCAGAGTGAGCGTTGAGCCGCTGGCTGCCGAAATCGAGCTGCTCGCAGCCACAGTGATCGCACCGCCATAGGTGTTGCTACCGCTGACGTTGACCAAGGCGCCAGACTGGCCGCTGGCTGCGCCACCATTGAGCGTAAGCGCTTCCGCCCCAACCGTGATACCGCCTTGCAACTGCAGAGTTGCACCATTGCTCACTGAAGTGCCGCCTGCTGTCGTACCGAGGCCCGCATTGGCTTGGAGGTTGAGGATGCCCGCGCTCACCGTGGTGGCGCCAGTATATGAACTGCCTCTAAGTAGCGTCAGAGTTCCTGTGCCGTCTTTGACCAATGCGCCGCTGCCCGTACCGATGTTGCTGCTAATAATGACATTACCAGCCCCTCCAACAGTCAAGTCGAGTCCGGCTCCGGTAATCGTTCCCACATTGCTCAATTCCAAGTTGTTTGCATCAGAGTTGATCCGCGTAGAGCTTCCAAGGGTAATCAACCCAGCGTAATTGTTGTTGCCACTGATGTTGCGCAAGGCACCATCGTTGCTCACGCCCGTTCCGTTCAGTGTCAGAGCCTCAGAGGCGGTGGTGATGTTGCCCTGGATCTGCAGCGCAGCTCCAGAAGTGACGCTGGTTCCCGCAGCGGTCGTTCCCAGCGCACCGGCGCTTCGAATATTCAGCACACCAGTGCTCACTGTCGTCAAGCCTGAGTAAGTGTTGCTGCCATTGAGCACCAGTGTTCCACTACCGGCCTGGGTCAGTTTGCCCGTGCCGCTGATGACGCTGTTAAAGTCAGAGCCCTGGGTGACTGTATTGCTGCGGTTGAAAACCAGCGTACCATTGTTAGTGATGGAACTGCCGGATGCGAGCGCCCCGGTCGTGCCGCCAGCACCCACCTGCAAAGTACCAGCGCTGATCGTGGTCGTTCCTGTGTAAGTACTCACGCCAGTCAGGATCAAAGCTCCGGACCCGGTCTTTGTCAGGGCTCCAGTAGTTGCGGCTCCTGTGGCGCCGACCAAGGTAAGGTCATTGCTCGTGTCAATCGTTGCCGTCTTGCCAGCATTGATCGTGAAGGCACGGTCGGAAGTCGCGGTGCTGCCAGTATATTGCAGGGTGCCGCCGTCAAAGACGAGGTTGGCAGCAGCGTTTGAGGCTTGGCCCAGGTTCCCGGCCACGCCACCATTGCCAATGGTGCCCACGCTCAGTGTGCCTGCGCTGATGGTCGTCACGCCAGTGTAGGTGCTCACTCCTGTAAGCTTTACTGTACCCAGCCCAGTCTTGGAAAGCGCCCCAGCCCCAGTGTAATTCTTAAATACCGAAGAAGCAGTGAGCGAGTCGCCACCCAATGGCGTCGCGAGAGTCAAGGTAGCACCAGCCTGAATGCCAAAATCTACCGCGCTGATAGTATTGCCAGTGCCGTTGGCCGTAATGACGCCACCGAAGATACTCTGAATAAACGATCCATAGGTCGAATTGCCCGAGGTGCTGGTTATAGTGCCACCGTTCAGAGTAATACCACCAAATGGAACGTTATGAGCCGCACCACCCGTGGAGTTCACCGTTCCCGCCACAACCCATTTTTCCGTCCCGTTATAGCCCAGAGCATTGTTGCTAGTGCCACTCAACAACGCAGTCGCACCGGAAGCGATGGTGACAGTTGCGCTATTCGAGGACTGGAGTATGCCGCCAGTGCCAGAAATTTCGAGAGTCCCTGATGTGACGTTCACATTGCCAGTGAAGGTATTTGAACCGGTGAGCCGAAGCGTACCGCTGCCTGCCTGCGTCAGCCCGCCGCTGCCGCTGATGACGCTGTTAAAGTCAGAGCCCTGGGTGACTGTATTGCTGCGGTTGAAAACCAGCGTACCATTGTTAATGATGGCACTACCGGATGCGAGCGCCCCGGTCGTGCCGCCAGCACCCACCTGCAAAGTACCAGCGCTGATCGTGGTCGTTCCTGTGTAAGTACTCACGCCAGTCAGGATCAAAGCTCCGGACCCGGTCTTTGTCAGGGCTCCAGTAGTTGCGGCTCCTGTGGCGCCGACCAAGGTAAGGTCATTGCTCGTGTCAATCGTTGCCGTCTTGCCAGCATTGATCGTGAAGGCACGGTCGGAAGTCGCGGTGCTGCCAGTATATTGCAGGGTGCCGCCGTCAAAGACGAGGTTGGCAGCAGCGTTTGAGGCTTGGCCCAGGTTCCCGGCCACGCCACCATTGCCAATGGTGCCCACGCTCAGTGTGCCTGCGCTGATGGTCGTCACGCCAGTGTAGGTGCTGGCGGCGGTAAGTGCCAGGGTTCCCGCACCGTCCTTAGTCAGCGTGCCTGTGCCAGTGCCGATGATGCTGTTGATCGTCGTGTTCCCCGCTCCGCCGACAGTCAGCGCCAGTCCAGAGCCGGTGATCGTTCCCGTGTTGCTGAGAGTCAGCGCGCCTGCGTCTGAGTTGATGCGTGAGGAACTGCCCAGAGTGACCAGACCGCCATAAGTGTTGGTGCCGCTGATGTTGCGCAGTGCGCCGTCGTTGCTGACACCCGTACCGTTCAAGGTCAATGCCTCGGCCCCCACAACAATGCCGCCCTGGATCTGCAAGGCCGTCCCCGACAGCACAGTGGTGCCCGCAGCCGTAGTGCCCAGAGCTGTAGCATTCTGGATGTTCAGCACGCCCGTGCTCACGGTCGTTGCTCCTGTGTAAGTGTTGGCTCCGTTCAGGATCGTCGTGCCGACGCCTGCCTGGCTCACCGCACCACTGCCGCTGATCACACTGGCAAAGTCCGCTCCCTGCGTCAGCGTGTTGCTGCGCCAGAATGCCAGGGTGGCATTGTTGACGATGGCGCTGCTTGTGGACAAAGAACCCGTCGTGCTGCCGCTGCCGATAACCAGCCTGCCGCCGCTGATGGTGGTCGTGCCGGTGTAGGTGTTGGCACCCGTCAGATACAGATCGCCAGCGCCGTCTTTGGTAACGGCACCTGTGCCGGTGCCGATAATCCCGGCGATCGTGGTGTTGCCAGCGCCACCCGCTGTGAGGTCAAAACCTGATCCGGTGATCGTGCCGGTGTTGGTCAGATACAGCGTGCTGCCAGCATCGGAGTTGATGCGTGCGGAGCTGCCGAGCGTGACCAGACCGCCATAGGTGTTGGTGCCGCTGATGTTGCGCAGTGCGCCGTCATTGCTGACACCCGTGTCGTTCAAGGTCAATGCCTCGGCTCCCACGACGATGCCGCCCTGAATCTGCAAGGCCGTCCCCGACAGCACAGTGGTGCCCGCAGCCGTAGTGCCCAGAGCTGTAGCATTCTGGATGTTCAGCACGCCCGTGCTCACGGTCGTTGCTCCTGTGTAAGTGTTGGCTCCGTTCAGGATCGTCGTGCCGACGCCTGCCTGGCTCACCGCACCACTGCCGCTGATCACACTGGCAAAGTCCGCTCCCTGCGTCAGCGTGTTGCTGCGCCAGAATGCCAGGGTGGCATTGTTGACGATGGCGCTGCTGGTGGACAAAGAACCCGTCGTGCTGCCGCTGCCGATAACCAGCCTGCCACCGCTGATGGTGGTCGTGCCGGTGTAGGTGTTGGCTCCAGTCAGATACAGATCGCCAGCGCCATCTTTAGTCAGGGTACCTGTGCCAGTGCCGATGATGCCGGCGATCGTGGTGTTGCCAGCGCCACCGGCTGTGAGGCCAAAACCTGATCCGGTGATCGTGCCGGTGTTGGTCAGATACAGCGTGCTGCCAGCATCGGAGTTGATGCGTGTGGAGCTGCCGAGCGTGACCAGACCGCCATAAGTGTTGGTGCCGCTGATGGTGCGCAGTGCGCCGTCATTGCTCACACCCGTACCGTTCAAGGTCAATGCCTCGGCTCCCACGACGATGCCGCCCTGAATCTGCAGGGCAGCACCTGAACTCACACTCGTACCACCGGCTACGGTACCCAGGGCTGCAGCATTTTGAATGTTCACCACCCCCGCGCTGACCGTCGTCGCACCGGTGTAAGTATTGGCCCCAGAGAGGATGAGAGAGCCGCTGCCAGCCTGCGTCACACTGCCGCTGCCGCTAATGGCGCTGGCGAAGTCAGTACCTTGGGTGACCGTGTTGCTGCGGTTGAAGGCCAGCGCAGCGTTGTTGGTGATGGCGCTGCTGGTGGACAACGCGCCTGTCGTTCCACCGCCGCCAATCTGAAGAGTGCCGGCGCTGATCGTGGTGGCTCCCGTATAGGTATTGCTGCCGCTGAGGGTCAGCGTCGATGACGCGTTGTTCATCGTCAGCGTCTTGCCGCTGCCGGCGATCACGCCGCCAAAGGTGCTGCTGCTGGCGCTGGTGTAGTTCACACTGCCGGTGATCGTGCTTGTGCTGCTGCCGCTGGCAAGAGTGCCGCCCGTCACGTTGAGGTTGCCATTGGCAGTCAGATTGGCACCGCTGCCGATGGTGAAGGTGCCACTGCTGGAGGTCACCAGACCGGTCACACTGCCCGTTCCGTTCCAGCTGCCTCCAGTCACTCCCAGGGTGCCGCCGATGCTGCCACCGTTCTTGTTGATGACGCCGCTGCCAGTGAGGGTGACGTTGCCGCTGACCGTTCCCGAACCCGTCAGGGCACCCGCCGTTCCCACACCCACGGTGCTGCCGGAAGCCAGCGAGCCATCCACCTGCAAAGCCCCACCGCTGATTGTTGTGGCCCCGGTGTAGGTGCTGGCACCAGTCATGATCATGGTTCCTGCACCTGTCTTTGTCAGAGCACCGACGCCGCCGATATCCTTGAAAACACTCGATGTCGTGAGTGTGTCACCTGCAAGCGGCGTGGATATCGTGGCCGTGGTGTTGCCAATGCCAACATCGACGGCACTGATCGTGTTACCGGTGCCATTGGCCGTGATAACACCACTGCTGGCGTTCACATGATAAGAGCCGAAAAAGGCATTACCGGTACTGCTGGTAAGAGTGCCCCCGTTCAAAGCGATACCACCAAAGGGAATCGTCTGAGCAGCACCACCGGTGTTGTTGATGGTTCCAGCAACCACCCATTGTTCATAGGAGCCCGAAATCCCGCTGCCGCCCCAGCCTAGGACGTTGTTGGCACTGCCGCTCAGCAAGGCCGTGGCACCTGATGCCACAGTGACGGTGGAGGCATTGTTGTTCTGGAGGACAGTTCCTGTGCCAGAAATTTCCAGGGTGCCAGAATTGATGTTCAAATCACCGGTAAACGTGCTGGCGGCGGAAAGCACCAGCTTATTCGTGCCCGCCAAAGTGAGGCCGGTCGAACCGCCGAGGATGGCAGCGATGGTGGCATCCGTGTTGACTGTGATGAGTGAACTGGAGAGGGTGAGAACATTACCAGCACCATCAATCGTGTAATTTCCCGTGCCAGCGTTGAAAGTCATGTTCCCGACGGTGATGCCACCGCCCAGAGTGATCGTACCTGCAAGCCCGCCGAAGATGGCGCTGTCAGGCGTAACGTTGTTCCACAGCACATCCGTAGAACCGTTGTTCCAGTTGCCACTGGCGTCAATCCAGGCACCCGAGCCGCCAGTAATGACGCCACTATCCCCGCTGACAGTGTCCCAGGTAAGGACAGCAGCTTGCAGGTTGCCGCGGCTGAACAGCACTGCCGTCAAAATGGCAGCAAAGGCGCGGGTCAGAGTAAGGATGCTTTTCATGGGATGTCAGGCGGAACTAGTGTCCGGGAACAGAGTCGAGTGAGAAGTGAACAAAAGTGGTTGTGCAGCCGTGGGCTGAAGATACCGCAGCCAGTTTTTGCGAGCGGAGAGGAGGACCGGCGAGCCACGACACCCCGCATCTTTCATGCGACGCAAGATCACCACGCCTGTTAGAGGCCTGGATGCTAAACGTAGCTTTAGTGATGAAGTCAAAAAAAGGGATGTTTGTCATAAGACATATCAAATCGCCACGCAGAGTACGCGGAGAATTATTTGTCTGAGAATCAAGCTCAACCTAGTCAAAATTAGCGCAATAGGGGTGCCAGTTGCCACAAAATCAGCCACTTTCCGCCAAAATCTCACACAAAAGCGAGCGCGTCGGGAAGGGCGCGATCTAAATAAAGCTTGTGAAATGATGGGGATCATGAGCGAGAAAAACAGCCGAACGCCTATTAATACCTTCCCAATGCTTCAGCAATCAAGAGAACTAAACCGACCCACCTAGCGAGGCAACCTTCCTATATCAAGGGAAAAAGCTGTAACATCAGGATTAGCAATGTCTTCGCAAAAAATGTTAGCTCAAGAAGGCTTTGCCCCCTTCCTTTAGTGCCCCCTTGCCGACGAGTTTTATCAGCGCAATAAATTACAAAATTTACTATGAATTCAAAAATTACATAGGGCTCAAGTAGCTAGAGCCTAGGGCCAATCTTCATTAAATCACTGAAGCCCCAACCATTCGCCCGAAATCAGACCCAGCCTCGAAAGTAGTAAACCCAAGATCCAACGATCTCGTGCAGCCATGCGCCAAAAACATCCAATCCACGCGGGCTGGGTAAATGCAACCATCTTTGTTCTCCCAGATGGTTCAGGCTGCTAATATAATTGCAGGGTACGGGTATGACGTTGATTCCAACTTTGCGAAAAGCCGCCATGGTGCGTGGCATGTGGTTGGCACTGGTCACGAGAAGCAGCCGGTTCAGCCCTCGCTGCTTGGTCAGGGCGGCCACTTTCACAGCTTCGTCATGGGTATCTTTGCAGACCCCCATGCTGAGCAGTTCAGTCTTGAGGCTGAAGTGGGAGCGAATATAACTGCTAACGGTGTCTGCTTCAGAAAAAACATGCCCCTCATGAGGATAGCCGCCGCCCCCTAATATCAACAGCGGCGCCTTACCTTCGACGGCCAAGGTCAGAGCAGTTGTCAGCCTATCGGCACCAGATTGCAATTGAAAGCCGGCTGGTTCCACCAACGAGGGGACGAAACCACCACCCAAGCATACAATGGCCTCGGCTTGAGGCAATTCTGCCACCTTGACACTCGTTACTTGATTTTCGAGGCCAGCAATGAGCCATGAGGCAAACGGGGTGCACGTAAGAAGGGTGAGGATCAGCCAGGCCGCCCCAGGAAACCACAGCCCCAACGTACGCCGGTTGTAGAGCATCCGAAGCAACCACAAGCCGAGCACCAGCCATATGACGCAGAGAGGATGGACGAGGTGGAGCAGCGTCTTCAGAATCAATGTCATACTCAATGCTACAACGTTTCCAGCCATCTCTGCAACTTTTGCAGCAAGAAACTGCCGCTCATTTGGGGGCAAAAAAGGTAAAACTCCCAGTATCTACGGCTCGCCAGCCCGGCCTGGAGCGTTATCATACCAACAAAACAGCCGTTATGCCCTGATTGATTTGAAGCGCTCGCTCCTCCCTTCCCTAATCTGTCTGGCCATCCTAGCACTGGCTTTGCTTCTGTTTTTTCTGCCTCTGCCGCATGGTTGGTCAGCGGGCTGGCGTGGTGAGTTGACCAATCGTCTGCACGCTCCACTGATGGCAGTATGCGTGTTTACTGTGGCATACCTGTTCACAAAATATTTGGCAGCGATCCCGAGCCTGTTGCTTGCCGCGCCTGTGGCTATGGTGATAGCGGCTCTGATCGAATGGGTGCAGCCTTGGTTTGGTCGCACGAGCAGCCTGGCTGATTTCCTATGGGGAATGGCAGGAATCCTCGGGGGTTGCCTCTGGCAGGGAGCCGCCCAGCAGAACTCAAAGCCGGTGGCTCTCACTACCTATATGCTGGCGCTGTTCTGCGCGCTGGCCCCCCCCACTCTTTGGTGTGTGCAGGTTTGGCTCGTGCAAGCCGAGGCTCAGCGCTTGTTTCCAACGCTTGTTCAAAGCTCCCGCCCAGGCATGCATTTATTGTGGACGATAGAGCCTTCTCAGGTGCGAGATCGAGGAAAGGGCCCCTGCCTGCTGCTGACGCGAGACGCAAACCACCCTGGCAGCATCCATCTGGACACCTTGGACCGCGACTGGAGCGACTACGAAGGCCTTGAGATCTCTGGCACACTGCAGTCAGATTCGGCGGTGGAAGTGGGTGTGCGGCTGGACGTGAATGAAGATGGGGCCAGGCGTATTCGTGCGGGTGGCTGGATGCAGGCGGGAACCAGTAGCATCCAGATCGTCTGGCCCCGGAACGCTGACAGACGGCTTGTTCACCAGCTGGTGGTCTTTCTCCAGGCCAGTTCCAAGGCAGCGCAGCTGGAAATCCACCGTCTGCGTCTGATCGGTGCCAGGGAGTTGCCGCCTAAGGAGACAAGCTGCCGCAATTCCAGCACAAAAAAAATACCGTCTGCTGGTTTACATTATGCGCTGATCGCTCAATAAACAGGTTCCCATCCTATCTTCTTTTCCCCGCAGCCGTATTTGCATGAACATTTCTGTCCTAGGCCTTGGTTACGTTGGCGCCGTTACTGCCGCCTGTCTGGCAAAAAAGGGGCACCGCATCATCGGTGTGGACCTGCATGCAGCCAAGGTCGCAGCCTTTAACCAAGGGATCTCCCCTATCGTGGAGCCAGGTCTGGATGCTCTCCTAAAAGACGGCAGCACCAGTGGCAGAATCACTGCCACCCAGGATGTGGCGCAGGCCGTGGCGCAGTCGGACGCCAGCATCATCTGCGTGGGCACCCCCTCCCAGCCCTCCGGCAGCCTGGACCTGAGCTTTGTGCGCTCCGTGACACGCCAGCTTGCTGAGGCCCTGTCTTCGCTGACCAAAAAACACGTCATCATCTTTCGTAGCACCATGCTGCCCGGCAGCACCCGCAGCATCGTGGGAGAGGTGCTGGCAGACCTCATTCAGGCTGGCCGCGTGGAGATCTACTACTGCCCCGAGTTTCTGCGCGAAGGCACGGCCGTGCGCGACTTTGACGAGCCCTCCCTCTCCGTCATCGGCAACGAAGACGGTAGCTCGCCCGTGCCGGAGGAGATCGCCGGGCTGCTCGGCGGCAAGCCGGAGCTGCTGCGCTGGGAAGGCGCGGAGATGATCAAGTACTCCTGCAACTACTTCCATGCCCTCAAGGTGGGCTTTGCCAACGAGATCGGCCGCCTCTGCAAGCAGCTCGGCGAGGATGGCAAACGTGTGATGCAGGTGGTATGCGAGGACAAGAAGCTGAACATCTCCAGCTACTACATGCGCCCGGGCGCGCCCTTTGGCGGCTCGTGCCTGCCCAAGGACGTCTCCGCACTGCATGCCTTTGTGCGCCAGCAGGGCCTCAGCCTGCCGCTGCTGGAAAACACCCTCTCCACCAATGCTGCGCACCAGCAGCTTTTTGTGCAGCTCATTGAAGGAAAGCAGAAGCGCCGCATCGGCTTCCTCGGGCTGGCCTTCAAGGCGGACACCGACGACCTGCGCGGCAGCCCCCTAGTGGCTGCGGCCGAGACTCTCTACGGCCGCGGACACACGCTGAGCATCTTTGATCCCCAGATCAATCTCTCCCGCCTCATCGGCTCCAATGAGCAGCAGATCCAGCAGCGCATGCCGCACCTGGCCCAGCTCATGAAGTCCACCGCCGGCGAGGTTCTGGAAAACAGCGATGTCATCGTCATCTCCCAAAAGTGCGCCAGCATCGATGACCTGCGGGCCAGCGCGCGCGCAGACCATGCCGTCATCGATGTCAGCGGCTGGGAGGATCTGAAAAGCCTGCCGTGGCAGTACGACGGAATCTGCTGGTAATCCCCGGTGCAAAGCCGCTGAAAAGCTCCTCCGGCGAGCACCGTTCCACTCTGCCCCGTGAAACAGGCACATCCGCTTGTTTCGTCGTGTCGCCTCGTTTTGCTTTTCTCTCTTTACCATGCTCTCCCTGCGCCACATCCTCAGTCTGTCCTTGCCGCTTCTCATCGCCACGTCAGCACCAGCCGATGAGAGCCTGAAAAAAGTGGCCGCAGCCATCGACGGCTACCGCTTTGAGTTTCCCTGCCGCGATCCCATGCCGGAGAATCCCAAGCCCGGCGCAGACGGCATCTCCGCCCGCATGACCAATGACCCGGCCACGAATGATAAATTCACCGACGTCAGGAAATTCGGCGGCGATCCCGCCAAGCGTTACAAGGTCACCGTCCGGGTGCGTGGTGTGGTGGAGCCCATGATGTACAAAGACGGCCAGCAGGAGGGAGAGCGCTTCTACATCGGAGGCACTCCCAACAACGCCACCTACAACATCTACCAGCTCAGCGTCTCCTCGCCCTCCTCCCACTTCTTTTTCAACCGGGACGACAAGGTGGGACACCGCATCTTCACCATCGACTACACCGCCAGTCTGGAGATCGACGGCGGTGCCACGCTCGCCTTCCACGGCGACGGCCAGAACGGCCACATGATCACCAATTTCTCCAAGCTCGTCGTGCCCGGCATCCCGCCCGCACCGCAGCCCTACAACGGCCAGTTCATCCAGTTGGATGTCGTCGATGTGGCCGAGATGAAAAAGCCCGAGCGCCCGCAGCCGCCCACCCGTCCGCTCGATGCCCCCAGCGCCCCCAAATTCACCCGCCTGGATGGCAAGCCGGGCGCCGTCCCGCCCGTCAATACCGACGGCGACTACGTCATCGGTCCCGACTACCTCCCAGCCCCTGAAACCAAAGTGGTGCCAGGTGTGCCTCAGGGCAAGGTTCAGCAGTTCCAGATCGACTCCAAGGACTGCAAGCTCTTCAACCCCGGCATCGCACGTGAGGTGTTTGGCATCGTCGATCCCAAGAACCCCAAGACCCTTATCGTCGAAACCCACCCCGTGGATTACAAACGCACTGTCACCGTCTACGTGCCTGCGCAGTACTCCGCCGGCACTGCGGCCCCCTTTATCGTCACGCATGACGGCCCCGGCATGGGCAAACCCGACATGAATCTAGCCCGCATCCTCGACAATCTCATCGCCCAGAAGCGCGTGCCCGCCATGGTCGCCATCATGATCTCCAGCGGCGGCGGCGATGCCCAGGGCCATGAGCGCGGTCGCGAATACGATACCATGTCCGGCCTCTACGCCGAATTCATCGAAAACGAAGTGCTCCCGCTGGTGGAGAAAAACTACAGCGTCAAACTCACCAAAGATCCCGAAGGCCGCGCCACCATGGGCAACAGCTCCGGCGGCTCCGCCGCACTCGCCATGGCCTGGTATCATCCCGATCTCTACCACCGTGTGCTCACCTTCTCCGGCACTTATGTGAACCAGCAGTGGCCCTTCAATCCCGAGACCCCTGATGGTGCCTGGGGCTTCCACAACAAACTCATCCCTGAAAGCCCCGTAAAACCTCTGCGCATCTGGATGGCCGTGGGCGATCGCGACCTGCTCAACCCCAACGTCATGCGCGACAACATGCACGACTGGGTGGAGGCCAATCATCGCATGGCCAAAGTCCTGAAGGCCAAAGGCTACCACTACCAGTACGTCTATTGCCTCAACGCCGGCCACGGCATCGGCCCCGCCCGCCCCCAAATCCTCCCCCAGGCCCTGGAATGGCTCTGGCAGGGGTATGCGGCGAAGTAAGCGGAGCCAGGAAGTTGAGCTGGGCGTTCCTGCCTGCCGAAAACAGGTCTGTATCTATGCCTACGGTGGCCTTCCACTCCTGAAGACATGAGACAGAAAGAGCATGCAAGACCAGGTCTCATGCGCTGAGAAGCGGGCGCTTTCGGAAAGGGGGAATGCGATGGGGCAGCAGACCACGCTGGGAGGAAGGATTCCAGGGACGCGCACAGCGCATCCCTACCATCGAGAGCAGCAGCGCGTGCCGCTGGGCAGGTAGGCAAAACTGCTGTACAGGCTCAAGACACGGGTCTGTGGCATCGAGAGCTCAAAAAGGTGCGCCCTCTTTGAAATGAAGTAAGGCAGAGAGCTGAGGCATTGAGCTCCATTGATGGCGAAGTGCGCTCATGCGATTCATAAAACACAGCTCAGCATCACGGCCTTCTCTCTCGATATTCCCGTAGGGTGCCTCTGACAGGCTTTTCGAGAACTGGTTTAAATTCGTGCGTGTCCGTGTGTCCTTTTGAGCCGCGTTGGGCCTGTTGTGTTTCACGGGCGTTGATGGGTTGGTGTGCAGCACTGCGTGGCGGCGTGTCGTTTGTGCGCCGGGCTGCGGTGTGCGCAGTGGTGATTGTCAGCGTGTTTTCGTCATGCGATTTGGCGCAACACGCAACATACAAAAAACCCCGCATCCTTTTTGAGGGGATGCGGGGTGATGTTTAATCTGGCAACGTCCTACTTTCGCATGGCCTGTCGCCATACTATCATCGGCGCAACAGCGTTTCACTTCCGTGTTCGGAATGGGAACGGGTGGTACCACTGTGCCATGGTCACCAGACTGCGGCTCATATCGGCTTTGGGCCGGATGAACCGAGTGTCTGGAGACACTTTTTCAGGGAGGGTTCCCTGACAACTGCACATAGGGAAAAAATTCGTCTTGAGCCCGGGAACCAGGCTTCAG